>NZ_CP030979.1:1002500-1075000 GCF_023167265.1 Parasaccharibacter sp. TMW 2.1888
GATGCTGAAGGAACTAGGCAAATTGCTCGTGTAACTTCGGAAGAAACGAGACCCGTTGGTGGGCAACCATCGGCGGGTGGCACAGACCAGGGGGTAGCGACTGTTTAGTAAAAACACAGGACTCTGCGAAATCGAAAGATGACGTATAGGGTCTGACGCCTGCCCGGTGCCGGAAGGTTAAGAGGAGATGTGCAAGCGTCGAATCGAAGCCCCGGTAAACGGCGGCCGTAACTATAACGGTCCTAAGGTAGCGAAATTCCTTGTCGGGTAAGTTCCGACCTGCACGAATGGCGTAACGACTTCCCCGCTGTCTCCAGCATCGGCTCAGCGAAATTGAACTCCCCGTGAAGATGCGGGGTACCCGCGGTCAGACGGAAAGACCCTATGAACCTTTACTGCAGCTTTACAGTGGTATCAGGAAAGTTTTGTGTAGGATAGGTGGGAGGCTTTGAAACCAGGGCGCCAGCTCCGGTGGAGCCATCCTTGAAATACCACCCTGAACTTTTCTGATATCTAACCGAGACCAGTCAGCCTGGTCCGGGACCCTGTATGGTGGGCAGTTTGACTGGGGCGGTCGCCTCCCAAAGAATAACGGAGGCGCGCGATGGTGGGCTCAGGCCGGTCGGAAACCGGCTGTCGAGTGCAATGGCATAAGCCCGCCTGACTGCGAGAGTGACAGCTCGAGCAGAGACGAAAGTCGGCCATAGTGATCCGGTGGTCCCGCGTGGATGGGCCATCGCTCAACGGATAAAAGGTACTCTAGGGATAACAGGCTGATCTCCCCCAAGAGTCCACATCGACGGGGAGGTTTGGCACCTCGATGTCGGCTCATCACATCCTGGGGCTGGAGCAGGTCCCAAGGGTTCGGCTGTTCGCCGATTAAAGTGGTACGTGAGCTGGGTTTAGAACGTCGTGAGACAGTTCGGTCCCTATCTGCCGTGGGTGTAAGAGACTTGAGAGGATTTGTCCCTAGTACGAGAGGACCGGGATGAACGAACCTCTGGTGCACCGGTTGTCGCGCCAGCGGCACAGCCGGGTAGCTAAGTTCGGAATGGATAACCGCTGAAAGCATCTAAGCGGGAAACCAGCCTCAAAACTAGGTCTCACAGGGCCGTCCAAGACCAGGACGTCGATAGGTCAGGTGTGAAAGCATGGCAACATGTGTAGCTGACTGATCCTAATCGCCCATATCTCTCACACACCAGAACACATGCACAGTAGTCAGTCACACTCCAGAAAACACCAACCAAAACACCCCCAAACACCCACATGGGTGAGCGGGAAGACCTGGTGGCCATGGCGGAGGATCCATACCCGATCCCATCCCGAACTCGGCCGTTAAAGCCTCCAGCGCCTATGATACTGCTCCTTAAGGAGCGGAAAAGTCGGTCGCCGCCAGGTCCCCTCGCTCACCCACCCCCATAAAAACCACCCACCAACGCGGGGTGGAGCAGCCCGGTAGCTCGTCAGGCTCATAACCTGAAGGTCGTAGGTTCAAATCCTACCCCCGCATCCATACCCACAAATACTCCCAAACAAGTTGATACGGAACCATCGGCATATTGCTTGTTAACGGTAGAGCTATGTTGTGGGGAAGCGTGCCTGCAGAGCTCTACAAATGGGCTCATGAATGGTTTGGGTGGATTGTTCGGGCAATTTTCTGCCCAGCAAGCGCTCTCAATGCCTGACCCGGGAGTGTTGGCCAGGAAGGTGATATCCCAGATTACGTTTGGATTTGGGTTCCAGGTTACCCTATTGGCAGCAGTGGCGCTCGTCATTACGACATTCAAGAAGAGACCTTCATGATGTCAGCGTGGCTATTGCTACATTACAATGAAGCAATCTCTTAAGACAGAAGGGCAGGGCGCTGGGTCAGCGCCCTGTTCCAACTAATCAGACCAGCGTAACGACCGTCTTGATATTTCCCTTCGTAGCATTGGCGTAGGGGCAGACGAACTCCGTCTTCTTCACCAGCTCAGCGGCTTTCGTCCGGTCCATACCCGGCAGGGACACCTCAATGGCAACTTCCAGCCCGAAACCGCCGTCAGAGCGGGGACCGATGCCGACTGTAGCCTGAACATGCGTGTCCGCAGGAATTTCGATCTTCTCTTCACCAGCAACAAATTTCATGGCACCGAGGAAACAGGCGGAATAACCAGCAGCAAAAAGCTGCTCCGGGTTATTGCCCTTGCCATTGCCACCCATTTCTTTGGGAACACCAAGGTCAACACGGAAGCTGCCGTCTGTGGTCTCTGCAAACCCATCCCGGCCACCGGTTGCGCGTGCCGTGGTTTTGTAAACAACGTTGATGGACATGAACCTACTCCCGCCCCCATGCGAAGGGCCTGTTATGGTGGTTGGTCCCAGCCGGTCCCGTGGGATACCGACTGGAAACCTCTGCCTGTAGAGATGGGCTCTGCGTCGTTATAGACAATGGGGCTGCCCCATAAAAAAATCAGGGCAGCTCCAACTCTTGTTCAAGATGTATAACTGTCAGTGGTGCTGTGGCGCATCTGTAAGGTTGGGTGTGCTGACAGGGAGGTCTGCCAGAATGGCAATGTCATGGCTACAGCTCAGGACAGCAGCCTTCTCCGCTGGTGTCAGCTGTGCCAGAGCGTCTTCCAGGGTTGCACTTTCCTGAAGCTTCAGGGAGCCAGTCAGCAGCGGCACGGAGATGGGGTCTCCTGGCTTCCGAGGGGGAGGCAGTGTCCGCAGGTGGGCATGTCTCAGGGCCGAACTGCTGCGAAGAGCGTGAAAAGCCTCCACAATTACAGGATGTGGGTGATTCCGTTCTTCATGTGCTTTCTGGATGATCGGCGGTGGCGCCGTTTCTTCAGGAATGAGAAGAAGACCAGCTTTACGCATTGCCTGACCAATCCGGCTGCTGCTGGTGAAGCCGACAAGAGGAATGGCCAGCAGCAGGCCGATCAGGACAGGCAGCATCCAGAGGAACAGGGAAAGGGACACGGACCACGCCGCAGCGCTCAGAATGAGGCCGAACAGGCTGTAGAACCAGTATTTTCGCACCGTATCAGCCCAGGGCAGGCTGCCATCGTCACGGTTCTGGGCCTTCCAGCCGGAATCACGGCCCAGCAGGATGGACAGGATGGCCGAGGTCTGGATCAGCATGGCAATCGGGGCAATGAGTGCCCCAATGAGCGTTTCCAGCAGAATGGACCAGCCAAGCCGTACCACACCACCTGCCTGTTCCCGCTCTTTGGGGTCAAGACAGATGGCAAGAAAAGCCAGAGCCTTGGGGGCCAGAAGGACGATCATGGTCTGGATGAAGACCAGCCGGGCCAGAATGGGATCCACGTGCGGCCAATGTGGGTAAAGGCTGCGCTGTGTGCTGAAATATTCTGGATGATAGAAATGTGCCTGCAAGGCAATGAGAATGCCAAAGAGCAGGAACAGCAGCCAGAGTGGTGACATGATGTAAGAACCGATGCCCACCAGCATGTGGGACCGGCTGACCCAGTGCATCCCCCTGGTGAAGAGGATACGGGCGTGCTGAAGGTTCCCCTGGCACCAGCGGCGATCCCGTACGGCAATGTCCGTCAGGGAAGGGGGGCTTTCCTCATAGGAACCACTCAGACCCGGAACCATGTGGATGGCCCAGCCGCCACGGCGCATCAGGGCTGCTTCGATGAAGTCATGGCTCAGAATATGCCCGCCAAAAGGTGGCTTGCCGGGAAGGTGTGGCAGACCGGCCTGCTCGGCAAAGGCCTGCGTGCGGATGATGGCATTATGGCCCCAGTAATTACCTTCCGAGCCATGCCACCAGGCAATCCCCTGTGCAATCAGTGGCCCATAAACACGTCCGGCAAACTGCTGCATCCGGGCAAAGAGTGTCTGTCCCCCCACGATGACAGGCAGGCTTTGAATGAGACCAACCTGCTCATGCTGTTCCATGGCGGCCGCCATGCGGACAATCAGTCCACCATCCATCAGGCTGTCTGCATCCAGGGTGAGCATGGCCGGGTAGGCCCCGCCAAAACGGGTAACCCATTCGCCGATATTCCCTGCCTTGCGGTCCGTGTTCTTGAAACGGCGGCGGTAGAACAGGTGCTTGCGGGCGTAATCCTGTTTGTGGAGGTCCAGAATGGCCTGCTCTTCCTGCACCCAGATGTCTGGATCAGTCGTGTCGGAAAGGATGAAGATGTCGAAATGGTCGCCCCGTCCCGTCTCCTGAAGGCTCTTGAGCATGGCCCGGAGATTGGTCATCACCCTCTGGGGCGGCTCATTGTAGGTGGGGAGCAGGATGGCGGTCTTGCCGGACAGTTGCGGCAGTGGGCCGGTGCGGCGGATGCCAAGCCCCAGCCCGCCATGACGCAGCATGGCCCAGAAGCCCCCGAGTGCCGAGGCGCAGGACAGGGAGATCCAGAAGCTGAGGATACTGAACAGCCCCAGCATGATGATCCCTAGCGTGCTTGTTCCCAGGGAGTTGAAGACGGCGTTGATCTTGACCACGCTGTAGCCGGTCAGGAGGAAAGCAGCCCCAAACACGGCCAGGCGCCGCAGCCAGAGCAGCGTCGGGGTCGTAGGGAGCCGCCAGAAGGCCCGGCCATGGCGGTCCGGTGCCTTGTGGAGGTCCTGCACGGGCATGGGCAGGGGAGATTCGGGAGGAAGAAAAGCAGTCTGCTGCGTGTGTTGCATCTCTCTCATGGGGTCCAGCGGTACAGCCATGTCTCGGAAACAGGCCCCTGCATGTTGGCCAGCTGGACCTGAAGCTCGCAGAGTTTCGCCTCCCCAGGGGTCAGCTGGAAGAAGGCCCGGATGCCATTGATGTCCGGATTTGGCATGAGTGTGATGGCTCCGATGCTGCCTGTCGATGTCTGGGCGACAAGGTGGTAGGAAGCCGGATCGGAAAGTGTACGGAACGGCTCACCATCAAAATCCAGCACGAACTGGACCCTGTCGGGGTGATCCGTCACGGCACCGACACGGGTATCATGGATGCGGGCCAGATGGGTCGGCCATGGCGTGTCCCAGCCCCAGTACATGCGATACGTGAAGTTGTAGCTCTGCCCGGCCTTCATGGGGGACTGGGGGCGCCAGAAGGATACGATGTTGTCGTTGACTTCACTGGGAGTAGGAATCTCCACCAGATTGACACTGCCCCTGCCCCAGTTGCCGACAGGCTCCACCCATAAGGAGGGGCGCCTTTCGTAATGCAGGGCGAGGTCTTCATAATCATGGAAGGACCGTTTGCGCTGCATCAGCCCATAGCCATAGGGCCCGGCATCACTGAAGGATGAGAGCTGGAGGTCGGTCGGGTTGGTCAGCGGGCGGTAGATGTTCTGGCCAGCGCCCGTCCATATCTGGAGGGCTTCACTGTCATGGGCGGCAGGTCGCCAGTCATTCACATGCACCCGGTCATTGGCATCGAAATAATACATGCCTGTCAGTGGGGCGATGCCGCCTGCCGAGATGTCCACACGGGGGAAGAAGGTGGACTGGACATCAAAAAGGGTCGTCTCCCCGGGACGGATGGTAAAGCGGAACGCACCGGTCAGGGAGGGGCTGTCCATCAGGGCATGCAGGACGAGGGACTGGCTGCCCGTAGCCGGCTTCTCAAGCCAGAAGGCCCGGAAAACGGGGAATTCCTCACCGGTCGGTGTGCCGGTATCCTTGGCAAAGCCCCGGGCAGACAGGCCGTAATTCTGCCCTTTTGCCACGGCACGGAAATAGGAAGCCCCGAGGAAAACCGCACATTCCTCCATGACATCAGGCCGGTTGAGGGCATAGCGGATGCGCAGGCCGGAGAAACCCTCCCCGGCGCTGACGTTCAGAGAGGAATCCCGGCTGCTGAATGTGTCAGCTGTGCAGGTGATGGGGTGGGCGGCGCCATTTTCGACCTCAAAAACATCAACCTGCTGTTTGTACAGATAGCCACGGGGAAAGAACTGGACATCGAAGGCCAGATGGTCCTGTCCCCAGAGGGTTTTTTCAGGATTGAACTGGATGGACGAAAACTGGTCGAACGTCATGTGGGCCAGAGAGTCGGGCAGGTCTTTCGGTGGTGCATGGTAGCTTCTGCCGGCCAGAGCCTGGGCCAGGGAGCGCACGGTACCGTCATCAAAATGGGTCGGAGCGACGTCGACTGTCTGTGCCCGCAGGCTGCGTCCCCCTGCAAGAGCCAGTCCTGCTCCGAGGCTCATACCTGCTTTTACAAGTTCACGACGATGCAGTTTCATGATGTACTTTCAAAACCCCGCCTGTCCATACAGTCCTGTTCCCTGTCTAACCCGGGATCAAAGGGTGAGGGAATGGTAATTTCAGGGCAGATTACATTAAAAAAATGTAGTCTCAATGCTGATTAAAGGGGACTGTTCAGGTTCCATATTTCCTCCCAGGACGGAAACTGGCACGTTATCCTGTTGATATCATGGGGCTCTGGTGTGCCGGGAATTGCGGGAAGGTGATGGAGAGACCGGGTCCGTCCCAGCCGTTCCAGCGTCTGGCTGTTCTGGGGAGAGGCTGGCCCGTTGGTGATGAAGCCGAGGACAGGAATATCACGTCGATACAGGGCTTCCAGGCTGAGCAGCGTGTGGTTGAGCGTCCCCAGCCCGCTGCGTGTGACCAGAATGACGGGCAGGCCCAGTCGGGCAATGAGGTCGATCATCAGCATGGTATCTGTCAGGGGGACCATGAGGCCACCAGCTCCTTCCACGATCAGCGGAGCCTGCGGGACAGCAGGCAGGGTGAGCTGGTCAGGGTCCAGCGTCACACCTTCCAGCAGGCCGGCCGCAGCCGGTGCCAGGGGGGCCTGAAAGGCATGGGCCGGGGGCAGGAAATGCCCGTCCGGCAGGCCGGTCAGACGCTGGACGGTGGGTGTATCCCCTTCTTCTTCAGCCAGACCGGTCTGGAACGGCTTCCAGTATGTGCCCTGCCACGCTTTCGTCAGGATGGCACTGGTGAGCGTCTTGCCAACGCCGGTATCCGTCCCGGTGACGAAAACGCCTTGCGGAGCCGCCTGTGGCAGAGGAGAGGGGGAGGAGAGGAGCATGGTGGTCAGTGTCCTTTCTGGAAGGCGCCGAAGGCGGCCTGATAGGTCACATGGTCGAAATGGCTGTCAAAATGGCGCATGGCCCTGCGCAGGCCCAGGGTCGGCTGATGCCCGTTTTTCGGCAGGGACGCCCCGATCATGCGCAGCCCCTTCAGGAAGTGCCGGGCCGAGGGGCTGGGGTCGTGGAGCGGGCAGGCGTCCCATTGGCCATGCCCTCCCGGTGGCCAGTCCTGCTGAAGCTGCGTGAGGGTGGGATAGTCCGGCACGCCACAGGGAATGGCGGCGGCTTCACAGCTTTCCTGCCATTCATGCAGGCTGCCCGCCAGCAGGGTGCTGACCATCAGTCGGCCGCCGGGCCGCAGGAGAGCCACAAGGTCACGGAAGGCTCCGGCCCGGTCCTCGAACCATTGCAGGCAGAGGCTGGAGGTGATGAGGTCGAACCCTCCACCTGTTTCATCCTGTGGCTGGGGGTGTTCCCCATCCATGACATAAAGATGCACGGTTGCGGGTAGAGGAGCCAGAGTCCGGCGGACCCTGTCCAGCATGGCAGGGGCCAGGTCGGTCAGGTGAAGGTCCGCCTGCGGGAAAGCGGTCGTCAGCTCACGGCTCAGCAGGCCGGTTCCGCAGCCGAATTCCAGAATCCGGCGGGGCGGGTGCAGGAGATGGCTCTGGCGGATGCGTCCGGCCAGCATCCGGGCGCATTGTTTCTGGATGAAGGCCGCCTGTTCATAATCGTGGGCGGCATCAAAGCGGGCGGCAATGTCGGTCTTGCGGTGGGATGTCATGCCAGAGGAGTGTCCCTGATGATGCGCCTGAGAAGGATGGCGCAGTCCTGCGGGTGCGTGAGGGGCAGAAGATGCCCGCCGGGCAGGGTGATGCCATTGGCTGCGGGGCCCAGCCCGTTTCTGGCAGGAGAGAGCGGGTCATCCGGGCTGTGCAGGCTGTGGAGCCGCCCTTCCCAGCGGGGCAGGAGGGGGCGGTGGTCCATCCCGGCCAGTGCGGCAAGACCGGTTTTCAGGGCTTCATGGTCCAGGGTGGTGGGGAGAACGGGGGCGGTCTCTCCACACATCTGGCGGAACTGGTGCAGGACATCCCGTGGCTGACGGTCCAGCTGCCGGATCATGCGGTGAAGGATGCGTTCCGGCACACCGTCCGGGAAATCCCCGTCTCTGGTGAAGCGGGCAAAGCCGTTGATGCTGATGAGGCCAAGGCAGTGCGGTGCTTCCAGGGCCAGCAGGGAACAGGCCCCGGCGGAATGGCCCACGGCCCAGAAGGGAGTTTCCGGCAGGTCTGGCCGTGTCGCCGCTCCGAAATAGCCCGCATCAGCACAGACATGCCGGAATTCCGGCAGATGCTGCCGCAGTGGTGTCCAGAAGTTGGCATCATAGCCCCAGCCATGCAGGAAATGGAGCGTCATCATCGGGGCGTCACACTCCGCAGGCTGTCCAGCAGGGCGTCGCCGAGCTGGTCTATGGTGGTGGCGGAAAGGCGGCTTTCCAGAGCGATCCGCAGGCGGGCCGTGCCGGGCGGGACGGTGGGCGGGCGTATGGCAATGCTGAGGAACCCCTTTTCTTCCAGAGAACGGGCGACATGCAGGGCCGTTTCACTGTCTCCGATCATGACCGGAATGATCTGTGTGCTGGAGGGGCCTGTCTTCCACCCTGCATCATTCAGTCGCTGGCGCAGACGGCTGGCCTGATGCTGGAGATGCAGGCGTTCAGCCTCCAGTGAAGGGACGATCTCAAGGGCGGCATCCAGTGCCCCGAGGCAGGCAGGGGGCAGGGCCGTGCTGTAAATGAAGCCGGAGGCCTGATTGACCAGATAGTCGCAGAGGGCCCGACTTCCCGTCACGAAGGCTCCCATTCCACCCAGGGCCTTGCTGGCCGTGCTCATGGTGATGTCCGCCAGCCCGCTGGACAGGCCGCACCCACCCGGCCCCAGAACGGCGGTGGCATGGGCTTCATCAACGTAAAGGAAGGCCCCGTGACGGTCTGCCAGTGCCCGCAGGGCGGGGATGTCGGCCCGGTCTCCATCCATGGAAAAGACACTCTCGGTGATGACGAATTTCAGGCCCTTCTGGTCGGCATGGCGGTCCAGCAGGGTTTCCAGATGGGCAAGATCGTTATGATGGAAGCGCACCTGCCGCAGCCCGGCCGCCAGACAGCCATGATGCAGGCTGGCATGGTTCAGGCGGTCCATGAAGAGGATGGCCGGATGGCCCGTCTGCTGGCGGGACAGGTGGTTGAGGGCGGGGAGCAGGGACGCATTGGCCTGCCATCCGCTGGCGAACAGCAGGGCCGCCTCGCTTTTCTTGAAGCGGGCCAGTTTTTCTTCCAGCTGCGTGTGCAGGGGCAGGGTACCGCTGACAAGGCGGGAGGCCCGTGCGCCCGTGCCGTACCGTTCCGCCCAGTCTGCCGCCCTCTGGCGCAGCAGGGGATGGTCCGCAAGGCCGAGATAGTCGTTGGAGGTGACATCAACCAGCTTCCGGCCCTGACGGAGCAGAGAGCCGCCCTGCTGTTCCACGGGGACAAGATGGCGGCGGGTATGCTGGCGGTCCCGCTCATGCAGGGCTGCCTGAAGGGCGGACTGGAGGGTGTTCATCCCAGATGGTCCTTCAGGACATGATGGATGCTGCCGGTCAGTCTGCTCAGCTCATCGGGCGTGATGGTGAAGGCGGGCGTGAGATAGACGATGCGCCGGAAGGGACGGACCCAGACGCCCTTTTCGATGAAGGCCCGCTTGAGGGCCTCCGGGTCATCCAGCGTTTCCAGTTCCACGACACCGATGGCACCCAGAACACGGACATCCCTGACGCCGGGCAGGGAGCGGCAGGGTTCCAGCTCTGCTGCCATCTGGGCACTGATGGACTGGACCTGTTCCAGCCGTGGTTCCTGATCGAACAGGTCCAGCGAGGCATTGGCCACGGCACAGGCCAGTGGATTGGCCATGAAGGTCGGGCCATGCATGAGGGCATGGAGCGGATCATCCGAGAGGAAGGCCTCGAACACGTGTTTCCGGGCAATGGTGGCGGCGAGGGGCATGGTGCCGCCTGTCAGGGCCTTGGACAGGGTGATGATGTCCGGCGTGATCCCGGCCTGTTCGCAGGCGAAAAATGTCCCCGTCCGGCCGAACCCGGTGAAGATTTCATCAATGATGAGCAGGATGCCGTGGTCATCGCAGAGACGGCGGAGATGACGGAGGGTTTCCGGCCCATGGAAGAGCATCCCGCCTGCCCCCTGCACGAGGGGTTCGGTGATGATGGCGGCGATCTCGTGGCTCCGCTCGGAGAGAAGGGTTTCCAGTGCCGCCAGCGTCCCGGGCGTGGTGGGGAGGTCGGCAATGATCTGCGGTGTCAGTGCCTCTCCGAACAGGCGGTGCATCCCTTCTTCCGGGTCGCAGACGGCCATCATGGCCAGCGTGTCCCCATGATACCCGCCCCGGAAGGAGAGGAGCCTGTGCCGCCCTTCCCGCCCCTGGTTGAGCTGGTACTGGATGGCCATCTTGGCTGCCACCTCCATCGCCACGGACCCTGAATCGGTGAAGAAGACCCGCTCCAGATCGCCGGGCAGCCGGTCTGACAGACGCCGGGCCAGTGTCATGGCGGGCTGGTGGACCATCCCGCCGAACATGACATGCGGCATCGTTTCTGCCTGCCGGACGAGGGCCTGCCGGATATGGGGATGGTTGTAGCCGTGGCAGGCCGTCCACCATGAGGCGATGCCATCAACAAGCGTCCGTCCATCCGCAAGGGTGATGGTGCTGCCGGAGGTGGCGGCAGCCTCCACCGGCATGGGGGCGGTCTGCATCTGGCTGTAGGGCAGCCAGAGATGGGGGAGGGTGCTGGCAGTGGTCATGGGGCTGGGTCCGTCTGACAGTCAGGGAAACATGAACTGGTTCACTATCGGACCGGTGATGTCCCGTAAAGGTGGAAGAATTTTGCACGAATCCGGCTTGACGATGGGGTTCCTGTTTCTGGAAAAAGGGATGGTTGGCCTTCCCGGGTGGTGCTGCCTGGAGGGATGTTCCTGTAATGGAAGGCTTTTTTCATGGCCCTGTCTGTATTCTGTGGTGGGCTGTTCTGGAGAGTGGAGAGACCATGTTGAAAACCCGTGGCCTGATGGCTGTCATGATCGTACCTTTTCTGGCTCTGGGTGCCTGTGTGACGCCGGGACAGGAGTCACGGCCGGATGTCTATGACCAGTCCCAGGTCAATACCGTGCAGCGGGGCCGTGCCGTGCAGATCATTTCCGTGTCTGCTGCCCGTGTGAACGTGGACAATTCCCGTAACCGCGATACGGCGAAGATTGTCGGTGGCATTCTGGGGGCAGCTCTTGGCAGTGGTCTGGCCGTTGGTGCTGGTCATGCTGGCTGGGGCGGTGGTCTGGCTGCTGGTGCCGGTGGTGCCCTGGGGGGATCCCTTGTGGGTGGGCAGGCTGTGGGTGGTCATACGCTTGTTGATGGTGTGACGATTGCTTACCAGGACCGGGCTGGCGGGGATGTCCTGCTCTCCACACAGGTGGGCCGGACTTGCGAGTACCGGCCCGGTACGGCACTGCTGGTGTCAACGGGTGAGAATGGGACCCGTGTCCAGCCCAATGCGGCCTGCCCGAAGCGTTGAGGCAGAGTCTTTCCCGGAGGAGGATGGAATGATGCGTTCAGGTGGATGGAATCGTATGTTGCTGGCTCTGGTTCTGGCAGCTCCCTGGGGGATGGGGGGTGCCGCCCTTGCACAGGCGACAGACCCTGCCCAGCTCGAGACACTTGGGCGCATCCAGGACAGTCAGGACCAGCGCCGTCTGGCGTTGGAGGCCGCCCAGCAGCAGGCTGCCCGGGCGACGCAGCAGAGGCAGGAAAGGTTGCGGCGGCAGGCAGCGGACAGTGCCGCCCGCATTGCGGCTGCCCGCAATTCCCGCAGTGATGCGGAATGGCAGGATGACCGGCGTTACAAGGAGGCCAGCCGTGAGCTTGAGCTGAAGGAAGAGCAGCTCAAGCTGAAGATGCTGGAGACCAGGGCCAGCCGGGAGGATGACGTCATCAAGGCCGATCTCGCCCGGAAACAGGCCGAGACGGACCGTGTGATCCAGACCTCGCAGGGCGATGCCAAACTGAAGGCGGATGTGGGCACGGCCGCCCGGATGGCGCAGCGGCATTGGTGGGAAAGCAACTGACAGGCTGGTGACCAGCAGGGTCCTATGGTCTATAAGGCCGGACGACTGAAATGGCTCGGGACGGAAAAAAGACCATGGCAAAAGGTGGTGTGGCGGTGCGACTGTTGGGGGGGCTCTGGGGCTGTGTGCTTCTGTCGGGGGTGTTCGCCTATGCGGCGTCCAGCCTGCCCAACGGGGCCAGCTCCCTGCGGGAGCGTTATCAGGACTGGGATGTGGCCTGCCTGGCACCTGATGATGGGGCAGGGGGGATGGTCATGTTCAGTGCGCCATGCAGCAGCAGGCGCTGGAGCCCCGGTCCCACAGGCGGGTCATGAGCATCCGTCTTGAGACTGACGGAACGCAGGTGCGTGGTGTGGCTACGGTGCCCTTCGGGCTGGACCTGGTTCGTGGCCTGACACTGACCAACGCCTCCCAGCCTGTAGGGGATGTCTATTCCTTTTCCACCTGCCTGCCGACAGGGTGCCTTGTTCCCTTGAGCTTTGATGACCAGCAATGGGCCAGCCTGCTGAAAGAGCCGAAGGCGGTTTTCACGGCCATGACGTTTTCCGGCAAGCCGATGAAGCTCTTTTTCTCGACGAAAGGGCTGGATCAGGCCCTTCAGCGTGTCCGCAGCCTGACGCAGTGAAAAGAGCTTTCCCCGCCTGACAGTGGCGGGGAGTGTCATGTCCCGCAGAATGTGTGGTGGACTTCCTCCTCTGGCCGGGGGGCAGCATCCAGCCCGTCATCGGCCTCGGCAAAAGGGGTCTTCAGGGCTTCATGAAGTTTGTGGAACAGCCGGTAATCGCCCGTCATGGCCTGTGACAGGGCCGCTTCAACCTGATGGTTGCGGGGGATGATGCGGGGGTTCGTGCCCTGCATGGTTTTCTGGCGGAGTTCTGGCGGGCGTGTCTCCAGCGTCAGGCGATGAAGGATTTCTGTCCGGCACAGGTCGAAATGGCCCCTGTTGCCGGGGAACAGGTCCCGCAGGGCTGAATAATCCCCGTCGATGGCGACTTCCGGGGAGCCCATCATGCGGAAGGTGTTCGTAAAATCGGCCTGCCCGGTATGCATGGTTTCCAGAACATGCTCCAGCAGGCGGATGTCATGGTCATCCCGTGTTTCCAGTCCCAGCTTGCGCCGGAAACCTGCCAGCCAGTGATGGTGGAACAGCCCGTCATAATCATGCAGGGCTTCCTGCGCCTGGTCGATGGCCCTGTCCTCATCGTCATCAAAGAGTGGAAACAGACATTCTGCCAGACGGCTGAGATTCCACAGGGCCAGGGCGGGCTGCCGGCCATAGGCATAGCGGCCATCCCTGTCGATGAAGCTGAAGCGTTTCATGGGGTCGAACCGGTCCATGAAGGCGCAGGGGCCATAATCCAGCGTTTCCCCGGAGAGGGCGCAGTTGTCAGTGTTCATGACACCGTGGATGAAGCCGACCTCCATCCATCGTGCCACAAGCTGGGCCTGCTGTTTTATGGCGGTTTTCAGCAGCGCCAGATAACGGCCCGGCCCTTCCGCAGCGAGGTCGGGGAACAGGCGCTGGATGGTGAAATCCGCCAGCTGGCGGACATGCTCCAGCCCGCCATGCGCCGCAGCATATTGAAAACTGCCGACCCGGACATGGCTGCGGGCCACCCGTACGATCTGGGCACCGGGTACGGGGCCCTCGCTCCGGTCTACCATGTCACCGGTCGTCAATACGGCCAGTGCTCTTGTGGTAGGAATCCCGAGAGCATGCATGGCTTCACTCACCAGATATTCCCGCAAGGCGGGCCCCAGCGTGTTCTGGCCATCACCGCTGCGGGAGAAGGGTGTCGGGCCTGTTCCTTTTATCTGGAGCTCCACCAGACAGCCATCTTCCATCTGGCAGTCGGCAATGAGGGCGGCCCGGCCATCACCCAGAGAGGGAACGAACTGGCCGAACTGGTGTCCGGCATAGGCCATCGCCACAGGCCCTGGTGACGTGTCATCCCGGCCTGGCAGCAGCCCGCGGGAGAGAAAGGCCAGCCCTTCGGCAGAGTGCAGCCAGTCCACATCAAGGCCGAGCTGTTGTGCCAGGTCCGTATTCAGGGCAACGAGGCGGGGGGCTGTGGCAACAGGCAGGGTGAGGGGGCGGTAAAAGAAATCCGGCAGGGATGCCGCCTGGTGCGGAGGTGTCAGCATGGAGGGGCCTTCTGCTGTTGGGCAAGAGGGAGGCCATGGTGGCCCCGTTCAGTGCCTTCCAGATGGGGAGCTGGCTGGGAGAATGGAAGGGGAGAGAGGGAGGCACCACAAGATGAGCAAAAAGTAACAGCAAATCATATTGTGCCCTTGCTTGTGGCCTGTAACTGCCTATAGATTTCCGTCTGGCATGATGTGAGTGGGGTATCAGGCAGCAGAACGCCTGATGCGGGTGAAGAGACAAGGTAAGGATATTCTGTGGAGAACCAGCCTCCAACTGGCGAACAGTCTTCCGGGCAGGAAGCTGGAGGCCACAAGTCCAATACCCATGGGCCAGACCATGGCAATGCCAGGCCACAGCGTGTGAGCCCGGTCTATATTCGTCTGCGGGCCGTCATGGCAGCGGTGCGGTATCATGGTATCGAGCTGGATATACACGACTTTGCCGCAGAGCCTGGGGAGTCGTCTCCGTCGCCTGCAACCCTTGTCCGTTGGCTCAGGGATTTTGGGGCCGTGGCCAAGGGGATGCGCCTGCGGTGGCGGTATCTCGTAAAGCTGGGCTTCACGCCGCCTGTCGTGCTTCTGTTCAGGGATGGGTCTGCTGGCCTGCTGGTCCGTACGGACCCTGAGAAGGGTATTGTCTGGCTGCGGGACCCCCTCAAGGGCGAGGGAGAGCCACCTGTTCCGATTGATGAGCTGAGGCTGATGCAGCTCTGGACGGGTGATGTCGTCCTCATCAAGAAACGCAGCGATGAATCCGAGGCGGACGCCAATTTCGACTTCTACTGGTTCGCCAAAATGGTCATGCGGGAGAAGAAGGGCCTGCGGGACATCGTCTTCTCCTCCATGGTGCTGAGCGTTCTGGGACTGTTCCCGGCCATGATCGTCATGCAGGTGGTGGACCGGGTCATCAACTATCACTCCATGGCGACCCTGGTCTCCCTGACGGGTTTTGTCGTCATTCTAAGCCTGTACGAAGTGCTGCTGACTTACGCCCGGCAGGAATTGACACTGGTGGTCAGTACCCGGCTGGATGCCCGTATCTCCCTCCATGCCTTCAACCGCCTTCTTGCCCTGCCGCTGGAGTTCTATGAGCGCCAGCAGGCTGGTGAGGTGCTGGGGCGCTTCAACTCCATCTTCAAGGTACGTGACTTCATGACCGGGCAGGTGCTGAACACCATGCTCGACATGTTCATGCTGATGGTTGTCATGCCGGTGCTGTTCTACATGAGCTCCACCCTGGCCTGGCTGACACTCGTTGCTGCCGGGGCCATCGGTCTGATCGTGGTCATCATGCTGCCTGTGGTCAGCCGTGTGGCGGGCAAGATGGTCCGGGCGGAGATGCAGCGGGGAGCCACACTGTATGAGACCGTGGCCGGTATCCGTACCGTCAAGACCCTGGCGCTGGAAAATACCCGGCGGGCAGCGTGGGACAATCGCACGGCCGTTGTCATCCACTGGCGTCTGGCGTCCCAGCGTCTGGCCAACTGGGTCAGCACGATGGTGCAGCCGCTCAACATGTTCATCAACCGGGGGATCATCCTGGTTGGGGCCTATCTGGTGCTGACGGACGCCAACACCATGCAGGGCGGTGCGCTCATGGCCTTCATGATGCTGGGCGGCCGTGTGGCTTCGCCGCTGGTCGGTCTGGCCAAGATCATGGAGTCCCTCAATGAAGTGACCGTGTCTCTGGGGGAAGCTGGCGAGGTGCTCAATCAGCCAACGGAAACCTACGCCCTGACCCACGGCATGCGTCCGCCCATCAAGGGAGCGCTGAGCTTCAGCAACATCAATTTCACCTATCCCGGGGCTTCGACCAAGGCCTTGTCGAACGTGACGTTCGAGGTTCCTGCCGGGACCATGCTCGGCCTTGTCGGGCGTTCCGGGTCCGGTAAATCAACCATCACCCGTCTTCTTCAGGGGGTCAGCCGGGAATATCAGGGTTACCTGCGTCTTGATGGTGTCGACCTGCGTGAGATCAACCTCCATTACCTGCGGCGGTCTTTTGGTGTGGTCCTTCAGGACAACTTCCTCTTCCGGGGCACCATTCATGACAACATCACCGCCGGGCGCCCGGGTCTGACACTGGATGATGTGATCCGGGCGGCCCGTCTGGCTGGTGCGGAGGAATTCATCGAGCGTATGCCCGCTGGGTATGAGACGTGGATCGAGGAAGGATCGACCAACATTTCCGGTGGCCAGCGGCAGCGTCTGGCCATTGCCCGTGCCGTGATCTCCGACCCCAAACTCATGATTCTTGATGAGGCAACATCTGCGCTGGACCCGGAATCCGAGGCCCTCGTCAATGCCAACCTGAAGAATCTGGCCAAGGGGCGGACCATGGTGATCGTGTCGCACCGTCTGTCCTCGCTGGTGGATTGTGACCAGATTGCCGTGATGGATCAGGGGCGGGCCATTGATATTGCTCCGCATGAGGTCCTGCTGGAACGCTGCGACGTGTACCGTACCTTGTGGCTCCAGCAGAACCGGCATCTTTCGCAGGATGCACAGGCAGGTGATGGTCCGTCTTCAGGAGGGCAGGAATGATGAGCGAGAGCAGGCATACCGGGTCTGGCCCCGCACAGGAGACAGAGCAGCAGGCTGCCCCCAACATGGATGAGGACAACCACAAGGGGCCACGTAAGGCGGATGATCCGTTTGCCCCGGAGGACATGCCCATAGCCCTGCTGGAGTTCCATTCTCCTACGCTGGGGATGGTCAATCTGCCCATGACGGCCTCGGCACGCTACATCACGTGGCTTGTGGGGTCGCTGGTGCTGGCCAGCGTGGCGGCCATGGCGCTGTTCCCGCTCAACAAGGTCGTGACTGTCACGGGGCGGATCATCTCGACCGCTCCCATCGTGGTGGTACAGCCTGTGGCCCAGGGGCGTGTCAGATCGATCAATGCCCGGGTTGGCGAATATGTCCATAAAGGGCAGGTTCTGGCCCGTCTGGATCCGACACTGAGCAATGTGGACATGGAGAATCTCTCCGCCCAGATGCAGTCCCTTCAGGCGGAAGTGTCCCGGCTCAAGGCGCAGGCCTCCGATGGGGACTATCAGGCAGACATGAACGTGCCAGCCTCCATCCAGCAGGCGCAGGTCTTCATGCAGATGAAGGTGGATTATCAGTCCCACGTTGCGGATTTTGACCGTCGCATCGCCGGAATGCAGAACGACCTTCAGGCGGCCAGGGCCAGTGCGGCCATGTATGCCAGCAAGCTGAAGGTCACGCAGGCCGTGCTGGACATGCGGGAACGGGAGCAGAAAGAAGCCGTGGGGTCCCGTCTTTCCACCCTCGGGGCACAGGACGCCGTGATGGATACGGAGCGGGCGCTGATCTCTGCCCAGCAGACGGCTGGTGCTACGGAAAACCGTCTGAGCGCCCTCAGGGCCTTGCGGGAAAGCTATATCCAGTCATGGAAGACGAAGATCTATGAAATGCTCGTGGTTGGCGAGCGGCGGCTGGACCAGCTGAGGAGTGACTACCGCAAAGGGCGTGTCCAGCAGAAGGAAATCGATCTGCGGGCCCCACAGGATGGTGTCGTGCTGACCATAGCCCCCATTTCTGTCGGAGCGACGGTGGAACCCACCCTGCGGGTGATGACGCTGGAGCCGACCGACAGCGGGCTGGAGGTGGAGGCTCTCATGAGCCCGCAGGACAGCGCCTACGTACGGCAGGGCCATCATGCCATCATCAAGTTTGCCAGCTTCCCTTATGTCCAGTATGGCGGGGCGAAGGGTACGGTCAGCATCATCAGTGCCGATACGTTCCTGCCACCTGAAATGGTCGAGGGGAACATCAGGGCCGGGATTGATCCTTCTGCCATGATGAAACAGGGTGATTCTGTCATTTTCTATCGTGTCCGGCTAAGAATTGACAAATATACCCTTCATGGTCAGCCTTCTTTCTTCCATCCCAGTGCGGGTATGCCAGTGACGGCCGATATTGATGTCGGCAAGCGGACGATCCTGAAATATCTGTTCAGTCGCGTTGTACCCGCAGCAACAGAGGGTATGAGAGAGCCCTCTTAAAGGCGGAGGTTGGCTCATGGCCATGGCACGCAGGCTTGCCATTTTTGACACCAAAGCTCGCAGGCTTGCCCGGGCAACCCGGTTGCTGGAAGAGGGGAAAACGCCACAGGCTTTTTCCCTTTTCGCAAAACTTGCAAATGCGGGCGTTCCAGAGGCGGCATACAGGGTTGGGCAGTGTTATCTGTCCGGTCAGGGGACGCCTTCTTCGTTGGAGGAAGGTGCCCGCTGGACGTTTGTTGCGGCGGAGGCTGGTCTTGGCGAGGCCAGTTTTACGCTGGCTACGCTGTTCGCCATGGGTGTGCCGGACGGATTTGACCCGGCCAGGACCGTTCCCGCAGGCAGTGGCCTCTATGAGCGTTTTGATACGGATGCCATGGATGCCCACAAGCCGGATTTTGCCCGGGCCCGCATATGGGCGGAAAAAAGTGCCGCCGCCGGGCATGTCGAGGCCCAGGCCCTTTTGGGGCATATTTTCAATCATGGTCCTGATGACCTGCAGGACAGGCAGGCTGCACGTCACTGGTATGGCGAAGCTGTGCGGGGCGGGTCATTGCAGGGGGCGCTCGGGTTGGGACTCATCCTGTTGGATGAGGCCGAGGATGACAGTCAGCGGGCGCAGGCTGTGGAGCTTCTCCAGCAGGCCGCAGAGGGTGGCATCGGTCTGGCCAATGCTGCCATGGGGTGGATTTACGAGCATGGTGCCAGTGGCCAGGCCCGTGATGCCGGGAAGTCTGCCAGTCATTATCTGAAAGCCGCCGAGCAGAACATTCCGTCTGCCCAGGCCCGGTACGGGCTGATGCTCCTGAAAGGCGTTGGGGTAGAGGTCAATGTCATCCAGGGGGAAAGCTGGCTGCGCCGGGCAGCCTATGGCGGGGATGCCGAGGCAGCGGCCCTGCTGGGAGACCTGTACATCCGGGGGGAAGAACTGCTCCGGCGCCCGATGGAGGCCGCCCGCTGGTATCAGCTTGCTGCTGAACAGCATCATACCCCTGCGGCCCGTGTGCTGGCCGTGCTGTATCTGACAGGAACCGGCGTCCCACGGGATGAGAGAAAAGCGGCCCAGTGGTTCAACCATGCTGCCATGCTGGGGGACCATATGGCCGATGCAGACCTTGGCAATCTGGTGCTGGCCGGTGTGACCCGCCCGGAAGATGAACAGCGCAGCCTCCAGCAGCGTCTCAGGCAGCAGGCGGAAGGCGGAAATCTGCTTGGTGCCTTCAATCTGGGCGTCTGTCTTGCGCAGGGTGTAGGGGGCACGGCAGATGAGACGGAGGCCTTCTACTGGCTGGGTCTGGCACGGGAAGGTGTCGTCAACGCACAGTACTGGTATGGCCGTATGCTGTTTGAAGGGCGTGGCGTGGTACAGAGCAGGGAAGATGGTTTTCTCTGGATGGACAAGGCCGCCCGCCAGGGTATGCCGGAAGCCTGTGTCAGTGTGGCGCAGCTGCTCGTGACAGGGCAGGTGGGCGGAAGCCGGGACCATGCAAGGGCGCTGGAGCTGTACCAGAAAGCCGCCGAGGCCGGGTTGCCAGAGGCCTATTTCTCCCTTGGTGCCATGCATGGGGGTGGTCACGATGTGCCGGTCGATCTGGAGCGGGCCCGTGAATGTTTCGAGGAAGCCGCACAACGGGGGCATGGTCTGGCCCAGATGATGCTGGGGCGCTACCTGCTCCGGGGGCTGGGTGGGCCTGAGAATGGCGAGCAGGCCCGGTATTGGCTGGGGCAGGCTGCACGGCAGGGAATTGAACAGGCACAGACCCTGCTGGACAGTCTGGCAGACCCTTCTGCTGAGGCCTCGCAGGACCCCGCCTTGATGGACATGGCGGCAGTGGAGACCGGGATCAGCCGGTGAAGATGCAGGCCAGCTTCATCCCGGGTTATGGTCGTCTTCTCCGGGTACAGGATGAGGCTCGTTGGACAGCCCGGCATATGCAGGCCATCCAGACTGCGTTTGATGAAGGCCGGGCCTGCCTGACCCAGGGCAGGCGGGAGGATGGTCTCTTCTGGCTGAAGCGGGCCGAAGCGCTGTCCGGGCGGGATGACAATATCAGCTTTACCTGTGCCATGGCTCTGCTGGAGAGTGGTGCCATTCCGCAGGCCCTGCCGCGGCTGGAACGTCTGTGGGCCCGGTATGGGCTGCGGGAAGCCGGGCTGGCTCTGGCAGGAGGGTATCTGCGATGCGGGGCCACCGGGCCAGCGGCCCGCATCATGGGGCAGGTCCTGTCCCGGAACAGTCTGACGGTGGAGCATCATGCCCTGGCGGACAGCCTGTCTTTTCCTCTCGGGGTGCCGGGCTGGGCCGTGCTGTCCAATGCGGGGGCTCTGCGGCTGCGTGCAGTTGGCCCGGTGGACCTTGTGCTGGATGGCCGACGTTTGGGAACAGTGACAGCCGGTGTGCATGATCTGGCCCGGCTGGTGCCGGAGGAGGCCGGACCATGGTGGCGGGGTCAGCAGCTTGTCGTGTTGTGTCATGACCGGCCGGTATTGGGGAGCCCGATCGACATACAGGCCCTGATACGTTGCCAGTCGCTGGTCATGGCGGAGGCGGAGGGTGTCCGGGGCTGGTTGTGGTATCCTGGTGAGCCGGACTTTCTGCCATGGTTGTGGGTGGAGGGGCATGAGGATCCGCTACGGGTGGACCGTCCTGCGGAAGCCTTCAGCAGTACAGCCCTGCTGCAACGGCCCCGGGGTTTTTACCTGCCTTATGCGGACTGGCCCCGCCTGCTGCACCGCCCGACCGGTTTTCAGGATCAGTATGACCGCCTGCTGAAGGGCGCTCCGCTTGATCCCGCCTTGGTACAGCTGATGCGTACGCCAGAAGAGGGGGGAAACAGGAGGAAGGGCTGGACGAAATCGGGGTGCCGCATGGTCCGGAAGCGCGGCGGGGCCGACAGGCGGAAAGACGCTGTGGGGACAGGCTGTGCCATCATTGTGCCGGTCTATCGGGGGGAGGCCGAGGTGCGGGCCTGTCTGGCCTCCGTTCTGGCCACCATGCCGGACTCCTGTCGCCTCATCATCGTGGATGATGCGTCCCCGGATGCCGGGATTCGGGATCATCTGGACAGGCTGGCGGCAGCGGGCCGTATCATCCTGCACCGGCAGATGACGAACCAGGGGTTTGTCAGCAGCATCAATGCTGGAATGGCTCTTGTGCCAGCCGGGTGGGATGTCATTCTGCTCAATAGTGATACGCTCGTTTCTGGCAATTGGGTGGAGCGCCTGTGCCACTGGTTGCGTCTTGAGCGGGCAGGGACGGTCACGCCTTTCTCCAATGCGGGGGGGCTGACATCCTATCCGTCGCATGAGCGTGACAACCCGGCGCCTGATCCCGCAGCCTTGGCCGCCATGGACAGGCTTTTGCAGGAACAGGCGGAAAGTGTCCGGCCGGTGGTGGAGCTGCCGACGGCCAACGGGTTCTGCATGGGGATTGCAGCAGCCTGTCTGGCCGAGGTGGGGCAACTGAGAGGGGCTTATTTTGCCCAGGGTTATGCTGAGGAGAATGATTTCTGCCTCCGGGCTAGCGAGGCTGGCTTCCGCCATCTGGCCGCTGTGGATGTCTATGTCCTGCACCATGGGCATGGGTCTTTCGGGCAGGAGGCAGTGCCTCTCCTGCGTCGCAATCTGGACATACTGAATCGCCTGTATCCCGGCTATGATGCGGCCATACAGCGGTGGAAGAAGGTGAATCCGTTGCGGGATTACCGCCGGCTGCTGGACGGGCGGCGGCTGCGCCAGCACAGGGAGCGTTTTGTCGGAGCGGTGGCCCTGTTCCAGCATCGTGGGGGCGGAGGGGTGGCCCGTGCTGTGAGAGAGCAGGCGGCCCTGCTGGGGCAGGCGGGGCTTCTGCCCATCATTCTGGAGCCCACGGAAACAGGCTGCCGGGTGGTCAGCCCCGTGGAAGGGCTGGAGGCCCCCAATCTGGTGTTCACCCTGCCAGCAGAACAGCCCGTGCTGCTGGCTTTTCTGCGCCAGCTCGGCGTCCGTCTTGTTGTGTGGCACCATATGCTGGGCCATGAGCCGGGCCTGCGTGACCTGCCGCAGCAGTTGGGCGTGCCGTATGATGTCCATGTGCATGACCATGTCTGGTTCTGTCCCCGCATCGCACTGCTGGACAGGCATGGCCGCTATTGCGGGGAACCCTCCATGGCGGGCTGCATGGAATGTCTGGGGCGGGGCAGCGTGCTGGCGGATGATGGGCTGACACTGCCTGCTTTTCTGGCCCGCTCGGACAGGGAGCTGCGTCAGGCCCGCAGGATCGTGGCCCCGTCCATGGATGCGGCCTCTCGGTTGAGGCGGCACATGCCCGGCCTTGGGGATATCAGCATCGAGCCGCTGGAAGATGACTGGCAGATCAGGGCATCAGGCCCCCTGTTGCGCAGTGAGCGCCTCCCAACGCCGGAGCGGCCTCTGAAAATACTGGTTCTGGGGGGAATCAGCCGCTGGAAAGGTCATGATGTGCTTCTGGCGCTGGGGCAGCACATCCAGAGGGAAGGGCTTCCTCTGCAACTCATAGTTGTTGGAAGTACACATGATGACACGGCCAGCCTTGCGGCGGGCATCAGGGTGACTGGCTCTTATGAGGACAGGGATGTTCTGCCCCTGATAGAGGATGTGAAGGCGGATGTTGGTTTCGTGACATCCATTGCCCCCGAGACATGGTGCTATGCGCTGGGCTGGTTGTGGAAGGCCCGGCTGCCGGTCGTGGGCTTTGATATCGGTGCTTCTGCGGAACGTCTCAGGCAGGCGGGGCCAGCCTGGGGACAGGTTCTGCCGCTGGGGCTTCCGGTGGAACGGCTGGCTGGTGTTTTCCTGCGGGAAAAATGTCGCCAGGAGTGAACCGTGCCCATATATGACGATGACATTTTGCAGAATATTATCAAATCAGTTATGATTACAGGGACGTTTTAAGATGTTCTGTGCAATGTGGGCGCCTCGCGCTTGACGCATGGAAGATGATCATCGGAGATAGCATGCCAGAGACGGACACAGAACAGCCTCGTCATCGTGTTGTGGACCTGAAGGCGGGAGCCCACGTGATGACGCTGGACGCCGGCGTTTTTTGTGTGTTTCACGCCCCGGGCCAGGTGGAAGCTGGGCCGAGCGGACTGCCGGGTGTGCGGATATCCCGGGCACCGGGTGTGCCGGAGGATGCTGTCGAGGTTGTCACGTTTGCTGCCGATGGCTGGATGGGAGCTGCCAACAGCGCTGCGCTGGTAAGGGTGAGGCGTGGTCCTGCCGGTGTGATGGTGACGACCTATCAGGATGGTCAGGCAGGAAGTGAAACGCCCCGCCTTCAGGTGATCAGCCTTATCAGTGGGGTACCGGCGGACCCAGCTGCGGGCGCCATGGCGGAAGGGAACCGGGTTGGTGGCAGCAAGGCTTCCGTCTCTGGTGCTGTTGGTGGAGCAACCCGGGATGTTGTGGCCCATATCCAGCGTCGTGGTGATGTGGGCGGTGCTCTTGGTGAATGGATCGGACAGGTCGACAGCAAACGCTGGATCGAGGGTTTCGCCGTTCGTCCCGAGGGGCCTGTCCGGGCCAAGGATATTGAATATCAGGCCGTTCTGGGGCGTGGTTGGTTGTCTCCCTGGTCCGAGGGAGGGCAGTTCTGTGGTTCACGGGGGATGTCCCTGCCGATTCTGGGGCTGCGGGTCCGCCTGAAGGGTGAGGCTGCCCATAAATGGACGGTCAGGCTGGCGGCCAGCTTTACGGATGGCACGAAGGTGGGGCCCATCGAGGGGGGAGAGGAGGCTCTTCAGGCTGAGAGTCTGGCCCCGCTGGAAGGGTTCCAGCTTGAGTTTGTCCCGGTGAAGGGGCAGGGGAAAAACTAGGCTGCGGCGGCTTCTGGCAAGCGCAAATAAGGCCGTAGAAGGGGGTTGCAGGCAACGGCCCTGACAGGGCGTCAGGGGCATGATCAGGCCGGGGGAAGTGGTGCGTTTTCTTTTTGTTCATCAGAGCTTCCCAGCGCAATATGCCCATATGGTGGCTCATCTGGCCCGCAGGCCGGAGCATGACGTTGTGTTCATCACGGCGGGCAAGGGGCCGGATATTCCCGGTGTCCGCCGGGTGCTCTATCGTCCGCCGGAGGTGAGGCAGGATGGGGCGCATCCGTTCGTCCGGGAGATGGACCACGCCATCCATCGGTCTGAGGCCATTGCGACAGTGGCCCGGTCGTTGCGGGATCTTGGGTTCCGGCCAGATATTATCATTGGGCATCATGGCTGGGGGGAGCTGCTGAATATCGATTCAGTCTTTCCCGGTGTGCCTGTGCTGGGTTATTTCGAGTTCTATTATGGTCTGGAAGACCGGGACATAGGGTTTGACCCGGAGTTCCCCATGCCGCAGGAAGCGGGCCTTCTGATCCGCTGCAAGAATGCCATCAATCTTCAGGCACTGGCCGGGCCGGGGGAGGGGCAGACACCGACCCGTTTCCAGCTGGGAACGTATCCGGCCTGGGCGCAGGAGAAGATCACCCTGCTGGATGAGGGGGTTGACCTCACCCAGTATCGGCCTGACCCTTCGTTGCGGCAGAAGCCATTCCGGCTGGGAAGCATCAGCGTTGCCCCTTATGAGACGCTGGTGACCTATGCTGCCAGGAATCTGGAACCATACCGGGGGTTCCACAGCTTCATGCGCTCTCTTCCCGCCCTGATGAAGGCTCGGCCGGACTGCCGGGTCATTCTGATGGGGCAGGAGGATGTCAGCTATGGTCTTCCCCCGGCGGGTGGCGGCACCTGGCGGCAGACCATGCTGAGGGAGCTTGAGGGCAAACTTGATCTTTCCCGCATCCATTTTGTCGGCTGGCTGGAGAGGGAGCAGATGGTCCGGGTTCTGCAGCGTTCGGATGCCCACATCTATCTGACCTACCCTTTTGTCCTGTCATGGTCGCTCAGGGAGGCCATGGCCGTGGGCTGTCCGCTTGTGGCCAGTGATACGGCCCCGGTGCGGGAATATCTGACGCACGGGGAGACGGCTCTTCTGGTTCCCTTCTTGCAACCGGATGCCATCGGTGATGCTGTCCTGCACCTTCTGGAAAACAGGACACTTGCCGAGACGCTGGCTCATAATGTACGGCGCCATGCAGAAAATGTGCTGGATGTGAGGCAGTATCTTGCCCAGTATGAGGCCTTGATAGGCAGAATGACAGGTCGTGAGGGAATATGAACATGCCGGAGATGGACAGGGCTGCCTTTCAGGCATTGGTGGCTGGCTGGATTGTCAAGAAATCCCCGTCTTCTGCGCCGCAGCGGCTGACGGAAGAGGACTTTGCCCAGCTGGAAGATGCTGCCTGGCGGAGCTGGTGGGCCGGGCAGGCTGGGGCTGAGGAGAATCCGGCAGAGAAAGCCATGCTGAAGAGCGTGACCGAGGGCTGGATCGTGCAGCGGGAGCGGGGGGGCATACCGGGGCCTCTGGGGGAAGAGGATTTCAGGGCGATCATGAATAGCCTGAAGCCCGAGAGAGTTCCGCCTGCCGTGCCTGAACCTGTTGTGGAGGCCGAGCCGGAGGCCGTGTCCGAACCGGACCAGCCTGTTCTTCAGCCTTTGCCTGCAGATGCCAACATCAAGGACTGGCGTGCCGATTACATGCCGGATGATCTGGGGGCCGGAAATGACGTCCTGCCGGATGGTCGTGCTGTCAAGGATGTCCTGAAGGAAGATCCTTTCTATTTCGCACGGCTTCATCTGGCTCTGTCCCTCTGAGGGCAGATATGGTGCGGAGATCGGGAAAGGGTGGCTGTGGCCACCCTTTTTTCATGCCTGAAAGGGATGCGGGTGTCGGGCAAAGAAAAAGGCATGCCCCTGTGGGAGACATGCCTTTTCCCGGTCAGCACGAAGCCCGAAGGCCCCGGTGTGGCCCAAACCCTTAGCGGGGGCCTGCTTCAGCCTGGAGGTGAGCCTCGAGGAACCAGAGGTTCTTGTCCAGCCCGCGGGAGATCTCGGTGAAGATGTCGGATGTATCTTCATCGCCAGCTTCGGCCGTCACCTTGATGGCTTCACGGACCTTGTTGGCCACGACGCCATAACGCTCTGCCAGAGCCTTTACGTGGTCATGCACGGTGTAGATGTCCGTGGGGTACGGAGCGCAGTTGGTGTTCTTCTGCACTGTCTGCACGGTACCGAGAGCCACGCCACCCAGCTGGACGGCACGCTCTGCGGCGGTATCGACAAAGCCATCCAGCCCGCTGCGGAAGCCGTCCAGCATCTCGTGTACGCCGATGAAGTTGACACCCTTGAGGTTCCAGTGGGCCTGCTTGGTCACCAGTGCCAGGTCGATCAGGTCAGCCAGACGAGCATTCAGTGTCTCGATGGAAACAGCCTTCGTGTTGTCCGGTGTGTTGTTGCTGGTGTGGTAATGATTGATCTTGCTCATCATAGTGCTCCTTCGTGTTCTCCCGTCCTTCACTGGAGGGGAGAAAACTTTTTCAGAAACCGGGAGGGACTCCTCCGGGCCTCGTCACCCTCAGGACCATAAATCCTCTGGGTTGCGGAGGTCAAAGAAGGTCCTCAGGTCCTGCCGGAAATAATGTGGGTATGCCGGATCATTTTTAAAGAGCGGATTGTCTTTCCATCGTTCCAGCATGATCTGTTTTTCGTTGAAAAAACGGGCCTCATGTTCCGGGCGGTCGTCACTCCCCCGGGAGAAGCTCTCATGATGGACGGCTTCCGCCTCGGCGCAGAAGAGGATGCGGTACCCGTTGTCGCAGATTTTCAGGCAGAGATCGACATCATTGTAGGCAACGGTCAGGCCGACTTCATCAAATCCCCCCATGGCATCAAAGAGCGGGTGGGAGACCAGCATGGCAGCCCCGGTGATGGCCGTCACCTCGTGGCTGATACACAGGCGCCCGATGTAGCCGAAAGCTTTCGCCGGCTGGAGACGATGGACATGGACCCCGATGATGTCTGGCCCGACAGCCACACCAGCATGCTGGATGGTGCCATTGGGGTAGAGGAGCCGGGCCCCGACGGCGCCAACATCCGGTGCGGCCTGTGTTTCCTGCACCATCCGTTTGAGGAAATCCGGCTGGGTGACGATGACGTCATTATTGAGGAAAAGCAGCAGGTCGCTGTTGCTGTGTCTGGCTGCCAGATTGTTGAGCCGGGCGTAGTTGAACGCTTCTTCTACATGCAGGATGCTGATCCGGTCATGGTTCCGTATTCCGTCCAGCCATGCCAGCGTTTCCCTGTTTGTAGAGAAATTGTTCACAAGGATGATGTCGAAGGCACTGTAGGTCTGGGTGTCCAGGAGGGATTCAACACAGCGCCGTGTCATGTCCAGCTGGTCCCGGAAGGGGATGATGATGCTGACGGCAGGCTGCTTCTGGAACGGCCAGCGAATGGAATAGAGGCTGAGATGCTCCACGGAAGAAACGGTCGCCTTGATGCCACGGCGTTTCAGATGTTCGGTGATACAGGCTTCACCGGCCCGGATGGCATTGCCCTTGTTGCTGACACTGCTGGACGTGGAGTTGGGGCTCTTGCGCCAGTGGTACAGAATTTCCGGTACGTGGTGGATGGCCTCGCGCGGGATGATCTCTACGGCACGGAGGAGGAAATCATGGTCCTGTGCCCCGTCATGGCGGCTGTCCAGTGGGCCGGTCTGGCGGACAGTGTCTGCCTCCATGAAGGTGAGATGGCAGATATAGTTGCAACCCAGAAGGTAGCGGTAGTCATAGTCGGGTTTCAGGTTTGGTTCGAGGAAGTGCCCTCCAGCATCCACCTTGTCCTCGTCGCAGTAGAGCAGCCTGGCGCCGGTCTCCAGCGCAGCCCGGACCATGTTCTCCAGGGCGACATCCACCAGCAGGTCATCATGGTCGAAGAAGGCAATGTAGGCGCCCTTTGCGTGGCTGATGGCCTTGTTGGTTGCCCCGGCAATGCCCCGGTTCACTTTCAGTGAGAATGTGCGGATTCTTCTGTCTTTCCGGGCATATTCCCTGAGGAGCGTTCTGGTCCGTTCACACTGGCTGCCATCATCGACAAGGATGAGCTCCCAGTTTTCATAGGTCTGGTCCAGGACGGATTCGACAGCAGCGCGGAACTCCGCCTCATCTGGCCGCCATGTCGGGCAGAGGACGGAGACGAGAGGTGTTTCCTTCAGCGGACGGGCCTTGCGCAGCAGGGCTGTCTGTTCCCGCAGGAGGGGGTAATAGCTTTTTGCCCAGCGGTCATAATGCTGGAGGCTGAGCGGCTTGCGGGGAATCAGCGAGCGTGTGGTGTTGCGCAGGGCTGTCAGCTGCTGGTGCAGGGCGGCGATGCTGTTTTCAATCTGTACGAGTTTTGCCGTCAGCTGGTCATCGGCCAGGGCCGTGACCAGCGGGCTGCCGACAAGCGGGATTTCGTCAGGCAGGCTGGTAATGGTGATCTCGTGGGGAAGGCCATCATGATAGCGCTGGGGGATGGGCAGCTCGAATCCGCAGTTGGGGGCGCTTTTCAGGAACTCGACAACATCGCCCCGGTAGCAGTCGGCCCGGACAGTCCCGACCGGCACACCATCCACCCTGACAGACACGACAACATGGCCGGACCAGTCAGCCCCCGGATGATTGCGGGAAACGACCCAGCCCCGCAGCAGCCCTTCGAACATGCCATCAACGCAGCTCTGATATTCGGTCTGGGGCGGGCGTGAGAAGGTGAGGGTCTCATGCGCCCTGTCGGGCTGGTCCTCATCGGGGAAGAGAAGGGCGGTGCGGTCATCAAAGCGGATGGAGATGCCGTGCTGTGCGCCATCACAGGCTTCCGGGGGGAGCCTGAAGCGGAAGCCCAGCTTGTTGCTGGGAATACGCAGGATCTGGCGGACATCCTCCCGTTTGAGGTCGCAGAGAACCTGCATGACTTCCTGGCCATCCACCAGGACATGCAGCAGGACAACACGGGACGGCTCGTGCAGGTTGACAGCCCAGCCTGCAATGATGCCGTTCTGGCTGTCCACCGTATCAACAAAACCCTGGAACTGATGTGCAGGCATTGTCCTCTCCTGAAATCAAGGTCTGGTGAAAGAGGTCTGTTTCATAATTGTGAAATATTTCCGTGCCAGACACATGGCATTTTTCATTCCGAAATGAGGAATACAGAAAAAAGCGGGTTCTTCCACCATCAAAGTGGGACAATCGCTTTTTCTGACGGTTGTTCTTTGCGGGCAGGGACGGTAATGCACGAAGGCGAGGCATCCTTCATCATGAGGGCAGGCCTCTGAAGGTGAAACGGTCAAGGCTTCGGATACATGCGCATGACGCCCGTATTGCGTTCATCACACCGTAGAGCGGGGTTCGACGCCGTTTTCCATGGGTTGCTCTTGCTCTGCTCACTGCTGGTGCTGGCCATGCTTGGCGGGCTGATCCTGCTGATGGCCACAGGCGGCTGGCAGGCTTTCACAAGGTTTGGCCTTTCCTTTTTCACGACAGTCTCGTGGAATCCCGTCAAGGATACATATGGGGTTCTGGCCCCCCTGCTGGGGACACTCGTCAGCACGCTCATTGCCATGCTGATTGCCGTCCCCATGGCGTTTGGTACGGCCTTCTGGCTGACCTACATCGCCTCGGGGCGGTTTGCCTCCATCGTCGGGACGACCATCCAGCTTCTGGCGGCCGTGCCCTCCATCATTTTCGGCATGTGGGGGTTCCAGACCATCGTCCCGTTCATTGCCCGTGATGTACAGCCTTTCCTGAACCATCATTTCCGGCATGTGCCTGTTCTGGGGTCCGTGCTCTCCGGTCCTCCGGTTGGTACGGGGCTTGTGACGGCCGGTATCATATTGGCGGTGATGATCGCTCCATTCATCACGGCGGTGATGGTGGATGTGTTCGGGGCGGTTCCCCCCATGCTGCGGGAAAGTGCCTACGGGCTGGGGGCAACACGCTGGGAGATGATGCGCAAGATTGTCGTGCCCTGGTCCCGCAATGGCATGATCGGGGCGATCGTGCTGGGCATGGGGCGTGCACTGGGTGAGACCATGGCCGTGACTTTCATCATCGGTAACGTGACGACCGTGGGCTGGTCCCTGTTTGCGCCACGCAGCACCGTGGCCTCGCTGATTGCCCTCCAGTTCCCGGAAAGCCCGGAAGGCTCCCTGCGTCTCTCGTCTCTCATGGCGCTGGGCTTCATCCTCATGCTCCTTTCCTGTGTCAGCCTGGCGCTGGCACGTTGTCTCAGAGGGAAACGTCAATGACGGAACCTGTGATCTCTCCGGCATCTTCTAGCGAGGCCGACAGGGCCGGTTCTGAGTCGGGGCGATGGCGTCCGGGGCGCAAGGCCCTGCGGCGGCAGATGCTGGATTATGTGGCGACAGGCGTCAGTATTGTGGCGGGGAGTGTCCTGCTTCTGGTTCTGGTCTCCATCCTCTGGACGCTGTTGAGCCGTGGGCTGGTAGGTCTCTCATGGGCAACACTGACGCACAGGATGGGGCCTCCCGGTTCTGGTGGCGGGTTGGCCAATGCCATCGTGGGCAGCCTTTTGCAGACGGGTCTTGCCCTGTTGATGGCGGCCCCGGTCGGGCTGATGTGCGGCATCTATCTCTCCGAATATGGGCGCAAGGGCAATCATTTCGCCAGCGCCGTGCGGTTTGTGGCGGACATGCTGATGTCGGCCCCGTCCATTCTGATCGGCCTGTTCGTCTATCAGCTGCTTGTCGTGCCATTCGGTCACTTTTCCGGGTTCTCCGGTGCTGTGGCGCTGGCCGTGCTGGCCCTGCCTCTCATCGTGCGGACAACGGAGGACATGCTCCGCCTGGTACCAACGGCCATGCGGGAGGCGGGAGCGGCCCTGGGAGCGGCCCGCTGGCGGGTCATCCTGTCCCTTTGCCTGCGTTCGGCCCGCAAGGGCGTGACGACCGGCATTCTGCTGGCCCTGGCCCGCATGGGGGGGGAGACGGCTCCGCTGCTGTTCACATCGCTGGGCAATCAGACCATGTCCACCGACATGACCCGGCCCATGGCCAGCCTGCCCATCGCCATCTACCAGTATGCCGGTGCCTCTTATGAGGACTGGGTGCAGCTGGCCTGGACGGGTGCCCTGCTGGTGACGTTCGGCGTACTGCTCATCAACATCACCGTGCGGCTTTCATCCCGTCACTGAAATCAAGGGAAGAGAATTTCATGCCTTCTGCCTCGATGTCATCTGCCAGCCTGTCGGGCAGGGAACCTGTACAGGATGTCGCCCTTTCAGTACGGGACCTGAACTTCCATTACGGGACGCACCATGCCCTGCATGGCATTTCGCTGGATTTCCCGGCCCGCTGCGTGACGGCCATGATCGGTCCCAGCGGGTGCGGCAAGTCCACCCTGCTGCGTGTCTTCAACAAGATTTACGCCCTTTACCCCGGCCAGCGGGCCACGGGTGAGGTGATGTTCGATGGACGCAACATCCTTGATGATTCCATCAATCTGGACATGCTGCGCTCCCGCATCGGGATGGTGTTCCAGAAGCCGACGCCGTTTCCCATGTCCATTTATGACAACATCGCTTTTGGCGTGCGCCTGCATGAGAAGCTGAACCGTACGGAGATGGACGAGCGGGTGCAGGACGTGCTGACCCGTGTCGCCCTCTGGAACGAGGTGCGGGACCGGCTGAATGCCCCGGCGACCGGGCTTTCCGGCGGGCAGCAGCAGCGTCTCTGCATTGCCCGCAGTATTGCGACCAGGCCGGAGGTTCTTCTGCTGGATGAGCCGACCTCCGCTCTGGACCCGATCTCCACAGCCCGGATTGAAGAGTTGCTGGATGAGCTGAAAGAAGAGTTCACCATTGCGATCGTGACGCATAACATGCAGCAGGCTGCACGTTGTGCCGACCGTGTCGCTTTCTTCTATCTCGGCAGGCTGGTGGAGGTGGATACGGCAGACCGTATCTTCACCAACCCTCGTGAGAAGCAGACACAGGACTACATTACCGGCCGGTTCGGATAAGCGGGAAGGGGAGAGAGATCATGCCACACGAGCGTTCTCATATCGTCTCGAGTTTTGAGCAGGAGCTGGAACAGCTCCGGGCCATGATGGTGAAGATTGGCCGTATCGTGGAGGAGCAGGTGGGGCTTGCCCTTCGTGCCATTTCCGACCATGACGAGTCTGCCGCTGAAGAGGCCACGAGGCTGGACCCGGAGGTGGACGAGCTGGAGCGGGAGGTCGAGAGTCTGGTCATCCGTCTGCTGGCCCTGCGCAGCCCGATGGGGGCGGACCTGCGGGAGATCGTCGCAGCCCTGAAGATTACGGGGGACCTGGAGCGTATTGGTGACTATGCCGCCTCCATTGCCCGCAAGGCCATCAAGGCGGCATCCGGTGACGGGCAGATTTCCCTGTCCGGCCTGCGGAGTATGGGGCGTCTGGTGAAGGAGAATCTGGGCCGGACGGTGGATGCCGTCATTGCGCACGATGCCAACCAGGCGATGGAGGTCTGGCACGCCGATCGGGGCGTGGACGAGCATTATGTGACCGTGTTTCGTGAGCTGGTCACCTACATGATCGAGGATGCCCGGAACATTCGTGCCTGTACGGAGCTTCTCTTCATTGCCAAGAATCTGGAGCGCATCGGCGACCATGCCACCAATGTGGCCGAGCGTGTCTATTATGCCGTGACGGGTGAGAACCTGCCCACGACCCGCCCTCGCGGAGGAAGCCCAACCCGCTCACTCGGGCAGGGTGAAGACACGGACTGATCTGCTCCTCCTACCGGCTCCCGGGAGGGCCAGCCAGCAGACATGAAAAACCCCCGGCAGGCTCAGGCTCTGCCGGGGGTTTTGTGTGATGGCGGGATGCCGGGTCCCTCAGGACTCGGCCTCGTCATCATTGCGTTTCAGGAGCAGCCAGCCGCCATAGAAGATCAGGGCCAGAACAGGGATGGAACCAACCGTGATGGTGCCGGATGGATAATCAAAAGCCATCATGATCAGGACCATCACCAGGAAGGCCAGTGTCAGCCAGCCTGTATAGGGGGCTCCCGGCATGGCGAAGCCTGTCCTGGCAATGCGCCCCTGTTTTATGGCTCTGTGCAGGCGCAGCTGGCAGAGCAGGATGGTGGCCCATGTCCCCAGAATCCCCAGAGAGGAGATGCTCAGCACGATCTCGAAAATCTGCGTGGGGTACAGATAATTCATCAGTACGCCAATGAGATAGATGAAGAGTGTTGCTCCGATCCCCACATAAGGGACGGCATTGCGGTTCAGCTTGCTCATGGCCTGTGGGGCAGAGCCACCAAGGGCCAGGGCACGCAGGATACGCCCTGTGGAATACAGACCGGAGTTGAGGCTGGAGAGGGCGGCCGTCAGCACCACGAAATTCATGATGCTGTCAGCAGCAGGCAGGCCCAGCTTGTGGAAGAAGGTGACGAACGGGCTTTCTCCGGCATGGTAGGCCGACCATGGCATGAGGCAGACCAGCAGGGCGACAGACCCGACATAGAAAACCACAATGCGCCAGATCACGCTGTTGACGGCATTGGGGACGACCTTGCGGGGGTTTTCACACTCACCGGCGGCAATGCCGATCAGCTCTGTTGCAGCATAGGCAAAGACGACACCCTGGATCAGCATCAGCGAGGCAACGACTCCGTGCGGGAAGATGCCGCCGGACTCGGCAATGAGATGGAGACCCGGCGTGTATGAGCCGACGTGCGTGCCGCTCAGCAGGACATAGCCGCCCACGCCCAGAAAGATGACCAGTGTGAGGACCTTTACCAGTGAGAACCAGAATTCAATCTCACCAAAGTACCGCACGCCTGTGAGGTTCACCGCTCCGACCACAACCAGAGCTCCCAAGGCAATCAGCCACTGGGGAATATGGCCGAACATCGGCCAGTAATGGATGTAAAGCGCAATGGCCGTGATGTCGACGATGCCGGTCATGGCCCAGTTGAGGAAGAAAAACCAGCCAGCCGCATAGGCGGCGCCTTCTCCAAGAAACTCACGGGCATAGGTGACGAAGCTGCCGCTGCTGGGCCGGTACATCACCAGTTCCCCCATGGCCCGCAGGATCATGAAGGCACAGATACCGCAGATGGCATAGGTGATGGCCAGCGACGGCCCAGCAATCTGGAGGCGGGACCCCGCCCCCAGGAACAGACCGGTGCCGATGGCTCCACCGATGGCGATCATCTGCACATGCCGCCGGCTCAGATCTTTCTGGTAACCTTCATCCGTGGCGCTGGCCTGTCTGGGTCTGGTCTGGTCGGAGGGAGATGTAGTCATGCGATGATCCTGCAATGGTCGGTCTAGAAGGCCCATGGCCCGGCAGGGTGATACCTTTTCGCTTCCGTCTGGTCTGCCATGTGTTTTACGAATAGATTCTATAACTAACACTAAAGGCTTTGCCAATGCGCAGCGGAAGGAAAGAAACTTTTAACAACCTATTATTTTGCGGTTACTGGTCTGCCATGCCTGTCATGCTGGCTCTGGTGCGGCATCCATGCAGGAATATGCGGAGTCCTTCTTCCAGATAATGGTGCAGGTTTTCCCTGTCACGTGCCGGCCCGCAATGGGCAAGCCGGGACAGGATGGGGCCGCCGATGGTCAGGCCGAAAAGGTGGTCTGCGGCATCGGCAGCATTGCCAAAATGCAGCAGTCCGGCCTTTTTCTGTACCTCAAGCCAGTTCTGGATGTTTGTCTTGCTGCCGGCGTTATGGAAGAGCTCTGTCATGAGCTGCTGGATGGAGGGGGAACGGTTTGTTTCACCGATGATGGTGCGCATCAGGCCGAGGCGTTTTTCGCAGAGGAGAATTTCCGCCATCTGGAACACCATGGCACGGAGCTGGTCTTCCATCCCGGTTTCCGGGATGGGGGAGGGGGTAAGCGGGACAAAAAGCTCGGAGAGCAGGAGCTGTTCCAGCAGGTTCCGTTTGGAGGGGAAAAAGAGGTAGAGCGTCTTTTTCGACATTCCTGCATGGTGGGCGATATGGTCCATCGTGGTGTGATGGTAGCCCTGCTGTTGCAGCAGTGTGCAGGCGACCCGGAGAATGGTGCTGCGGCGGTCCGTGTCATCATGAGGCTGCATGGCACCACGCTCCTTGCGAGATGGAAGAAGAAGTTTTGCCTTGTGCCCGATTCCGGCATGGGTCTGTCAAGCCCTGCATGAAAAGAGACCGTTTTCATGATCTTTTTGTGAGAAGAGAGCAGGGATGGGATTGACCGGCGGGGAGGAAACTGGATAGTTTCCTCTTCCACTACGTTTTTTTCATGGCGTGATATGGTGCAGGCGGTCTTTTTTGCCTGTAGCTTTGTTGCCCCATGTCCATTCCTCAGAGAGGCCGTCACGTTTATGCTCATGTTCCGCCCGAAACTGGCTGTGCGTCTGTCCCAGACGGTCATTTATGGCAGTACGGCCCTGCTGGGTTTTGGGGTTCTGGCCGGATGTCAGAAGAAAACGCCCCCAGCACCGCCGCCCCAGTCCGTTGCTGTCATGACATTGCACAGGCAGAGCGTTCCGCTGGAAACATCACTCCCGGGTCGGACGGATGCCTACGAACAGGCACAGATTCGCCCGCAGGTCAGCGGCGTGCTCGTTTCCCGCACCTTTGAGGAGGGCAAGGACGTACAGGCCGGGCAGCCTCTCTATCAGATTTATATTGCACCGTTTCAGGCGGCGTATGACCAGGCCCGCGGGCGGTTGATGGAGGCCCAGGCCAGCGCCATCCGTGCCCATGCCCAGCTGAAGCGTTACAAAGCTCTTGTCGGGCCCAGGGCTATCAGCCGTCAGGAATATGACAATGCGCTGGCTACGGCCCGTCAGGCGGATGCCGAGGTGGTGCAGGCACAGGCCGCCGTCGAAACGGCCCAGGTCAATCTCAACTACACTCATGTGCAGTCACCAATTGATGGACGCATCGGCCGGACGCTTTACACGGCAGGTACACTGGTCACGGCCAATCAGAGTAACCCCATTGCCGTGGTTACACGGCTGGACCCGATCTATGTGGATGTCAATCTGGCGGCAGAAGACATGATCCGCCTGCGGCGTGAGCTGGCATCTGGCCAGCTGGAGCGGAACGGCAGCGAGGCCGCCGTGACGCTGGAACTGCCAGATGGCTCCACCTATGGTCAGACAGGTCAGCTGAAACTTTCTGAAGTGACGGTCGATCCCGGTACGGGGACGCTGGTGATGCGTGCTGTCATGCCCAACCCGGACAAGCTGCTTCTGCCGGGCATGTTCGTCCATGCCCACATCAAGGAGGGCAGCGACCCGAATGCCCTGCTCCTGCCGCAGGTTGGCGTGCAGCGGACGCCCAAGGGTGAGCCTTATGTCATGGTGGTGGATGGGCAGAATCACGTCCATCTGCGCATGGTCGGGCTGGGGCAGACAGTTGGGGCCCGCTGGATGGTTACCAGAGGCTTGAAGGATGGGGAAAGGGTGATCGTTGAGGGCTTGCAGAAAGTTCATCCTGAAGGGGAGGTCAGACCCCATGAGGTCAGTCTGGCTGATCTGGGGATGGAGTAACGGCCCATGTCACTGTCACGTTTCTTTATCGACCGCCCCATCTTTGCCTGGGTGGTCGGGCTGATCATCATGCTTGTGGGTGGTGTGTCCATCACACAGATGCCAATCGCCCAATATCCCACCATTGCTCCGCCGCAGATTGCTGTCAGTGTGGATGATCCCGGTGCCTCGGCCGATACAGTCAACAACACGGTGGTACGGCCCATCCTCCAGCAGATGTCTGGTCTGGACCATCTGGAGTATCTGTCTGCCCAGTCCTATGGCAGCGGCCATATGGAGATCGACCTGACCTTCGAGCAGGGGACGAATCCCGACATCGCCCAGGTGCAGGTGCAGAACAAGCTCCAGCTTGCCCAGCCCCGTCTGCCGCCCGAGGTGGTCAGCCAGGGGCTGAGTGTCACCAAGGCAGCCAAGAACTTCATGCTCGTCATCGGCTTCATCTCCACTGACGGGAGCATGAACGGGAAGGACATTTCGGATTACGTGGCGTCCAACGTGATGGACCCGCTGTCCCGCATTTCCGGTGTGGGGGATCATACGCTTTTCGGGTCCGAATATGCCATGCGCATCTGGATGGACCCGGACAAGCTGTACAAATATGGCCTGACCGTGAGTGACGTGCAGAGTGCCATCCAGAGCCAGAACATCCAGGTGGCATCCGGTGAGCTGGGTGGCCTGCCTGCCCGCAAGGGGATCGGGCTTGATGCCAACATCATCGGCCCTGTCCGCCTGACGGAGCCGGAACAGTTCAGCAACATGCTGCTGAAGGTCCAGCAGGATGGCAGCCAGGTCCGCATGAGAGATATCGGGCACGTTGAGCTGGGGGCACAGAGTTACAATTTCACGTCCCGCTACAACAACAGGCCGGCCACGGCCATGGCCCTGAAGCTGGCCCCCGGTGCCAACCAGCTTGTGACGGAAGATGCCGTCCGGGCGAAGATTGCCCAGCTGTCGCAGTTCTTTCCCAAGGGGTTGAAGGTCGTCTACCCGCTGGATACGGCACCGTTCATTACCCACTCCATCGAGGAGGTGATCGAGACACTGCTGGAGGCCATTGCGTTGGTCTTCATCGTGATGCTTGTCTTCCTCCAGAATTTCCGGGCGACCCTGATCCCTACCATCGCTGTTCCGGTGGTGCTGCTGGGAACGTTCGGCATCCTGTCGGTGCTGGGTTATAGCATCAACACGTTGACCATGCTGGCCATGGTGCTGGCTGTGGGGCTGCTGGTGGATGATGCCATCGTGGTGGTGGAAAATGTCGAACGTGTGATGAGCGAAAAGGGCCTTTCCCCACGGGACGCCGCCCGTGAATCCATGGATGAGATTTCTGGAGCGCTGGTGGGTATCGTTCTGGTCCTCAGTGCGGTGTTTCTGCCCATGGCCGCCTTTGGCGGGTCCACCGGGGTGATTTACCGTCAGTTCTCCATCACGGTGGTGGCGGCCATGTGGCTGTCCGTTCTGGTGGCCATGGTCATGACGCCGGCTCTTTGTGCCACCATGCTCAAACCCATGAAACATGAGGTCCATTTCCGTCCGGCAGTCTGGTTCAATGAGCGGTTCGACTGGCTGACGAAACGGTATGTCAGTGGCGTGCGCCGCATGTTGCATTTCCGCACCCCTGCCATGATCGTTTTCCTGGCCCTGACAGGGCTGGTGGGCTTCCTGTTCATGAAGGTGCCAACGGGCTTCCTGCCAGACGAGGATCAGGCCCTCATTTTCGGGCAGGTCAGCATGCCTGCCGGGGCAACCGATGCGCAGATGGGGGCCGTCAACCACCGCATCACCGAATACGTGCTGAAGACCTATGGCCGGGATGTGGAATCCGTCTTCACCATGAATGGCTTCAGCTTCGCCGGGCAGGGGCAGAATGCCGGTGCGTTCTTCATCAGGCTGAAACCGTGGGACAAGCGGCCTGGTTATGCACATTCCAGCATGGCCATTGCCAACAGAATCATGGGGCATTTCTGGGGGGATCCGGCAGCGCAGATTTACGCCCTGAACCCCCCTGCGGTGATGGAACTCGGTAATGCCACCGGGTTCGATCTGGAGCTGGAAGATAACGGCCATATAGGTCATCAGGCCTTCCTTGCCGCCCGGAACAAGCTTCTGGCAGCGGCGTCCAAAAATCCGCTTCTGTCCGCTGTGCGCCCGATGGGGCTGGAAGATGCCCCCCAGTTTGTATTGGACCTCAACCGTGAGAAGGCCAATGCACAGGGCATCAGCAATGCGGAGCTCAACACGACGATCCAGGGGGCCTTCGGCTCGATTTACGTCAACCAGTTCACCCGCAATGACCGTGTAAAGCAGGTCTATATCCAGGGTGAGCCTTTCTCCCGCATGACGCCAGAGGACCTGAACCGCTGGTATGTCCGCAACAATCTGGGGGACATGGTACCCTTCAATGCGTTTGCCACGGGCCACTGGATTCTCGGTGCGCAGAAGGTGGAAAACTATAATGGCCTGAATTCCTATGAGATTCAGGGTGTGCCTGCCGTTGGGGTCAGTTCCGGCCGTGCGGTGGAGGAAATCGAGAAGATCATCAAGACCCTGCCGCCGGGAGTGGGGCATGAATGGACGGGCCTGACCTTTGAGCAGCTGGCGTCCGGCAACGCTACGGGGCCGCTTTATGCGCTGGCGGCCATTGTGATCCTGCTCTGTCTGGCTGCCCTGTATGAGAGCTGGGCCATCCCGTTTGCCGTGCTGCTCGTGCTGCCGCTGGGCGTGCTGGGGGCCATCGGTTCGACACTCTGGCGTGGACTGAGCAATGACGTCTATTTCCAGGTCGGGCTTCTGACAACCGTGGGGCTGGCCGTGAAGAATGCGATCCTGATCGTGGAATTCGCCAAGGTCTTTTATGAGCAGGGCGACACGCTGGAAGATGCTGTCATGAAGGCCGGGCAGGAGCGTCTGCGTCCCATTCTGATGACCTCCATAGCTTTCGTCTGCGGTGTGTTCCCACTGGCTATTGCCACGGGTGCCGGTGCAGCCTCCCGTGTGGCGATTGGGACCTGTGTGGTAGGCGGTATGCTTACCGCTACCATTCTGGCCATCTATTTCGTGCCGCTGTTCTTTGTGGTTGTGCTGCGTCTCTTCAGGGTCAGGCGGCTTTCGGAACAGCCTCATGCAGGGCAGGAAGGAGATCACGCATGACCATGAAGCAGCACGGCAGGAACAGGGCCGTTCTTGCAGGGATGATGGGGCTGGGCAGCCTGCTGCTGACTTCCTGCAACCTGTCTCCGAAATATCATCGGCCGGATGCGGCCGTCTCGCAGACCTACCCGGCGGATGCAGAGATCAGGCCGGGCCAGCCTGCCCATCAGCAGGTGTCCGATCTTGGTTGGGAAGATTTCTTCACTGATCCACGGCTGAAGGCCCTTATTGGTCTGTCCCTTGCCAACAACCGGGACCTTGCTGCCCAGATGGCCGCCGTGGCGGCCGAACAGGGGCAGTATCAGGTGCAGAATGCCGCCCTGTTCCCGACCATTTCAGTCGGGGGTGGTGCACAGTATATGGGGCCGTCCGATACGGCCGGGTTCGCCTTCGCACCGGGGTCTGGCACATCGGTGTCCACACTGCGTTTCTATCAGACGTCCATCGGATTTTCGTCCTATGAGATCGACCTCTGGGGACGCATCCGCAATCTGAGCCAGGCCCAGAAGGAACAGACGCTGGGCACGGTCGAGAATCTGCGGAACCTGTGGATCACCACCGTCTCACAGGTGGCAAGCACCTACATCCAGTGGCTGGCGGATCGGCGTCTGCTGGACCTCGCCCACCGTACAGCCCGTACGAGGGCGGATACATGGCGTCTCAACAAGCTGGAATATGATCATGGCGAGCTGGATGCCCTGACCTTGGCCCAGAGTGCGACCGAGCTGGAGCAGGCCCGTTCTGACGAGGAGAAGGAAACAAGGGCTGTGGCGGATGATGAACATGCGTTGCAGCTGCTCGTCGGCACGCCCCTGCCTGCAGACCTGCCGCCGCCCCTCCCGATGGGCCGGCAGACGATGATTTCCGACCTGCCAGCCGGTCTGCCGTCCGACCTGTTGCAGCAGCGGCCCGACATCATGGCGGCCGAGCACAGCCTGCTGGGAGCCCATGCCTCTGTCGGGGCGGCCCGGGCCGCTTTCTATCCCCGTGTGACGCTGACGGCGAGCGAGGGGACCAGTTCTCTCCAGTTCCGCCGCCTGTTCAGCCATCTGGCCGAGACATGGGGCGTCTCCCCCAACATCAGCATCCCGCTGCTGACATGGGGTGTCAATGAAGGGAACCTGCGGACGGCCAAGGCCAAGCTGAAGCAGGGCATTGCCGAATATCAGAAGGCCATCCAGTCGGCCTTCCGGGAAGTGTCCGATGCGCTGACAGCACGGGAGACATACCGTCGGCAGGACAGTCATATGATCGTGCTGGAAACACAGGCCCAGCGGGCTTACGATCTCGCCCGGATGCGCTATCATGCTGGCATCGACAGTTACCTGACCACGCTGGTGCAGGAGCGCCAGCTCTATCAGGCCCAGCAGACCCGCATCATGGTCGAGGCGGCACGGTTTCAGAACATGGTAACGCTGTATCGTGCCCTGGGTGGCGGCTGGAGCCGCAAAAGCCAGGGGACATCAAACACACCACCCGGCCATCTGTAAGGGGTCGGGCCGAGGGGAGACGGCATATGCGTTTTATGAAACAGGCTGGCCTGCTGGCAGGAACTGGCATGATGCTGATGGGCGTGGCCGGACTGGTTCCTGCGCAGGCTGATGAGGCTGATTCGGTTGTCAGAAAGCCGATGCCCGGCTCGTCCCTGCCCAGGGTACATGCCGATTATAGCATGTTTCATTTTGTTCCCCGGGGCGATGAGGTGACCGTGCAGCCCGAGCGGAACCGCCTGCTGTTCCGCAAGAAAAGTGGTCAGCCAGATGGTTATGGCGAACGCCGTGGGGCAGCCATCGTCTATTATGATTCCAGCGGGAAACCCGTCCGCATCCAGCGTCTCACGCCGGAAGAGCTGGATCGGATGAACCAGTAGGAACGGTCCTGCCTGTTTCGGGGGGTCAGCGTTTCCACTTCCAGTAGCCGTAGAGGCCGAGGCCGGTATAGCCGGCATAGAGCAGGGCCGTGATGGTGAGAGAGCGGTTGATGAACAGGCCCGTATAGATCACGTCAATGCCGGACCAGAGCAGCCAGCTCACACGGTGGCGCCGGGCTGTCCAGAGCTGGGCAAGCAGGCTGGCTCCGCTCAGCCCTCCATCCAGAAGAGGAGTTGGGTCGTCACTCCAGCGTTGCAGGGCCAGAATCCAGAGAATGGAGAGAATCATGAAGAAGCCCGTCTCCAACATGGCCCGGTTGAAGGCGAGAGGGCGGGCGGGCAGGTCATCTGCCGGGCTGGATGGCCTATCGTGGCGGAGGTTCCCTCCGGCCTGTTTTTCTCGTGCCCACAAGGCCCAGCCATAGAGGATGGCGATGCTGAAGACACCTTGCAGCACCGTGTCTGCATAGAGATGGGCCTGGAAGAATACCGTGCCATAGAAGAGCGTTGCCAGCAGGGAGATGGGCCAGCCCATCATGAGGCGTCGTGCTGTCAGCCAGACGCCGGAGGCACTGAGCAGTGCGGCGATCAGTTCCGTCATGGGTCAGTCTCTTTCCAGCATGGCCAGCAGGGCCCGGCCACGCTCCGTCTGGAACCAGCGTGCATGGCTGATGAGGTAGTCCCGCCGGGATATGTCGGCGGCGTTCCTGTTGCCGAGGACATGGCCGTAATAGGCAACCTCTGAAAGGGCAAAGGTGACGTGGCAGAGGGGTAGCCAGCAGGCGGTGAGGCGTTTCTCGGCAGGGCTGCGGGGCCGCTGGACATCATAGGCGTGCAGGAAGGCCCTCAGCTGCTCCTCATGCACGGTCGGGCAGCCATCCGGGTCCAGCCAGCTGATGAAGCTGCGTTCCATGGCCACGGCGAGGTCGAAGCTGGCACTGGTCAGGTCACACATGCCGAAATCGAAGGCACGGGCAGCCACGAGCCCATTACTCTCCCTGTGCCAGAGGAGGTTGGCCCCGTGCCAGTCCCCATGCCCCCAGAGGGGGCGGTCTTCTGGCAGCAGGGGGAGCAGGGCTTCATGGAACGGGGTCAGAAGGGGCAGGACATCCCGTTGCAGCGATGAGAGGGGATATGTGTCTGTCAGCCCTTCCTGTCGGGTGATCCACGGGATCAGGCTGTCCGCCAGCCTGTCGCCCAGCAGGGGATGCCGGGCGGAAATGAGGGGTGGGTCATGGCGTGGTGGGGCCTGATGGCCCTCGCTGGCCTGATGCAGCCGTGCCAGAAGTGTTCCGCTGGAAGCCGCCTGTGCCGTGTCGTGATAGGGCCGCCATGAGTCCAGCCCCCGATAGGCGTCCTGCTCCGTGTAAAGGGGGAAGGCTTCGTAGGTATGCTCGGGCGTGGCCAGGGCGGTCCGGCCATCCAGCATGGGCAGTGGGGCGGCGGCTGGCAGGCCCCGCTTTGCCAGATGGCTGGCGAAGCGGTGTTCTTCCGTCAGTGTTTCCACAGAGCGCAGGGCACGTCCGTGGCGTTTGAGGAACAGCCGCCCCCCATCTTCCAGCGCCACGATGGCCGAGGCGGAGAAGGGGCGGCGGCTGTGCCAGAGGAGGGGATTCCGGGCGGGCCGGACGCCCCAGTGCGGCAGAAGGGCCGTGACGTCACCGTCTGTCAGGGGAGGCCAGACGCAGCCATTGTAACCGCTTTCCAGACCAAGGGGGCGTGCCGACATGCTCAGAACCCGGCTGTCAGGCTGGCAAGGGCGGCGAAGGGGGCCCCGATATAATAGCCCGGAGCCGAGCCGCTGACCCGCCCGCCATGAAGGCCGGTCGTGTCATGGGCATTCAGGGTGGTGGAGTTGATGCCGGACAGATAACGCTGGTTGCTGATGTTGCTCAGGTTCAGCCGCAGGGTGGGCTGGTGCAGGAAACCCGCATTGTTGAAACGGTAACCAAGGGTCAGGTCGGCCGTCATGATGGCAGGGATGCGTTCGTCATTCATGAAGGTGGAATATTGATGGCTCATGTAACGCATGGAGATCATGCTGAAGAAATGTCCGTCATCATAGCGCAGGCCCGCTCCCGCCTGGAAATGCGGACTGCGGACGGCTGTCTTGCCCGCCGTGGGCAGGGTGTCGGCCCCGGCGGAGATGTCACTGTCGATGGTGGCATGGAGATACTCGAAGGACGCATAGGGGCTGATATGGTGCCATGGGCGTGTGCCGAGTTCCACATCCACACCACGGGAGGTCTGCTTCCCGGCATTGATGGTCGTGGTGATGTTGGGGTTGGTGGCTTCCCCTGTCTCTATCTGCCGGTTGCGGAAATTGTAGTTGAAGAAGGTCAGGCTGGCCGTCAGCCAGTCTCCCGTGCGGCGGTAGCCGAATTCCTCGGAGACGGAATATTCATTCTTCAGGCGGTTGGTCCCGGTGCGGCTGATGGTGCCGTTGGGCACGCCATTGGCATCCACACCGGCATAGCTGTTGTAATAGGTGGAGATGGCCGGTGCCCGGAAGTTGGTGTTCACGTTGAGGAAGAGCTGGTCCTTCCTCGTGACGTTCCAGCGCATTCCGAAACGGGGCAGGGGTTCCTGCCTGTTGCTGGAGATGTTGCGCTGCGGGCCGGGTACGTCGTTGGTTCCCCAGCGGTGGATCATGACCTCCTTGAAGCCGATGTCCATGACCAGCCTGTCCTGCATCAGGGAGATGTGATCCCCCACATAGAGGGCGTTGGTCTGGGACATGGTGTGGAAGCCCCCGGCCAGATAGGGGTTGCCATCTGGCATGAGGATGCGGCTGCGTTTCCTGTCGGCCCAGATGCTGGCGGCAGAGCCGTCATTTCCGACAGCCGTGAAGGGCTGCGGTTCGTTGTCGTCCGAATAGTCGTACCAGTAGCCCATGACGAAGTCGTTCCACTTATAACGGGCATGGAGGGCCATGTTCACGCCAGAGCGGTAGCTGCGCTGGGTGTAGTCGGCCCGTACGGTCTGGCCGTCCGTCACGGGCAGGGAGGTGACGGGCTGGGTGCCGTAATAGTTCCCCGTGCTGGAGAGTGTGGAGCCGGAGGGGAAGTTGCCATAGGCACGCTGGGCATAGGGCGTGATGTCGAAGGACAGACGCTGGCTGAAATGCAGGTGCACCGGTGCCCCGACATAGAGCGTTTCTTCCGGATCACGGGAAAGCCGCCAGTAGTTCGTGCTGTTCTCCCCGGGTTCGAAATGCCTGGTCAGCCGACCGCTGCGGGTGCCGGAACTTTTCCAGTCCTCGAGGGAGGTGAAGGGGTAGTAGCTGGTGTCGGCCCTGTTCCATGACCCCAGAATGCCCGCCTGATTGCCTTGCCCCCATTCTTTGAGCAGCCGGAAATCAATATGCTGGCGGGTATCATAGCCGCCACTGCGCCAGTTATCCGCATGTGTGTTGGAGTAGGAGACAAAGCCTCTCACGCCGCTATGGCCTATCTCACCCGTTTCCAGCCGGATGAAACCCCGCCTTGTATTGAAGGACCCGTAGGAGAAGGAGGCGAGGCCGCCGGGTTTCAGGGACGGGTCGAGAAAGGAGAGTTTCATCAGCCCACCTGCGGCGTTGAGGACAGGGCTGTCCAGATCGGCCGATCCCTGCTGGAGACCGACCTTGCTGTAATTCTCCGTATCGGCGAACTGGTTGGGGTACCCGCCATAGGAGGCAACATCGTTGAGCGGCATGCCCTCCAGCACGTAACCCAGGGCATCACCGTTCAGGCCGCGGACGCTGATGTTGGTGTTGGGCGAGATGCCGAAGGGGTCGGATGTCATGACATTGGCACCCGGCAGGACGGACACGAGCTGGAAGGCCGAGGCCGTAGGCGCCTGTATGTCCATGTAGCTCCGGCCCACCTCGCTGATGGATTGCGTGCCATGCTGGGGCTGGATCAGTCCGCCGCCCCGCTGCACGGTTTCCGGGGCCGCTCGGGTAGTGATGTATTCCACCTTTTTGGCCTGTACGGCTTTGGCCGGTCTGGCATGGGAAGGCTGTTGGGCCGGGTGGTGGTGTGCCGCCGACGGATGAGTCGGTTTTCCTGAGTCTGCCAGTGCCAAGCCGGGGCTGCACAGGAGCAGAAAGAGAGGGGCCTTTTTGTGGCTGGAAAAAAACAAGCGCATGGAATCTTCGCCTTCGGAGCACGATGGTGAAGGTTCGCTGTGCAGGCGTCAGTTCAGGGGAGATGACGGGGACATCCCGTTCCGTGCTGTTTTCCTGTCCCTTCGCCGGTACGAACCGGATCAGGTTCAAAGGGTTGGATGGGCCGGACCCATCCTCTCAGCCTTGTATGGTGAAGGCACCCCTCGGAACATTGCCCCCTGTTAGCAGAGAAGGCAGATCGTGTCCATTTTCTGTCATCTCTGTACAAATGAATGGCCATGTACCGGCGCAAAATGGGCTTCTCTTGTAAAAAAGCCTTATTCTGCCAATATCGGATGAAAATATGCATCTTCAGTTTTCAGAGAGAGGTTACATGCCCATCATCGCACCGAGCCTGCTTGCCGCCGATTTCTCCAATCTGCGTCATGAAATGGGCAGTGTGGCGGAGGCACCATGGCTGCATCTTGATGTCATGGATGGGCATTTTGTTCCGAACATTTCCTTTGGTATGCCCGTCATCAAGGCGCTGCGCCCTCACAGCAGGGCGCGCTTTGATGCCCACCTGATGATCGAGCCGGCAGATCCCTATCTGGCTGCCATGGCAGAAGCGGGAGTGGACCACATCACCGTGCATGTGGAGGGGAATGCCCATCTTCACCGTACTCTCCAGAGCATCCATGCGCTGGGTTGCAAGGCAGGTGTGGCCATCTGCCCTGCCACGCCGCCGGAGGCTCTCTCCGAGGTCATGGACATGGTGGACATCATTCTGGTCATGACGGTCAATCCTGGTTTCGGAGGGCAGAAATTCCTGCATGGCCAGTTGGCCAAGATACGGACCCTTGCCGGGATGATCCGGCAGAGCGGCCGTGACATCGTGTTGGGTGTGGATGGTGGTATTGATGAGACCACCACCCCACTGGTGACAGAAGCCGGAGCAACCATGCTGGTGGCTGGTTCAGCCATTTTCGGCAGGGATGACCGGGCGGCAGCGATCCGGGGCCTGCGTGCGGCGGCCAAGCCTGCCACACTGGCCCCATCAGGGGAATGATGGTTGTTTAGGTCCTTCAGGCGGTATTTCCGGTTGCTGCTCGTCTCCCTGCCCCAGCGGCAGCATGAGGGGACAAGCCCTGTCTGTCTCTATCAGGACAGGGAAGAGGGCGATGTGGACCAGGGCGCCCTGCTGACGGGGGGTGTGTTCCGTTTTGCCCAGAAAACCTACAGCTTGCCCCTGCGGGGGGTCTGGCAGAGCAATAGCTGGCCGGAGGATGTCCGGCGCTGGTTCTATGGGTTTGACTGGCTGAAGGACCTGCGGACCTTTGGTACGAATGGAGCCCGGCTTCTGGCGCGCTCCATGGTGGCATCATGGGCAGACCGCCCCCCGGCTGATCCTGTCGCCCGGGAAAGCAGCGTGATGGGGCGGCGGCTGGCCAATTGGCTGGGGCATTATGAGTTCTGCCTTTCCACGGCTACGGAAGGGACGCAGCAGCTGGTGCTGGATGCCGCCGTGAAGGAGGCCCGTCGTCTTTCGGCCATGCTGCCTCTGCCTCCCATGGGGTGGGAAGGGCTGGCTGTTCTGCGGGGCTTGCTGGCCGTCTATATGGCCGTGCCGTATTATGATGGGTTCTTCAAACGGTTTGAGCAGCAGCTGCCGCTGGAGCTGAAGCGCCTGCTGGGTGATGAGGGCATTGTGGCCGAGCGCAGCCCGGAGGCCCAGTATCGTTGCGTGCAGGAGCTGACAGCCATTCAGGGCATGTTCACCACGTTGCAGTGGATGCCGCCGGACTGTGTCCCGGTGATGCTGGGGCGGGCCTGTGCCGTGTTGCGGGCCTTCTGCCATGGGGATGGGGGGCTGGCCCTGTTCAATGGGTCGCAGGAGCGTGGTGCGAAAGCCGTGCAGGCTCTGCTGGAGCAGGCAGAGCGATACAAGGTAGTGGCCTCCAGCCTGAGCCGGGGCGGTTTTGCCCGCCTGACAGCCGGAAGGGCCCTGCTGCTGGTGGATGCCGCCGCACCACCGCCGCAGGGGATGGATGGTATGGCCCATGCCGGTACATTGTCTTTTGAGTTCTCCCACGACCGGCAGCGTCTGTTCGTCAATTGTGGGGCAGCGGAGGGCGGCCCCTGGCGGCGGGCCCTGCGCAGTTCGGCAGCGCATACGATTCTGGTTGTGGATGGTGAATCCTCGTCCGATTTCGGGAATGATGGCCACGTGACCCGCCGTCCCTCACAGGTACGCTGCGAACAGAAACGGCAGGGTCGTGTTCAGGAACTCCATCTGTCGCATAATGGGTACTACCCGTCCTACGGTGTCCTCTGGTCCCGCTCCCTGTTTCTGGAACCATCCGGGGAGGAGCTGCGTGGCAGTGAAACGGTGGAGGGGGAGCGGGATGTGTCTTTCATGCTGCGGTTCCACATCCATCCCGATGTCCGTGTGGAGCGGGAGGATGATGATATCCTGCTTCATGCGCCCTCAGAGCTGTGGCGTTTCCGTCAGACAGGTGGGGTGATCATGCTGGAGGATGATCTTTACATGGGACGGGGCGTGCCGGAACAGACAGCCCAGATTGTCGTCCAGTCCTGCCCTGGCCGTCCCCTGCCGCCTGCTGAGGAAGAGGCAACTGAAGCCGGGGGCAGGGCCGCCAAAGCGTCCAGACGCCAGCAGAAGGTGGACTGGGTGCTGGAGCATGTCCCACTATAAGGGTGTCAGGAACGCTGAACACGACAGGTATCGTGCTGTCGTGTCTGTTCTGTTCCGCCTGCCGGGGGGATGTTACCCCACCCGGATGAGGATGTGCTTCTTCTTGCCGGAGGACAGTTTCAGCGTGCCGTCCGTCAGGTCGGCGGGGGTGACGGTCTGGTTCTCATCCTTGATGACGACGTCATTCAGCCGGGCACCACCGCCACGGATAAGACGGCGTGCCTCGCCCCCGCTGGCGGCCAGGCCTGCCTCTGCAAAGAGCCTGAAGGCAGGCACGCCCTCGGCAAACAGGCTGGCGGGCACGGCAACTTCCGGCAGGGCGGCCTGGACGCTGCCCTGCTCGAACACCTTGCGGGCGGTTTCGGCAGCTTCCTCGGCGGCTTCACGGCCGTGGCAGATGGCCGTGGCCTCGGTGGCCAGAATCTTCTTGGCCTCGTTGATCTCTGCCCCTTCCAGCGCACCGAGGCGTTCACATTCCTCCACGGACAGGTCCGTGAACATCTTCAGGAAGCGGCCCACGTCGGCATCCTCGGTGTTGCGCCAGAACTGCCAGTAATCGAAGACAGGTCGCCGCTCTTTGCGGACCCACACGGCTCCGTTGGCGGACTTGCCCATCTTGGCCCCGGAGGAGGTGGTGACAAGCGGCGTTGTCAGCCCGAACAGGCGTGCCCCATCCGTGCGGCGGGCCAGGTCGATGCCGGAGACGATGTTGCCCCACTGGTCGGACCCGCCCATCTGGAGAATGGCCCCGTGGCGGCGGTACAGCTCCCGGAAGTCGAACGCCTGAAGGATGGAATAGTTGAATTCAAGGAAAGTCAGTCCCTGTTCCCGGTCCAGCCGCTGCTTCACGCTTTCGAAGGAAAGCATCCGGCTGACGGAGAACTGCACCCCGACATCCTGAAGCAGGCTGATGTAGGAGAGCCTGTCTAGCCAGTCCGCATTGTTGACGAGACGGCACGCCCCATCCTCAAAATCCAGAAACTGTCCCAGAGAGGCCCGCAGCCCGGCAAGATTGTGGGTGATGGTCTCGTCCGTCATCAGGGAGCGGGCCTCATCACGGAAGGAGGGATCGCCAATCTTTGCCGTGCCGCCGCCAATCAGGGCGATGGGGTTGTGCCCGTGCTTCTGGAGCAGCCGCAGCATCATGATCGACATGGCATTGCCCACATGCAGGGAGTCTGCCGTGGGGTCAAAACCGATATAGGCCGTAACGGGACCTGCCAGCATCAGCTCGTCCAGCGCCTCGAAATCGGTGCACTGGAAGATCATCCCACGGGCCTGGGCTTCCCGCAGGAATGGGCTTTTAAGTGATGTATCGGTCATGAAGGGCATCTTTCCTGATGGCTGTCCTGTCGGGGCGGAGCGGGCTTAGCCCACGGCCTCTGCCGCAGGCTGGATCATGGCGTCTTCAGGGGCGAAGAGATTCCGCTGGCGGGTCGTCACATGGTCCTCCAGCGCATCGGCAATCAGTTCTGCCTGCTGGGAGAAGATATGATCGGCCTCGGGGAAAACACGGTAATCCACCGTGACATTCTTCTGCGTGTTCAGCTTGTCCACCAGCTTGCGGATGACAGGCTCGGGGGCCATGCTGTCCTTTCCACCGGCGATCATCAGGCCGCTGCACGGGCAGGGAGCGAGGAAGTTGAAATCGTAATCGTCAGCCGGAGGAGCGACGCTGATCCAGCCACGGATTTCTGGCCGACGCATGAGCAGCTGCATCCCCACGAAGGCACCGAAGGAATAACCGGCGATCCACAGCTCCGAGGAGTTGGGGTTGATCATCTGCATCCAGTCCAGCGCAGCGGCGGCATCGGAGATTTCCCCGATTCCACCATCATACCGCCCCTGGGAGCGGCCAACCCCACGGGAGTTGTAGCGCAGGACAGAAAAGCCCATGGTCTGGAAACGGCGGTACATGGTGTAGGCGATGCGGTTGTTCATCGTCCCGCCATGCAGCGGATGTGGATGGATGATCAGGGCGAGAGGGGCGTTGGGGTCTTCAGAATGATGGTAATGGCCTTCGAGCCGCCCATCCGGGCCGGCAAACATGACTTCAGGCATGTGTCTCTCATCTCTTTGTCCACCCCGTTGCCTGCTGAAGGCCCAGAGCGGTTATGCGAACCGATAATGCCCGGGTCCCTGTCCGGGCCCGGGCATGATTTTACGCCCCGGGCAGAAGGCACGGCCCCAGTCCGGGAAGAACATACCGGCGTTGTATATCGGTTCCATCCTCGTGATTTCTACCAAAATCGACTCTTCTGCGCTGGTTTTTTCAAAATGGTAAAGAAGATTGTATCTATCATCCTGTTTGGGCAGGGTTTGTCATGGGGCTTGCGGGAAAGGCACTGTCCCGGATGTGCATGAGCGGAGCAGAAGGTTTTTTTCATGGTTCAGGATACAGCTGTGCAGCAGGGCCCTGTCTATCTCGATGCCAATGCAACCGAACCCCTGCGGCCTGCTGCACGGGCTGCCATGCTGGCCGGGCTGGAGCAGACAGGGAATCCGTCTTCTGTCCATGCCGCAGGACGCAGGGCCCGCATCATGCTGGAAGAAGCCCGCCAGACGATGGCCTCCGCTTTTGGCAGGGAGGCTGACTGCTGTGTGTTCACGTCAGGGGGAACGGAGGCGGATACGCTTGCCCTGCATGGCTTTGGTCGGGCGGAAGGCCGTGCCATTCTTATTGGTGCCACCGAGCATGATGCCATCCGCAAAGCTGCCCCGGAGGCGTCCCTCATTCCGGTTGACGGGCAGGGGGTGATCGACTGCATGGCGCTGGAGGAGATGCTGGCAGCCCATACTCCCGGAACAGGTGATCGGCCGGGGCCGCTGGTCTGCATCATGGCGGCGAATAATGAGACGGGGGTATACGCTCCCCTGCGGGATGTAGCCTCTCTCTGTCGCCAGCATGGTGCCTTTCTGCATGTCGATGCCGTACAGGCTGCAGGCCGGATGCAGGAGCGGGACGAGTTCTCACTGGCTCTGAAAGACGGGTCCCTGGCGGGGGCCAGTCTGGCCCTGTCCGCCCACAAGATGGGTGGTCCCAAGGGGGCCGGTGCCCTGCTGCTGCCGGAGGACAGGCCCCTGGCCCCCCTGCTGCCCGGTGGCGGGCAGGAACGGGGACGGCGGGGTGGCACACCGGCCCTTGCATCCCACATGGGTATGGCCGCCGCTCTTGAGGAGAGCCGGAAGCAGGACTGGACCCTCCTGGAGGCGCTGCGGGATGAGCTGGAGGGTGTCATGGTGCAGGCTGGAGCCCTCATCATGGGGCATGGTGTGGCCCGGCTGTCCAATACCATCAGTGCGGTCCTGCCCGGTGTGGCGGCCCAGATGCAGCTCATGGCGCTGGATATCGAGGGATATTGCGTTTCAGCCGGTTCGGCCTGTTCATCCGGCAAGGTGGCCCGATCCCATGTGCTGGAGGCCATGGGGCAGGGGGAGGCAGCCGGGCAGGCCATCCGTGTCTCGCTGCCGTGGAATGCCGAAGCTGGAGCTGTCAGGGCATTTGGGCAGGTTTATGCTCTCATGGCCCAGCGTTTTGCCGGACGTGGCCTTCTGAAACGCAGCTCTTTCCAGGGAGGTGGCCGTGCAACCTGAAGCTGATGTGATCTATCTGGATTACCTTGCTACGACTCCGTGTGATCCAGCCGTGCTGGAGACCATGCTGCCATGGTTCACACAGTACCCCGCCAATGCAGGGAGCCTGCATCTGCCGGGGCAGAAGGCCAATGCGGCCGTGGAGCAGGCCCGGGAGGAGCTTGCCGGGGCTCTCGCCGTCAGCCCGCAGGAGCTGATCTGGACCTCCGGGGCAACGGAGGCCAATAATCTGGCCATCAAGGGAGCCGCCCGTTTCCTGAAGGAACAGGGTGATGGGCGACGGCGCCTTGTCACCGTGGCAACGGAGCATAAATGTGTGCTGGAAGCTGTACGGTCACTGGAGGGCGAGGGGTTTGAGCCTGTCATCCTGCCGGTGGAGCCGGATGGCCGCCTGTCACCGGATCGTCTGGCAGAGGCCCTGAAGACACCCGCGCTGCTGGTCAGCATCATGGCAGCGAACAACGAGACAGGTGTGGTGCAGGACCTTGACCGCCTCATGCCGCTGGTGAAGCAGGCCGGCGCCCTGCTGCATGTGGACATGGCCCAGATGTTCGGCAAGCTGCCCTGCACGCTGGAGGGTGTCGATCTCGCTTCATTTTCGGCACACAAGATATATGGTCCCAAAGGCGTGGGAGCGCTGTATGTCCGGCGGCGGCCCCGTGTGCGGCTGCTACCTTTGTTTTCAGGCGGCGGACAGGAGCGCAGCCTGCGTTCTGGCACGTTGCCGGTCCCGCTGATCATTGGCATGGGGAAGGCCGCCCGGCTGGCCGTGGAGAGCGGGAAGGAGGAGGCTGACCGTCTTGCGGGCTTGCGGGAGAGGCTGTGGCAGGGTATGCGGCAGCTGTTCCCGGTGGTGCGTCTCAATGGTGCGCCTGCCCCACGGCTGCCGGGCGTCTTGAATGTGTGCCTGCCCGCCGGGCTGGAGGCCCAGCAGGTCATGGCAGCAGTGCCGGGGGTTGCTTTTTCATCCGGTTCGGCCTGTTCAGCGGCATCTGGGGCACCATCCTATGTCCTCAGGGCGATGGGATTGACAGAGGCGGAGGCACGCAGGAGCTTGCGCCTGTCGGTGGGACGTTTTACCTCGGCAGGTGATGTGGAGTGCGCAGTGGCCCGTTTTGGGCAGGGCCTTGCCGGGAGGTGAGACCGCTGCATGGATACAGGGAGTAGGGACTTATGCCCCGGATGGTTTTTGTTGAGCGTGATGGTAGCCGCCACGAGGTGGAGGCACAGGCAGGTCTCTCCGTGCTGGAGATCGCCCATGAGAATAATATCGATCTTGAAGGGGCCTGCGAAGGCTCGCTCGCCTGTGCGACCTGTCATGTGATCGTGGACCCGGCCTGGGCGGACAAGCTGAAAAGCCCGACTGATGATGAGGAAGACATGCTCGACCTCGCTTTCGGGCTGGAGAAGACATCCCGTCTGGGTTGCCAGATCGTCATGACGGAAGAGCTGGACGGTCTTGTCGTCCATCTTCCCAAGGCTGGCTGAGGTTTCCAGTCATGCGCATCCTTGTGGCCATGTCTGGTGGGGTGGACAGTTCCGTGGTGGCAGCCCTGCTGAAGCGGCAGGGCCATGAGGTCATCGGAGCAACCCTCCAGCTTTACGACCATAGCGGTCCGGCGAAACCCGGGGCCTGCTGTGCTGGACGGGACATCATGGATGCCCGCATGGTCGCCGAGCGTATCGGCTTTCCCCATTACGTCATCGATGCGGAGAGCCGCTTCCGGGAAAGTGTGATCGAGAGTTTTGCCGATTCCTACGCTCGGGGGGAGACCCCCGTTCCCTGTGTGGCCTGCAATCAGGGGGTTAAATTCACGGACCTCCTGAACATGGCCCGGGACCTCGGCTGTGAGGCCATGGCAACCGGTCATTACGTACGTCGGCTGGAAGGCCCGGAAGGTGTGGAGATGCACCGCCCGGTGGACCGGGACCGGGACCAGAGCTGGTTCCTGTTTGCCACGACCCGTGAGCAGCTGGAGTTCCTGCGCTTCCCGCTGGGCGAGATGCCCGACAAGGCCCATGTGCGTGCTCTGGCAGAGGAGCTGGGGCTGGATGTGGCCACCAAGCGGGACAGCCAGGATATCTGCTTTGTCACGAACGGCTCCTATGCCGGGCTGGTGGAGAAGATGCGGCCGGAGATTGAAGGGCCGGGTGACATTGTGGCTGAAGACGGGACCGTGCTGGGCCGTCATGAGGGCATTGCCCGTTATACGGTTGGCCAGAGCCGTCGTCTGGGGGATATTCATACGGGGACGGGGGAGCGCCAGATGGTCACGGCCATTGATGTGCCCTCCCGCCGCATCATTGTTGGCCCCCGCCGGAAGGTGACCAGTGATGAAGGCCGCCGGACCGTTCGCCTGCGGGATATGAACTGGTTGATTGACGCCCCGGCAGAGGGTGTGCGCTGTGGTGTACAGCTGCGGGCACGGGAAGGGCTGCGGCAGGCCCTGGTACGGCCCCTGGAGGGGAACCGGGCCGAGGTGCAGCTGGATGAACCCGCCCTGCCAGCCCCTGGTCAGGCCTGTGTGATGTATGAGGGTGACCGTGTTCTGGGGGGTGGTTTCATCCTTGCCTGAGGGGATGAAACACACTGTTTCCCCAAGCCTTCACACAATATTTATCCAGCCCTTCGGGAGGGTTGTTCCGTCTTGCAGGGGCGGTCGATTGAAGCGGAGGGACGGACATTCCTTGCCGTGCTGCCTTTCTGGCATTCGGAAACGTTTCGTAACCCGAATATAATTTGTGCGAATCGCATTTTTGGATATGGACAACACCCCATGTTTCATGGTCTGGCTGGAGATAGAGAAGTTCCTTCTCCTCTAACAACAGGAAGTGGTTGTCACGCGATCAGCTTGAAGGTTTGCTATGGCTTATTTTGCACGTCATTTTGGTTCATTGCCGGAACGTTCTGCTCTGCGGAAGGCCATCGCCGAGAAGATCCGGTATCCAGAGCAGGAGTGTGTGGAAGCGCTTCTTCCCGCCGCTGAACTGAAACCTGACGAGGAGATCGTGGCTGGCAAGGTGGCCCTTGCTCTGGCCCGCAATCTGCGTGATCACCGTCGGCCCGGTCTGGTTGAGACGCTGGTGCAGGAATTCAGCCTTGGTTCCGCCGAAGGTGTGGCACTGATGAGCATGGCCGAGGCCCTGCTGCGTACTCCTGACCACGCAACCCGGGATGCTCTGATCCGGGATCAGGTTAGTGTCGGTGACTGGCTGTCCCATATGGGGCGTGACAGTGGGCTGATCATCAATGCTGCCTCTTGGGGGCTTGATGTCACGAGCCGTCTTGTATCCCCCAAAAAGCGCATGGGGGCAATTCATGACCTGCTGCGCAAACGGGGTGAGCCGGTTGTCCGCAAAGCCGTGCAGTTTGCCATGCAGATGATGGGCCAGCAGTTCGTGCTGGGCCAGACCATCGAGGGGGCGCTGAAGGATTCCCACAAGCGGCAGGCCCAGGGCTTCAACTACTCTTACGACATGCTGGGTGAGGCAGCGCTGGACCGTAACGATGCCGAGAGGTATCAGGCCTCCTACCATGCCGCTCTGGAGGCGATCGGCTCCATGGCCAGGGGCAACACGGTTTATGAGCGCCCCGGTCTGTCCATCAAGCTGTCTGCCCTGCATCCTCGCTACGAGCGTGCCAAGCGTGAGCGTGTGATGGGTGAGCTGCTGCCGACGGTCAAGGCACTGGCCGTACGTGCCAAGCATTACAATCTCGGCCTGAACATTGACGCTGAAGAAAGCGAACGTCTGGATCTGTCCCTGGATATTCTGGACGCACTCTGCCGTGACCCGGAGCTGGCCGACTGGGATGGCATCGGTTTTGTTGTGCAGGCCTATGGCCGCCGTGCCGCTGCCGTATTGGATTACATCATCGCTCTTGGCCGTGAGACGCACCATCGCATCATGGTCCGCCTCGTCAAGGGGGCCTATTGGGATACCGAGCTGAAAAAGGCCCAGATTGATGGTGTGCCGGACTTCCCGGTTTTTACCCGCAAATGTCATACGGATGTCAGCTATATCGCCTGTGCCCGCAAGCTGCTGGCCGCTGGTGATGCCGTTTTCCCCCAGTTTGCCACGCATAACGCCCGCACGGTGGCGTCCATCTACGCCATGGCTGGCCGGGACTTCCACGAGGGGCAGTACGAGTTCCAGTGCCTGCATGGCATGGGCGAGGCTCTTTATGAAAGCGTCGTAGGGCAGAAACATCTGGGTCGCCCCTGTCGTATTTATGCCCCGGTCGGAACCTATGATACGCTGCTGGCCTATCTGGTCCGCCGCCTGCTGGAGAATGGAGCCAATTCGTCCTTTATCAATCTTCTGGGAGATTCGAAGATTTCCCTGGAGAAGCTGGTGGAGGACCCGGTCAAGACAACCCGGTCCTACACTCCGGTTGGGGCCCCTCATGCTGAGATCAGCAAGCCGCTCGACATGTTTGAGCCTGACCGCCACAATTCGAAGGGCATGGACCTGAATGATGATCTCGTTCTGGCCCGCCTTGGAAAGGGGCTTGAGGGACTGCCGGAGCATTATGAGGCGGCTCCGCTGGTTCCGGGCCTTGGCAAGGCCGAACGCCCTGTCCACCCGGTGACGAACCCGGCGGAGCGGAGTGACCAGGTCGGGACAGTGACATTCGCCGTGCCGGAGGATGTCACTCGTGCTGTGGATGTTGCTGAGGGAGCTTTCGAGGAGTGGGCAGCCCGGTCCCCTGATGACCGTGGCGCCATTCTTGAGCGTGCGGCCGACCTGCTTGAGGAACGCTACATCGCCTATATGGGGCTGGCTGTCCGGGAGGCTGGCAAGTCCTATCCCAATGCCGTAGCTGAGGTACGGGAAGCGATCGACTTTCTCCGGTACTATGGCGGGACGGTCCGGCGTGAGTTCAGCAGCAAGACCCACCTCCCATTGGGGACAGTTGTCTGCATCAGCCCCTGGAACTTCCCGCTGGCCATTTTCCTTGGGCAGGTCTCTGCCGCTCTGGCAGCTGGTAATACCGTTCTGGCCAAACCGGCAGAAGAAACGCCGCTGATCGCCATGGAGGCCGTCAAACTTCTGCATGAGGCTGGCGTGCCGGAAGAGGTCCTGCAACTCCTGCCGGGTGAGGGTGATGTCGGTGCTGCCATGGTGGCGGACAAGCGCATCGCTGGTGTGCTCTTTACCGGTTCCACGGTTGTGGCGCAGATCATTGCCCGCCAGCTGACTGGCCGTCTCGGGCGCAATGGGCAGCCTGTGCCGCTCGTGGCGGAGACGGGTGGCCTGAACGCCATGGTGGTTGATTCTTCGGCCCTGCCGGAACAGGTGGTGAAGGACATCGTTGCCTCCGCTTTCGACAGTGCCGGCCAGCGCTGTTCCGCCCTGCGTGTTCTCTGCGTGCAGGACGATGCAGCCGATCGCATCATTTCCCTCCTGAAGGGCGCCATGGAAGAATTGCGGATCGGCATCCCGGCCAAGCTGGCCACGGATGTCGGGCCGGTCATCAGTGAAGTGGCCCGCAAGGGAATTGTCGATCACATTGAGGCGCTGCGAGGCCGTAACCATCCGGTCTTCCAGGCGCCGGTCGTGAAGGACGAAACGGCTGACGGCACCTTTGTTCCGCCGACACTGATCGAGGTCAATGCGATCGCTGATGTGGGGGGTGAAATCTTTGGCCCGGTGCTGCATGTGCTGCGTTACCAGCGTGAAGAGCTGGAGGCCCTGATCACCCGTAGCAATGCGGGCGGCTATGGGCTGACCTTCGGCGTACATAGCCGTGTTCCATCCCGGATCGACTATCTGGTCGAGCGTGTCGAGGCTGGGAACATCTATGTCAACCGCAACATTGTCGGGGCGATTGTCGGTGTCCAGCCGTTTGGTGGTCATGGCCTCTCAGGGACTGGCCCCAAGGCAGGTGGTCCTCTGGCCCTGCGTCGGCAGCTCGCCCATGCGCCCCGTACGCTGCTGGCCAAACCGGACGCCATGCCTGCCATGGCACGGTCCTGGCTGCTGTGGCTGGGAACGGATGACCGTGAGCTGGTCCGTGAGGTGACGCCATGGATGGATCATGGCTTGCTGGATTGCCGTCTGGAGCTCCCTTCTCCTGTAGGTGAGCGGAATACGTACAGGCTTGAGCCCCGTGGCCGTGTGCTGGTTGTGGCAGAGACACCTACCGGCCTGAAGCGTATGATCAGCTATGCGATCAGCTGCGGGAATGAGGTCGTGGCGCTGGCTGCTCCTGCGGTCATTGCCTCTCTGGATACGCTGCCTGATGTTCTGCGGGAGGTGATCAAGCCGGCAAATTCTCTGGGGGATGTGGAAAAATGTTCCGTCATCCTGACGGAGACCATCAATGAAGGGCTGTGGCAGATCGTTGCAGACCATCTGAAGAACCCGGATGCACCTGTTCCGCTGGTCTATTGGGCTGACAGTGTGACGTTGCAGCCGGAAGCCCTGTTGCAGGAGCGGGTGGTCAGCGTCAATACGGCAGCTGCCGGTGGCAATGCCGAGCTGATGACACTGAGCTGACAGGCTGAAAGGGAGCCGGGCTGACAGGGTCAGCCCGGTGTTCCGGGCATGTTGTGTCTGTAAATGAAAGAACGGGTGGAGGAGCCATGCTCTTCCACCCGTTCTTTCATGTTGGGATATGGAGTCTGCCCCGGGGAGAAGAGCCCTTCAGGTCGGGATCTTCGTTTTGGGCAGCGGCAGGCAGCCATCTGGTGTGGTAGCCCGCAGGAAATTGGCCAGCTCCCGGAAGGATGTTGCCCGTGGGTCGGATGGACGCCAGACGAGGCTGATGGTCCGGCGGGCTTCGCTCTCACTCAGCTCCCGGACTGTCACAAGGCCGTCAAATTCCTGCCGGTTGTTCAGGGCCAGACGGGGAATGAGGGAGAAACCTTCTCCGGCGCCGATCATGTGCCAGAGCATTTCCAGGCTGGTGGCCAGACGCTGGTCCTGCGAGCGGAAATTGCTGGGGCAGAGGGAGAGGGCCTGGTCCCGCAGGCAATGTCCGTCTTCCAGCAGCAGCAGGTCCGGCCGAGCCAGGTCGGCAATGGACAGATTCTTCTTGGTGGCCAGCTCATGGTCTTTGGGGAATACCGCCAGGAAAGGTTCCTGAAAGAGCGGTGCATGTTCCAGTGTTTCGGTAGCAGCCGTGGGTGCCATGAAGGCAACATCCAGATCGCCCTGCCGGAGAGCCTGTACCAGATTGGGCGTGGTGTTCTCATTCAGCCTCAGGCCCAGCTGGGGGTACTTCTGACGCAGGCGGGGCAGAAGGCCGGGGATGTAGTACGGCCCGAGAGTGGGAATGACGCCGATATGCAGGAGGCCGTCCAGCGGTCCTGTATGGGCCCGGGCGACTTCCAGCAGATTGCGGGCTGAGGCCAGCACATCCCGCCCCAGGGCGATGAGGCGCTCACCTTCCGGTGTGGGAGCCACATGCCGACGGGAGCGTTCGAACAGGGTGACATTGAGAAGCTGCTCCAGCTTTCTCACCTGCTCGGACAGCCCCGCCTGACTGACCCCGCAACGCTCAGCTGCACGGGAAAAGTTGCGCAGGTCATCAACTGCGACGACGTACTCGATGTCCCGAAGGGACAGACCGGAAAGAGGAACGTAGGACATAAGGATACCAATAAGCTGAGTTGGAGGCAGGGCCAAGGGAAAAAGACTGGAATCGCATAATGATTGATAATGATTCTCAATTATACTGATAACAACCCTCAATTAGACGGTTTCAGAGCCGTGGGCTAGAAGGTGAACATGCTTGACATTCCCAAGGTTGGGCTGTCCCTTTGAGGGGACATCCGCAGGCCCTGCGGAAGTCTACAATTCTGAAAGTGAATGAGGAGGTTTCCATGCCTGCTATTGGTTCCGAGATTAAGCCGTTTACCGCCCAGGCTTTCCGTGATGGCAAGTTCCTTCAGGTCTCTGATGCAGACCTGCGTGGCAAGTGGTCCGTCGTGTTCTTCTACCCGGCTGACTTCACCTTTGTCTGCCCGACAGAGCTGGAAGACCTCGCCGAGAACTATGAGACCTTCCAGAAGATGGGTGTCGAGGTCTTCGGTGTCTCCACAGACAAGCACTTCACCCACAAGGCATGGCACGACACGTCCCCGGCCATCGGCAAGGTGCAGTACACCATGATCGGTGACCCGTCTGGCGACATCGCCCGCAACTTCGATGCTCTGCGTGCTGATGGCAGCCACACGGCTGACCGCGCCACGTTCCTGATCGACCCGGAAGGCAAGATCCAGTACATCGAGATCACCTCCGAGGGTGTGGGCCGTAGCGCTGCCGAGCTGCTCGACAAGATCCGTGCTGCCCAGTACATCGCTGCTCACCCGGGTGAAGTCTGCCCGGCCAAGTGGAAAGAGGGTGGCGACACGGCAACCCTGAATCCGTCCCTGGACCTGGTCGGCAAGATCTGATCACGTCCTGAAAACGGGAAGTATGGTGGGGGGCCTCTCCCCACCGTTGAGGGGAGGCGTGCTGCGTTGTGGTGCGCCTCCTTTTTCATGGGGCCGATTGCCCGGTCTGCCAGACCCTGAGCACCAGAGATTCTGGAGAGAGAATTCATGCTGAACGACGAACTCAAAGGCCAGCTGAGAGGGTACCTCCAGCATCTGCGCCACAACATCATTCTTGTTGCCTCCCTTGATGAGGGCGACAAGTCCCGTGAGATGAAAGAATTTCTTAACGAAATTTCCGAACTCTCTGATAAGGTTTCCTATCAGGAAGGTGGCAATGACGCCCGTCGCCCGTCTTTCCTGATCCGTGCCGCAGATTCAGATGTTCAGGTCTGCTTTGCGGGCATCCCGATGGGCCATGAGTTTACGTCTCTGGTACTGGCCCTGCTTCAGGTTGGTGGTCACCCGCCGAAGGTCGAGGCTGAACAGGTTGCGCAGATCAAGGCCCTGAAGGGTGATTTCCATTTCGAGACCTATTTCTCCCTGTCCTGCCACAACTGCCCGGATGTCGTTCAGGCCCTGAACATGCTGAGCGTGCTCAACCCCAACATCCGCCACACGGCCATTGATGGTGCCCTGTTCCAGGATGAGGTGAACGAGCGTGATGTGCGTTCCGTCCCTCAGGTGTTCCTGAACGGTGAGCGTTTCTCCACCGGTCGCATGGAACTGCCGGAGATTCTGGCCAAGATCGATACTGAAGGTGCTGCCAAGGCTTCCGAGAAGCTGAATGACGAGGCTCCGTTCGACACGCTGGTGATCGGGTCCGGTCCGGCTGGCTGTGCCGCCGCCATCTACACGGCCCGCAAGGGTGTCCGCACTGGTCTGCTGGCTGAGCGCTTCGGTGGTCAGGTCATGGATACGGCTGGCATCGAGAACTTCATCTCCGTACCGGAGACCGAAGGTCCGGCCCTTGCCAAGAATCTGGAGCAGCATGTTCGCAGCTATGATGTCCGTGTCATCACGGCACAGCGTGCTGCCAAGCTGATCCCGGCCGAGAAGGAAGGTGGCCTGCACGAGATCGTGCTGGAGAGTGGTGCCCACCTGAAGGCCCGTACCATCATCGTGGCAACAGGTGCCCGCTGGCGTCAGCTGAACGTGCCGGGTGAGGAAGAATACCGCACACGGGGCGTTGCCTACTGCCCGCATTGTGATGGTCCGTTCTTCAAGGGCCGTCCGGTTGCTGTTGCCGGTGGTGGCAACAGTGGCGTGGAAGCCGCCATCGACCTCGCCGGTATCGTGTCCCACGTGACGCTGCTTCAGTATGACCCTGTGCTGACGGCTGATGAGGTCCTTCAGAACAAGGTCCGCAGCCTGCCGAATGTCGATATCGTGGTGAACGCCCGCACGACCGAGATCCGTGGTGATGGCCGCAAGATGACCGGCCTGAGCTGGCAGGATGTCAAGGATGGCAGCGAGCACAGCATCGACGTGGACGGCATCTTCGTCCAGATCGGCCTGCTGCCGAACACGGACTGGCTGAAGGGTGGCATCGAGATGTCCCGCATCGGTGAGATCGGCATTGACGAGCGTTGCCGTACCTCCATCCCCGGCGTGTTTGCTGCCGGTGATGCCACGACGGTGCCGTACAAGCAGATCATCGTGGCGATGGGTGAGGGTGCCAAGGCTGCCCTGTCTGCCTTTGACCACATCATCCGTGTCCCGGCTGCTTCCTGAGGGAACACCTGATAGGCCCGGGCTGCTTCTGATGTGGCAGTCTGGGTGACTGGATGAAGAGACCGGCCTGTTTCAGGCCGGTCTTTTTTGTTTATGGGTGAAAAAGGTCCGGCTGGGGCTGGAGGTCCATGAGGCCCAGTGTTGAAAGCTGGCTGTGATGCAGCAGATGGACACCGGTGGCATGGGCCAGCTGCCGGGCTGGGCGGGTATAGCCAGCGTTGGAGACGACAGCTGCATACTGGGCCTGACGGTGCTGCCGGGCTGTGAAAATTTCCTGGACAGCCTTGTTCCCGACCGGCCTGCCATAGAGTTTGCATTGTATGACGAGCCGGACTCCGCTCTGCTCGGCAATGATGTCCATGCCCTGGTCTGCCCCCGGTGGTGTGGTGCGTGCCTGCCATCCGGCCTGACGCAGCAGTCCGGCGCAGAAACGTTCATAATCCAGCGGGTCCATGGTGGCGGTGAACTGCCGTGGTGTGGTGCTGCTCCCGGCGGCGGCTGGGGGAGGAGATGTCCTGTTGCGCTTGAGAAGGATTTTTACCACACGGCTGATGCGGCGGAGGGTCCGCCGCCGCAGGGAGGGCCATATGTCAGCCAGATTTTCCTGCATCAGGCAGGTGAGAAGGATGCTCTGGCAGAAATAGTCCAGCTCCCTGTGCCAGCGTTGTTTGTCCACGACGCCATAATGGTTTTCGGTCAGGCAGGCCTGTTGGCGTTGCGCCAGTGTATGCTGATGCCGGGCAATGAGCTGGCAGAGAAGCTGCCAGGCCTTGCGCCTGCGTCGCACACGATGGCGGTACTGGAGAAACAGGACCAGGAAAAAGCCGAGGAGAAGTGCATCTGCGGGAAGGATGGCAATACCATGCCCGGGCAGGAAGGAGGGGGTTACGCTGCCGTGGTGAAGTGCTGGGGGCAGTGGACCGGAGCGGGGAAAAAAACCACCATCCGGTTGTCCCGCCATGTCCGCCTTCGATCCTGTGTAGGGGAAGCTGGTGCCGACACTCGGAATTGAACCGAGGACCTACTGATTACGAATCAGTTGCTCTACCCCTGAGCTATGTCGGCATCGGGTTGAGCCTATACAGAAAAATGAGGTGACAGGCAACGGTGTATGTAAAATATTTATGGATAACGGCCTGAAAGGGGTTGCAGACCCCTCTCTGGCGGCGCAAGAGGGGTGGATGTTCAGAAAAGATCATTTTCACAAAGGATTGTGGAGCCAGGGCGGAGCCTGTTCCTTCCTGCGGCATGATGTGGACCAGCCCGCACTCAAGGTGGTGGCCGGGGTGGATGAATGTGATGTCTGTGGTCTCTTCCAGCATGTTCCTCACCTGCGGCCAGGACATGTTCTGAGCTGCGCCCGTTGCGGAAATACCATGGCACGACGGCGCAGGACTTCGGAGATTGGCGGCCCGCTGGTCTTCTGCCTTTCAGCTCTGGCGCTGTATATCGTGCTGCTGGTCAGCCCGCTCATGACGCTCAACATCTACGGGAGGGAGAACATGGTCACCCTCATGAGCGGCCCGCTGGAAATGGCCCGGCAGGGTTATGGGAGCATTGCCATACTGGTGGCTCTGGCCAGCGTGCTCATGCCTGGCATCGTGCTCGTCTGCATGACGCTGATTCTTTATGGTGCGTCCCGGGATGAAATGCCCCGTTGGGTCCGCCCCCTGCTGGCCTGGTATGAAAAGCTGCGCCCGTGGTCCATGGTCGAGGTGTACGTCATTGGCCTGCTCGTGGCCTATACCAAGCTGGTTGATCTGGCCCTGGTCATCCTGCAACCGGGCGTGTACCTGCTCGGGGGGCTGATGGTGATGATGGCAGCCATGGATTCGGCCTTTGATGCCGACATGATATGGAGGCACAGGTCCGTCACCAGGCGCCCTGGTCTGGGCATGTACATGGCGGAGGGGCGTGCCCTGCCGCCGGAGAAGCACATGCTGTCCTGCCATGCCTGTGGACTGGTTTTTGTCGCCCGTGGCCCGGTGGATGATGAGCGTGACATGGGGGATTGCCCTCGTTGTGGGCAGATACTGCGGCGGCGCAAGCGGAACAGCCTTCAGGCGGCCATGTGTTTTCTGGTGGCGGCTTTCATTTTCTACATTCCGGCCAACATGCTGCCGGTCATGGCCTTCGTGAAGGTTGGGCACGGACACCCCAGCACCATCATTTCTGGAGTGATCCAGCTTTGGGAGGCTGGCCTTTACTTTCTGGCTCTGCTGGTGCTTTTTGCCAGCATCACCGTGCCGGTCCTCAAGGTGTTCCTGCTGGCCCTGATGATCGGCTGTGAATGTCGGGGCAGGGCCTCTCACAAGGTGCTGAAGCGCCTGACAGGCCTTTACAAGGTCGTGGTGTTCATTGGTCGCTGGTCGATGATTGACGTGTTCATGATCTCCATTCTGGCGGCTGTGGTCCGGTTCGGCTTCATGGCGAGCGTGACGGCCGAGCTGGGCGTGGTCTTCTTTGCTCTTGTGGTTGTGTTAACTATTTTTGCCGCAGACCTGTATGATCCCCGGCGTATGTGGGATGCTGCAGGCTATAACCGGCAGGGTCTGGGCCACTCCAGGCAGGGTGGAGAAGAGGATGTGACGGAATTACGGGATATGGAGCCTGAAAAAGCGTGAGAGATGAGCATCTGAAGCGACATTCCGAAGGTGGACATGGGGCAGAGGCCAATGTCCGGCTGCCACGGTTTTCCGTGCTCTGGATCATTCCCATCCTTGCTCTGCTGATTGCCGGATGGTTGGCCTGGAGGCACTTTGCCACCATGGGGCCGAGCATTGTCGTCTCCTTTGATGCTGCTGATGGCATTGTTCCGGGGCAGACGCAGGTCAAGAACAAGGCGGTGAACCTGGGTGTGGTGCAGGGCGTAGCCCTGAGCCCGGACATGACCCATGCTGATGTGACCATCCAGATGAGTGGCATCGATCCTCGGGCGCTCAATGAGCATACCCGGTTCTGGGTTGTCAGCCCGCGCATCAACGGGGCCAGCATCACGGGGCTGGATACGCTTTTTTCTGGCGCCTATATCGCCATGGACCCGGGCAAACCGGAGGGAGGCCATTACCAGACCCATTTTAAGGGTCTGGAAACGCCTCCCGGTATCCGCTCGGACAAACCGGGCAGCACATATTGGCTGGTTTCGTCCACCCTGGAATCCCTCGGGGCCGGGGCTCCCATTTTCTACCGGGACATACAGGTGGGGGAAATCCTTGGCTATACCATGCCGCCTGGTGGAGAGGGGCCTCTTTTGATCAAGGCCTTCGTGAAGGCTCCCTATGATCGTTATCTGAGGGCTGACAGCCGGTTCTGGAATGTATCGGGGATGCAGATAGGTTTTGGAGCCGGGGGTATGAATGTTCGCCTCCAGTCATTCCAGGCTCTTCTTTCCGGTGGGGTGGCGTTTGGTCGTCCTGACAGTGCACAGACTGAGGATACGCCGCCTGCGGTGGCCAATTCCGTTTTCCATCTCTACAAGACAAAGGAGGATGCGGATAATGCCCGTTATCGTCACAAGGTCCCTGTTCTGACCTATGTCGATACAGCTGTGGCTGGCCTGACGGAAGGCAGCAAGGTGACGATGTTCGGTCTTCAGGTCGGACAGGTGACAGGTGTGCATCTGGAGTTGGGAGGTAATAAACGTGGTCACGCTCCCCGTGTCCGGGTGGAGATGCAGCTTGAACCTGAGCGTGTGATTGCTGACGATGAGCAGGATTCCGCCCGGAAGAGCGATCTGCTGGGCAGTTTTGTGGCTGAAGGGATGCGTGCATCTGTCCAGAATGTCAGTTTCCTGACAGGGGAGGCCATGATTGCCCTGTCTTTCGCGCCTGACAAGACGCATGACGGGCAGCAGATAACGTTTGAGAATGGTGTAGCCGTGATTCCAAGCCAGCCCGGCGGCATGGACAGCATCCTCCAGTCAGTGTCCACCATCACGGACAAGATTGCGGCCATGCCGCTGCCCCAGATCGGTGACCATCTGAACGAGATTCTCGCTCATGGTGATGAACGTCTCAGAAGCCCCGAGGTCACACGGGCCATGGCCGGCCTGAGTGGCTCTCTGGTCTCGCTGAACCATCTGCTGGACCATGCGGATGAGCATCTTCCAGAGCTGATGGTCAATCTGAATGGCACACTGGCGCAGGCCCGTACGATGCTGTCCTCCTATGGGGGCAATCCGGACTTCCGCAGAAATCTTGAAGAGCTGATTGTCCAGCTGACACGGATGTCCCGCTCTTTCCATCTTCTGGCGGACTATCTGGACCATCATCCATCATCTCTCATCACCGGTCGGGGGCCCTGATCCATGAAGCGTTTTTTCCACCCTTCCTTCGTGCGTTCATGTGGGCTGCTGGGAGCTGTCTGCCTGGGAGGTGTTCTGTTGGCCGGGTGCAGCAGTACACCTACGACCTATTATGTTCTGGCACCGCAGACCGGGCCAGTGGCGTCCCCTGTGATACAGGCGGCCCTGCCACAGGCCATTGAGGTGCTTACCCCATCCATCACCTCCCGGCTGGATCGGGATGGTCTTTTGAGGGTGATGCAGGATGCCCAGGATCATATGGTGCCTGCTGCTGCTTGGAGTGAGCCGCTCGGCGAGATGCTTGGTCATGCCCTGGCAGCCAACCTGAGGCAGCGCCTGCCCGGCCATGTGCTGTTTTCCCAGAATGATTCTGTGGCCGTGACGGCTGGAGCCTATCTGGAGCTGAGCCTGTCCCGGTTTGAGCAGGATGTATCTGGTCATGCTGTCATTACTGGTGTGCTGTCTGCCCACAGGGCAGGGGCGCCAGATTCACAGGCTCGTGCAGTGAATGTGCAGTGGGTATCGCCGCAGCCTGTCGGAACGAAGCCAGCCGACATGGTGCGGGTTCTGGCGGAAGGTATGGGAGTACTGTCCGACCAGGCCATCCAGCTTCTGTATTCGCTACCGGCACTGCCGGTCCATGAGGAGGCCTCCAGCCTGTAACGTAACAGGCTTCTGCCTGATGGGGAAACCCTGTACGGCCTCTGGAAGGCTGTACGGGGTTTTTTCATGCCTTCATGAATGAGAAGGGGAAGCCATAAAAAAACCACCCGCTTCAGACCATGAAGGGGTGGTTTCTTTGGAAAGGAACGAAGGCCCTTCCTTCAGAGTTTTTCGACCTGATTGTAGTCCAGATCCACCGGTGTGGAGCGGCCAAAGATGGAGACGCTGACCTTGAGGCGCTGGTTCTCCGTATCGACTTCTTCGACACTGCCATTGAAGGATGTGAAAGGCCCATCGGAAACCCGCACCTGCTCGCCAATCTCGAAAGACAGGCTGGAGCGGGGACGCTCGACACCTTCCTGAGCCTGCTGGAGAATCCGCTTGGCTTCAGCATTGCTGATGGGCGTTGGCTGGTTGTTGCGTGTACCCAGAAAGCCCGTCACTTTCGGTGTGTCCTTGACGAGATGCCAGGCACGGTCCGTCAGTTCCATTTTGACCAGAACATAACCGGGGAAGAATTTGCGTTCCGTGTTCACCTTGCGGCCACGACGGACCTCGGTCACTTCCTCGGACGGTACCAGAATTTCTTCGAACTGATCGCTCAGCCCCTTCTTTTCGGCCTGTTCACGGATATGATCGGCAATCTTCTTCTCGAAGCCTGAATAGACATGCACAACGTACCAGCGTTTTGCCATGATGCTGCTTTAGCCTCCGATGCCTAAGATTTTGCTGATCCCCAGGCCGATCAGCTGATCGACGACGAAAAAGAAAATACAGGTGGCGACGACCATGGCCAGCACGGCACCTGTTGTAATGATGGTATTGCGATGCGTCGGCCACGTAACACGTCTGGCCTCGGCACACACATCTGAAAAATATCTACGAAGGCTGAATCCTGGGCCTTTCTGGGCCGGAGGCATCTTCGGTGAATTGCCTTTCGGCTTTGTGACCGACACCATTATCCTCAAATCTATCTCGGCCCGAGCCCTGTCACCCGGGTAAGGCAGTCAGGCGGGCAGGGTATGACGTGGCAGGGGTGGAGGGTCTCGAACCCCCAACCTCCGGTTTTGGAGACCGGCGCTCTAGCCAATTGAGCTACACCCCTTCAGGGTCGAATCGACCTGCGACCGTCCGCCCCTCAGGGCTTGACGATGGGCAGGAAAAGATAACGACAGGCCCATAAAGTCAAGCACTATCTCCAAGAAAATGAAAAAACCTTTCACATCTGCAGGGCGGGGTGAATCCCCCCTTGTCTTGCTCTGGGAGAGCGGTTATATCTCCAGCCCGAAACAGAGCGGGCGTAGCATAATGGCTAATGCAGTAGCCTTCCAAGCTTCTGATGAGGGTTCGATTCCCTTCGCCCGCTCCAGTCTCCTGAAAAATTGACACTCTGCGCATGGGCCTCGCCATCTATCCATCTAGTAAATGGATGGAACGGGGGCTGCCTGGTGCTGGAGTCCGCAGGCATTGCATCCCTGCCATGCTGGCCGGTTCCACCGGTGTTGTGGGCCGTGGCCCGGTTGGTCCTCTGGTTGCGCTGGAGGGCCCCGCCGTGTTAGTGGACATGGACGAAACACTGGCCGGGTTCCGGCTCTGGGACGCCGTGCTGTCACGCAGCATGTTCCGGGGCATGCCGGTTGGGTTGTGCCGGGAAACCGGTCGTGAAAGCAGAACCTCATGAAGACGGAATGAACCCGTGACGGTTGCACAGGAAAAGCAGATCAGGGCGCCAGGCGAAGTGGCGCAGCGTTATGCCCGGGCCTTTGAGGACTATCTCTCGGACAGCAGACAGGATAAGGCCACCGTGCTGGAGCGGGTGCGGGCGCTGCGAAAGGCCATCGCCCAGCTGCCGGACCTGCGTACCGCTCTGGCGGATCCCCGGCTCGACATCAGCCAGACGGAAAAACTGGTGAAAGCCCTTGGCTCCGCTCTCGGGCTTGGTGAGGCCCTGCAGCGGTTTGTTGGCTTCATTGCCCATCAGCGCCGTCTGTCTGGCCTGGATGAAATCCTGTCAGCCGTTCTTCTTCTGGACGCCCGCCAGCGTGGCGAGGTGCGTGTGGAAGTGACGACTGCCCGTCCAATGGAAGATGGGCAGCGTGAAAGCCTCCGTGCCAGCCTCCAGCAGGCCGGGTATGCCAATATTGCCATGACTGAACATGTTGATCAAACCCTGCTTGGGGGTATGGTTGTGCGTGTTGGTTCAGTTCTTTTTGATACATCGATCGCCGGGCGTCTGGCCCGTCTGCAGAACGCCATGAAGGGAGCCGCGTGATGGAGATCCGTCCCGCCGAGATTTCAGAAATTCTCAAGCAGCAGATCGCGTCCTTTGATCAGCCTGCCGCTGTTTCAGAGACAGGGACCGTTCTGTCCATTGGGGATGGGATTGCCCGCGTTTATGGTCTGACCAATGTTCAGGCCGGTGAAATGGTCGAGTTCGAGGGGAGTGGCGTGCGTGGCATGGCTCTCAACCTCGAGAGCGACAGCGTTGGTGTCGTCATTTTCGGTGAGGGTGACCTCATCAGCGAAGGTGATACCGTGCTGCGCACCGGCAAGGTTGTGGAAGTTCCCGTCGGCAAGGGGCTTCTGGGGCGTGTCGTGGATGCTCTGGGCAACCCGATTGATGGCCGTGGTCCGCTGGAGAATGTCGAATATCGTCGTGCTGATGTCCGGGCTCCGGGTATCATGCCCCGTCAGTCCGTCAGTGAGCCGATGCAGACCGGCATCAAGGCCATTGATGCCCTCGTGCCGATCGGGCGCGGGCAGCGTGAGCTGGTGATTGGTGACCGTCAGACAGGTAAGACCGCCATCCTGATCGACACCATCGTGGCCCAGAAGGGTGTCAATGCCGAGGGTGACCCGAAGAAGTCCCTGTACTGCATCTATGTTGCTGTCGGGCAGAAGCGGTCCACGGTGGCCAACCTTGTGCGTAAGCTGACAGAAGCTGGTGCGATGGATTACTCCATCGTCGTGGCTGCCACGGCCTCCGATGCTGCCCCGATGCAGTATCTGGCTCCTTATTCTGCTTCTGCCATGGGTGAGTATTTCCGGGATAACGGGATGCACTCCCTGCTCTGTTATGATGACCTCTCCAAGCAGGCTGTGGCCTATCGCCAGATGTCCCTGCTGCTGCGCCGTCCGCCGGGGCGTGAGGCTTTCCCGGGTGACGTGTTCTACCTGCACTCCCGCCTGCTGGAGCGCTCCGCCAAGATGTCCGAAGAGTTCGGTGCCGGGTCCATGACGGCCCTGCCGGTGATCGAGACACAGGCTGGTGACACGTCCGCCTACATTCCGACCAACGTTATTTCCATTACGGATGGTCAGATCTTCCTTGAAACTGACCTGTTCTACAAGGGTATTCGCCCGGCCGTGAACGTGGGTGGGTCCGTGTCCCGCGTGGGGTCGGCTGCGCAGATCAAGGCCATGAAGCAGGTTGCCGGTACCATCAAGCTGGAGCTGGCCCAGTATCGTGAGATGGCTTCCTTTGCCCAGTTTGCCTCTGACCTTGATCCGGCAACACGCCGTCAGCTGGATCGTGGTGCCCGCCTTGTGGAGCTGCTGAAACAGCCGGAAACCTCCCCGCTGGCTGTTGAGGAGCAGGTGGCTGTTCTGTACGCTGGAACCCGTGGCTATCTGGATTCCGTGGCAGTCAACCAGGTGACGTCCTATGAGGCTGCCCTCCTGGAGGAGCTGCGCAACGGTGGCAAGAGTGTTCTGGCCAGGATCCGTACCGAGCAGAAGCTGACACCGGAGATCGAGGGTGAGCTCAAGTCCCTGCTTGAGGCCTTCAGCAAACGTTTTTCAGCCTGAGGGTTGTAGCTCATGCCTTCATTGAAAGAACTGCGCGGAAGGATTGCGGGGGTCAAATCGACCCGCAAGATCACGAGCGCAATGAAAATGGTCGCTGCCTCAAAGCTGAGGCGCGCCCAGAATCAGGCCGAGGCAGCCCGCCCCTATGCTGATACCATGCGGCGTATGATGAGCGAGCTGGCAGCGGCATCGCAGGGGATGGACCCTTCCACCCTGCCGCCGCTTCTGGCTGGCACGGGACGGGACAATGTGCATCTTCTCATTGTTCTGACGTCCGATCGTGGACTGGCCGGTGGCTTCAATGCCAACATCATCCGTGCTGCCCGTCAGCAGATCGAGGACCTTCTGGCGCAGGGTCGTACCGTGCGTCTGCTGCCCGTTGGCCGCAAGGGCGCTGAGATCTTCAGGCGCTATTATCCGGACATGGTTGTGGATTCGCTCCACAACAAGGCGGGGACCCAGCAGGATGCTTATGCCCTTGCCCAGGATCTGGCGAAACGTGTTGCCGATCTGGTCGAGGGTGGGGAGATTGATGCCTGCACCCTGATGCGCAACCGCTTTGTCAATGCGATGACCCAGACGCCACAGGCCCTTGGTCTTGTTCCTCTGCCTGTTGCGGAGAATGACAATGCCGGGGAGAAGAGGACAGACGGCGCTGTTTACGAGTTTGAGCCTGATGAAGGCCACCTTCTTGCACAGCTTCTGCCACGCAATCTGCTTGTGCAGTTTTATGCTGCCGTGCTGGAGAGCGCTGCCGGTGAGCAGGGTGCCCGCATGACGGCCATGGATAATGCCAGCCGCAATGCGAGCAAGGCCATCGAGCGTCTGTCGCTCCGGTATAACCGGACACGTCAGGCCAATATTACTAACGAGCTGATCGAAATCATTTCCGGCGCAGAAGCCGTCTGAGATCATGCAGGAGAGAAATCTGATGTCTGAGGAACTCAACCGCTCTGCTGAAAATGCCGGTGTTGGTGTTGGACGGATCACCCAGATTCGTGGCCCGGTGGTGGATGTCCAGTTTACGGACAAGCTGCCGCATATTCTGAATGCCCTTCATGTCATGAATGGTGATCAGACGGTCGTGCTGGAAGTTGCGCAGGAAATTGGTGAGCGTCAGGTCCGTTGCATCGCTATGGAAGGGACTGATGGTCTCGTTCGTGGTGCTGAGGTGACCGATACGGGCAGCCAGATCACCGTGCCGGTTGGTCCGGCTACTCTGGGCCGCATCATCAATGTCATTGGTGAGCCGGTCGATGAGAAGGGGCCGATCAAGACGGAAACCCGCTTCCCGATCCACCGCCCCGCTCCCTCCTTTGAGGAACAGGCTGCCAATACCGAGATTCTGGTGACAGGTATCAAGGTGATCGACCTTCTCTGCCCGTATCTGAAGGGTGGTAAGATTGGTCTGTTTGGTGGTGCCGGCG
>NZ_CP030979.1:1080000-2014074 GCF_023167265.1 Parasaccharibacter sp. TMW 2.1888
ACCCTGCGCCGAAAATGTAACGGGGCTCAAGCCACGTGCCGAAGCTGTGGGTGCATAGTTTACTATGCGCGGTAGCGGAGCGTTCTGTAAGCCTGCGAAGGAGACGGGGTGACCCTCTCTGGAGGTATCAGAAGTGCGAATGCTGACATGAGTAGCGACAAACAGTGCGAGAAACACTGTCGCCGAAAGTCCAAGGGTTCCTGCGCAAGGTTAATCCACGCAGGGTGAGCCGGCCCCTAAGGCGAGGGCGAAAGCCGTAGTCGATGGGAATCAGGTTAATAGTCCTGAGCCTGCCAGAAGTGACGAACGGGATATGTTGTCAGCTCTTATCGGATTGAGCTGGCTTTTGGACCGTTCCAGGAAATAGCTCTGGCATATAGACCGTACCCGAAACCGACACAGGTGGACTGGTAGAGTATACCAAGGCGCTTGAGAGAACGATGCTGAAGGAACTAGGCAAATTGCTCGTGTAACTTCGGAAGAAACGAGACCCGTTGGTGGGCAACCATCGGCGGGTGGCACAGACCAGGGGGTAGCGACTGTTTAGTAAAAACACAGGACTCTGCGAAATCGAAAGATGACGTATAGGGTCTGACGCCTGCCCGGTGCCGGAAGGTTAAGAGGAGATGTGCAAGCGTCGAATCGAAGCCCCGGTAAACGGCGGCCGTAACTATAACGGTCCTAAGGTAGCGAAATTCCTTGTCGGGTAAGTTCCGACCTGCACGAATGGCGTAACGACTTCCCCGCTGTCTCCAGCATCGGCTCAGCGAAATTGAACTCCCCGTGAAGATGCGGGGTACCCGCGGTCAGACGGAAAGACCCTATGAACCTTTACTGCAGCTTTACAGTGGTATCAGGAAAGTTTTGTGTAGGATAGGTGGGAGGCTTTGAAACCAGGGCGCCAGCTCCGGTGGAGCCATCCTTGAAATACCACCCTGAACTTTTCTGATATCTAACCGAGACCAGTCAGCCTGGTCCGGGACCCTGTATGGTGGGCAGTTTGACTGGGGCGGTCGCCTCCCAAAGAATAACGGAGGCGCGCGATGGTGGGCTCAGGCCGGTCGGAAACCGGCTGTCGAGTGCAATGGCATAAGCCCGCCTGACTGCGAGAGTGACAGCTCGAGCAGAGACGAAAGTCGGCCATAGTGATCCGGTGGTCCCGCGTGGATGGGCCATCGCTCAACGGATAAAAGGTACTCTAGGGATAACAGGCTGATCTCCCCCAAGAGTCCACATCGACGGGGAGGTTTGGCACCTCGATGTCGGCTCATCACATCCTGGGGCTGGAGCAGGTCCCAAGGGTTCGGCTGTTCGCCGATTAAAGTGGTACGTGAGCTGGGTTTAGAACGTCGTGAGACAGTTCGGTCCCTATCTGCCGTGGGTGTAAGAGACTTGAGAGGATTTGTCCCTAGTACGAGAGGACCGGGATGAACGAACCTCTGGTGCACCGGTTGTCGCGCCAGCGGCACAGCCGGGTAGCTAAGTTCGGAATGGATAACCGCTGAAAGCATCTAAGCGGGAAACCAGCCTCAAAACTAGGTCTCACAGGGCCGTCCAAGACCAGGACGTCGATAGGTCAGGTGTGAAAGCATGGCAACATGTGTAGCTGACTGATCCTAATCGCCCATATCTCTCACACACCAGAACACATGCACAGTAGTCAGTCACACTCCAGAAAACACCAACCAAAACACCCCCAAACACCCACATGGGTGAGCGGGAAGACCTGGTGGCCATGGCGGAGGATCCATACCCGATCCCATCCCGAACTCGGCCGTTAAAGCCTCCAGCGCCTATGATACTGCTCCTTAAGGAGCGGAAAAGTCGGTCGCCGCCAGGTCCCCTCGCTCACCCACCCCCATAAAAACCACCCACCAACGCGGGGTGGAGCAGCCCGGTAGCTCGTCAGGCTCATAACCTGAAGGTCGTAGGTTCAAATCCTACCCCCGCATCCATACCCACAAATACTCCCAAACAAGTTGATACGGAACCATCGGCATATTGCTTGTTAACGGTAGAGCTATGTTGTGGGGAAGCGTGCCTGCAGAGCTCTACAAATGGGCTCATGAATGGTTTGGGTGGATTGTTCGGGCAATTTTCTGCCCAGCAAGCGCTCTCAATGCCTGACCCGGGAGTGTTGGCCAGGAAGGTGATATCCCAGATTACGTTTGGATTTGGGTTCCAGGTTACCCTATTGGCAGCAGTGGCGCTTGTCATCATGCGCATATAAGGGCCATTCAACGCCATTTGAGAGAAGTGTAAGCTTTTCTGAGGTAGGCTGTCGGATAAGACTATCATCAAGAATAATGGTTTTGAAATGGTTCGGGCGTATAAAGCTTCTCGGGAGGAGCTGAACAGAGCGCTGGGACACTGTCCTTTTATCAAGAACGAATTGCAGCAGTTTTGCCATGTTCTTCAAATAGGTGGACGTCAATATGGTGAGCTTTGCTGACTAGCGGTCCTTTTTGCCATGATGGGGCCAGAGACGAAGAGATAGTGCCGGGCTCATTCAAGCTTAAGATACTGTGCATCGATCTGCGTAGGTCTGGAACTAAAATAGTTAATGCCTGGCAGCTTGTTCCTGTCATCAAGGAACTGAATGAAATGGGATTTCAGGATTAGGCCGCAGACCGAAACAGTGGGGTTTTCTTGTGGTCCATGGCCTATTTCCTTTTAGAAAACCATGAACAGTGTCAGCCGTTCTAACTAGCTTGAACCGTGTCGTGTATGAAATCTTCCCTTAGGGAAGATGCTGTTCGGTTATTCTTTTCACCATCATTCTTGGAAAATGCTTTTCCTGTCGGGGATCGGATTGGAATCCTAAGGCGTATTTTTCTTTTTCCTTGAAGGCTCCGTTGAAAATAGGGATATCGCCATAGATTGCGCTTCGGTGCCAGTCAATGTCATGGCTGTGTAGCCGAAAAACTGTGTCTTTTTCATGTCCAGTCTTTTGTAACTTTCGGCCAGTGGGCTGATTGGTTGCCCAAATCAGAGTTGCCTAGGGAGATACTCTCTCCGTGTTCTTTCTGAATATGGAGGAACGGTATGAAAGGGGGGCTCCGGCTTCCGTCGCAAGGATGCCCTCGCCGTAGTGGGTTGTCACTGTTCTTCATTCTTTCAGACTTGTCCAGAGAATTTCTCTCAAGTGTCTGATTCTGCATTTAACCTTCTGTTTAAGTCAAAATATAAAATTTTGTGTTAACATAAAACAATGATAGCATGAGGCTGTGCCTGATATTTCGGGAACATTAAAGAAGGATTTCAGAGTATGCGTCGTTCTATTTTTGCGATAACAGCATGTGCCGTTTTTGCGTTTTCGACACAGAGTAGTTATGCAGGATTCTTGAGTGATATCGAAAATGCAGGGACTGCATCCAACGGTGCCGCCATTGGAGGAGTTGCCGGGGGAAAGAAAGGTGCCTTGATTGGTGCCGGTGCTGGCCTAGCCTTTCAGACGTTACATGCTCAAGCCAAGGGAAATAATGAGCAGCAGAAGGCTGTGGAAAATGGTTTGAACGCTGAAATTGCCACGACCAAGAAAAAGCTGCGTATCGCTCAGGCGAATGTGCAGAAAGCCCAGAAGGCTTATGATGAAGCAGTCGCCAAGAAAAATGGTCTTGAAGGCGATGCTGCGAAAGCCCAGGATCAGGTTATTGCTCGTAAAAATGCTGTTTTGGAAAATGAGAAGCAGCGTGTAGCGGAATATAAGGCAATGGCTAACAAACTGCAGCAGACCAAGAGCGATGCGCTTGCAAAGTCTAATGCTCAGAATAATGGCGATTAATATTTGAAATTATATATCTTGAAGGGAGCATATATTTATATGCTCCCTTTCTTGATAGAACGCCTAGTATATTATTTTTACTAGGCGTTTTTCTGTATGAAAGGGGGGTATGTTATGATTGTTAAGGTCTCAAAGAGACGCTCATTGTATGTGTCTCTCTCAACAGCATCTCTTATGCTGTTTTTGGCTGGTTGTTCAGCAGCAGATTGTGACCCGAATAAACAGGATGAAATGTTTACCCAGATGGCTTGTTCGTTTGGGGGAGGCTACCAGAAAAGAACAAAGGCTTTGACAAATGAGCGTAGCGTGCAGGAACAGGCTGTTCAGATACAAGATGCTCATCTAATGTCCATCAATCAGCAGATTGCCGTACTACGTCAGGAAATGGCGCAGCTACAACAGAAGATTGCTAAGGAAAAAGCGCAGCGTGATGATCTTCTTAGACAGGAAGTTTCCCTGCAGCAGCAGTATGATCAGGCAAAAGCTGATGGCGATTCCGATAAAATGAAAGAGTTGATCGAAAAAATCAGGAATGTGTCTCAGATAAAGAGTCATTTCGATTATAGCATTAAAATAGATAATGCAGCATATGCTTCTAAAGTTGACGAACTCAACAAGAAATCTGCTGAAACTCATTCACTTTAAAATATTTTAAATTGTTTTTGCTAGTTTTATGGAAGCACAGGGATGTGAAGTATCCCTGTGCTTTTCCTTTATCTGTTATAATAATGCATATGAGCCGCCTGTTCTATTTTTGCAATAATATCCCGCTCAGTATCAAGGGATTTACCGGAGGATATGTCTTTTGTATTTTGTATGGCTATGTCTAGCCAGTCGAGGCGCCTGGAAAGGGGAAGGTCTTTATAATTATTTTTGAGATTGTTTACTATGATGATCTTGGCATCCTCTAGACGGGTATCCCTTTGGCTATTACGGGATACTGTTTTTAACAGGCCGAGGTAAGCGTTCACTGTATCATCAAGCGAAACCTGTTCTGTCGAGATGGAGGTTTTATAGATGCTCAGATTGGGGTTACGGGCATTGTCAGGATCATTGACGAAAGCCGTATAATTGACAATGTCAATCCTGTTCGAGGCGATCTGCTTGCTGAGTGTCAACAGAGTAGTCAGGTTGGCGACAGCGCTATCTAGGTCAGCTTGATTACGTTCTGCATTGGCCTGATTTTGTGCCTCCCGTGCAGCCTCCATCGCCTGGTTCAATTGGGTAAGACGGGCTTGTAGCTCAGCTTTGTTCTGGTCACTTTGGCCCAGGGCAGACTGAAGGTTTTTGAGAGCATCGTTTTCGTTGGCATGCTCTTCTTTGACCTTGCTGGTATCAGCGTTGGCAGCATCATTGACCAGCGCAGCGAACCCTTTTTGTGCTTTCAAAGCTTCCTGTAGGCTATTCATTGTCATGGCACCGATGACAACACGGAACCCGACCTCAGGAGCACGCTTTGCGTCTCCATTGTCGTCATAAGGGGCAAATTCCGCACGATAAGCGCTGGAAATGTCTCTGGCGGAATTCAGGACACTGCCTCCGAAAACTTGCGTCCCGCCTGTAAGTCCCTGGTTCCAGTAATGCAGGTAAGCTCTCATCTGGTAGGGTGTAAGAACCATCTCACTGACATTGCCGACTATATCGTACAGGGAGAGGGGATTGGCTATATTGAGTGATCCAATCGGTTTGGGGATGACGCCATGATCGGTAGAAATCCCCTGACTGCTGCCAACAATGCAATCATCAATCTGATTCTGGCAATCGCTGCCCGGTTGTGGCCAAGGGGCAGGTTGTGTGTTCAGGGAACTGTTCTTGATCCCTCCACTAGCGGCAAAAACCCATTCAGCATCAGTTGGCAGGCGAATAAAGCCGGGCTTGTCTCCTCGCTTCGGCAGACGGTCAGGAGCATTCTTCATGAGCCAGCTCGTCCATTTCTCTGCAAACTGCTGTGCTTCCAGGAAGGAGATATTGCTGGCAGGAAAATTCCTGCGCTGAGGGGGAGGAGCCCCCTGACCTTCCATGACAAGTTTATATTGCGCCGCGGTTACCTCATATTTTCCGATATAGTAGACAGGATGCTGATTTTTATCAGTAAAGGGAGCGGCAAGATTGGCTTCATGTATGAAAAGGTTATAGCCATTGCTATGGGAGGCCTGAGTACTTTTCAAATCCATGGCCTGGCCAATTGTGATCCGCCGGTTTGCCATGAAAGCGGCATCTCCTGTGCTGGCTGATGTAGGTTGTACTTCAACACGGCGAAAAACCATGCCCCCTCCGCAGGGCATGGGAAGAACCAGTTCCTCGGCATCGGAATCTGGTGAAGGCTTGGGGTCATAGATGGCTTTGTTCCAACTGATCTGTGCTGGAGTGGAGGTTGTGCACTGTGCCCGTGCTGTGTGGCTGGAGAGACCTGTACAGAGCAGGGCTGACAAGACAAAGACGGGCGCTGATGGGCGAAGTTGAGCCATGATGCGCAGGGATGGTTTTCGGAATGCTAAAAATTCTGTTGCTGTAGTGAAATGTAAATAAGACATTGGTGGTCCTTTGCTTATAAAGGCATGTCAATCATGATGACAGGCTGTCAGGAGTTGCATATGCCTTGCCATGGTGAAACCCGGTGCAGGGAGCGTGTTGTTGCCCAGGCCATGATGGTCGATCCTGGGATAATATAAGCAACTAGCTGCAAGGCAAAGGCGATTGTAATATTTATGGAGGATGCTGACGTTTCGTCTTGTAGAAACGTGTTGTGAAGTATGCGATTCATGGGCCAGCTTAATCCCCAGGCTATGCAAAAGGCGAGGCAGGTTCCTCCAGTGGCCAGGAGAATGGTCTGCACGACAGGGATGATACGAGCGTTATTCAGTCCAAGAAATGTCAGGCTTGCGAGATGGAATTTCTTTCGTTCAGTTTCCGCTGCGATGGCCGTACCCAAAGTAACGGCAAAGCCTATGGCCCCGATATAAGCCATGAGATGAAAAAGATGTGTTGTTTGCTGATTGATATTAAGAATGGTTTTAACACGGGGAAGCTCGCTGGTTATGCTTAACCCCTGATGTGTCAGATCTCTGTCCAATGTGATGACGTCAGATAGTGAACGCGCATAAAGTCTGAAACCGGGCCATGTTGCTTTTGGTGTACGTGCTTTCAGGAAATCAGCTGCTTTTTGTTCGCCCAGGGTCAGGGCTTCCTGCCAGGAGGAGAGGTTGGTGTTCTCGCGCCATTCTTCGGCCGCTTGCGCTACAGGAAGTGACACGAATAGCTGGAAGCGGGATGTAACGGTCTCGTCTGCGATAGCAGCAACGTTTAATTGTATGAGAGCCATTTTTGCAGTGCCTGCGGCATGTCGGTCAATGAGCATGACGAAGGTGTCCCCGGGTTGAAGGTGCATGTGTTCTGCCAGATGGGCGGACATGACAACCGGGATATCTGGAGATGAAATCTGCGCATGTAATTTTGTCAGGCGCATTTCAATTCTCTTTCCCAGAAGAGGATCTCCGGGAGAGGATGGAAGAAGTTCGGCGTCTGTTCCCTCGAATACTGATGTTGTGTTGGTTGCCTGTAACCGTACGCTTGCGGCGAGTGTGCGTGTTTTGGGGAGGAGAAAGGTCACTCTCTTGTCGGTTCTCAAGGCCTCCAGTTGTTGTTCGGAGTAAGGATAATTTCGGGCGCTTGAAATTTCCAATGCCGAGGGGTCGTGCAGCAGAGTCTGTTGCATATGATCAACGAGACCTGCCTTCAATCCTGCAAGGAGCAACATGGGCAGCAGAGTACTGGCAAGACCACTTACAATACACAGGGCAAGTATTTTATTGGAAAAAAGGTCCTGCCAGGCTAGATGACAGGCAAGAAGAAGGTGACGAAAGTGCGTGTGACCCCGGGACGGCATGAGCGTTTCCTTTAGAGAAAGTTATATATGAAAATTGTTAATTGTGGATGATAGTTTTATTCCCTTTCATCTGAGCCTGAACCAGTGAAAATTCGGCCTTCTGTAGGGCGTCTATGTCATGACTTACTACAATGACGCCGGCGTTTTGTGTTTCTGCATAATTGCGTAGTAAATCCAGGACGATCGCAGCCTGGGAAGGGTGAAGGGGAGCTGTTGGTTCATCAGCCAGAAGGATAGGGGGTGTGTGAATTAAGGCTCGTGCTATGGCAACACGCTGCCTTTGACCGACAGATAATTGAGAGGGCAGTTTTTCAAGGCAGGATATGATCCCGAGCCGCTCGGCAAGCATGTCGATGTGCCCAGCACCCTGCCCGGAGGGGGGAGTTTCCAGCACATTCAAAGCGAGGGCAATATTTTCGCGCGCTGTCAGGAACGGCAGAAGGCCGCCGGTTTGCGGAATGAAACCGACGTGCTCGGCCCGTAATGTAGTGAATAGCCGTTCACGCTTGCGGTTTGTGGTGTGTGACCCGGGTGAAAGATAAGGGGCGAGCTGCCTCTCGAGCAAAGAGAGGCAACGAACTTTTGTTGGAAGAAGGGCGAGCGAAAGTAGACCAAGCAGTGTACTTTTCCCGCATCCTGATGGTCCGATAACCCCGAGGCATGTTCTCTTGTGCAGTGTCAATGAGGGGATCTCGAGCGTAAAATCCCCCCCCGGTGCCTGCCAGGTCAAGGCTTCGGCGTGGAGAAGGGGGGGATCGGCAGGACAGCTTTCACTCTGAACCATGGTTGGGGCTGTGTTCAAGGCAAGTCATCCAACCCTACGGAATAAACTTTTTCATCCTCATCATTGCCCCCGTTGATGGAATGCCAGCCGTCCGTATCACTTTCATAAAGCTTGTAGCGTTCAATAAGCGCACGCAGGTCGCTGAGTATGGCGTCCTGTTCCCCGGCGCTCAGGCTATTCCAGCGCTCCTGGGTGAGTTGGGCAATCCGAGACCGATAGGGAAGGCCATTCAGATATTCCGGCAGCAGGCTGCCCAGTGTTCCATGGGCGGCATCGCCATCATGTGAGAGGGCATCCGGATTACGGGCCGAGGCTGCGAAGGCAAATTGCAGCCGCTGGAAAAATTGCTCGGGAGCCAGCTGGCTTTGTTCACCCTGGTCCAGAATGGTTTCAAGCGAAGAGGCGAGATTGCTCATTTCATTTCGTTTCATCAACAAATTGACGCGCAAGGCAGTTTTATTGCTGACAGGATCGGTGCTTGCAACATAGCCTTCGATCATGGGCGGAAGGCTGGCATTGTCACGTTGGCCTATGTAGCGCAGACGCATGGCCTGCTCTACAATGGCCATGCGGTCATTGGAGGGGCCCTCAGGTGTCGTTTGGCTGCCATGTTGACCGGAAATGTGACTTGCCTGGGTCAGAATCGCCTGTGTCAGTTGTCGGACAACGAGGTTGAAATCATTCGTCAGATTATCGGATGTACCATTACCGACGGGATAATAGAGACTGGACGTATTCGGGAATGCCGAGAGAGTTCGGTATTGCGCTTCTGCCCGGTCAGTATCGTTGAACTTTTTCCCGGCGGGTGTGTGAAGATGGACCACGAAGAGGGCAATATCGTGTTTTTCGGCCAAACGGTTGAGGTCGGTGATGCCAAGGTGGGTTGAACTTAGAGGGTTGTGTTCATCGCGGGCACCGGCATCGGTTACCAGAATGATATAGCGGCCCTGCATGGAGGACCAGTCAATATCCGTTATGGCAGTTTTCAGGCCAGCGATGGGGTCTTCGTCGAAGCCGAAGGAGGAGACATGTGCTTCGTTGACGGAAGCGATCTGACTGGTGATGGCATCGCTCGATTGGGTGAAATCGGGAGTTGCAAAAATTTTTGAGGCATATTCAAGTCTGGGATCATCCTTTCTGGACTGATCCCTGAAGCCTACAAGCCCGAAACGGAAATTGTGTCCTAGGGGAGCGTTGTTGATCTGTGAGACAATGTCATTGATGGCATTGCGAGTTTGCTCGATGTAAGGCTGCATGCTCTGTGTCGTATCAATGACAAAGACCAGACCTGCGCGGAATGGGGGTGCTGCGTCGCTTTTCTGTTCGTGGGGGGGAGGCAAGGTGGCCCCGGCGACGTGCATCAGCATGGCACCGGTATAATCGGGCTCGCTATTATGTGCGTCCAGGATGGGCAGCAGATAAAAATGTTTTTTCTGATCAATCCAGGCATCAGGTTCCAGTGCGGCAGCCTGGCTGTTGGGAGGCTGGTGATCTCCGGCGCTGAGGATGGCCCGGGCATCGGCGGCAGGGTCATTCCCATTCAGCAGATTCTCTTCGGCCTGCCGGGTGCTCATGAAGATGGCGCGCGATCGACCTGCCAGCGGAGCAAACTGGGCATTCAGGCGATGATTCCAGCTGAGTGTCTGGGATGCCTTGATCCAGCCATTGGGATGATCTTTCGTACTGCCAATCTGAAGTTTGTCATTCGCCCTGGCAAAGACGTAATAGGCCAGAAATCCTGGAGAAGGGGTGCCCTGTTCGGTGTGTTCATCTGGCGTGATGATGGCCCCAGGCTGTGTAAGTATTTGCTGATAAAGAGTGCCCCCTGCCCTTTGCAGCAAAGGAGCGGCAAAGCCGTGCTGCCCGGTGAGGGCGATTATTCCGCACAGGGTGGACCCCATCAGTCTTGTGATGATCCTGGCTTTTTTGGAAGAAAAGGAGAACAGCGTGCTGGCAGAAAGAAATGTTGGGGTCATCGTGCGTATTCCTGAAGGGTGAAAGCGGCCTCCTGGTCGCCATTTTCGGCTTTCTTGCGAAGGGCTGCGAGCAGGCTGTCCCGTTCACTGCGAACGTCCTGATTTCCTGCGAGAAGGGCCTCGCGGTAGTAGCGTGCTGCCTCCCGGGGATTGGGCTGAGGAATGGGGCCGTCGGTACGGAACCTGGCAGGATCATACAGCTCTCCCATTCTCTGGAGGGAGACCGGGTCATGTTTGGTTGCTGCATACCCAAGCAGCCGCAGTCCTGCGTCACCCTGGCCTGCACGGATACGTCGCCACCCCTCCTGACCAATGGCAGCCGGGGTGACCAGCTGCTTGACGGCATCTGCCGGACTCATGTTTTGGTAAGCAGGTGTTGCGAGAAAAGATGGTTTGTGAAACCAGAACCATCCTCCTGCCGTGGCAAGACAGAGTGCGATCACTGCCCCCCCTGCCGGGATGAGCAGTCCCTTCTTCCTGGAGGAGGAAGGCGTTTTATCCATCGCTTGCGTTGTCTCGGGTGCATCCTCCGGCTTTTTGTCTTCAGGCGTCCCGTCGGCAGGATGCTGGGTGGCCGTTGCATCAGGTGGTGGAAAAGGCACGGCTTCGGGGGGGGCGGCAGGAGGCGGAGAGAAGGCTGCCTGTTGTTGGGATTGCTCTTCTTCTGTCTCCGATGCCATTTGCAGGATTTGTGAAGCCGTCTGGGGCTGTCTGTTCGCAGGGAAGCCAACCCAGTCGATTTCTGCTTCTGTTATGCCGAGTGCCGGAATACTGACAGCGGAAGCGGCCAGCGGGTCAATGCAGGCTTCGGCCTGCTTGCGCGGAAGAAGGGCAATGACCATATGCCCGTCATGCGAGATTATTGGGCAATCCGGCAGGAATGTGTCGTCAACCTGCACAGTGACGTTCTGTTGCGTCGAGACGTCACCCGATGCAATGACCAGGCCAAGAGTCATTTCTTCTTGTAATGGAATGGCTTTGTCGGCAAGGGTAATTTGATTCATCTGTTTATGTCTTTCCTGTTATCATGTGCATTGTCGAGCCTGCTCAGTGTCTCCAGGTACTGGCCCAGCTTGGCATTCTCCTCCACGTCATACTGCGGACCGGCTTCCCGGAAACGGGCCTTCAATGCGGTGACCCAGTCCAGGAGGAAAAGTACGCCGCTATTGCCTATGTTCGGAAGATCTGGATAGAGCTTCCCGGCTGGATCTTCGGGAAGAAGGAAGATTGGCATACCCGTTTTTTCACAAACCGGCCGGTTTGCTGGGGCGTCCTTTCTGTCAACGGGGGGATATCCGAGCCATGTCACAAAATTGCTGATGGTCTCGGCCGTAAGGATTCCAGGTTTTTCGCCATTCTGGACAAGCTTGCTGACATTTTTACATGTGTTGCGCAAAATGTTGGCAATGTCTCCAGCCAGATTGTTCGTTTCAGCCAACTTGAAAAGTTGTGCCAGGAAAGGCGAGAAGGCATCGTTGTTGACATGAAGCCAGTTTCGTTCCCTTTCGGTACTCATGTTGTCAGAAGAGAATTTTTCCCGGCAATGGTCTTCCCAATATTCTAGGATATGTGCGGCGAAACGGTCAAAATCATCTTCCTCTGGTGCAGCGTCAGCGGACACGTTTTTCTCGGCTGGAGAGGGTGAGAGGAGACTTTCAAGTAACTGAATTTCCTGGTGAGTGGTCTGCGGTTTGGTTTTGTTGAAGGCAATCCATTCCCGAGTAACAAGCTCTGCACTGAGGGAGAGTTGCTGGAGCAGTACGCCAAACCGTCCTTTCTGGGCGAGAGGGAGGCAGGTTGCCCTGATGAAATTATCCACGGAGCGCTCTGCTTCGGCGTGAACGGCTTCCTGCGAATTGTCAAAGTAGAATTTCTTCCCTGTCTCCTGCAGGTTCTGGAGTATCCTGCGCAGCTTCAGATACAGCTTGCTGGTCTTGATATCTTTTTCTGCGAGAGGAAGGAGACGCTCGGCAAGATAGCTGACACCGCCATCATTGGGCTTGAGTACGGCATCGAAGGCTTTGTCATGGTTCCTGATGTAGGTTCTGACTTTTGCTGAACTGTCGTACCCTGTTTTGAGGCTTGGCAGCCGGCTCTTGAAGCCAGGGAGCATGGTAGTTTCATTTTTCTGGGCATCGCGATTGTAGATCGTATCCCCATAGGTGGGGGAGCGCAGCCATTGGATGTTATTGAATATTGGCTGGGCGGGTTCCCACGCATTAAGCCAGGGAGAGTTTTGGAAATAATTGATGATAGAAGCATCGAGCCGCGTGTCCCAGCGTTCAACTCCATCATCTGGCCGTCCTGGCGTGGAGGCTAATGCCGTGTCGAATTTGGTCAGGATGATAAATAAGGAGTTATGCTGGGTGCTGCGCTCTTCTGGCGTAGCGCCAATGGTCGTGTTGACCCAACCATCAATCATCGCCGGCAGGCTAACGACCTCCTGGTTACTGTCGCCAATACATAACAGGACAGATGTCAGGTCATTGTTGCTCTTATAGAGGTGGAACAGATAGTCGACCTTCCCGCGGAGAAAAAGCTCGGGGATGTTCGTGGCCTTGCTGAGTGATGGATATTCCCCGCGGGATCGCGCTCCGGGGAAGTCAAGTAAATCGATCCGCTTTTTCTGGAACTCCCACCGTGCTGCCTTCAAGGGGAGAATAAGCTCTGAGATGAGGGCCGCTGCAACGTCACGCCCCATTCCAACCAGTTTTCCACTGGGGGATTTCAGGGCGGTATTCATGCTGGCTCCCGGACCCCACAGGGTTTCAACATTCAGTATGCTGCCATTATTGGGGGCGTTCAGGGCATCGGGATTACAAAAAGCCAGTTCATCCCTGTCGAGACTGAAGCGGGCTTTGAGCAGTTTGTGCGCATAATCGGTGAAAGGCGAGCTCGGACCACCCCATAATGGAGAAAGAGCTTTTATGGCTGTATCGAGATCAAATGAAGATATGTTCTCTGCGAGAAAAGCCCAATATTCATTATCAGTCCCGTCTGATGAAAATGGCGTATAGCTTTTTTCAGAGAGGAACGAGCTGTTAAAATAATCCTGCAATGCTTCAACATCATTTTTCGTAAAAAATGGTTCCTGCTGCGGATCGTTTTTTTCACGTGGGATGATGTTTTTTATGGTTTCAAGTATGTCAGTGGTTTTAACAGCATCTTCGGTAAGCTTGAAGTCCCTGAAATAGGTATTCCCTAAAATACAGACCACATCTCTTGCCGAGAGCAGTTTGACGCAAATTGGTGTGTCCGCACCCACGTTTGTGGGGAGGGAGGGAGGAGTTACGGTAAAGCGGGAGACAAGACCGGAGGATTCCTTACCGCCTGGCGGGTTGATTTCCCTCAGAAAGTCCAGCTGGTGGTCAGTTGAAAAGTCGATGATGAGGGGGCCGGTCTCGGGAGAGGTCAGGGCGCCGGTCAGGAAGGATTTTCCCGCCTGGGAGGCTCCATAAACGGCAATTGTCTGGGGTGCATCAGCGGTGTGATCGATTGCCTGCGCAGCACGCAGGCAAGCACGCACCTCTCTCCCTTCCCTTGCATGAGGCTTGTTGTGCTCCATCCAGGCAGAAAGGGTTTCTGCAGTGGTGGCAAGTGCTGAAGATACGCGCTTCAGGGCGTCGGGAGATATGGCATCCATGGCGTAGACTTTCTTGGGGCGGTGAAGGAGGCTGGGAGATAGGGCGGATCAGACTGTTGATTGGTCTTGGATGGTTGTCAGGTGTATGGCGCCGGTGTCACGCCAGTGTCCCTGGGGGGTGAGGGTTGTCTGTAGTGTTGCGCTGATGAAGTCTCTGGCTGGCACTTTTATGGGAGGGCCATCATGAGTGATGGGTTGGCCTTCAATTTCCGTGATGACCAGATTTTCACAGAGCTCTTTCCGTTCAGCTTCGCTGGTGGAGGGGGTTCTGGTGCGGGAGAGCGTAAGGGACAGGGGGCTGTTAAGGTCAATGCGCCGCTGCTGAAGGAAATCCCGTCCTGCGGATGTCAGGGCAAGATTGTAGAATGGACTGCTGGGAAAGTCCTTGTTGGGGAGCTGTTTTGTCCCGAGTATCATGCTGCCTTCGAATGTATCGATTTTTATTTCCAGCTTGTCTTCCGCTGTGACATTTGAGAGGTCGTAAGCGATAGGGGATCCGTTTTCCTCTTGAGGGTTGAAGAGACGGATGATTGTTCCTTCGTTGATTTTCATGTTGCCAATGAAATGCGCCGTTGATTTTTCATATCTGGTTTTGGAGGCCAATTTGAAATTGCCAATCTCCGCACGGCAAGCCTTCTTCCAGATGACGGCTCCCATCACGACAGTACTTTTGGGATCTCCAATCCGGTTGCTGCTGTCAGAGAAAGGATAGTCACCAGTAATCACATAGTTATGCATGGGAATGACACGCTGCGGAGCCACTGGCAGAGCGCTCAGGATCAGGCTGCAGACATGTGGCAGTTTGGAAGGTCTGCCGGAAAGCAGGAGGGCATCGCAGCCATAGGCCTGAACAATACTGCACAGTATCTGCAGGGGTTGGCCCAGCCTTCTGGTAATAATACCTTCCATGTCATCGGTTGTTACATGTATGTTGGCATCCAGAGGGTCGAAAATATCTTCGTTGGCAGCTTGCGTGTCATCGTTCTGGTCAAGAAATCTGGTCAGAGCGGAAGAGGAAGGCGTGCCGTGAATGGAAAGGTGTTTTTTGAGGGCTGCCCTAAAATAATCACGTGTGCGTTCGGCGGCTTTCGGAGAAATCTGGTGAAGCTCGTGCAAGCGGCCTGTTATCAGCTCTCCAGAGAAGAATGTTTCCACATTTTCGTAGGCATTGATGATGCTCAGTGCGACAGGTTCAAGAATTGTGGAAATGAAAAGCTGTCGCTGCGTTGCCTCCTGAATGGTTGAGTCTGCGGCACCCAGTTTGAACAGGGTATTAAAAAAAGCTCGTGGCTCAGGAAGATGATATGTTCTGAAATGATTCATGAAGGCCGTGATAATTGGCCCTGAAATTATGTCTTCAAGCAGGTCATCACCCGCAATGCGCAGACTCTCGCGGAAGAGCTGATGCGGGTGGAGCATTTCTTCATGTTTGTTGCGCCGATAATCGCACACCATGAGGTCTGTTGTCCCTCCGCCGATATCAAGGCTGGCGATGCGGAGGCGTTCTTTGCCATCGGAGGAGGCAGCATGGCCATAGAGATGGAAAAATTCGTCAACACTGCCGCCCATCTTGTTGTTTATTTCATTCTCCAACCAGACAAGCTGAGTGGCTGTTGCCTCATCTATGCTGCATTCAAGCTCAGGTGGCTGTGTGTAGGCGTCCCCAAATTGTTTCCATGTTTCCTGCTGCCTGGTGCTCTCCCAGGCCATGGTGAGGGCCGTCCGGGTACGTTTGGTAAGGATGCGGCGCTCAGCCAGAGGCATGCCGGGCGGGAAAGCCAGTACAAGGGAACGCAGCCGGCGTGGTGTCCGGCTTTGCTCGCGACTTTCGCGTTCCTGCGGGGAGTTCATGAAGGCTATGGCCTGCAGGATGAGCTCATTGAGCATGAGGATGGAAATCTCGCTTTTGGATAGCTGACAGACTTTCACCTTTCTGGCGGCTGTTATGTCCGGTCCCGCATTGGCACCATCGTATAGCTCTTCCTTCAAATCAGTGCTGAATGTTGTGATGCCCCGTTCGTTCTGCCGCATCAGGATTTCATGAAGTTTGCTTCGGAATGAGCCTGATACCCGTGGGTTTTGGGCGGGATGGGGGGGAATGGCTTCCGCGCTGGTGAGAGCATCATTGAAATACCATCCCTGAGATGTAGGAGTGCGATCCCAAAGGTAGCGTTTGGGGGAAGCGAGGCCGGAAAAGCCTTCGGTTCCTTCCCGAGCGGCCATCATTTCTTCGGCCTCTCCGCCTACCCGGACAGGAGAGGGCCAGAGGAATGCATCATCGCGCCCAGATTCCCGGGAAAGCCGGACATCTCCAAATGTTATGTTGCTGAATTCGATCCGGCTTGAGAAAAGCCCGGAATGGATGGTCTGTGGAGCACGCAAATCCCGGAGGCCAAGCACACGGCAGTTGCCGAACCGGCCATTTTTGGAGAGTGCCTGATCGGCGTTCTGCTCGATAAGGATACCGCTGCTTCTGGAGTTCCCCAGGTCCAGGACGAGATCGACATCGATTGGTTTTGTTGCATTGTCAACAAACTTGATGACAGGCAGGTCTTTATCGGCGGTAAGCCCCTGCAGCAAGGCCAGATAGGCAGCAAGAGCTGTAAGGCGGTGATCCAGATCTCCAGGCCGTGGAGGCGGCGGTGTATCATCATCAAAGGAAGGCAGATACGCTTTCACGCTCTCAGCCTGGGCGGCAAAGATGATATTCTGGACCCAGTGATTGACACTCAGCCAATCTTTGATCCTGGTGAGGGGGGGCAGTGCGTAGGTTGCTGCTCCGTTGTCATCCGGCTTGGGGCCGTTGTAGATGGGATTGCCTTCTGGGTCCTTGGAGGGGGTACGCTCCATCGTGGTATCGATGACAATTTCCATGAAGAATTGTTTTGTTGTCGAATCTTTTTTGAGACGACCACGAATCCAGTTGGAAGGGCCGCCCTGGAGGTCAACTATGTCTGTTGGATCTTCTGTGCTGGAAGGTCTCTTCTGGGAGTCACTATCGCTGAACGTGTTCAGCCAGGGCAGTGGAATCCAGCGCCCCTCAAAGAGTTTTGCAACGGTTCCTTCGAGGTTCAGGAAAATTTCTTCGCCTTCAACCCGTTTCCCTGCCGAGTTGCGAGTGATGACCAGAGTTTCCTGCTCTTTTGAGGCAGGGTTGGAGACAAGACTGAAGATATAGTCCTGTTCTACCCGCTCACGGAATGAAGCCAGGTCGAAATGAAGGGTAGTAAACTGCAACAGGCTGTCAGGAACGAGAAGAAGTTCTGTCATGATAAAAACCCAAAATCGGATAAGGAATGGACGGGTTTGGAAGGGAGTGCCTTTTACAACGAGGTAGCAGGAGGAGGAGAGCTGCCGCCATCAGGCAAAGACTGCGTTCCTGGGTGGGGTGCATGATCCCCGTCGATTGGTGCCTGCGGGGCCTGATCGGGGGCAGGGGAAGGAGCCTGACCAGCACCCTGGTCCTGCGTATCGGCCGGGGGTTCGGGCAGGGTGAAATTGAAGCTCTGCCGGTCGTTATCGGTGCGGGCTTCTGCGTTGTATTCCTGGACGGGCTGCCCGTCTTCATAGACGGTCACATGGTATGGGACAGGCTCGCCGTTGGAGCGCATGTGATAAGGGATGACCCTGATGCTGTACGTACCGGGCTGTGGACGGACCGGCCAGGTGATATGCTCGATGGGATGCTGTACGATGGGAGAGGTCGGCGTTCCCACGTTGGCGTCCACGTCCAGCACGCCTCCCTGTGATGCACGCTTGGAGAAGCTGATTTCCTGACCGGCAGGAGGTTGGACATGCAGGTCCAGGTCGCTGGGGTCGTTCCAGGCCAGAGAGATTTCCAGAGCTCCCTTGTTGCCTCCCCGGCTGCGTGCTGTCTGAAGGTCATTCATGGCAGTCTGTCTGTGTGGTGCGTCAAGGGGCACTGCTGTGTGAACAGGGGCGGCAGGGGGTGCCAAAGGAGTGTGGACAGGGAGCTGACCGTTACTGCAAGCACCCCCGATGGAGGAGGATACTCCATTAATGCTGCCAAGGCCGGGAGGGGCAGACAGGTGCCGTGCAGAAAAGAGCCCCATGAGCAAGGTGCCCAGAAGCCATAAGAGCAGGAGGAGGCCCAGCAGAACGAACCCCCACCGCCAGAAACGTCGCACCCAGAGCCCCAGGCCGATAAGAAGTGACGCAAGAAGCGCCCAGCCCAGTCCGACTCCCCACAAGGCAGGCCCCAGAGATGTGCTCAGGGCAAGGAGGAGGAGGAGAAAAAGGGGAAGACCGAATGTCAGGGCGGGGAACCAGTGCCAGGCCGGAAAGAGGGCCAGCCATCGTGTGTACCACACGCGGTACCATGGAAGGATGACAAGTCTTTCTTGCGTAAAAGTGTGGCTGCTGGTGAACCTCTGGGAGGTTCTTTGCTGACTGGTGGTCTGGTCATTGGGTGCTGATGCATGGGGGGAAGAGGGCCGGGATGCCGGCTCTTCGGAAGTGGTTTTTTCTTCTGGTTCAGGGCGGGGCTCGGGGTCGGGCGCTGCTGAGGGAACGTCGGGAAGGGTTTTACCCTGCAGGTTGCCTTTGGCCAGCATGCCGGAAATTGCACGATGCCCCCAAGCCGTAAGAATGAGCCCATGGGGGTTATAATACAGGTTGTCGATGTTGGGGATTGTTAGGGCTGTTGGAAGTAGGGATACGATATCCGGGTCGATGTTGCGGCCACTATTCTGTTTCGCCCATTGGATGATGTAGTCGCGGGTCTGTGTATAAATCTGGTTGATCTGGCTCTGTTTTTCCGGGGGGATGGGAGAGCATGCAGGGCCATACCAATCTATGGTGCCATCGGCAGGGTTGCCAAAAGGTTGTGCCAGGGAAAGATGCTGGGCTTTGGGAAACTGTTGAGCATATGCCTGCAGAACATCCTGGATATCTTCCCAGAGCTCCGTGACGGGCTGGCCTTGCACCCGCAAGGTTTCAAATTGGCCATTTCGTGTAGTTTTAATGCGTGAAAAAGGCATATGGAGGGGCTTCTCGGTGTAGGGACGGTGATAATCTTCCAAGACAGATCATGTCATAATATTTTTGTGTTGTTAACTTTGCAATGGATGGCATGAGTTTCCCCTGTGGATAAAGTGGTCATGACGAGATTGACATGTTCTGTTTTTTACAAAAAAGTGAAGTTATTTTATATTTTCTTTATGAGACCTTCTATGCTCTTGGAGTTGTCAAGTCCTTAGAGAGGAAGAGACGTACCTGTCTGGCACTGCATTTTTGACATGTCCTGATGGAACTACCATTTGCGCCCATCACAAGGCAGCTGGAGCTGTCAGGAGGGGGGCTGCAGGATATGTCAGAGGGGGAAGCAAGGTCACGGAACGCCTTGTATTCATGCGTCTTCCCAGTCAGTTTCAGCCCAACATGATCAAAACCGCCCGGAATAATGCTGGTGTTTGTCTGGCGACCCAAAAGTTCATTTGAACTTCTCCAATCGCCTGTTACGCTCGACATGGTCGATAGTTGTATGTCCAGGGGAGAGAAATCAGATGAAAGAATGGCTTGATTGGCCCGCCAAGAGTGCTCATCCTCCTGAAACTATTGAACATCCGGCAATTTATCATATGCTCGATGTAGCGGCTGTCGCTGAGCAGCTGCTTGCGGAATCGCCTTGGCCATCTGCATTGAAACAGGCTTTTATTGCACTGGCAGGCCTGCATGATTTAGGAAAATTCAGTGAAACATTTCGAGGAATGTTACGTGAGGGGGCATATCAACCATTCACGCACTGGGAACTGACTGAAATTCTTCTGCTGACTGAAGATGACTGGTTGGCGGAGTGGCTGGGCGGTACCGAAGACGTTCGGGAAGTTTTATATGCGGCCGTGGCCGGGCATCATGGCCGCCCTCCTCAGACAAACTTGCAGAGACGGGAGCTGAGGAAGTGCCTGCGGGCTGTCGGAGATGGCCATGAAGCAGCACGACGTTTGTTGGAGATTTTCAGGCAGCTCTGGCCGGAGGCTTCTCTTGATTCCCTGGATGAAGAAGCGGCGACAAGTTTTTCCTGGTGGTTGCCTGGGTTCTGTACGGCAGCCGATTGGATAGGGTCCAATACGACATGGTTCTCTCCAAAGGAATTGGAGCTGGAACCGGAGGCGTACCTGAAAGAGGCACGGGCAATTGCCCAAAAAGCCGTGGAAGAAGCTGGCTTGAGTGGAACAACAGCCCGTGAAGGGGAGTTGTTTGATTTTGCACTGAGGCCACTGCAAGAGGCATGCGTTTCTCTGACCTTGCCAGAAGGCCCCGCACTGGTTGTGCTGGAAGCCGAAACCGGGGTTGGTAAAACGGAAGCCGCTCTTATTCTGGTGCAGCGTATGATACTGGCAGGGAAGGGGCGGGGATTGTTTTTTGCTCTGCCTACTATGGCCACAGCTGATGCCATGTTTGGGCGGGCCAGGCGGGTCATGGAGACGATGTTTACAAACCCGTCCTTGACCCTCGCTCACGGTCGGGCCGGTCTGTCCGTGCCGTTTCGTGACCTTGTCAATGAAGGAAGCAGGACGGGTAAATCTGATGATCAGTCCGGCGTGACAAGTGCTGAGTGGCTGGCTTCAGATAATAGACGGGCCCTGTTGGCTGATGTTGGGATCGGCACGATTGATCAGGCTTTGCTGTCCGTTCTGCCGGTACGGTTTCAGACATTGCGGCATTATGGCCTTGCTTCCAAGATACTGGTGGTTGATGAGGTTCATGAAATGGGTGAGCCCTATATTGCGGAAGAGTTGGTGGCTCTGTTGCAGATGCACAGGGCCATGGGGGGCTCAGCTATATTGCTGACAGCGACTCTGCCACTCAAATTACGGGCCCGCCTTCTGGAGACGTACGGCGGCATTTCTGAATCTCACGCCTATCCGGCCATAACTGTCGCCGGAGGTGAGACCGTAACACAGTTTGATGATGATGCTCGGCCCCAGAAAGGGCCTGTCATGGTGGAGCGGCTTTCCACGATGGATGAGGCGGTGCGATATATTGCCCAATCTGCAGCAGGTGGAGCTGCCTGTGTATGGGTTCGCAACGCCGTGGATGATGCCATTGCTGCGGTTGATGCGTTGCGGGCTGAGGGGGTGCAGGCCCATCTGCTACATGCCCGTTTTGCTTTGTGTGATCGCAAAAAGCTGGAACAGGAAGTGCTGGATCGTGTGGGGCGGAATGGGACTGGCCGCAAGGGATTTGTTCTGGTTGCGACACAAATTGTTGAAGCCTCGCTGGATTTGGACTTTGATGTCATGGTGTCCGATCTGGCCCCGATTGGCTCCCTGATACAGCGTGTTGGCCGTCTATGGCGGCATATGGATGTGCGGCCTGCCACACAGCGTCCCGTCCCGGCACCTGTTTTGAAGGTCCTGTCACCAGACCCTGCCGAAGTGCAGGATGACCGCTGGTTGCAGAAAGTTTTGGAGAGAGGGGCTTGGGTTTACTCATTGCCGGATATGTGGCGGACGGCTTCGGTTCTGTTCAAGGCTGGCCAGATCAGGACCCCAGATGGTTTGCGCTCCCTGATAGAAGCTGTACATGGCGATGAGGTGGAAAACCTGCCCTCCGTACTGGATGGGGCGGAGGCAGAAGGGTGCGGAAAGGCCATGGCTGCGCGGCATCGTGCTCTTCAGAATCTTGCCACTATTGAAGATGGCTACCGGAAGGGCGGCTGCGGTGCGGATGATACGACCTATCCTACCCGGCTTGGGGATGAAACCCGGATTCTTGCTTTGGCCCGTCAGACGGACCATGGCCTTGTCCCATGGGCACAGGCCGAAGGAGTTCCTTCTGATGAGTTGGGCAGGAGTGAGCTGGCAGCTCTATGGGCATTGTCGGAAGTTTCTGTGAGGAGCAAGCGGCTTGTGGGGCTGGACCTTCCAGATCAGGACAGGGCCGATATTCAGGAAGCTCAAAGATACTGGCCACAATGGAAGAAGAAAGCCGTCACGATCTGCCCGGTTCATGAAATAGATGGAGCTATCTGTCAGGGTGTTTGTTATAGGAGTGATATAGGACTGCTTATATACTATTCTTCCTGATCTGGTAATTTCATTGATTTTTCCATCCCATTATTCCTCATCTGTTTTGATTTGTGACTTGTTAATGGGCTGGAAATGACACAGAGTGATATCGGAGTGCTGTATTCTTCTGCTGGTGCATGGAGACGCAGCAGATGGTTGATCTTGTAACCCCTAGAGGTTTCTGGTGTCTCTAAATCTGATAACAGACCCGTGGATTCCTGTACGATGCGACGATGGTAGCAGGCGGATTATTGCACCATGGCAGATGGCAGAAGAGGGTATACTCTTCCCGGACTGGGTCCGTCCTGACTTGAATGTTGCCTGTCTGGAGCTGCTGGTTGGGCTTGTCTATCTGGCAGATCCACCAGCGAACAAGAAGGATTGGCGGGCCCGCAGGCGGGCTGATCCAGAGCGTTTGAAAACGAAATTGGCTGCTTATGAGCCGGCCTTTCATCTTCTGGGTGATGGTCCCCGCTTTCTTCAGGACATGGAGAAGCTTTCAGGCTCCCCTAATCCGGTTGACATGCTGTTCATCGATAGTGCGGGTGGGCAGACCATGCGCAATAACATTGACGTCATGGTACATCGCAGCCGTTATTCATGTCTTTCTCTGCCGGAAGCGGCGATGGCGCTTTACACATTGCAGGACTTCGCCCCATCTGGTGGGGCTGGAAACCGCACCTCCATGCGTGGTGGTGGGCCACTCGTGACACTTCTCGATCCCGGCGAAGAATTATGGGACCTCGTCTGGCTCAATGTTCCGTTCGGTCAGCCATCCGACATGAAAGACCTGCCGTGGATGAGGCCGACACGGACATCGGAGCCTGGGCGGGCATCCGTCTATCCGTCTGATGAAAAAAGACACTTTGACGTGGAAGCGTTTTTTGGCATGCCCCGCCGTCTGCGCCTTGTAGGGGATGACGAGGGTATAACAGGTGTCATACAGAGGCCCTATGGCACGAACTATGCCGGGTGGCGGCATCCTTTAAGCCCTTATTACCGGCTCAAGGTCACAGAGGACTGGCTTCCACGCCATCCACGGGCTGGGCGGTTTGGCTATCGTAACTGGCTGGGTATCATTGCTGAAGGTGAGCCCAAGAAAGCGCATGAAGAGCGTTTGGCCAGTTTGGCACTGATCGTGAGAGAGTGGTGTGGACGAGAGAGAGGGGATGAGGCGTCCGTAATTGTAGCGGGCTGGGCCATGAACAACATGAGTCCGAGAGATTTTGTCTATTCCCGTCAGCCGCTTTCTCGCCTGTCCGAGGATGCTGAAGAGATTTTGCGAGGTTTTATTGAAGCTGCCGAGATGGTGGCGGCAATGTTGAACTGGGCATTGTCATCCGTTCTGGATACTGGTGAAGCACGGGAAGCGCAACGTGAAGAGTTTTACCTGAAAACTGAACCCGCTTTTTATCATTGCTTCCATCAGATAGCCGCCGGCGAGAGACCCTCTGAAGAGTGGCTGAATGCGTTGCGAAAGCAGGCTCTGGGTCAGTTTGAAGCTGTTGCTCTGCCGGGGCTTTCCGAGCGTGACATGCAGAGCATGAAGAAAATTGCCGAAGCCCGGAAGCTTCTGAACATAGAGTTGTGGGGATACGGCAAGAAGGCAGGTCCGGCCCTGTTTACAGCATTGGGTCTCCCCGTCCCGCAGAAGAAGAGGAAGGCCGCATGAGTGAAAAAAAAGACATTGGCGTGAAGGTCTTTGAGTGGTGGCAGAAAAATCTTGCTCCACGCACGCAGTCTGCGTCGAAGGATGCAGAAGAAAGCGGGAAGAGCGAAACGGAAAAGATGCCGGGCCAAACAGCGGCACGCACGCTCAGTGCGAAGTTGCGTCGTGGGGGTTTCCCTGATCTTCTGTTTGAACCGGAAGTGCATCATCTGGTGCGTACGCTGAATGTGCGGGAGCATGAGCTGAAACGTTTTTGTCGGCTGGTTGAGATACTGGGCAGTGTGCGGACCAATAGCCACAGCACATTGGCAGAGCGGTTGAGAGGGGCAGATAAGGAGCCATTATTGTCTCCTCTAAGGTTCAAGCAGTTAATGACAGCGGAAGATGAAGAGCTGGCTGCGTTATTGCGGCGTGCTGTGCAGATGGCAGAGTATCGCTGCAACGTTGCAGCCCTCGCACGGGATGTCATGTTCTGGAATGATCGGACCAAGACCCGCTGGTGTCTCGATTATTTTGGTGCTGCGAATTCGGGAGACAAGACAGAATAGCACATGTGTTGCTGGTCTCGTTTTTATCCATTTATCAAGTAGGTTTTTGTGTCATGACAAATTTTGTCCAGTTCCATGTTCTGACAACTTATGGTCTCTCCAATCCCAATCGTGACGATATGGGCCGCCCCAAACAGGCCGTGATTGGTGGGGAGGTGCGTATGCGCCATTCCTCACAGTCGGTCAAACGGGCCTTGCGGGAAAGCACGTTCTTCAGCAACGACCTTGCAGACCATATGGGGACAAGGACTAAACGCCTGCATGGTGGGCTGGTGCAGCATCTTTTGAGTAAAGGCGTTGCCGAGAAAAAGGCTCAGGAGAGTGCAAGCACTGTTGCTGGCATTTTCGGCAAACTGGAAGCGGCTGACAAGGAAACGGGCGAACAGATCGCCACGACGCTCGCTTTTATTTCACCAGATGAATGGAAACTGGCAAAAGAGCTGGCCGAAAATGTCGCTGCCGGGGAGAAACCGCCCAAAGATAAAGACCTGAAGAAAAAGGTCCTGCGTCGGGCTGATGGGGCGGTGGATATTGCCATGTTCGGGCGTATGCTGGCCTCCGATGCCGACTTCAACCGGGATGCCGCCGTGCAGGTGGCTCATGCGTTCACGACCCATCGTTCAGTAGCGCAGGAAGACTGGTTCTCCGCTGTGGATGATCTGAACAAGGATGATGAGCGTGGTGCTGGCCATATCGGTGAAAGCGCCTTCGGTACGGGGGTGTTCTACCAGTATGTCTGCGTCAATCTGGACTTGCTGGTTGAGAATCTGGCCGGTGACAGGGAACTTGCAGCCAAGGCCATGGAAGCATTGGCTCGGGCGCTGTCTCAGGCCACGCCTCGTGGCAAGCAGAACAGCTATGCCCATCGGCCACGGGCACATTACATGCTGGCAGAACAGGGTGAGCAGGCACCCCGTGATCTCTCAGGTGCGTTCTTCCATGCTGTAAAAGGTGAGAATCTGCTGGAAAGCTCCATTAAAAAGCTGGAAGAGACCCGGAAGGCCATTGATGATGCCTACGGGCCGTGCTGGGCTGCCGAAGCTAAATTGTGTGTGGGCAAAACCGGAACACTGGATGAACTGGTCGCCTTTGCAGGTAAAGCCGTGCGGGGTGAGTGATGGCTTCCCCTTATCTGGTGTTTTCGCTCTCGGCCTCCCTGGGGTCGATGGGCGAGCTGGCCGGGCATGAGCGGCGGGGGTCGCTGCTCTGGCCGGGCCATTCCGCACTGATCGGATTGATGGGAGCTGCGTTAGGCATACGGCGTGATGGCGATTTCTCTGGGCTGGACAGTCTGAAGATTGACGTGGCGGTGTTTGACAGCGGCACGGCTCTGCGTGACTTCCATACCATTCAGTCCGTCCCTGCGGCGGCGGTGAAGAAGCCAAATTCCCGCCCGGAGGCAATTCGGAAAGCGGGAGAACGGCTGACAACCAGCATCACTCTGCGCGATTATCGGGCGGGAGTGTTCTATGGCGTGGCCGTGCAGGGTGAAGGGCTGGAGGAGATAGCGGCAGCGTTACGCAAACCGCATTTTACGCTCTATCTTGGCCGTAAATCCTGCCCGCTTTCATCCCCTCTGAATCCTCAGGTCGTACAGGCCGATACGGTCGAGGAGGCCTTGGGGCAGGTGAAAGTGCCTTTCTGGCTTTCCAGACATGTTGATCTTTCTGAAAAGGTCATGGTTGTCGGCGAGCAGGGCAGCCAGCGGGATTACGTGCATGATGTCCCACTGGACCGGCAACGCTGGCACTTTGCTGCACGGGATGTCGGAATACGGCATGTTGAACTGCTAGGGAAGACGATGAAATGAGCTGGTATCTAAGTAGAATCCGCCTTTCCCGCAGCCCTGCCGTCCGTGTTCTGGAAGCCGCCCTGAGAGAGCCGGATACGGGGCTGAGGCGGTCATCGCAGCATCATATGCTCTGGTCTGCCTTTGCGACTGATCCCAACCAGAAGCGGGATTTTCTCTGGCGTGCAGAAAGTGACGGGAGCTTTCTTACCCTCTCTCCACGCCTTCCACGGGATGATAACGAGCTGTTCGAGCCTCCTCAGTGCAAGCTTTTTGCCCCTGAACTGAAGGCAGGGGACAGGCTCGAGTTTCAGCTTCAGGTCAATGCGACACGGATGAAGCGTGATACGGGCAAGCGTGTGGATGTCGTTCTGGATGCGATTCACGCTATTCCGAAGGAGGAACGGGCAGAGAAACGCATGGACCTTGCCCAAGAAGCAGGTCTTGCCTGGCTGACACGACAGGGTGAGAAAGCGGGTTTTGTGCCGCATCATGTATCTGCCGATGATTATCATACCGAGACGCTTCCACGTTTTGGAAACGAACGGAAGAGGAGCAACCGGCCTGATTTCGGTATTCTGGACCTCTCAGGCCAGCTGGAGGTGACAGACCCGGAGGCGTTTCTGGCCCAGCTGGTCCGGGGCTTTGGCCGGGCCAAGGCCTTTGGTTGCGGCCTCATGCTGATCCGGCGGGCTTCATGAGCGGGGCGGGGAAAGGCGGGTTACCCGGTCTGGCCCCGCCAAAACCCATCCCCCTGAAAGATCGGGCTTCCCTGATTTTTGTCGAACGGGCGCAGCTGGATGTGCTGGATGGTGCCTTTGTAGCGGTGAATGCTGATGGTACGAGAACCCAGATTCCCGTTGGCGGTCTGGCGGGCATCATGCTGGAGCCGGGTGCCCGTATCTCTCATGCAGCCGTGTCGCTGGCCGCCCGTGTAGGCACGTTGATCACATGGGTAGGGGAAGCTGGCGTGCGGTTATATTCTTCCGGCCAGCCTGGTGGAGCACGGGCGGACCGCCTGTTATGGCAGGCCAGTCTGGCTTTGAATGATGAGGCCCGGTTGCGTGTCGTGCGAGAGATGTACAAGCGGCGTTTCAAGGAGGAGCCACCTGCCCGGCGGTCGGTGGATCAGCTGCGTGGTATTGAGGGAGCCCGTGTAAGGGAAAGCTACGCCCTGCTGGCTGCTCAATATGGTGTCAGCTGGAAACGCCGCTCTTACGACCGAAAGGACTGGGACGGCTCGGACATTCCCAACCGTTGCCTCTCAGCGGCCACGGCCTGCCTGCATGGTTTGTCCGAGGCTGCTGTGCTGGCAGCAGGTTATGCCCCGGCAGTGGGGTTCTTGCATAGCGGGAAGCCTCTTTCTTTCGTGTATGATGTGGCAGACATCTTCAAGATGGAAACCGTTGTGCCAGAAGCTTTCCGTATTGCAGGCAAGGCGGAAAAGGGGCGGCTGGATATGTCCCCAGACCGGGCCGTGCGCCTGGCCTGCCGGGACAGGTTCCGCAAGGAAAAGCTGCTGGAGAGAATCATTCCGACCATTGAGCAGGTTCTTTCGGCTGGCGGTCTGCCTCGCCCCGAGCCCCCACCGGAGGCCGTGCCCGTCGCTTTTGAAGATGAAACCTTTGGCGATCCGGGGCACCGTTGATGCTGGTTGTGGTGGTCACCAATGCGCCACCCCGCCTGCGTGGCCGTCTGGCAGCATGGCTGGTGGAAATACGGGCTGGGGTCTATGTGGGCAGCTACTCCAGACGGACAAGGGAGATGATCTGGGAGCAAGTACTGCTTGGCCTTGGGCCTGAGGGTGATGCTGTCATGGTTTGGCATGTTCCCAACGATCAGGGATATGAGTTCCGTACAGCTGGTCACAATCGCCGGATGCCGGTTGATTTCGATGGATTGAAACTGGTTGCTTTTCGACCGGAATAAAGCGAAGGAGTGAAGTATTAAATTCTGGTTTAAGTTGGTACGGTCTTTGACAATAAAAAAAGTCATGTCTTACAGTACGTTGCAGGAAGTCTGTTCCCCGCCCATGCGGGGATGAACCGTCCTGATTGTCTGAGAGGTAACCCGTGGATATCTGTTCCCCGCCCATGCGGGGATGAACCGTCCGTTGTCATTGTGCCTGATGAGGACGTAGGCTGTTCCCCGCCCATGCGGGGATGAACCGCACGGCCAAAGGGTTCAATTTTGGAGGACTCTCTGTTCCCCGCCCATGCGGGGATGAACCGGCTCACCTTTTCCAAACAGATCACAGATGAAGCTGTTCCCCGCCCATGCGGGGATGAACCGCCCGGCCTCCCGGGTGAAGAGCAGCCGTGCCGCTGTTCCCCGCCCATGCGGGGATGAACCGTCGTCCCTGCCGTGAATGTGTCTGGAATCTTCCTGTTCCCCGCCCATGCGGGGATGAACCGCGCACCCCGTTAAATGAAGGGGATATGAAGCTCTGTTCCCCGCCCATGCGGGGATGAACCGACACTGAACTGACGGTCTCGGCCAGCTGGCAGCTGTTCCCCGCCCATGCGGGGATGAACCGAGCCAAGAAGCGGCCACGAGCCTCGTCATCCACTGTTCCCCGCCCATGCGGGGATGAACCGTCCTGTCTGGCTGATGGAGCGGCCAGGACCTCCTGTTCCCCGCCCATGCGGGGATGAACCGGCCCTCGCCGCCTACAACTGGGGGCCGGGAAACTGTTCCCCGCCCATGCGGGGATGAACCGCCGTCTTTACCCTCACGGTAAAGACCCTGTTCCTGTTCCCCGCCCATGCGGGGATGAGCTGTCTTCATGAAAGACTCCCTGGGAACAGCTGGGGATCAGGGGAAAGTCCTTAAAAAACTTGAGGAACAGCGCAAAGAGGCCAACATCCTCATATTGAGGATGCCGGGGTATAAATCAAGCGAAGTCACCCTATCCGGCTACGAGTTCGACCGCACATCTCAATCAGGGTGCGATCTTCTGGTCGTCCGAATGACTTTGCAGGAAGTGCGTTTCGGGGCGAAAAAACGGGTGGTAATGAAAAATTGGACACCTGTTGAAGCCGACAATATGGGGAATAAAATCCCCCAGAAAATTAGCGGTTAATTATTCATCCCCTAGCGTGAAATCAACCTCTGCTGTCCCGATACCATAGTTATTGATCTTTATGTCAAAATCTTCTGATGACCAGCACTTTGCGGTGACAAAATCCTTAGCTGATTTAATTATGTCATCACCAGTACCTTTTGGAGAAGAAAAATGGCATGAATCTGCCCGCCAGTAATTATCATTACCTTTCTGGAAATGACATGTCGCATCAACATGCCCTTCTCTGCCTTCTTGTTGCGCCGTTTCAGGGAACTCAACCCTTATGAAACGACACTGATCTACAAAATACTTGCTATCAGGAGCAGTAAGGTATGCGGGAGGGCGCAGGTTTTTCCTGTACTCTCTGGCGTCCTGCTTCTGCTTTTCCAATATGGCGGCTATCGCCTTGTTTCTCGCAGTGCTGGTCACGCCCCATTGCAGGCGTTCATTTTCTCCCTCGATGGCTGAAAATGGTGGGATCGTGAGAGCATCATGCTTCAACGCTTCTGGCTCGCAGATATGGTCGACCACCATGCCTTCCCCCTCGCCGGGAAAGAGACTCATTCCTCCCTCTACGGCGTGAAAAACGGGGCGTGCAGACATGGCGCACCGTGATGATGGCTGATACTTCATCGCCCATGCCGCCCATCGTGCCGTTTCCGGATCAGCGCCGAACTGTTGAAAGATAAACCGTGTGTGCGATTCTTCGTAGGCGGTCCACTCAGCGTCTGTCATTGGCGGTGCGGCATGGGCAGAACATGACACGGCACAAGCCGCCATGGCGGCATACAGCACACGTCTTTTCAGCATCTCTCCAGCCTCATCAGGTCATCGTCATGTCTCAGTATGCCATCCCTCTCACCAGTTCTGCTAGTCAGACTTTCGGGGTCACTCTCTCCGGCCAGTCATATACCGCATGTCTTGAATGGCGGAGCGGGTATGGGTTGTTTTTGTCTCCAGCAGCAGGCGGCATACTATCTATCCTCCGCCCATGCGGGGTCTCACCATTATTGAATGTCTTGATGAAGGCTGTGGCTTTACCTATTATCGGTGGTGCAGCGTATGGTGATCAGGCGATATTCTGCCGGCCTGGGCCGCCCGTTAGGGTAGTTGCGTTATTGTGGGGTTTGCGGCAGGCCCCACCCATACGCTGTCTTGGTTTTTTGTGTTCGGGAAGCTTCGCCCGGTGATGCGGTGGCGGGGCCTGCAATGAACCCCGCAAAGCGCCACGTGGCGGGTTGCCACAGCTACGGCCTGCAGATTGTCACCGTGTCGCACCGCATCGGCAGCAGTTGATGTTAATGGGAACGTGACGTCAAGAGCTGTTATCCTCCTGTACGGCAAGACAGATTTCCTGTAGTTTTTCTGCTTTGTTTCACCATCGATATGAGAGATCACCAAACAGGGCACGGCCAGGAGCGTAGGAGCAGTTGGTCGTGCTGGTACATACGGAAACATATTTCGAGTTGGCAATGTTTGTGCCGTTCAGCTGGAGGTGCCATCTCCGGTAATCAAGATGGGCCTCAATATCGCCAACCAGCTGGGAGGGTACGATGATGGTGGCTGGCAGGGCACCGGCCGTTGTGCCCGTATAGCGGACGCCCCCACCAATTCCGGCACTGAAGGTGCGTGTGATGATGAAGTTGCGCCGCATGAAGAAGGAAGCCATGCGGGAGGGGACCGTCACGGGGCGTTGGCCCACCTGGTTTTGTGTGGCGGCACTGCCTTTGGTGATGCGTGGGTCCTGCACCGTGAAGGAGGCGAGGAGGTCGATCCTGTAGGGGAGACGCCCGACAAATTCTGCTTCAAAACCACGGGTCCGCTGGGCACCGAGCTGTATCTTGTCGCTGGAATGGAGAGGGTCCTGCACCAGGTCATTCCGTTCTTTCAGGGTGAAGACATCCAGTGTGAGCAGGAAACGGTCGCCAAAGATGGAGTCTTTGCGGGGCCTGTATTTTATTCCGGCCTCCAGCAGCCGTCCCCGTGTCGGGGAGAAGGCGGTGCCATCATAGGTCGTGCCAAGCTGCGGACTGAAGGATGTGGCGTAGGAGACATAGGGAGCCACACCCCAGACCGATTGATAGAGCAGGGCCGCCCGGCCGGTGAAGGCGTTGTCCTTCTGGGGTGTGCGCTTGCCCGTATTGTTGTTGACCTGCACGCTCTGGGTGAAGTCGCCACGACCGGAGAGGGTGAGGAAAAAGCGGTGCCAATCAGCCTGCTCCTGCCCGTAAAGGCCCGTCTGTGTCCCAGTCGTGTTGTAATTTCGTTTGGACGCATAGGCGGGCATGGCGATGGCCCGATAGACTGGCTGATAGAGGGACAGGTTGGGCGCTTTCCTTTCGCCACGCCGTTCCGCCATGAAGTCGCTGCGGAAATCGACACCGGTAAGCAGAATGCTGTGGAGGGAACCGAAATGGTCTTTCCATTCCGATCGTGTATCAAGCGTTGTGGTGTTGTAATTGCCGGACTGCAAAAGGGCCGTGCGGGATATCGTGTCCGTGTTGACCAGCTTTGGCTGGGCAACCGTGCGGTACAGTACGTCCATGTGGGCAAAACGCATGTTCTGCGAGAGCGTCCAGCCCGGCAGCAGTTCCTGTCTCAGCGCATAGCCGACTGAAAGCTGACGTTTGGAATAGACATCGAAATTCCGGTCGCCGGACAGGAAGTTGCGGGGCAGATAGCCATGCCGGGTGGGCACGACCGTGCCGACATAGGGCAGGAACTGCGAGCTGGACCCCGCATCCAGCTGCTCATAGCTGCTCAGGAAGGTGAAGTCCGTACGGGAGGAAGGCTGCCAGCGCAGGGAGGGAGCCACATAGATTTCATTGTTCTTGATGTGGCGGGCAAAGGTGCCCGATTTGCGGATCAGCCCGTTGAACCGCCACAGCCAGTGGCCCTGCCCGTCAAGGCTGCCTCCAATGTCCACGGCTCCCTGCCGCCGGGCATAGCTGCCTCCCTGTACGGAGATGATGTTGGTCTGGTGTTGTGTGGGACGCTTGCTGACGGCATTGATGATGCCGCCAAGCTGGCCGGACCCGTACAGTGCGGAGCTGCTGCCACGGATGATGTCCATCTCCTCCAGCCCCCAGGGTTCTATGGAGAAGGACTGCGACGTGGCGGCGTTGGGCGTGCGTGTGCCATCAAGATAGATGTCGGGTGTGAAGCCACGGATGGTGCCAAAATAGCCCCGTGGGTCATCTTTCCCGCCATAGTCGGAGACACCCGCACTGTAGCGGATGGCCTCCGTCAGGGTGCGGCTGTTGAGCATGTCCATTCTGGCCCGGGAAATGACCGTCAGGTTCTGGGGTGTGGTTTCCAGCGGCGTGGCCGTTTTCAGGGCCGCCTGTCCCGTACCGGCAAGGAGGGCACGGGCCCTGCCACGGACAAGGATTGATTCGACAGGTGGTTTGGGGGGCGTGGACACTTTGTGTGTCGTGTTTTTACGTGTTTCTGGCGGGAGCGGTGCCTCGGCTGCCATGACGCATGATGGAAGGATGAAACCTCCCAGAATGAGAAGCCCCCGGAATGATCTGGATGAAACGGGACGGAGCAAAACGGCCTCTTTAACATGAGAATGATTATCATCATCAAATATAAAAAGTAGTTTAATTTCGCAAGCGCTTTCACATTCCTGTGATGAGATGACAGGGCTGTAAGATAAAGCGGGACAGGCAGCCATCCATTATGGGCAGAATGGCGGTTTTTCCCCCTGTGAGCTTGGGAATTTATTAAAACTAAAAAACATAGTGATTTATAAAAACAACAAAATAAAAAGTTGATTTTTATCCCAGATTTGACATGCTCCCCGCATGACGACAAAGCCCTTTTCCTATCTGCCCATCGTTCTGCGGACGGACCAGCGTGACGCCCTCCTTGTGGGGGGCGGGCAGGTGGCCGTGCAGAAAATGCGTCTGCTGAAGGGGCGATGCCGGATGATCCACATCTGGGCAGAAACACTGCATCCCGAGCTGGCAGCTCTGGTGGAGCAGGGGCAGGCCGTGTTCCGTCAGGGCAGGGTGGCAGAAGACGCCCTTCAGGCCGTTCTGCCAGACATGGCACTGGTCTTTGCCGCCACGGATGATGAGGCTGTCAATGAGATGGTGGCCCGTCAGGCCCATGCGCTGCGGGTACCCGTCTGTGTGGTGGATGCCCCGGCTCTTTCAAGCTTCATAACTCCGGCTCTGGTAGACCGGTCCCCCGTGCAGGTGGCCATCACGACTGGCGGGGCCTCTCCGGTTCTGGCCCGTCGTGTCCGGCAGATGGTCGAGGCCATGCTCCCGGCCAGAATGGGTGAGGCCGCCCGTTTCATGCAGAAGCAGCGGGGCTGGCTGAAGGACCGCCTGCCGGGGATGAAGCAGCGGCAGCGTGTCTGGGAATCTTTCGTGGATGGTCCGGCCTATGAGGCTGCCCTGGCCGGGGAGGAAGACCGGGCACGGGAGCAGCTGGAGCAGCTCGTGGCGGAGGCCGAAGGCGAGGCGGACTGCCCGCAGGGTGAGGTCTGGCTCGTGGGGGCTGGACCGGGAAACCCGGACTGGCTTACCCTTGCGGCCCTGCGCCTGATGCAGAATGCGGACAGTGTCCTGTACGACAATCTCGTGGCGCCGGACGTGCTGGACCGTGTGCGGCGTGATGCCGAGCGTGTCTATGTCGGCAAGAAGCGGAGCCATCACACCCTGCCGCAGAGCGACATAGAGGCCGAGATGCTGCGCCGGGCCAGGCGGGGTGAACGTGTCCTGCGGCTGAAGGGGGGTGACCCTTTCGTGTTCGGCCGTGGGGGGGAAGAGATGGAAACCCTGCTGGCTGCCAATGTGCCGGTACGGGTCGTGCCCGGCATCACGGCGGCCAATGGCTGTGCCGCCGCCGCCGGGATTCCGCTGACCCATCGGGACTGCGCCCAGAGCTGCGTGGTGGTGACAGGCCATGCCCGGGCTGATGGAACGCTGAACCTGCACTGGCCCAGCCTTGCCCGCAGAGGGCAGACGGTCGTCATCTACATGGGACTGAGCTCGATGGCGGAGCTGTGCCGGAAGATGCAGGATCATGGCCTGCCGGAAAGCTGGCCGGTGGCGGTCGTCCATCGGGGGTCCTGTGCAGACCAGCGTTGCGTGACGGGCACGCTGGGCACGATTGCTGAAGATGTCCGTCGTCAGGGGCTTCAGAGTCCCGTACTGATCATTGTGGGAGAAGTGGTGCATCACCGTGGCGAGGTGGTGCAGGCTGTGCCCGGTTACAGCACATCGAAGGAGAGTGCCTGATGAAACGTCTTTCCCGCCCGGGAGAAGGGGAAATCCTGCTGCTGACGGCCAGCCGTCTGCTGGATGGCCGTATTGTCTGGCTTGGCGAGGGGGATCACTGGCATGAATCCATCGCCGAGGCTGTCCGCTTCACCTATGAGGAGGCCGGTCCGGCTCTGGAGCGTGCCCTGGCCGAGGCGGAACAGAAAGAGGTCGTGGCCGTATATGAGGTCGTGGCCAGGGATACCCGGCCTCCCGAGCCTGTCACGACACGGGAAGCCATCCGGGCCCACGGGCCGAGCGTTCACCCGGATTTTTCTTACGATCATGCCCCGGTGCGGGAAAAGGAGAAGGTAGGATGACACAGCCTGCGTCACGGTCTGTCGGGCATTACCAGTATGAGGAGCGGGACCGGACCTTCCTTCAGGAGCGCATCAACGAGTTCGAAGGGCAGGTCCGCCGTCGTCTCTCCGGCGAGTTGAGCGAGGAAGAGTTCAAGCCCCTGCGGCTGATGAACGGGGTCTATCTCCAGCTTCATGCCTACATGCTGCGGGTGGCCATTCCCTATGGCGTGCTGGACAGCCGCCAGCTGCACAGGCTGGCCGACATTGCGGCCAGGTATGACCGGAATTACGGTCATTTCACCACCCGGCAGAACATCCAGTTCAACTGGATTGCGCTGAAGGACGTCCCGACCATCCTGCGGGAGCTGGCCGAGGTGGACATGCACGCCATCCAGACCAGCGGCAACTGCATCCGTAATGTCACGTCGGACGAGTTTGCCGGGGCCGCGAAGGATGAACTGATGGATCCCCGCATCCATGCCGAGATCGTGCGGCAGTGGTCCACCCTGCATCCCGAATTCACCTTTCTGCCCCGCAAGTTCAAGATCGCCATTTCCGGCAGCCCGGAAGACCGGGTGGCGGCCCGCTTCCATGACATCGGTCTGCTGGCCCGTCCTGGTGAGAATGGTCCGCTGTTCCGTCTTTTCGTGGGCGGTGGACTGGGGCGGACGCCGGTCGTCGGGCAGGAACTTTTCGATTCCGTGAAGGAAGAAGACCTGATCGCCACGCTGGAGGCCGTTCTGCGTGTCTATAATGCGTTCGGACGGCGGGACAATCTCTACAAGGCCCGTATCAAGATTCTGGTGCAGACCATCGGTCTGGAGGCGTTCCGCAAGGCCGTGGAGGAAGAGCTGGCCCGCATGGACCGTGCCGCCTACCGGTTGACACCGGAGCATGTGGCGCAGATACGTGCCCGTTTCGCCCTGCCGGACCTCAAGGCCCCGGCAGATGCGGCCGACGTGCTGGAGCAGCACAGGAAGGCTGATCCCGTCTTTGCCCGCTGGGTGGCCAGCAATACCCATCCTCATCAGGATGAAGGCCATATCTGTGCCGTCATCTCCCTGAAGACACCGGGGGCCATTCCCGGTGATGTGACGGCCGAGCAGATGCACGGTCTGGCTGATCTGTCCGAGCGTCATTCATTTGGTGAGGTACGGGTCACGCATCTTCAGAATCTGGTGTTCGGGCATGTCCGCAAGGACCAGCTGCATGAACTATGGCAGGGCCTGAAGGCACTGGGCCTTGCCGCACCGAATGTCGGTCTCATCAGCGACATCGTGAGCTGCCCGGGGCTGGATTACTGCAATCTGGCCAATGCCCGCTCCCTGCCACTGGCGCAGAAGCTGGGGGCCCGTTTCGGTGATGCCGACCTGCAGGCCGAGATCGGGGCCTTGAGCATCCACATGTCGGGCTGCATCAATGCCTGCGGGCATCATCACGTGGGCAATATCGGTCTTCTGGGGGTCGACAAGCGGGGGGCCGAGACCTACCAGATTCTTCTCGGCGGGGATGCCGGGGAGAATGCGGCCATTGGCGGGATTCTGGGCCCGTCCTTTGCAGAGGATGAAGCCGTGGATGCCGTGGCCCGCATCGTGGAGTTCTATCTCGGGCAGCGTCAGAAGGGGGAGACCTTCGCTGCGATGCTCAAGCGGTGTGGCCTGAAGGCTTTCAAGGAGGTGGCTTATGAAACTGTTTGATCTCAGCGGGCGTAAAACGCTGGAGGCGGCCTCTCCCGTTCCTTTCGAGGAGTGGAAGGAAACCCGGCAGGGCACGGCCATCTCTCTGGCACCGGATGTCGAGGTGGAGGAGCTGCGCTCCCATCTTGGCAGCCTGACACTGATCGTGCTGGAGTTCCCCGTCTTCCGGGACGGGCGGGCATTCACGCAGGCCCGGTCCCTGCGGGAATATGAGGGGTATGAAGGGGAAATCCGGGCGTCCGGCCATCTTCTGCCGGATCAGGCCATTCATTTCAGACGTTGCGGGTTTGACAGCGCGGTTCTGCTGGATGGGGCCAACGTGAAGGACTGGGAAGACCAGCTGGGACGCTATCAGTTCTACTATCAGAATACCGCCGTCAGCCCCGCCTGAGGGGGCGGCTTCTGGGAGAGCCTACAGAAACGGGCCGGAAGGGACTGTCCTTTCCGGCCCGTTCTTGCAGGTGGGGTGTCTCAGAACTCCGCCTTGACGGAGCCGAAGAACTGGCGGGGTGCGCCAAGAAGGATGGACTGGTTGTTGTAGGCTGCTCCGCCCTGGTTATCCATCGTGAAGCCGTTCTGGCCCACGGTGGAGGCGTATCTGGTGTTGGCCAGATTGTAGATGTTGAAGGCGAAGACCAGATTCCTCACGGCCGTAGGGTTGCGCATTCCGAGACGGGTCATGTCCAGCGTGTAGATCAGGCCGAAATTGGCCAGCCAGTAGGTTGGCAGCTTGTAGTCGCCCACATAGTCATAGCTGCGCTTCCCATAATACTGGGTATCGACATAGGCCTGCAGATGCCGCCACTCATAGGAGAGGCGGGCCTTGTACATGAAGCGGGGATACGCCACCACCTGCCGACCTTTCGTGGCATAGAGCGTTCCGCCGCTGCGTATGTTCTGGTCGTACGTTGCCTTGTCGTAGCTGATGCTGTTGAGCAGGGCGAGGCCGGGCAGCGGCGTGATGGTGATGGCCCCATCCACGCCATTCATGGTCACGCCCCCCACATTCTGCACGGTGGAGGTGTTGTTGGTGAGGATGGACCCGGCACCCGCGCTGCCCAGAATTTGCTGGAGGCGGTTATGGAAGTTGGTGCGGTACAGGTACAGGCTGCTCTGGATGAGATGGTCGGTGTAGCGGTAGCCTCCGGCGAAGGTCCAGGCCGTTTCCGGCTTCAGGCTGTTCTTCGTGGCGTTGTAGGCAAGCTGGGACACCGCAAAAGGTGAGTTGCTGGAGTTGTAGCCGGACTGGCTGTAGGCATGGGCATTCTCGGAAATGTCGAAGAAGAGCTCATGATGGTGGAGGAAGTGCCAGTCCCCGCTGATATGGGGCAGGAAGGCCTTGGCAGTCGTCAGGCTTTCTCCGCTGGCCAGAGCCGGGAAGCGGGGTTCCCAGTTGGTGGCATGGCCCACACGGGTCGTATTGAGAATGGACTTGAAGCCAAAATGCAGCGCAACGGACCTGATGGGGTGATAGGTGTCCTGCACGTAGGCCGTGAAGCTGTTGGTGTTGTAACGCTGCCCCCAGAGGGTCCGGCCGGGAACGTTCCTGAAGCTTTTGAATGGATTCAGGGGTGTGCCGTTGGGGCTGTCGGGCTGCTGGTAGGCATAGGCGTAGGAATCATACCGGTTGTTCTCGTACCAGAACCCCACGGAGAGATCATGCCGCTTCAGGCGGTAATCGAAGGAAGTCAGCCCGCCGAACCGTTCGATGGAAGGATGGCGGACCTGCTCGAAAATGGGGCCACCATTGAGCTGAACGGTATCGACGCCATTCTGGTACGCATAGGGGCTGGCATAGGTGCCGTGGCCGGTCTCGCTGTGGCCATAGAGGCTGCTTTTCCATGTCAGGCGGTCGGTCAGGGCAAGGTCAGCCTTGATGCCTCCGAACAGGTCGGACGAGCTGGCCGTACTGTCGTAGTAGGAAACATCCTTGGGGTCTGACAGCCGGTCATAGGCGGCAGGGTACTGCCCCCGTGCGGCCCGGTAGGCTCTGGCCCATGCGCCGGGCCGCCCGTAGAAATTGTCCAGCCGGGACCCAGCCTGGTCCAGCCAGCTGGGAGCGTAATCCTGATAGTTCACCATCTGGAGGGCATCCCAGTTGAAGAAGGCGGAAACCTGGCTCCGTTCCCCGATGGGCTGGACCAGCTTGGCATTGACCTGCTGCATGAACTGGTCTCCGCCGCCCTTCCATTTGTCGCCCTGATTGCGCATGTAGGAGACGTAGAACTTCGTGCCGCTCTCATTCAGCCTGCCGGAGTCGAACCGGAAGAAGGAATGGAACAGCGCATTGCTGCCGAAGGTTTGGGCAACCAGCCCTCCCGTTCTGTTCTTGGGGTTGCTGGAGACGTAATTGATGCTGCCCCCCAGATTGTTGGTGCTGGCCGTGCTTTCCGCCCCGGCACTCTGGGTGACCTCCAGCCGTTCCACATTCTCCGAGGAAATGGCCTGTAGCGGGTTCAGCCCGTTATAGTTGCGGAAGGTCGGCTCCCCGAGGGGCAGGCCATCCAGCGTCATGCCGATCTCGTTCTGGATGAAGCCATGCATGTAAATCTGGGTCGAGTAGGTGTCCACACCCTGCGGGTCGTCGGACTGGAACTGCACGCCCGGCATCTGGGCCAGCGTGCGGAGGGGGTTGGTGCCGGGTACCTGCTGTTCCAGCTGCTTGTGTCCCAGCACGAGCTGCGTGCCCTGCACGATGTGACGGGTGCGGACGGACAGGGTCTCATACCCGCCATGAACGGCCTTGCGGGCATGGCGTTTCGTGCTGGCCCCAGCTGTGGCAGCGCCCCCCGGATGAGAGGCTGATGATCGGAGACGACCCGTCTTGCCGTCTGCATGGCGAGACGTGAGATGCTGGGTGTGACGGTCAGTTTCCGGGCTGTTATGGAGACCGGCGGCCTGGAGTGAAGCAGGCACGACAAAGGGTGCGGACAGGCCGGTGAGGCCCATCCAGAACAGATGGCGATATGATGGCATGACGGATCCGTTGAGACGGTGAAAGGGCAGGTGCCGGAGTCGTGCCCCATCTTTGGGGCACCTCGGTTTTATGAGAGAGGTATCAGGCCCTGTTCAGACATCGCCGGGTGATGAAAGTCAGGCTGGTCAGCGTCAGAAGCAGAATGACGGCGAGTGACAGCAGGGCATCCCCGCGTGCGGAGGGCAGAATGAGCAGGATGGCTCCAAGAACGGGGATGAGCACGGCCAGTCCCTTGGCCAGCGGCAGGGCCGTGGCTGTCTGTGACTGCCGGGCCCAGAGCCAGTAGGCGATGGCGATCATGAAATAGATGAACAGGATCAGCCCGCCTGATGAGCCGAGAAGAACGGGATAGAGTGTTTCCGGCGAGCCGATGGCAGCAGCGATGACAGCCAGCTCCAGCAGGGTGGTCAGGCGCAGGGACCAGATGGGGACCTGCCGGTCTGTTTCTTCTGTCAGTTTCTGCGGGGCGAGGCGCAGATCGGCCAGTTCCCGCAAGGTGCGGGACACGACATAGACAGCTGAATTGAGGCAGGAGAGTACAGCGACCAGTGTTACGGCAATGGCGGCGTAGCGGGCCAGCGGAACACGGAGATATTCCAGCACGCTCAGGAAGGGGGACTGCCCTACATGCACACCATTCCACGGCAACAGGGAGATGATGACCAGTACCGACCCGGCATAGAAGAACAGGACCTGCAAAGGGAGGCGCCGCATGGTATGGGCGATGGCCCGCAGGGGGCGGTCACTGTCCGTGGCGGCGATGATGGCAATCTCGCAGCCGGTGAAGGTCTGCACGATCATGGGGACAGCCCCGATGACAGCCCAGCTTCCTTTGGGGAAGATGCCTCCATGTGCGGTGATGTTGTCGAGCGCTATGGCGAAGGGATGACCGGAGAGAGCCAGCCAGCCCAGGCCGAGGGCGATGAAACCGCCCAGAAAGAGCAGTTTGAAAATGGAGAGACCTGTTTCTGCCTGCCCGTAATGGCGCAGGGAGAGACGGTTTATCGTCCAGGCAATGGCAACAAGGACAAGCGCTCCCCAGAGGGGGGCAACGCCTGCCAGCCGTCCGATGATCATGCCACCGGCAACGGCCTGTGCTCCGGCCGTCACGGCCCAGAGGAAGGCATAGCTCCAGCCTGTAATGAAGGCTGCCCTGGGGCCGTTATGGGTGGCGATGTGGGTGATGAAGGACCCCTGCCCCCGTGCGTTGATGGCCAGCCCTCCCAGCAGACGCATCACCAGCCAGACAACGATTCCCGCTGCCAGATAGGACAGCAGGACAGCAGGACCGGCTGCGGCGATGGTGGCGGACGTTCCGACGAACAGCCCCGCCCCGATGATGCCGCCAATGGAGATCATGGCGACATGCAGCCCTTTGAAACGGCTTGCGGCAGGGGCACCGGACGAGGATGACGGTGACGCAGGAGGCTGGCTCATCGGGTACGTTATCCTTTCTGACCGGGGCCATAGGGGCGGTCCCCGATGATGGTGATGCGGTTCATGATCCGCCGGGCGGGGAGATAGTCATTCACGGCATAATGCTGCGTGATGCGGTTGTCCCAGAAGGCAACGTCACCCTCTTCCCACCGCCAGCGGACGGAGAACTCAGGTTTTGTGGCATGACGGGTCAGATAAGCCAACAGGGCAGCGCTTTCTTCGGGGTCCACATCGTTGATTTCGGTCGTGAAGCCTTCACTGACAAACAGCCCCTTTGCTCCCGTTTCCGGGTGGATGCGGACGACAGGATGGGTCACGGGTGGGAAATTGTTGCGTGTTTCAGCCCACTTTTTCCGCTCTTCATCCGTGCGGCCATAACGGGAGACAGGAAAGGAGCGGAGAAAGTCGTGCTGGGCTGTCAGCGTGTCGATGCGCTGTTTTATGCCGTCGGAAAGGGCATCATAGGCAGCGGTACCACTGGCCCAGAGCGTATCTCCCCCGCCTGTTTCCGGGAGGAGGCGGCTGGTCAGCACGGCAGCTTTTGGCGGTTCCTGCTGGAAGGTGACATCCGTATGCCACAGGGCATTGTCCCGCAGGTCGTTCTTGGCGGTATCCAGCACGATGGCTTCCGGCACGTCGGGGACGGTCGGGAATATGGGGTGGAGATGCAGCTTGCCGAAGTTGCGGGCAAAGTCCCGCTGCTGTTTGGGTGTGATGGTCTGTTTACGGAAGAAGAGGACCTGATGGCGCAGAAGCAGCTCGTGGATGTCGTTCTTCTGCGACGGAGACAGGGGTTGTGAAATATCCACATCTTCTACGATGGCGCCGATGGCCGGGCTGAGGGGGATGGCCTTCAGGGTGACCGGGGCACGGTGTAGCGGAGCGAAAGCAGCAGCGGTGGAAGCCATGGTAGGAACTCCATAAAACGAATTATGATAGTCATTTTATAAAACAACATATCCTAATGTCATAATGTGGTATTTCATCTTATTTGAAAGTGAAAAATGTCATTTTGAGTAAATTTTTTCATAACATACTGTTTTATATATATTTTTGTGAAGTGATCCTGCTGGGTGAAAGGCCTGGTAGCGTGTTTTTTCCAGTTCTCTATAAACAACTATATTATTTCGTATTAATTGATGGCCCGGTTATTGTGGCATGCGATGGGGGACCGGCTCCCCATCGGGCCATGTGGGAGTGCCGTAAGGGCATGGATGATATGCATTAATGGATGCTGAATGAAAAAGCGCTGAAGACTGCGGAGCATGATGGAGTCGATGACGGGAAACAGTAATGGAGTGGCAGAGGGCAGTAGTTAATTTGATATAAATCAAAGACCTTTCATGCAAAGAGAGTAGCGTGACAACAGACACCTTTATCTGAGGAGATGACAGATGGGACGGATTGCTGGAAAGATTGCACTCGTGACAGGCGCCGGCAGCGGCATTGGCAAGGGGATTGCCAAGGTTCTGGCCAAGGAAGGTGCCAAGGTCATCGTGGCTGACCTCAACCCGAAGGGTGGTGAAGAGGTTGTGGAAGAAATTCGCAAGGCTGGCGGCAAGGCCTGCTTCCTGCCCCTGAACGTGGCCAAGGAAGACGAGTGGAAGAAGACGATGGCTGCCATCAAGGAACATGATGGCCGTCTGGACATTGTCGTCAACAACGCTGGCATCGCCTATGACGGGACCATCGAGAGCACGTCTCTGGAGGATTGGCGCCGTGTGCAGTCCATCAATCTGGATGGTGTGTTCCTCGGCACCAAATATGCCGTCGAGATCATGCGGGAGCTGAATGGCGGTGAGGGCGGTTCCATCGTCAACATGTGTTCCAGCTCTGCACTGGTTGGTATCCCGAATCTGGCTGCCTATGGGTCCTCCAAGGGCGGCGTGAAGATGCTCACCAAGTCTGCTGCCCTGCATTGTGCCCGCAGCGGGTACAAGATCCGCATCAACAGCGTCTGCCCGGGTTACATCCAGACACCGCTGGTTGATGAGCTGACCCGTACCGACAAGGCCGCCTATCAGCATCTGGTGGACATCCATCCGGTCGGTCATCTGGGCACGCCGGAAGACGTGGCCTACGGTGTTCTGTACCTGGCCTCTGACGAATCCAAGTTCGTCACGGCAACCGAGCTGGTGATCGACGGTGGTTATACCGCCGAGTAAGGCGCAGGGCCGAAGCAGGCCCGCGAGTCTTTAAAAAAAGCCTCCGTTCCCATGCCGGGAACGGAGGCTTTTTTCATCGCTGCATGTCTGCCAGCCGGAGAGTAGCCTACGGTCTGGCAGGCGGGATCAGGTCTCTCAAAGGCCGGAGAACAGAGCCGTTGAAAGGTAACGCTCGGCAAAGTCAGGCACGATGGCTACGATGGTCTTGCCAGCCCATTCGTCTTTTTTGGCGAGCTCCATGGCGGCAAACAGGGCTGCCCCAGCGGAAATGCCAATGGGCAGACCTTCCGTGCGGGCGCAGAGGCGGGCTGTTGTCAGGGCATCATGCTCGGTGACGGGGATGACCTTGTCCAGCGCACGGATGTCCAGCGTATCGGGCTTGAAGCCCGGGCCAAGCCCCTGGATGCCATGCGGGCCAGGATCGTCACCATTGAGGACGGCACTTTCGGAGGGCTCAAGACCAAACACTTTCAGCCCTTCCTTGCGTGGCTTGAGAGCATGGGCAATGCCGGACGCCGTTCCCCCAGTACCCAGACCTGCCACGACGGCATCCACGGCACCGGCCGTGTCTGTCCAGATTTCCTCAGCGGTTGTCTCGGCATGAACCTTCGGATTGGCTGGATTCGTGAACTGGCTGGGCATCCAGGCATTTTCGGTTTTTTCAAGGATCTCCTGTGCCTTGCTGATGGCCCCTTTCATGCCCTGCGGGGCGGGGGTCAGCTCCAGGGTCACTCCCATCAGGGCCAGCATTTTACGCCGCTCCATCGAGGCGCTTTCCGGCATGGTGACAATCATCCGGTAGCCCATGGAGGCTGCCGCAAAAGCGAGGCCGATGCCGGTATTGCCGGATGTCGGCTCCACGAGAACGGACTTGCCCGGTGTGATCAGTCCCTTTTCCTGTGCTTCCCGCAGCATGGCCACGCCGATCCTGTCCTTGACGGAGGCCAGAGGGTTGAAGAACTCCAGCTTGAGCAGCAGGTTGGCTTTCAACCCTTCCTTTTCTGTCAGTCGGGGAACGGCCACCAGCGGAGTGCCGCCCACGACTTCCATGAAAGAAGGATAGACATGCCCACGGGGGGCTGCGAACGGGGTCGTGGAAAGAGGGAAAGGAAAATCTGATGAGCGAGGTTCTGTCATCGTTGGTACTCCCTGCCATGATGAATGTAAGAACAAGACTAGCAGGTCTGCCCGGTATTCGTCATGTCGCTTTGGAAAGACTGGAGAAGAAACGGTAAAGGATCGCGAAACATTCGCATAATTTTCTTTCTTATAACGCGAGATGGGCTAAAAGGAGGCTGACGCTTTGATGGCTGAAGAGTGAATGATGTATCTGAAAAACGATCGTATCCTGACGGCCCTGTCCATCATGCTTGATGTGGCCTTTTATGCCGGACGGTCCGGGGTCGTGAGTGGCGCGGACATAGCCAGGCGCAGCGGTCTGTTGAGGCGTGGAATCGAGCCGGTGCTCCAGGCTCTTTCACGGGCGGAGCTTCTGGACAGTGTTCGTGGGCCAAAAGGGGGATACCGGCTGGGACGGTCCCCACGGGTGGTCAGCCTCCACGAGATTGTCTGTGCTGTTGGTGTGCGGGACCAGGTGGCTGCCTTGCAGGAGCGGGATGGCAGTCCCCTCCAGTCTTTGGTGATTGCACCATTGTGGGCTGATCTGAATGAAGGAATCAAGGATCGGCTTTCAGCGATCACCTTGGCTGATCTTCTCCAGAAGGCCGAGCGTGAAGGGCTGGAGCGGCCCAGACAGGCGCCCATTTCCTTCACCATATAAGATCCCTCTCTTTTTTGATGAGACTGCTTCTCCATGTCCGGACAGCATTTCTGCTGATTCCGGAGGGGCTCTGTCATGTCGGCATCACGAGCTCGCTCGGTCATAATAGAGTGAAAATATGGTTTCATTATGGTTATTATTGGCTTAACAAAAAACTTGTATTAATTTTAATTTTATATTACTTTTCGATGAACATAGTCGCTCTTCTCATTGGACTGTGCCCTTCCGGGGGGGCAGTCTGTTTTCTGGCATTGTTGGGAGGAGAGGACTGCAATGGAGTACGGGTGCGGGGAAAGTCATGCGGAATAAACTTTTCTTTACAGCAGCTTTGTTCTGTGTGGAGGTAACGCCTTTCGGGCCTGTCTTTACGCCTGTCCAGGCTGCGGACACGGTCTCGGCGGCCATGCCGGTATCGATCAATGGTCAGGAGCCGTCCGTCAAGGAAGTGACGAACCTGTCCGATCAGGGGAGCGTCATCAATACGGGCAGCGATATCTATCGTGTCAAAGGAGATGGAACGGATCAGACCTTCTCGGGTTCCATCCGTGGGAGTGCTGATCAGACAGCCGCCATCGACCAGGCCGGTGGTGTTGATGTCAATACGGGCGAGACTGTCAATCAGACGCAGCAGACCCAGCCCAACAACGTGACGTTCACGGGGCAGAATGTCTATAATGGGCGTACGTTTGTCCGTGGTAACGGATCTTTGACCCTGACAGGCAGTGATGGCAAGGTTGGTGGCATCACTTCTGGGGGGGCAACGATAGTTGGCCTGGCCGCCAACGATTCTGGTACGCTGACGGTGGACAAGGATGGCATCCTGCTGCTGCGTGGCCAGACAGACAGTGATGGCAAGGTCATGCAGCCTTATGGTCAGCTGATTGTTGGCAATGGCGATCAGAGCTACGGTGCCAGCGATACGAGGCAGGAAAACCGTCTGATTGTCCAGAATGGTGGCCAGGTGGGTGCCATGACTGTCGCTATCGGCAACCAGGCCTCCGGCAAGGGTGATGTGTCTGTTACCGGGGCAGGCAGCGGTCTGACCGTTGGTGCTGGTGGCATGTTTGTTGGGGCTGATGGCGAGGGCAACCTGTCTGTCACGCAGGGCGGCAAGGCCGTTGTGGGTGGCGATGTGGTTGTCGGTGGCAGTGCTGGCTCCCAGGGTAGCGTGACGGTTGATGGCTCCGGTTCGTCCTTGACAGCCAAGAAGGATGGGGACCAGGCCGTACAGATGGTTGTCGGTGACCAGGGCCAGGGGGCGCTGAATGTCCGGAATGGCGGTACGGTCACCACGGATGGCAATGTCACCCTCGGGAATCAGGCTGGGTCCGTTGGGTATGTGACAGTCGGTGACGGGCAGAATGCCAGTGGCAATGTCCAGTCCAGAATGGATCTGACGGGTAGCGGCGACACGGGGAACCTCGTTGTTGGCCAGCAGGGGACCGGTCATCTGAGCATCCAGAAGGGTGGTGAGGTGACAGCCTATGGCGTGGCCGTTGGTGGCGAGGACACGGACGGGCACCTGGCCTCTAACAGCTCTCTGACTGTTGGTTCTGCCGAAGGTGGTGTGACCCAGCCCGGTGGTCAGCTGAATGTTGGTCAGGGTGGCATGGTCATTGGTGAGGGCAATGGTACAGCACCCCGCTATTATGCCGGTGTGACTGCTGGTGGTACCATCAACAATGCTGGCAATGTTCATATCATGAGCGATGGTCAGCTGCGGGTTGGTGGTGAGGATCAGTCCAATGCCGGGGCAGCAACCGGTACTCTGGTTGCTGGCGACACGAACGGCAGCAGTGGTATCAGCAGTGATGCCACTCAGACGAATGGGACGTCTGCCAAGGAGAATGGTGGCGTGGTCCTGTACGGTAACGGCGTCATCCAGAACCGTCAGGGCAGCGACCTGCATGTGGATTCCAATGTCTATCTGTCCGATGGGACTCCCTCCGGGGAGGCTGTCCGGCATGGGACATTCGATACAAACCAGCAGAGCACCTATCTGACAGGCAAGTTGACGGGGACTGGCGGTCTGACGGCAACAGGCGGCGGTACGCTGTATGTGGCCAATCATGACAACAGCTACCAGGGTGAGACGGTCGTGTCGGGCAAGGACACGACGCTGGCCGTTGCTTCCGGGTATGGTCAGGCGTCTGACAGCAACAATTCTTCTTCTTCCGGGATCACGGTTGAGGATGGTGCCCGTCTGACAGGTAACACAACAGATAATGGGGCTGCTGCCGTCACGACAGTTGCGGCAGGTGGTACCGTTGAGGCTAACTGGAACCAGAGCAGTGGAACCCTGAATATCGGTGCTGCCGGGCATCAGGGGACGGCTCTGGCAATGAATGGCACTGCGGGTCACCAGTCTGTGTTGTCCGTGGGCGCAAGCTCCACACCGGTTTCGTCCAACTCCTACATCACGCTGAACAACGTTCAGGGGTATAGCCGCCAGAATGGTACGATCGATACGACCGGCCGTTCGCTGACAGGCTCCTACCGTCAGCTCAATAGTGGCCTGATCCATGTGAATGGTGATGCCCAGCTGAACAGTGCGACCCTCAATGTTGTGAAGAACGACAATGACCGTATCTATGCAGGGGATGGTTACCGTATCCTCACAGCAACAGGGACGGTCAGTGCCAATCATGACAACGCCCTGACAGGCAATCTGCCAGATGGCCTGTTCGTGTCGCCTTATCTGGCGTTCGAGAATCAGGCCGTGGACGTGGTCTATGCCCGTAATAATGTCTCCTTCAGCAGCGTGGCGGGGAACCAGAACGAGCGTGAAGTTGGCCATGCACTTGATGGCATGGCCAGTGGCAGTAGCGTGGTGCAGGCCATGACAGGCGTCAGTTCTGCTGGTGAGGCCCGTCGTGCACTGGGTAATCTCTCTGGTGACATCCACGCATCTGCCCGGACTGCCCTGATCCAGGACAGCTATCTGCTGGAACAGGCCGTGCTGGACCGTCTGGTTGAGGCAGGCTGTGATGGTGATGGAAAAATGTCCGCCCAGGGGCATTACAATTTCTACACGCGGCGCAAGGAATCCCAGTGCCACAGCGACCACACCATCATGTGGGGTCAGGCTTATGGCAGCCTGGGGCATAATGGTGGCGGCGGGAACGCAAGCCTGCTGCACCATCAGACAGCCGGATTCGTCATGGGTGTGGATACACCAGTTGATGACCGGTGGCGTGTGGGTGGCATGATTGCCTACGGGCATTCCATGTTCAATGCCAATGGGACGAGCAACTCGTCTGGTAACAGCAACAACATCAGCCTGGGCAGTTATGCCGGGTCTCATTGGGGACGCTTCAATCTGCGTCTGGGGGCCTTCTACACCTGGAACCTGATGAACATGCGTCGGCATGTGCAGGTGGCTGATTTTGGTGGCCGGCAGACCAGCAATTACCGTAACGGGACGGCCCGTGCCTTTACGGAGCTGAGCTACAAGTTTGACTTTGACAAGTTCCAGTTTGAACCTTTCTTCGAGGGATCCTACGTCAACCAGTACGCAGGCCGTTTCCAGGAGCATGGCGTGGCTGCCCTGTATGGTCAGTCCAAGGATCGTAGCGTGGGCTTCACCAGCTTTGGTTTCCGTGTGGCACGCAGCTTCCAGATTGGAGAGATGTGGCTGCGGGCCCATGCCATGGGGGCTTACCGCCGTGCCTATGGCAGCCTCGGCTCCAGCAGGACGGAACGTTTCATGGGTGATGGCAGTGGCATGAATGTCAATGGCGTGCTGCTGTCCCGTGATGCTGCTGTGATCAAGGCGGGTGTAGCGGCCCGGGTCACGGATTCTGTGGATCTCGACCTGTCCTACACGGGGCAGTATGGCGAGCATGCCATGGACAGTGGTGCTACAGGGTCCGTCAAAGTGCAGTTCTGACAGGCGTCAGGAATGGATCAGGAAAAAGGCCGTCCATCATGGGCGGCCTTTTTTGTGTCTGCCGTGTCAGGGGGGCGCAGGCTCACCCTGCCAGGCCAGCGTGATAGAGCAGGGTTCCTGCCAGGGTGAGCATGATGGCGGCAGTTACCCCATCCAGAATTCGCCATGAGAGTGGATTGCTGAAAAAGGGACGCAGCACTCTGGCTCCGTAACCCAACAGGGGGAACCAGACAAAACTGGCCAGTACGGCACCAAGCCCGAACCATGAGCGGCTGCCTTCAGGCTGGGTGAGGCTGACAGACCCCATGAGGAGCACCGTATCCAGATACAGATGAGGATTCAGCAGTGTGAAGCCGCAGGTCATGGCAATGACTTTGCGCAGGCTCTGCGGAGGCTGGTCTTCCAGTGTGACAGAGCTGCTGGTTGTCATGTGGCGTAAGGCAGAGAGGCCCTGCCAGATGAGGAAAGCAGCGCCAGCATAGGTCAGGATGTCCGTAAAGAACGGCATGGCGGCGACAACTTTTCCAACGCCGTGGACGGAGGCTGTGATGAAGACCGCATCCACACAGGCGCAGAGCAGGATGATGGGCAGGACATGCTCCCGCTTCAGGCCCTGTCGCAGAATGAAAAGATTCTGGGCTCCAACAGCGATGATGGCAGAGGCGCCAAGGCAGAAACCGGTCATGATGGGGGTGATGATCGTGTGCATGGCCTGTCTATGACAGGCAGGGTATATACAGAACAGCTTATTTTATTTCACTGAATGAAGGAAAACTTCATCATGTTCGATTACGCCGCCCTGACAGCCGTTAGTGCTGTCGTGCGGGAAGGTAGTTTCGAGAGGGCAGCCGCTGTACTCGGGCTGACACCGTCTGCCGTTTCACAGCGTGTCCGTGGGTTTGAGGAACGTCTGGGGGGTGTTCTGGTCATTCGTGGGCAGCCATGTCGGCTGACAGAACTCGGGACGATGCTCTGCCGTCATTTCGACTGTGTCAGGGTGCTGGAGAGTGATCTGGCCGCCCGGCTGGCCTGGCAGGACAGAGGGGCCACACTTCCGGCTACGGTGAAACTTGCCGTCAATGCGGACAGCATCACGACGTGGTTTTCTCATGCCATGATGGCCTTTGCCCGGCAGGACCCTGCCATAACACTGGATATTTCCATTGATGATGAGAGCTGTACGGCGGAGCGGCTGCGGTCCGGGGATGTCATGGCTGCTGTGACGGCATCGTCCGATCCGCTCCCGTGGTGCAGAACGGTCTCGCTGGGGCGTATGGTTTATGTGGCCTGCGCCAGCCCGTCCTTCATGGGGGTGCATTTTTCTCAGGGTGTGACGGCCGAAACCGTGCAGAAGGCTCCCTATCTGCGGTTCGATCGGCGGGATATGTTTCAGGCCCGGTGGGCAGAGGCAGTGTATGGCGTCACGCTGGGTGCCCCCGCCTGCTGGATACGTTCTTCCACAGCGTTTCTGGACCTCTGCCTTCATGGTCTTGGTTGGGCCATGCATCCTCTGCCGCTTGTGGAACATCATCTGCGAAGCGGTGCCCTGGTGGAACTGCCTCCAGCGCACCGGCCTTCCATGCCGCTTTTCTGGTCAGTCCCCCGCCTTTATGGTTCGGCATTGAACCGGCTGAGCCAGAATGTGCAGCGTGTGGCGGCAGAGTGGTTGACTGATTGATCCGGTCTGATCAGGCGTTTTTCCCCTGCTGGCGGCCGAAGCGCTTGGCAAAAGCGAAAATGGCCGTGAAGGCCCGGAAGGGGAGCATGATCCGCCATGAGGGCGAGAAATTGCCAGCAAGAAGCGAGATGATGGCATCCCGCATCCGGAGCGGACTGTTCTTTGGCCGCATGAAGAAGTAGCGCAGCAGCGGGTCGTTGATGCGATAGACGAGCCAGCCGATCAGCCGCATTTCCTGTCTTGTTTTACGTTCAGCCTTGCGGGCCGCCCTGCGCCCCCGGGCTGGATCAAGCAGCCAGGCGCTGGCAACATCGGCGCCGCGGAGTGCTCCCTGCATGGCCAGCATGATTCCTGATGAGAAAACGGGGTCCAGAAAGCCGAAAGCATCACCGATGATGAAATAGCGCTCTCCCCAGGCCTTGTTCCCCTTGTAAGAGTAGTTGCCGGTCGTGGTGAGTGGTGCCAGTGCTTCCGCCTGGCTCATGCGCTCCCGTACGCTGGGGCTGGACTGTACGGTCTTCCAGAAGAGAGTATCCAGCGAGCCACCGTGATTTTTAAAGCTGTCATGGTCCCCCACGAAGCCGACACTCATGATGTCATCCGGCAGGGGAATCATCCAGAACCACCCACCCTTGACGAGATGGACGGAAATATAGCCCTCCATTCCTTCGCCTTCTGCCCGGGGGACATTGCGGAAGTGGCTGAAAATGGCGGCCTTGTTGTTGCGGAGGTCGCTGTATTTCTTTCCATGCTGGCGGAGCATGAGCGTATCCCGGCCGGACGCATCCAGAATGAATCGTGGGGTGAAGAAACGGGGATTTTCTCCATCCGTTTTTGCTTCCACGAGGGGAGCATCCGGTGTCGGGAAGGTGACCTTCGTGACACGGGTTTTTTCAAAGGTCTTTGCGCCTGCTTTGGCGGCATTGCGGAAGAGCAGCTCATCAAATTCTGACCGGCGAACCTGATAGGCATGATCTGCCTGCGGGTCGATGGCGTAACGGAAGGGGAATGAAAGCCGTCCTTCCCCGGTATCTGTCACGAATTCGGCTCCGGGTTTGTAGACCCCCATGGCTGCGACATCGTCCAGCACACCGAGCGTCTCCAGTATGGGCAGGTTGCAGGCCAGCAGGGATTCACCGATGTGGAAGCGGGGATGCTGGTCTTTTTCCAGCATGATGACATCCAGCCCGCGTCGGGCCAGAACGGTGGCAGCCGTGCTGCCAGCGGGGCCACCGCCGATGATCAGGACATCACAGGGGAGAGGGGACTGGGTCATGGTGGTTTATTCCGTTGGGAGCATGACGGTACCCGTTCCGGCCATCAGCAGTCTGGCAGAGGGGGTCCGCAGGGTGAAATCGTAGATCATGCCGCCATGGGCCTGGTGCTTCTGGATGACGGTGATGATGAGGTGCGGCCAGTCGGGATTGTCCAGCCGGTCACAGTGGATCTGGACATCCCGGATACTGGTCAGCCACCCCTGCCGTGCCTCATGGGCTGTCAGCGCGCCATGCAGGGCAGCCGCCTGCATGGCCATTTCCACGCCGGTGACGGGGGGCAGCTGGCCCGCCACCCGGTAGGGGTTGGCCGGGTCGTTATGGAGGTGGGTCGTGGCCTCAAGCTGTGTTTCATCCCAATGGTTCGCAGCATCCAGCAGGCAGCTGGCTCCCTGGTGGGGGATATGGCGGAGGATGGCATCACGGTTGAGCATGGGTCAGCGCAATTGTCATATGGTTGGCCCCGTAGGGCAGGGAAATGGACTGATCCTGCCCGCAGGCAATGGCCTGCAGCAGGGGCAGTATCTGGCCCGCAGGATTGTGGCGGGCCATGTCTGCCAGGCTTTCAGGCAGGGAGGAAAAAGGGTCATGCACATCCCTGCCATTTTTCAGGGACAGTGCAAGCTGGAGTGACGTGTCCCGGCCTGGTGTCAGGATGAGAGCACAGCCAAAGGAGCCCCTGGTCCGCCTGACCGTGCCGAGTGACCCGGGAATGGGCGCATCATACAGGCAGAAGAGAACGGGCTTTTCCTCTGCATGGGCTTCGGCAGCCGCTTTCAGCAGGGCGGCGGGCAGGGTTTCGTCATGCAGCCCCAGTGAGACGGCAGGCTGGTGGCTCTTGTGGCTTATCATCCAGTATCCGGCAGGCGCATTATGGACGGAGTTGTGAAAAAGAGAGGGTGAGACAGCTCCTGCCGGGCTGGCGAGAGACTCCAGAATACGGTTGATGATGAAACCATCGCCGTTGGAGCTGGCAAAGATGGCAGGCAGGTCCCCGGCATGGCACCCAGCCTGCTGGCAGGCTTCCTCGGCACAGAGCATGGCCAGCCGGATGACCTGGCTGGCTCTCCGGCGCTCATTGGCGGGCAGACTGGCGGGTGGGGGCAGTGTCAGGCTGGTTCCGTCATGGGGGGTGTCCCCTCGCAGGACAGGTTTCGCTTCCGCCCAACCATGCAGGCCGTCCCCCCAGCATCCGATACCTGCGATGGAAATGATCATGTCAGTGGTCCGAAGATGAGACTGCTGTTCGTGCCACCAAAACCAAAAGAATTGTTCATGACGAAGTTCAGCTTGCCGTGGCGGGGTGCAAGGAGAATATCACTCTGGAAGAGAGGATCAACCGTCTGACTGTTCATGCAATGTGGTAGATACTGGTCCTGTATGGCTATGGCACAGATCATGCTCTCCAGAATTCCGGAGGCCCCCAATGTGTGCCCGGACCAGCCTTTGGTGGAAGAACAGGGAACGGCCCGGCCGAAGATGGAAGCCATGGCCCTGTCTTCCATCTGGTCATTGGCCGGTGTCCCCGTGCCATGCATGTTGATGTACCCTATGGCCTCTGGTGGCAGGCTGGCCCGGGCCAGGGCTTTTTGTATGGCGAGAGCGGCGCCGCTGCCTGTCGGGTCGGGTGAGGACATGTGGTGGCCATCACTGCTGGCTCCATATCCCAGAAGGCGGAGACGGTAACCGGCTGGCCGGGCAGGGCGTGGCCGGCCATCGGCCCGTTCCAGCAGGGCAAAGCCTGCGGCTTCGCCGATGGAAATACCGCTGCGCCCGGCATCGCAGGGGCGGGTGGGATGGGCCGAGACCAGCCCGAGAGAGGCAAAGCCCTGGAGTGTCATGCGGCAGAGGCTGTCCGCCCCGCCGACAATGGCCGCATCGCAGAGACCGGTAGCCAGCAGGTGGGCGGCATCAATGAAAGCACGGGTAGAGGAGGCGCAGGCGTTGGAGACTGTCAGCATCGGCCCGGTGACATCCAGCCGGGCTGCCACATAGCGTGGCAGGGAGGAGAGGTCCTGCGTGCCGTCATAGGGGAAATCCGGCGGCAGGGCTTCATCCCGGTCTTTGCGGGCAGCATAGGCTTTTTCCGTTGTCAGGATGCCGGATGTGCTGGTGCCCATGACAACGGCAAGGCGATGGCGACCATAATGGGCCCGGGCATCGGCGACAGCCTCCATGAAATCATCGGTCATCAGGGCCATGTCGGCCAGCCTGTTGTTGCGGCAGTCAAACCGGTGCAGGGCTCCTGGCAGCTGATGGTCTTCCACACCGGCAACGCGCCCGATATAGCCATGCCCCGGAGACTGGAACGTGTCAGGCTGGAGGGTCTGGCGCTGTTCCAGCAGACAGGTCCGGGTGGCTTCCATGCCCCGCCCCATGGCGCTGATGGCTGTTCCGGCCGTGATGATCAATGCGGTCATGCGTGGTCTCCCTGCTGGGAGGAGGTTGGGATGGTGCCCATCAGCAGGAAGCTGAAGATCATGGCGAACAAGGCTCCAGAAGAAATGGTGAGACCCAGCTCCCGCAGGAGAGGGGTTTGACAGCTTGCCAGAATGGCAAAGGAGAGAACGGTCATCATGTTGCAGGTCAGCAGGGTGCGGAGTGTCCGGGTCCGCTCAGCGGCATCAAGCTGGGGGCGGCCGAAAAAGAGGGCGTAATCTATGCCAACACCCAGCACGAAGGCCAGTGCCACGATATGGATGATGGAAAAGACAGGGCCGTGAAGGCGCAGCAGGGCCAGCACGCTCAGGCCTGTCAGGCCAAGGGTGAGGGCAAGACGCCCCGTGCAGGCCGGGCTGCGTTGGCAGACGAGCAGCGTAAGCAGGGCAACGGCAATCCCTGTGGCCAGCCAGAAAGCCGCTTTTCGGACATAGGGGCGCAGCAGGTCTCCCACGGCTGTTTTCATGTTGACGAGCAGCAGGTCAGGCTTTTGCTGGTGAAGCCGCTCGAGAGAGGCAGATGCCGCAGGTGAGCGGGGCAGGATGAGGCCATACCACAGACCATGCCGGGCCATGAGCAGCAGATCGATGCGGTGGCCCACGGCTGTATGGGCGATGTCGTCCAGCCCGAGAGGTGGTAGATGGCGGGCCTGTTCCACATCCTCTGGCAGGTTGGCAAAAGCCTCGGGCTGGAAGGGGGAGGCCTGAAGGGCTGTCTGGAGGTTGGCCCGGATGCTGTCCGCTGCGGGCAGGGTGGCCAGCCGCTGCTGCTGGCGGGCTCTGCTGGGCAGCAGGCGGGCCGCATCGTCCATGTCCTGGCTGGCGGGCAGGTGGCCGAGCAGCTCTTCCTCCTGTTGCAGGATGTGTTCACTGTCCGGGGCGTGGACAACGGCAATCAGACCAGGTTGGGGGGAGCCGAGCTGCTCGTGCAGCTGATGGTCCACTTCCAGCAGGGCTGGTGGGATGGGGTTGAGGATTTCCCCCTGTCTTTCGATCCTGAAGGGATGGAGCAGAAGCACGGCCATGGCGGGAGGTGCTACCATAAGGCAGAGCACACGGTAACGGCGGAGTGCCTCCCAGCGCAGCAGCGAGGGGGATATACCCTGATGATGGGCGGCCAGGTCAGCCTGTGTGACCAGATGGGGCAGAATCCAGATAGTGATGCAGGCGGCGGTCAGAATCCCGGTGGCGGAGAAAAGGCCAAGTTCCATGAGGCCGGGCAGACCACAGAAGATCATGCTCAGCAGCCCGACAATGGCCGTGAGGGTGGCCAGTTTCAGGCTGGTGCCAATGCGGCCCAGAACGACAGGAATGGCTTCCCCCCTGTCCCGGTGCCCCAGCAGAAGGACAGGGTAGTCCAGCGACACACCCAGCATGGTCATGCCGAAGCCGACTGCAATGCCATGAACCCAGCCGAAACAGAGCTGGACTACCAGCATGGAGAGGGACAGTGAGAGCAGGAAAGGTACGCCCAGTGTGGCCAGCACCCAGAGAGAGCGGAAGCGCCAGTAAAGGATGCCGACCACAACGAGAAGGGAGAGAAGGGCGAGGCGGTCCATGTCCTGGCGGAGGGACCGGGCGGCGATGAAGGAGAAAGCCGGGGAGCCTGTCAGAAGCAGCTGGCAGTCCCCGCCATGGGGTGGCCTGCTGTTCTCGAAAGCCTGCCGGATGGCCTGGTGCAGGTGTTTCAGCTGTGCGGGGTCGAGTGTCGGCTGGCGAAGCTGGAGCAGCATGAGCGTGGCATGGTGGTCTGCTGTCAGCCAGAGGCCATCCAGGCTGGCGGGGGGTGTGCTGCTTTCCAGACTGGCCAGATAGTCGGCATAGGCGCCGGTCGGGTCTTTCAGTCCGATATCCTCCACCAGCGGAGCCGCCATGGACTGGAGGAGGTCATAAAGCTGGGCAGTATCGGCTTTCAGGGCGTCCGGGGAGAAAAGGCGTGTCCGGTCATGAGGGGCCAGTCCATAACGGTGGGCGAAAAAAAGCGGCTGGTCCTTCTGCCATGAGAGGGAGGCCGGGCCATCCAGAATGAGGCTGAACTGCCCCGTTGCGGCCAGAGCCTCATGGAATCTGTGCCCGGTCTGGAGCAGGCTGGCCGTATCGTTGCCCCTGATGGAGGCGATCATGATGGACTGGGTAGGCCCGTGGTTCAGCTCATCCAGCAGGAACTGGGACGCTGCGTCATGGGGGCGGGGCAGGAAGGCCTGCATCCCCATGCGGAGGGGGATGGCAGAGAATGTTGCCGCCGCCACCATGATGGCACCGAGCAGGGCCAGCAGAAGGGGGAGACGGCGTTTCATGGTGAGGTGATGGCTGTATCGGTCACATCGCCATTGGCCAGGACAAGATGAAGGCTGTCCAGCGAGTTGTTGCGGCCCTGTATCTGGACGAGCCGGACGATCTGGCCGGTGTCGTGTGTGCGGGGTGTCATTGTCAGGGTCCAGCGTCCCATGTCACCCGTGGCGGAGAGCGTGTAATACTGCTGGAGCAGTGCGACATCTCCCTGCAACGGCCCCCGGATTGTGGCGGCCATGACCTGCAGCGCCGGGCTCATGTGTAATGGTACGGCCCGCGCGGGGGTCTGGCCATGGCGGAGCCATGCCGTGTCCCCCTGCATGATGAAACTGTCCTGCACAGGGGTGAGGGTGAGTTTTTCCACCCGATCGGGGGGAATGAAACGGAGTGTTCCCTCGCTGTGAAGTGGCACTTTGAGAGCGTGCAGCTGGCGTGTCTCCGTGAAGTGGTTTTCCCTCTGCGAGACCAGACCAATGTGGTGCAGGATGTTGACAGCCAGAGCCTCCTCCTCTGCGGTGGGCGAGGTGATGGCACTGGCGGCAGGAGGCGACATGGCCGCAGTGTCTGCCTGTGCCTCCCGCCAGAAGAGGGGCAGCACAAGGAGGAAGAGGGGCAGGCATTTCATGATGTCAGAGGCCTTTTTCCCAGAAATCAAAGAAATTGAACCATGCGTAGGGATGGCGCTGGCACAGCTCTTCCATCCAGCGGACATAAGCCTGCATGGGGGAGAGCAGCGCCTCCCGTGCGGGGGCTGGCTCTGTTTCCGGGAGAAGAGTATCAGCCAGACCTGTGCAGGCAATATGGTAGGTGCCATTTTTTTGCCTTATGGCGGAGACGAGCACAACCGGTGCGCCGGTCAGTCTGGCCAGATGGAATGGACCTGCGGGAATGGGAGCTTCCTCGCCCAGAAAGCGGATGGGTATGGAGCGGCCACCATTATGGGCCCTGTCTGCCAGAATTCCGATGAATTCACCGTTCCGCAGGGCCTTGAGGGTTGCCAGCATGCTGTCTGGCTGCCCCAGCTCGATGATGTCGGCATTGAAGCCCGGTGCCAGGGCCTCAATGAAACGGGATGTGGCCCCGATGAAGCGGCGATACATCAGCATGCGGAACGGAACAGAGGCATTCAGGCCGCATTGGCGCAGGGCATCGAATGATCCGATATGCGCCCCCATGATGATGCATCCCCTGTTCTGGTGCAGGGCTTCATGGAGGATGTCCTGCCCGGTGATGTGGAGGTTTTCCCGTGGGAAGCGGCCACTGAGCAGGTATATGCGGTCCAGAGTATTGGTGCTGTAAGCGTGGATATGGCGCAGCACCATGCCCCAGTGAGGACGGCGCAGTGCGCCGGCACGGTGCAGGTGGGACAGGTACTGCCACGAGGCCCGGCGGACCGAGGAATAGACAGCTGCATAATAGAGTGTGGCTGGCCAGCGTAGCAGGGCGGTGACCCGGTATCCCAGATTCAGGGCAACCCATATCAGCAGCCGGATGGTCAGGCTGTTGCCTTTCTCCGGGCGGAGCCATGTGTTGCGCTGCATCAGGGCTGGCTCCCGGCCTGCCCCCGGAGAATGACAGTTCCTTTCAGGGGGCCGGAAAGGTGATGGAGGGTGAAGCGTATCTGTCCATTGCCCAGAGCGCTGGAAAGCAGCTGCATGGGGTCGCCCGGCCGGACGACGGAGAGAAATTTCACGGTGCTGATCGTACGGACGTCCAGCTCCAGCAGGGTGAATATCCGTTCCAGCAGGGTAATGCCCGGTACGGTGGGGTTACCGGGAAAATGGCCGGGCAGGGCCGGATGGCTGGCCGGGATGGAAAAAGGTGGATGGGCCCGTTTCTCCGCATGGTCCCGGATGAGACCTTCCAGTGCCTGTCGTGTCAGTTTGCCGACAGGGTTGCGGGGCAGGCGGGAGAGGCGGACAAGCCGTCGTGGCATGAAGACCGGGTCCACATGCTGGCGGAGGGCCCGCATGATGGCTGTGGTGGTCACCTCGGTTCCCGCAACGATGAAGGCCTGCAGGCGTGTCGGTTCGGGCTGGTCTTCCTTCAGGTCTTCCTCGCTGAACAGGGGAGCAAAGCAGCCGTCCAGGAGGCCATCCGTCTGGAGCAGGGCCTTGTTGAGTGCTCCGTAGGAGGTTCGTTTGCCAGCGATCTTGAGCAGGTCCCCCTTGCGGTCGACCAGATGGAAATGGCGGTCCCCCTGCATGGTGATGACATCATTCAGAGGATGTGGCGTGGCATGGGGAGCCATGCAGATATGGGTCTGGTCATCAGTCGGGTCGGCTGTCAGGGTCAGCCCGTCATAGAGCTGCCACGGATCGGGGCTGACAGTCCGGCGGCTGGCGATGGAACCAGTCTCGGTGGCACCATAAATTTCCATGACTGGCGCATGGAAGCGTTCTTCAGCCTCCAGAGCCAGTTCCCGGGGGAGTGGAGCAGATGCCGAGATGATGCGTTCCAGCCCAGGCAGTCTGGCTCTGGCCGTCGTGAGAGAGCGCAGATGGATGGGGGTGGTGATGAGCGTGTGGGGAGATGGCGTGCTGTCCAGCAGCTTTTCCACATCCCCGGGGAAGAAGCAGGGGCCGCTGGCTGTGGCGGTTGGTGTATGCAGGCTTTGCAGGATGAGTGTCTCAAAACCGTACATGTGGTAGGGGGGTACGGTACCCAGCAGGGTTGTCCCGTCTGGACGGGACGGTGCCAGAAGGGGCAGGGCAGCATGGCTGCGGGCAACCAGTTCTCCCCAGCGTTTTTTATGGACTTTGGCCTGCCCGGTACTGCCGGATGTAAAGACATGCGCTGCTTCGTGCCCCGCAGGCAGCTGGATGTTGTCCTGACGGGATGATGTCAGTTCGGCAAGGGGGGGCAGGGTCAGGCTGGCCAGGGATTCAGGCAGGGACGGCCCCGTGCAGAGGGCTCCATGGGCCTGTTGCAGGGCCATGAGCTGGGAAACGGCATGATTGCTGGAGAGCAGGCAATACTGCCCCTTCATCATGGCGGCCAGAAAGACGAGCGTGAACTGGACCAGATTGGTGTGCAGGTTGATGATGGGGCGCTCTGGCAGCCGCTCGGCCAATGCCCAGGCATGGGACAGAAGCTGCGTGCCGCACAGAGGCCCCGCAGCCGTATGGAAGACGGGGCGGCCCGGCGTCGTGATGAGGGACAGATCAGGCAGGGCAGGCATCAGCCCGGACGGTGTGTGCTGATATGGTGTGCAAGAGACCGGAGGGAGTGAAAGATCTTGCGGTTGTCATCATCATGTGATTCCAGCTTGATCCCGTATTGTGTGTTGACCATGAGGGCTATTTCCAGCACATCGATGGAATCCAGCCCCAGCCCTTCACCAAAGAGGGGCATTTCGGGATCAATGTCCAGGGGATCCATGTCCAGCTGGACGGCCTCTGTCAAATGGGCAGCCAATTCACGTTCCAGAGGCGTCTGATCGTGAGAAGCGGAAACTGTCGTCACTAAGAGGTTAATCCATTGATGATAGGGAAGGTCTATCACAGTTTAGCATCGGGTTTATCCTTCAGCAAGAGGTGGGCAACCCGGTCATGGCGGCTGGTCCTGCTGCTCGGGGGTGTTGGGCTGGTCAGTCTGGTGCCGGAAAGTGCTGACTGGTCCGCAGGCTGTGTCTGTCTTGGCCTGATGATGCAGCTGGCCGCTCTGCTGTCCGGACGGCATCCGGGCTGGTTCGTGTTCGTACCTGTTGCAGGGGTACTGGGGTGGTATGCTCCGGCCCTGTCCAGAGTGTGTGACCAGCTGGCCATTTACGGGTTGATGCTGTGGGGGATGCTGTGGCTGTTTGTCCGCTCTCTCAGGCGGGGGCAGGTCCCATTGGTGACCCGGCTGGCCGGGGCCGTGCATGGGACTCCCCTGCGGGCGGATGTGCAGCGTTATACGGTGGGTGTGACATGGGCATGGAGCATTTTTTTCACTCTTGCCCTGCTGGCCCCTCTCATGTTGTGGCTCTGGGCACCACATGAGAGGGCATGGCGTTGGCCTCTTGAGGGAGGAACAGGCCTTGCGGCGGTCGTTTTCTTTGCTGTGGAGATGATCATCCGCCGTCTCGTCATCCGGCATTATGACCATTCCACCCTGAAGCAGAATTTCATGGCTGGCCGTGCCGTTTTCATGCGGAAGGACCTGAAATGAATGGCAGGTTTCTGGCTGGCCATTAAGGCCTGTCATCTGGCTGGGCTTTCGCTTAAGACACGGGCAGATGGGTGAATTTGCAGGGGATGGCCTGAAACATGATGGTATTGCTGCCAGTCTATCATTCTGAACCAGAGAGAGCGGGGCCATCCCCCTTGGCCACGATCTGCTATGGAGGGGCCAGTGGTGGGCTGGATGTGCGGAATGGTCGTGTCTACATGACATTGCCCGGGTCTTTGCCGGCGACCTGCGAACAGTGGTGTCCAGCATCCCTATCGGGTGAGACCCGGCACGAACAGGCTGCCAGAGGCCGGCAGGCAGGGCTGGAACAGGGGATCGGCTGGAGTGCAGAAGGTGATCTGCTTTTCGCTGCCTTCTGGGTGGAAGACCAGCCGGAGCTCTGCGAGGCGGTGCAGACCAGTTACGAACGGCTGATCGGCCTGGCGCAGGGCAAGGGTTTTGGCCACATCTATCGGATGTGGAATTATCTGGGGGCCATCAATCAGGACAATGCCCGGGGTGAGGAACGGTATCGGGATTTCTGTAGTGGTCGTTCCCAGGCGTTTGAAGCCATGAGCATCGGTTTGGGTGAGCTGCCTGCGGCAACGGGCATTGGCCTCTCTTCCGGTGGTGTGGCTGTCTTCCTGATCGCCCATCGTCATGTGGGTGGTGTCAATCTGGAGAATCCCAGCCAGCTTCCTGCCTATCATTACCCGCCCCGTTATGGGCGGCGTTCACCGTCCTTTGCCCGTGCCACCGTCATGGAAGGCCCAGATCGGACAGCTCTGTATCTCTCCGGCACGGCGAGCATCCGGGGACATGAATCCGTCGGGACGACGGTGGAGGAGCAGCTCTCTGTCACGATTGAAACAATCAATTCATTGCTTGATGCGGCCCGGAAACGTTTTCCCCGTCTTGAAGCAGGGCGCTTTGAGAGCATGAAGCTCTATGTCCGTCATTCTGAAGATGCAGCGCTCGTGCGGGAGGGTATTTCACGGGCCTTCCAGTGCCCGCTGGAGAAGTCCCCGCTCTTCATTGCCGACATCTGCCGGGCAGAGCTGTTGCTGGAGGTCGAGGGGGTGTTTCTGGGGTGAGGGGGACGGCTGATCCGTATCGGCACAAGGGCTGATGGGGGGTGTCCCCGCCTCATGGGGCACAACTGGGCCGGAGAGCTTGGCCCCTGGCAACGCAATCCGTTCTTTATGGGAGATAGCCCATGAAAGGCCACATTGTTCTCTTCTCATGTGGAAGAAGATGTGGCGTCCCGTACGGGATTCGAACCCGTGTTGCCGCCGTGAAAGGGCGGTGTCCTAGGCCTCTAGACGAACGGGACTAAAGGCGTGAGGCGGTTAATAGGCAGGAACGGGGGTGGCGTCAAGCCCGTGCGGCATCAAAAATGAAAAAAGTAAGATTTTCCCGCTCCTGCCATGTTTCCAGACGCAGCTGCCCGGCTACATGCAGCAGGGGGCGGCTGCGATCTTCCAGAAGATCGGTGAAGTGTTTGTCCCCAGCCCGAAAGACCAGCCCCTTGATCCGGCTGTAGCCATCAGCATCCTGAAGAATGACACGCAGTGTGTTGCCATCCTGCCCGATCCGATCGGCCTTCACGCAGCGGACATCCCGTATGGCCAGCAGGGGTTCCTCATTGCCCGGCCCAAAGGGGGCCAGCAGGGCGATCTGTTGGGCCAGTGTGGGGGTAGCCCCCCTGATGGTGACGACACCATCCAGCAGCAGGTCATCCTGGGGGGGGAGGTGACGGGCCTCATCAAGGGCTTCATCCAGTCGGGCATGGAGGGCGGCGCAGTTTTCTTCTTTTACGGAGAATCCTGCCGCCATGGCGTGTCCTCCCCCCGTCAGGAGCAGGCCGGACTGATGGGCCTGGATGATGGCTGCTCCGATATCCAGACCCGTGACGGAACGGGCAGAGCCTTTCACCACACCATCCTTCAGGGCACCGACCAGAGCAGGACGGTTGAATCGTTCCTTCAGCCGCCCGGCCACGATGCCAACCACACCGGGGTGCCAGTCATCACCATGCAGGAAAATGACCGCATGACCGGCCTCAACCTGTTCCCGGGCCTGCTCGACAGCGGCATCCAGAATGTGGCTTTCCACGGTCTGGCGTTTGCGGTTGATGTCATCCAGTTCTTCAGCAATGGCCTGTGCTTCATGCTCGGACTGGCTGAGGAGCAGCCGCAGGCCCTGGTCAGCCCTGGCAATGCGTCCACCAGCATTGATGCGCGGCCCAAGGGCGAAGCCGCAGCTCATGGCGCTGGCATTGGCCTTGACCCCGGCCACATTGGCCAGGGCGGCCAGCCCGATCCGTTCACGGCGGTTCATGACCTTCAGCCCCTGTGCCACAAGAGCACGGTTGAGGCCCTGCAACGGCATGACATCGCAGATGGTGGCCAGAGCAGTGAGGTCCAGCAGGGCCATGGGGTCTGGGGCGTGATGGGTTTCAAACCATCCCTGCTGGCGCAGGGTGCGCTGGAGGGCCACGACTGTCAGGAAGGCAACGGCCGTGGCGCAGAGATGGCCCAGACCGGACTCGCAGTCCAGCCGGTTCGGATTCACGACCAGTCCTTTGGGCAGGCGCCGTCCATCCGGTTTGTGATGATCCAGAACGATCCGGTCGGCCTGCCCTTCAAAATGGTCCAGAACATCAATGGCCGCTGTGCCGCAGTCCACGCAGACAAGCAGGCTGGCGCCTTGATCCAGCAGGGATTGCAGCGCCGGAATATTGGGGCCATACCCTTCAGCCAGCCGGTCGGGGATGTGGGTGACGACATGGCAGCCCAGAGCCGTGAGTGTGGAGCTGAGCAGCGCCGTACCACAGGCCCCATCCACGTCATAATCGCCCAGAATGCCTATGGTTGCCCGAGCCTGTACGGCAGCTGCCAGCCGCAGGGCTGTGGCATCCATGTCCCGCAGGATGGAGGGGTTGGGTAAGGCATCACGCAGGCGGGGCCGCAGATAGGATTCCACCATTCCAGCCGAAATGCCCCGCCCGGCCAGAATGCGGGCAGCCAGTTCGGAGATGTCCATCTTCTGGGCGAGGGCCAGCGCAAGCCGGTTGTCCGTTTCAGCCAGGACAGGATGCCGCCAGACCCAGCGGCGCAGCCCCGCACTGCGCTGGACATTCAGGACAAGGGCGGGAGTGACCCGGGTATCAGGTTCTGGCTGGGACGTCGTCTGGAGCATAAGGGCGGAGGAGTGGCTCAAACCTTGTGGGGGTCGAAATGGTGGTAAGTCTCCATGTAACGGATTGTACCGCTTTCTGAGCGCATCATGACGGAATGGGTACGGATGTAATTGTCGGAGGGATATTCAATGCCCCGTAGCAGGTCGCCTGCTGTCACGCCCGTAGCGCAGAAGAAGACCGGTCCGGCCGCCATGTCTGTCAGGCTGAGGGCCTGTGTGGGGTCGAGGTCGGGGCGGATCATGCGGCGGGTGCGGGTAATCTGCGCTTCATTCTCGAAGAGCAGACGGCCCTGCATCTGTCCGTTCATGCAGCGTATGGCGGCAGCGGCCAGAACGCCTTCCGGTGCGCCTCCGCTACCGGCGTAGATGTCCACGCCACTGCCAGGCAGGCAGGTGGCAATCACGGCGGCCACGTCACCATCGCTGAGCAGGCGGACACGGGCACCGGCTTCCCGTGCCTTGGCAACGAGCTCCTCATGGCGCTCACGTTCCAGCGCACAGAGGACCAGATCGCTGACATCACATTTTTTTGCCTGCGCAAGGCTGGCAAGATTCTGGCCTATAAAGGCGTCAATATCCACCACGCCTTCTGGCAGGCCGGGACCTACGGCAATTTTCTGCATGTAGATGTCAGGAGCATGGAGGAAGCAGCCTTTTTGTGCCAGAGCCACCACCGTGATGGCATTGGGCAGACTGCGGGCGCAGAGGTTGGTGCCCTCCAGTGGATCCACGGCAATGTCCATTTCCGGTCCGCCACAGCCCACTTTTTCACCGATATACAGCATGGGGGCTTCATCCATTTCCCCCTCGCCAATGGTGACGGTGCCATCGATGGCAACCGTATCAAAGGCTTTCCGCATGGCCTCAACAGCGGCACCATCTGCCGCATTCTTGTCGCCACGACCGGTCCAGCGGGCGGAGGCAATGGCGGCGGCCTCGGTCACACGGGCCAGGTCCAGCCCCAGATTGCGGCCCGTGACCCGATATTCATGGGGAACGTGATGGGGCTGTTTGGCTGTCATGGCAGGTCTTCCACTTTCAGGGCCAGTGGAGTGCCTTTTATCAGGGGCATTTCCTCAAGGAGGGGCAGGATGCGGTTGATCCCGCCCAGCGTGACAGGCCCTGTCAGCAGGATGAGCTGTGCGTCGCCCTTCTGTGATGTGTGATGGTGTCCTTTCTCCACGGCAACATCTTCATTGCCGAGGACGGTGCGGATGTCTTCCAGAGCCGTTTCTGCCTCCACGGAGCCCTTCAGCGTGATGCGGAGATAGAAGCGGCTGACCAGGCCCTCCACCGGTTCGCAGGGAATGGGAGCCTGTTCATCCACCCGGCCCCAGAGAGGCAGGCCATGACCACGGGCCAGGTCGATCACGTCGGCCATGACGGCATCGGCCGTGGGGCCTTCCCCGGCACCCTGCCCGGAGATGGTGATGGGACCGCTGAAGGGGCCTTCTGTCGTCAGGGCGTTATAAACGCCATTGACCTGCGCCAGCCCGGACCGTGCCGGGATGAGGCAGGGCTGCACCCAGGCTTCCACACGGTCTTCCGGCAGGCGTCGGGCCACGCCCAGCATCTTGATGGCATAGCCCAGCTTGCGGGCCTGATGGATGTCATCTGTGGTGATGCGCCGCATCCCGCTGACAGCCAGACTGTCAAAAACGATCGGGCGGAAGGCGATGGCTGTCAGGATGCTCAGCTTGTGGGCGGCGTCCCAGCCATCAATGTCGGCAGAGGGATCGGCCTCGGCATAACCCTTGTCCTGGGCCTCTTGCAGCACATCCTCGAAGGCACGGCCTGTTTCGGCCATTTCGGTGAGGATGAAGTTGCTTGTCCCATTGAGGATACCGCCCAGACGGGTCAGGGCATCAGCCGCCACACCTTCCCGGACTACCTTGATGGCCGGGATGCCACCTGCCACGGCGGCCTCGAACAGGAGAGGAGCTCCATGCTGGTGGCTGAGATGGGCCAGCTCTTCTGCATGGCGGGCGACCAGCGCCTTGTTGGCCGTCACGACGGCCTTGCCTGCCTTCAGGGCTTCTGTCACCAGCGTGTGGGCTGTTCCTTCGGCCCCGCCCATCAGTTCGACAACGACGTCCACATTCGGGTCATTGGCCAGAGCCACGGGGTCGTCATGCCAGTGGAGGCCGGAAAGGTCGATCCCACGGTCCCGCGTACGGTTACGGGCGCTGACGGCCACGACCTCGATGCTGCGGCCGGTGCGGTGGCGCAGCAGGTCTGCATGTTCACGCAGCAGACGGATGACGCCCGTACCCACTGTCCCGAGGCCGGCAATGCCCAGCCGGAGCGGGGATGTGACGGAGGATGAGGCAGTGTTGCGATGTACGGAAGTCATGAGAGGCGGTTTCCTGTCAGGCTGTGGCCCTGCATGGAGGCAGGGCCGGGTGTGGCATTATGGTTTGAGGGCGCTGTGCTGGTTCATGAAGTTTTTGATGGACCGTGTGGCCTGGCGGAGGCGCTGGTTGTTCTCCACCAGCCCGATACGGACAAAGCCATCCCCGTGTTCCCCGAAGCCCAGCCCCGGCGCCACGGCAACCTTGGCTTCCTTCAGAAGGAGCTTGGAAAATTCCACGCTGCCCATGTGGGCGAACTGGGGAGGAATCGGAGCCCAGGCGAACATGGAGCCTTCCGGTGTCGGAACATTCCACCCTGCTGCATGGAGGCCACGGATGAGCACGTCACGCCGGTCCTTGTAGAGCAGACGCATGTTCTCCACATAATCCTGCGGACCGTTTAGTGCGGCGGTGGCTGCAACCTGCACCGGTGTGAACGCTCCATAATCCAGATAGGACTTGATGCGTGTCAGCGCCTGGATGAGGCGGGGATTGCCAGCCGCAAAGCCGATTCGCCACCCCGCCATGGAATAGGTCTTGGACATGGAGGTGAACTCCACGGCAATGTCCTTGGCCCCTTCAATGGAGAGAATGGAGGGCGGGGGCTCATCCCCGAAGTAGAGCTCTGAATAGGCGAGATCGGACAAGACCCAGATGTTTTCTCTCCGGGCGAATTTGACAATCTCCCTGTAGAACTCCTTCGAGGCGAGATAGGCCGTCGGGTTGGAGGGGAAATTGATGATGAGCGCCGTCGGCTTGGGGACAGAGTGGCGCACGGCCCGGTACAGGGCCTCCAGCATGGCATCATCTGGCGAGGCCGGAACGGAGCGGACAGAGGCCCCGGCAATGATGAAGCCGAACTGGTGGATGGGGTAGGACGGGTTGGGGACCAGAATGGTATCGCCGGGGCTCGTGATGGCGGAGGCCAGATTGGCCAGCCCTTCCTTGGAGCCGAGCGTGGCGATGATTTCCGTTTCCGGGTCCAGCTTCACGCCAAAGCGGCGTTCGTAATAGGCGGCCTGCGCTTTTCGGAGGCCGGGAATCCCACGGCTGACGGAGTAGCCATGCACACGGGGATTGCGCAGCGTTTCTGCCAGCTTGTCGATGACATGCTGGGGGGGCGGGCTGTCCGGGTTGCCCATGCCGAGGTCCACAATATCCTCTCCGGCGGCACGCGCGGCGGCCTTGGCCTTGTTGACTTCGGCAAAGACATAAGGCGGCAGGCGGCGGATCTTGTGGAACTCTTCGGTCATGATACTCAATCAGTCAGATGGAAGGGAGCCGGGCTGGCTCCCGGGAAACGGGCATCCCATGTTTCATGAGGCTGGTCAGTCCGGCAAGGGGGGACCAGCAGAAAAGACGGAATTTTTACCTGGTTCGTGCCTCTATGGTCCTGCGGCCTTCAGTGGGCGGGGGCAGTTCCGGCCCTGATGTTCTTTTCGTAAGAGACACGCACGCCATCGCCGATGGCCTCCCCTGTCAGGCGCATGTCGTCATGCGGCACGCCGAGGCTGGCCAGACGCTGGGCAACGGCCCGGGCCCGGAGCAGGGCCAGACCGATTTCATGCGTCTGTTCATCAGGAGAAAGGCCGCTTTGGGCGCTCAGGGTCGTGCCGAAGCCCCGGATGAGCAGGAGATGACGGTGTCGCTGGGCTACGATCTGGTTGAAGGTGTCTGTCTGGTCTCCATCCAGATGGTCGGTATCGGCCTGGAAACGCACCAGAGCCCCGACCGGTGTGGCGGTATCGAAATCCGGTATGACGGGCAGAACCGTGCTGGGGAGTGAAAAGCCGGGGAAAAGCAGAGGCTTTGGCGGCTGGCCGGGGTCCGGCAGGTGGATGGGCAGCGCATGGGTGACGGGCTGGTAGATCAGGCTGGAGCCACTGCCTGCCGGGCCGGTGGACCTGTCCTGACGGATGATGGCCGGATGGCTGGCAGCAGGCCCGTTGCTCTGGCTTTCCAGCGTCATGGAACCGCCATTCTGGGGCTGGGGTGGTGGCGGGTTCATCATGCCGATGGGCAGGGCTCCGCCAGCAGCGGAAATGCGCTGGGAGTAGTTGCGATCCCGCTCCAGACGAGTCGTGATCATCGCCCGGGCATCGGCACTTGGGAATTCCGGCCGGGTGGTGGGGATGAGGGCGATGTTGGGGGCGGGCCTGTCATAACCCGGCGTGGGGGGGCGCAGCCGTCTGATCTCCCCGCCCATGATGTCGTGTGCGATGTCCCGTGTGGTGTCGATGGCATCACGGTGCTGGCAGCCTGCGGTGAAGGCAGGCAGGGCTAGCAGGCAGAGCCCGAACTGGAAGAGGCCGGCACCCCGTGTGAGGGTGGTGGAAATGGAACGGAAAGAACGGGTGAAAAGGCTGGGTGTCATGGTCCGGCGTGCAACAGGGCGGAAGGGGCAGGGCCAAAACAGGAAAGCCCCGGAATGAAAGGGTGGGGAGGCAGGATATGTGTCTCTTCCCTCGGACGCAATTCCTTACTGGGGAAGAAAGGGAGAAAAAGGGTCCTGATTCGATCATGGGAAATAATGAAAAAGCTGCAAGAAAGCGTCGTTTTAAGGCTTGGCAGAGAGGTCAAGCAGGGGCAGGATAGCGGCATGATGACATATGATGAATGCCACACCCATGATGTTGCCCGCCTGCGGGCTTCTGCCTCTTCTGGAGAGGATGTCCGCCATGGCACCGCCACGGTGCGTCCCCGCATGGAGGACGAGCCGGATGGGCCTCCGGAGGACGAGAAAAAGTCCGGCCCGGCCCCGGAGGTGGAGCGCCACCTCTTCGAGCAGCGCAAGGTGCTGATCTTCGGTGGAGTGAATGACCGCATGGCCCGTGACATTACGGGCAGGCTGCTGGCTCTGGCTGGGGAATCGGACAGGCCGATTGATGTTTACGTCAATTCTCCCGGCGGCCACGTGGAGAGCGGCGATACCATCCATGACATGATCCGCTTTGTGGATTCTGTTGCTCCGGTCAACATCATCGGTACGGGCTGGGTGGCGTCTGCCGGTGCGCTGATTTTTGCGGCGGGGCGTCCGGAGCGGCGTCTGTGTCTTCCCAATACCCGGTTCCTGCTGCACCAGCCGATGGGCGGCGTGCGGGGCCCGGCGACCGATATTGATATCGAGGCCCGCGAGATCATCAAGATGCGTGAACGTCTGAACAGGCTTTTCGCGCGTGAAACGGGACAGCCCTACGAGAAAGTGGCCCGTGATACGGACCGCAATTACTGGATGTCGGCGAAGGAGGCGGTTGAGTACGGGCTTGTTGGCCGCATCATTTCTTCGGCAGCCGATCTCGAACAGGCCTGAGTCCCAGCAAGGAAAGGAGCCTTATCGTGAGCGATGCATATAAAGCGGACGGGAAGAGCTCTCTGGCGGATATTTATTCCCATCTGCCGGACAGCCCATCCGAAAAAACGCTGGAGCAGGTGGACTACGATGCCCGCCACTGGAGCAGCCCGGTCAAAGGGCCGCTGAAGCCGGGTACCCCGGAGCACAAGAAGGCCATGGCCGACATGTTCCGGGAGACGTTCAACCCCTACAAGCCGTCAGTCATCCCCTGGCCGAAGCTGGACCCGGAGACGCTGCACCGCATCACCTCCCTGCCGATCTGGGATATCGCCGTGCAGACCGAAGGCAAGGCCCGCCTACGCATGGCTGCCTATGCCGACATGCTGGACGACCCGGATGTGAAGGACGCCATTGCCCGTAATGCATGGGAAGAGAACCGCCACAAGGAGGTTCTGGCCCGCATGGTGGAGCATTACGGTATTCCGCTTGCCCCGGAAGACCCCTACATCGAGCCGCGGGATACGGAATGGGCCTATCTGGTGACGGGTTTCTCCGAGTGCTGGGACAGCTTCTTCGCCTTCGGTCTGTTTTCTCTGGCCGAGAAGGCCGGCCTGTTCCCGATGGAGCTGATCGAGACATTCGAGCCTGTCATGCAGGAGGAGTGTCGCCACATCCTGCTGTTTGCCAACTGGCTGGCTTACCATCGTGCCGTCATGCCGCTCTGGCGCCGTCCGTGGTTCGAGATGCGGGTGATCGGTGTGCTGTTCTTCCTGCTTTATGAGCGTCTGAGCCTCGTCCGCAGCTTTGATGATGATGGCGTGGAGCATACGCAGGACAACAATTTCACCGTGACCGGTGCCCAGAGCATGACGGACAAGAAGGTGGATTTTGTTGAGCTGATGGAGCTGTGCCTCAAGGAGAACGAGCGCCGCTTTGCAGGGTATGACCCTCGCCTGCTGCGCCCGCAGATGGCACCGTTTGCGGCCCGCATGGCCCTGTGCGGTGTCAAGCTGTGGCGTCGCCTGCGTGGTCAGAAGGATGGTGATGCCCATCAGGCTGCCTGAGGGGTAGTGCCAGTTCTTGGGACTGGATGGAAAAAAAGCCCTGCTCCAATATGCTGGAGCGGGGCTTTTTGCATGAGGCGTTCTTTTGTCCCCCGCTGCTGGGGGACAAAAGGACCTTCCGTCAGCTTTTGCGGCGGTTGCCGGTGCTGGTGCTGTCCAGCGGCAGCTCATTGGATGAATCCGTATCATCCTCTGCCGACTCACCAACCATCATGTCTTCAGCGATGATGCCAGCATCCTGCCGGACCCGTTTTTCAATTTCCGCAGCCATTTCAGGATGCTCACGCAGATACTGCTTTGCATTTTCCCGGCCCTGGCCGATGCGGGTGCTGTCGTAAGAGAACCAGGCGCCAGATTTCTCCACCACATTGGCCTTTACGCCAAGGTCCAGCAGCTCGCCCATTTTGCTGACGCCCTCGCCATACATGATGTCGAATTCCACCTGCCGGAAAGGGGGGGCCATCTTGTTCTTGACGACCTTCACCCGTGTCTGGTTGCCCACGACCTCGTCCTTGTCCTTCACGGAGCCGATGCGGCGGATGTCCAGGCGGATGGAGGAATAGAATTTCAGGGCGTTGCCGCCTGTCGTGGTTTCCGGATTGCCGAACATCACGCCAATCTTCATGCGGATCTGGTTCAGGAAGATGATGGTGGTGTTGGAGCGGGAAACGGAGCCTGTCAGCTTGCGCAGGGCCTGGCTCATCAGGCGGGCATGGAGGCCGACATGGCTGTCCCCCATTTCCCCTTCCAGCTCGGCCTTGGGCACGAGGGCAGCGACAGAGTCCACGACCAGAATGTCGATGGCCCCGGAGCGGACGAGCGTATCAGCAATTTCCAGAGCCTGTTCCCCGGCATCTGGCTGGCTGAGCAGCAGATTGTCGATGTCCACCCCCAGCTTGCGGGCATAAATGGGGTCCAGCGCATGTTCAGCATCAATGAAGGCAGCCGTACCGCCCTTTTTTTGCGCCTCAGCCACGGCGTGGAGAGCCAGCGTGGTCTTGCCGGAGCTCTCCGGGCCATAAATCTCGATGATGCGGCCCCGTGGCAGCCCACCGATGCCCAGCCCGATATCCAGTCCCAGCGACCCGGTGGAAATGACATCCACCTGCTCCTTGGGCCGCTGGCCCAGCCGCATGATGGACCCCTTGCCGAAGGAGCGTTCGATCTGGCTGAGAGCGCCATCCAGCGCTTTGCTTCTTTCTGCGTTCTTGTCTGCTGACATGAAGACCTCGTGACTGACAGGCCCCGGATGATGGGGCAGGGAGTGGTGGCGGGGCATGTGCCTGCCCCATCAGATGGCGTTCAGAAGGGCTCTGGACAAGCCCTTGGGGCGTATCTGTCCAGAGTGGTGTTCCCTGCTGGTTCAGTGGGTGATGGTATGGGCGGTCAGACCGTTCCCGTTGGGGGCGGCCTGTCCGACACAGTCATCACCGGAGCAGACGATGCTGTTGAGCTGCCCTGTCCCTGTAGAGGGAGCAATGGCCTGCCCCTGTGCGAGCTGCCGCAGCGCATCAGCAACGCTCTGGGCGGCGTCGTTCTGCCCCGAGGCTGCAAGGACGGCCTGCATCCGTTTGTGGGGGGCTTCCAGTATGGCAGCGCTGAGGAGCGGGCGGGGGTAGTCATGCGGGGCTCCAGCGAGGACAACCCCCGTACTGCCGGCCAGACGCCCCGTGCCAAACAGGTTGTTGTCTGTCAGCACGCAGCCAACGCTCAGGCCATGGCCATCCCGTACGACAAAGGAGGTGGAGGCCGGCAGAGGGGGCAGGCCGGTGGCATCGCTCTGGCCAGAGGCCATGAATATCTGGCCTTCCTGGAGGCTTGTCCGGCCGGAACGGCGCCATGCGCTGATGACATTTTCAGCCCGCAGGTTCTGGCGGAAGGCTGCAGCACTGCCCAGTCCACCATCAGCTGGTGGCGCAAGGAAGCTGAGGCGATACGGCCCGCTGGTAAAATGCAGGGCAGATGTCTGTCCGGGCAGGGAGCGGCGCAGGTCGTCGCGTGTCAGGCCCGCACCAGCCTTGTTGGCCTGTGTGACAAAAACATCGGACAGGGCACCGGTATAGAGGTCTCCCACCCCAACCAGTTTCAGGCGGGAGAGGAATGACGTCAGGCGGGGCTGGGTCAGTTGGTCCCCTTCCCGGATGGCCACACCGGAATCCCCCCGGCTGAAGAGGGCCTTCATTCCTTCGTTGGAAAGGAGAGGCCCCTGCACGGCGGCGATGTCACTGGCCAGCTGGCGGCTGACCGTGATGCCCTGCTGGCCAAGTGTTATGGCCGGGTCGATCGTATCACCCAGCTGGACTGACCCGTACCGGAGATTCAGCAGGAACAGTCCACGGGCCATCATGGGTACGGCAGCGGGGCGGTCTCCGCCCGTGCCGGTGCCGTCAACAGGCAGGAAGGAAATGCTCTCGGCGGGCTGGCCCGGGCGGGCAACCAGGCAGGCCCCGCCACCTCCCAGAGAGGCACGGGAGGGGAGTGTGACGGACAGAGCGAAGGCCGTTGCCGTGGCAGCATCGGCGGCATTGCCCCCACGGGCGAGGACATCACGGCCGACCAGTGCTGCCTGCGGTTCATCAGCTACCACAATGCCTGTGTTGGCTCTGGCGGATGGGGCTGTATGGCCGAAGAGATGATGCTTGAGGCTCCTGCCACCAGAACAGGCGACAAGGCTGCTGCCCAGAAGGCTCAGGCAGGCCAGCAGACCAAGCCCGCGCGCCCACCGGGGAGTGGGACGGTCAGACAGGCAGGGGGGATGAGGGGTCCGGCTGTCAGGCTTTACCACGGTGGCGGCTCTCCAGTGTTGCGGGTCACGATCAGGGCTGTTTGCAGGGACTGTCTGCCATCATGGCGGTCCCGGATTGAGGTATGATAGCGTTAAACTGCCGGGATTGGGAGGGCAACCCCGCAGGGGGTGGTTTTAACGGGTCTTACATGCTTCGGCTGTAGGCTGGGGAGCAGCATCATCGTTCCTCATGAAGGGATGGGGCTTCAAAAACAGACCGGTTTGCTGTTTAACAGGGCTGGTCATCGGGGCGGTTCTACCTGCATGGTCAGGTGGAGGGGCCCCTCTCTTTCTCAAGCGCCCATGAAATGCTGCATAACCCCATGGAGGGCACGACCATGAAACAGCGTGTGAAGTCATTTTCCCTGGCCCTGCTGGCTGGCCTCCCTCTCATGGGGCTGTCCCTTGCGGGGACGTCCCATGCGGCGGATGAAGCGGTTTTTACCGCAAAGCAGCGGGCGGCGATCGTGCAGATTGTCCGTGAGGCCCTGAAGAATGATCCGAGCATCCTGTCCGATGCCATCCGGTCCATCCAGCAGCAGGCCAGTTCCCAGCAGGAAGCCCACGTGAAGGCGGCCGTGCGGGCCAACTGGCAGGCTCTTTCCACGGCGCCATCCTACGCCGTACGCGGCAACCCGCAGGGGCAGGTCACGGTCGTGGAATTTCTGGACCCGCGCTGCACCTACTGCCGCCACATGGCCCCGGTGGTGGACCAGTTCCTTGCCAGACACCCGGATGTCCGGCTGGTGGAGAAGGTCATTCCCGTTCTGGGTGATGCCAGCCTGCTGGATGCACAGGCCATCTATGCGGCAGCCTTCCAGGGGCAGTATGACGCCATGCGCCGCCGCCTGATGGAGGAGACGGCCAAACCCGGCATGGAGCATCTCCGTGATGTGGCAAAGAGCCTGAAGCTGGACGTGGCCCGCTTCGAGAAGGACATGAAGGGGCAGGCCGTCATGGGGCTGCTGACAGCCAACCTTGGTCAGGCCCAGAGTGTGGGCGTGCAGGGGACGCCGACCTTCCTGTTCGGTCAGGCTGCCGTGGCACCCGGTGCGCTGGGCATGGAGCAGATGGAGCAGTTTCTCGAGGCAGCCCGCAAGGGGTGATCCTCCCCCTGCTGGTGAAAGGCTGAGATGATGACCCTTGCGGAGCAGATGGCCGCCTGGCTGGCAGCACGTCCTTCCCCTTCATGGAGGCAGCCCCTGCTGATGGGGATCGTCAATGTCACGCCGGATTCCTTCTCGGATGGCGGGCAGTTCTTTACGCCGGAGGCCGCCCTGAAGCAGGCCCATGCCCTTCTGGCCGAGGGGGCGGACCTGCTGGATGTCGGTGCGGAATCCACGAGGCCGGGTTTCACGCCCGTGGATGCGGAAGAGGAATGGCGGCGTCTGGAACCGGTCCTGACGCCTCTGGCCCGGGAGGGGGCGGTCCTGTCCGTCGATACCACGAAGGCCTCCGTGGCCCGGAAGGCCCTGGTGGCTGGCGTGCAGATGGTCAATGACGTGTGGGGGTTGCAGGCCGACCCGGACATGGCTTCCGTCGTGGCCTCCGCCGGTGCCGTGGTGGCCATCATGCACAATCGTGAGGTGGTTGATGCCAGCGTTGATCTCTGGGATGACTGGCGGCGTTTCTTTGACAGGTCCCTGAAGCTGGCCGACCGGGCAGGCATCGCCCGTGAGACCATCCTTCTGGACCCCGGCGTCGGGTTCGGCAAGACGGTGATGCAGAATCTCTGGGCCGTGCAGAACATGCGGCGGCTGGAGGCCTATTACGGCCTGCCCGTGCTGCTGGGCGTGTCCCGCAAATCCATGTTCGGCAGGCTGCTGGGGCGGGAAGTGCATGACCGTTTGCCAGCGACGCTGGCGGTCAATCTTTACGGGGCGACGCAGGGGGCCTGCATGGTGCGGGTGCATGACGTGCAGGCACACAGGGACGTGCTGGACATGACCGCCCTGCTGGCCGTGAATGGAATGGTGAAGGGAGATGTCGAGTGATCATTCCGTCCCTGACCCATGTGCGGGTGCATGATCTCTGCCTGTTCGGGCATCATGGCGTACATGAGGAAGAAACCCGTCTCGGTCAGCGTTTCTATGTGTCGTTGGAGGTTCGGGCTGACCTGTCGGCAGCGATTGCGGGGGATGATTATACACAGGCCGTCTGTTACGGGCAGCTCTGCCAGAGTGCCGAGCGGGTCTTTCAGGCTGGTCCCTGCAAGCTGATCGAAACTCTGGCCGGGCGGATAGGCACTGCCGTGCTGGCGGACTGCCCCGCCGTGCAGGATGTGTCCGTTACGGTGCGCAAGCCTTCAGCCCCTGTGCCCCATGCGGTGGAGGATGTATCCGTCACGGTGACGCAGCAGCGGGAATACCGGGTCGGTTTTTCGCTCGGGGCCAATCTGGGCGAGCGGGAGGCCGTGCTGCGGGCTGCCGTGGAGGCTCTGGGCCATCAGTCGGGGCTGGAGATAGAGGCGGTTTCCTCTTTTTACGACAGTGCTCCGTGGGGTGTGGAAGATCAGCCTCCCTTCGTGAACATCGCCGCCCTGGGGCGGACGGTCCTGCCCCCGCAGGCCGTTCTGGGGCTGTGCAAGGAGATCGAGCGGTCGCTGGGCCGTGTGCCCGGGCGACGCTGGGGCGAGCGGTCGGTGGATGTGGACCTGCTTTTTCATGGGGACGGCACCGTGTGCCACCCTCTTCTGACGCTCCCCCATCGTCATCTTTTTGACCGTGCCTTCGTGCTGGAACCCCTTGCCGAGCTGGAGCCGGAGCTTGAGATCGCTGGACGTTCCGTGAAGGAAGCGTTAGCAGGGTTGGATCGTATAGCTGGGGATGTCACACGGCGCAGGCCGGGGCAGGGTGGATGAACTTTGGGGGATGCTGAATGTCAGCCAATGAGACAGGGATTCCGGGGAAACAGGCCCCGACACCGGAGGGTGCCGCCGGAGCGATCACCCGGCCGGAGGACGCCATCAGCCGCATTGCCGGAGGCGTGCGGGAGCTTCTGCTGGCCATAGGGGAAGACCCCTCCCGTGAAGGGTTGCGGGATACGCCGGACCGTGTGGCCAAGATGTATCTGGAGATTTTCTCCGGCCTGTATGAGGACCCGCGGGGCCACCTGAAAAAGCAGTTCAGTGCCGACCAGCATGGCGGCATGGTGCTGGTGAAGGACATACGCTTCCAGTCCACCTGCGAGCATCATCTCCTGCCGGTTCTGGGGCGTGCCCATGTGGCCTATCTGCCGGAAGGTGGCCGCCTGACGGGGCTGAGCAAGCTGGCCCGTGTCGTGGAAGGCTATGCCCGCCGCCCGCAGCTTCAGGAACGTTTGACAGACCAGATCGTGCAGGCGATGGTGGAGGTGCTGGAGCCGAAAGCCGTTCTGGTCGTGGTGGAGGCCGAGCACATGTGCATGAGCCTGCGGGGCGTCCGCAGCCCCGGTGCCACGACCGTGACGACAGGTTCTTACGGTCTCTGGGCCGATGATGCTCAGGCCCGGCAGGAAGTCATGGCCCTGATGCGGGACTGAGATCGCTTTGCGGGGCGGTGTCAGTCCCGTGTGGTATCGTCGGCCCGGTGCCACCAGCATCGGTCTGCCGGGCGGTCCACCAGCGGGAGATAGAGGGACGGGTCGCCATGCAGGCGCACCGTGTTGGTGGGCGTCTCCTTGATCTCGAGCGAGGCGGGGGACAGCAGCCCGCCTTGGGCGGTCAGGAACGCCTGAAGTTTGCTCATCAGCAGGGCGGCGAGCAGTTCCGTCGTCGGGTCGCCGGGCGTGACGACAAGGCGGTCCAGCCGCTGGGGTTCATGCTCGGCAAACCAGCCCAGAAGCGGGTCGGACTCGGAAAGCTGGAAACTGTGGTCCATCCGTTCGTCGATGAAGCGGTGCCAACGACCCTTGGCCTCGGCAAAGGGCAGCAGCATGTTGCTGTGCCCATCCAGCCGCCGGTCCTGCGGAGCGTTGGGGCCGGGCACCAGCGTGACGGTGACATATTCATTATGCCCGTGCGGGATGGCACAACGCTCGCTGCTGCCTGAGATGAGCCGGTGCCCCATGCAGAAACGCCGTGTGAAAACCAGTTCTGTCCGGGTGATGTCGCTCATGCCCCCTCCTGATACTGCCGCCACCCTTCGGCACGTAGGGCGCAGGCGGGGCAGTCTCCGCAGCCGAATCCCCATGCATGCTCATGGGTACGGTCTCCCTTATAGCAGGAATGGCTCTCATGGCGGATGGTTTCTGTCAGGTCAGCTCCGCCCAGATCGTGGCAGAGCTGCCATGTCTGTGCCTTGTTGATCCACATGAGCGGCGTGTGGAGGACGAAACGCTGCTCCATGCCCAGATTGAGGGCAACCTGAAGGGCCTTGATGGTGTCATCCCGGCAGTCGGGATAGCCGGAATAGTCCGTCTCGCACACACCGGTGATGATGTGGCGGATGCTGCGGCGGAAGGCGAGGGCAGCGGCGAAGGTCAGGAAGATCAGGTTCCGGCCCGGCACGAAGGTGTTGGGCAGCCCGTTCTCCCCCATGCTGATCTCGGCATCCCGTGTCAGGGCGGTATCAGAGAGGGCGCCGAGGCTGGCCAGGTCGATCGTGTGATCCTCTCCCAGCTTTTTTGCCCATGCGGGATTCTGGGCACTGATGCTCTGCCGCAGGGTGGTGCGGCACTCCAGCTCCACGGCGTGACGCTGCCCGTAGGCGAAGCCGACCGTCTCCACATGGTCGAAATGATGCAGGGCCCAGGCCAGACAGGTGGCGGAATCCTGCCCACCGGAGAAGAGGACGAGCGCACGGCGGTTCCGGGCGGCCTGATGGCTGGCGGAGGGGGAGGCGGGTGTCGTCATCAGGGGATTCCGATCAGTTTGTGGGTTTGCAGGCTCAGCCGCCATTGCGGGTGGGTCTGGCAGTAGCGCACGGCCTTTTCCGTATTGGCAGGGCGGTCCGGTCCATCCATGGGTTGTAGCCAGAAATGCTGGAAGTCGCACGCCGCAAACTGTTCCGGCGTCAGGGTGTCCTGTGGATAGACGAGCTTCAGCTCATGGCCATGTGTCTGTTTCAGCGGCTGGCCGGGTTTGGGGCTGACGCAGACCCAGTCGATTCCTTCAGGAGCGGGAAGACTGCCATTGGTTTCCACGGCGATGGTGAAACCACGGGCCCTTGTGGCGGCGATCAGGGCTGCATCAAGCTGGAGCAGGGGTTCCCCACCGGTGAAGACGACATAACGCCGGGTCACGTCCGCGGTGTGGGCCTGCCAGCAGTCATCCAGCGCAGCGGCCAGAGCTTCAGCCGTGGCAAAGCGGCCTCCGCCGGGGCCGTCCGTCCCGATGAAGTTCGTGTCGCAGAAGGTGCACTGGGCCTTGTGGCGGTCCTCTTCCCGGCCGGACCAGAGATTGCAGCCGGTGAACCGGCAGAATATGGCCGCACGCCCGGAATGGGCACCCTCACCCTGCAATGTGGCGAATAGTTCCTTGACGATATAAGGCATGGGCAGAGATGTCGGGCAGCTGCGTTCAGGATGCAAGGATTTTCTTGCCTGAAAGGGCCGAAACGATCTTTCCGCAGCAGAAGGCGGATCATGATATCAAGGAGGAGAGGAGGGAATAAAAAACGCCACCCTTTTGAAAAAGAGTGGCGCGAGTGACGGGGCTCGAACCCGCGACCTCCGGCGTGACAGGCCGGCGCTCTAACCAACTGAGCTACACCCGCAGTCTTCAGCTTTTCTGGAAAAGCATCGTTCCCTTGGGATGGCGTCTATCTAGCGGGATACGGTGTTGTTGGCAATAGAGAAATATCACTTTTTTACGTTTTTCTTCATGAAAATTCCATTTCAGGGGGCGTGTATGAAAACGGCCCCCTCCGGCCCTGCCGAGAGCCAGAGCTGATGATGGATCAGCCAGTCGGCTCCGAGGAGCATGTCGGCCTGTTCATGCAGGGAAGTGACGGTGAGGACCGGGTGCAGCTGGGTCTGCCCGCCAAGGGTGAGGCGGTTGAAACGGTGCCAGTGATAGCGGTGTTCCCTGTCGCCAATGCCTGCGCTGGTCCCGCCGGGGTCCCGGTCCAGCTGCTCTTTCGTGATGCCGAGCCTGTGGACGAAGTCCCGGCTGATGATGTGGGAGCGGGCCCCGCTGTCGATCAGCGCCAGCCCTTTCTGACCATCCAGCGTGAAGGGGATGAAGAACCGGTTGCGGATGCGTTGGGCGACAAGCCGCTGCCCCGGTGTGGACCAGAAAGGCGGCTGGCGGCAGAGGAGGGACCCGGTATGGATGTCCCACAGGCTGAGCCGGTGATGGGGCAGGTCGAGGTCCAGATCATAATGGCCGAGCAGGTCCATGCCGATCAGCCCCAGCACGGGGGGCTGTATGGCGGGGAATCCCGGCAGGGTGCCCAAAGGCAGGACAGGATGGTGATAGGTGAGCTGTCCAAGCGTGATGGTCGCCAGCTGGATGGTCGGCACTACATGCCCCCGTCCGTCCGGCCCGGAGATGATGGTGGCATCTTCCTCATTGGGGGTGAGATGCAGGTGGGTGATGGCATCTGGTGTCAGCAGGCTGCCCTCGGACCCTGTATCCACGATCATGGAGAGGGAATGGCCATGAATCTGCGCCACGGTCGTCAGGTAATAGCCTGTTTCCTTGAGGGGCAGCGTGGTGATGTGGGTCTGGCGGCAGGCCGGTTCGGGGCTGGAGGCCAGAGCCGCAGAAGACGCCATGAAGGAACTGCCAAATGCCAGAATGATGCCGGTGAGGAAAGGGAGGAAACGGGAAGCGTGCGTCGTCATGGGATGATGGGTCTGTCCGAAGAGGTCGGCAATGAAAGGTCAGTCTGGATCAGGAAGGAGCTGTCAACGGTCGGCCCGGGGATGGGCCTTCTGCCAGACCTCCATGAGGTGATGTTCGTCTGCCAGCGTGTATATCTGTGTGCTGGACAGGCTGGCATGACCCAGAAGTTCCTGAATCGCCCGCAGGTCTGCTCCATTCTGGAGCAGGTGGGAGGCGAAGGCATGGCGCAGGGCGTGGGGGGTGGCAGAATCGGGCAGTCCTTCCATCAGGCGCCATTGCCGCATGGCCCGTTGGGCCACCCCCGGATTGAGGCGTCCACCCCGTACGCCGCAGAAAAGCGGTGCACTGGCATGGGGTGAGGGATGGACGGCCAGCCAGCGTCCCAGAGCATCCCGGACGGCGGGCAGGACAGGCACGGCTCTTTCCTTCCCTCCCTTGCCTGTGACAAACAGAATGTCATCGCTGATCCGCTCCACGTCACCGACATTGAGGGACAGTCCCTCGCTGATGCGCAGGCCCGTGCCATATAGCAGGGTGAACAGGGCGGCATCCCGCAGGGCAAAATGGCCATCGGCTGTCTGGTCGGCAATACCGTCCGGGGCCGTGCGTGCGGTTTCCGGCGTCAGAGGGCGGGGGAGGCGGGTTTTCAGCCGGGGGCTGCGCAGGAGGGTGAGGGCCGGATTGGTGATGCGGTGTTCTTTTTCCAGATAGCGGTAAAAGGCCCGCAGAGCGGAGATGCGGCGGGCCCGGCTGCGGGCGTGGCCATCTGGCGTGTGACGGCTGCCGGGATGGAGGCGGGCCATCTTTTCGGCCCGGTTCGTTTCATGGGCCAGCCATGAGCGGAAATCAGCCAGTGTCAGCTTGCCCAGCGCTTCCAGCGGCAGGTCCCCACCAAAGTGGCGGCTGAAGAAACCGAGAGCGAGGGAGACATCGTGCAGATAGGCTGTCCGTGTGGCCTTGCTGGCTCTTTTCTCATGGGTCAGCCAGTCCTGCCAGGCCGTGAGGGCCTCATGGGCCGTATGAATGGTCATGGCGCTGGAGGGGGGGCTTCCAAATGGAAGGCGCATGGTATTTCCCTGCCGGAGAGGTTAGGATGAAGACATGGCAGAAAACAGCCTCCCTCCCCATAGCAGGAGAATGGAAGCCGGTCATCGTCTTTCCGTTCTGGTGCCCCGTCCCTTCGATGGCCCGCTGGATTATCGGTCCGACAGGCTTCTGGCACCGGGAACGCTGGTGCGTGTGCCGCTGGGGCGGCAGGAGCTGACAGGTTGTGTGTGGGACGGCGAGCCAGCCCATCTTCCTGTCGATTTCCGTCCGGTCTCCAGAGGGAAAACGTTCGCTTTTGCAAAACTGCGTCCCATCTCGGCCGTGCTGGAACATGTACCGCCCCTTCCGGATGATCTCCGCCAGTTCATCGACTGGGTGGCGGCCTATGGCCTGAGTGCGCCGGGCATGGTGCTGGCCATTGCCCTGCGGGTTCCGGCGCAGGCGGGCAGTATGAAACCCCTCATGGGCTGGATGCGGAAACCCGGCCCCCTGCCGGACACGCTGCGTCTGACCCCGGCCCGCAGGGCCGTTCTGGAGGCTCTGGAACAGGGTGGTCCCGGCACCACGGCGATGCTGGCGGCGCAGAGCGGGGCCAGTGCGGCGGTGATCCGGGGTCTGGCCAATGCAGGGGTGCTGGAAGAGTGCTTCATGGAGGTACCATCCCCTGCCGGACAGGCGGACCCGGACCATGCCCCGCCGACCCTTTCCGCAGAGCAGGCCGAGGCGGCGGAGGCTCTGGTGGCCGGCGTGGAGGAGCGGACCTTCAATGTCACGCTGCTGGAGGGGGTGACGGGGTCCGGCAAGACGGAGGTCTATTTCGAGGCTGTGGCAGCGTGCCTGAGGCAGGGCAGGCAGGTACTGGTGCTGCTGCCGGAGATCGTCCTGACGGCCCAGTGGACGGACCGTTTTGAACGGCGCTTCGGCATCCGGCCTGCCGTCTGGCATTCCGAGCTGGGGCAGAAGACACGGCGGGAGACATGGTGCGCCATTGCCGAGGGGCGGCAGCAGGTTGTCGTGGGGGCACGCTCTGCCCTGTTCCTGCCTTTTGCCCGTCTCGGGCTTGTGGTGGTCGATGAGGAACACGAGAACACCTACAAGCAGGAAGAAGGTGTTCTCTATCACGGGCGGGACATGGCCATCGTGCGGGCGAGGCTGGTGCAGGGGGCGGTCATTCTCGTCTCCGCCACACCGTCCATGGAGACGCTCGTCAATGTGCAGAAGGGGCGCTTCCGTCATGAGGTGCTGGAGGCCCGGCATGGAACGGCCCAGATGCCGGAGATCACCCTGATCGACATGAAGGAGCATGGCCCGGAGCGGGGGCAGTTTCTATCCCCTCTGCTCTGTGAGAGCATTGAAGAGCGGATGAAGGCCGGAGAGCAGAGCATGCTGTTTCTGAACCGGCGTGGTTATGCACCGATGACGCTGTGCCGGGCCTGTGGGCACCGCCTGCAATGCCCTCACTGTTCAGCGTGGATGGTGGAGCACAGGCGCCGCCGGATTCTGGCCTGTCATCACTGTGAATACACCCAGCCACTTGTCAGTGCCTGTCCATCCTGCGGGGCGCAGGACAGTCTCGTGCCGATCGGCCCGGGGGTGGAGCGCATCCATGAGGAGGCGCAGGCCCGCTTCCCGGATGCCCGGCTGCTGAGCATGGCCTCCGATACGCTGACCTCACCCACGGCCATGGAAGAGGCCGTGCGGAAAATCGCCAGCCGGGAGGTGGACCTCATCATCGGCACGCAGGTCGTGGCCAAGGGCTGGCACTTCCCGGACCTGACGCTGGTTGGGGTGGTGGATGCGGACCTCGGACTGGGTGGAGGTGACCTGCGGGCAGCGGAACGGACCATGCAGCTGCTGCATCAGGTGGCGGGGCGTGCAGGGCGTGGGACAAAGCCGGGGCAGGTTATGTTGCAGAGCTATGCGGGCGATCATCCGGTGATGAAGGCCCTTTTGGCTAACGACTTCATTAGCTTCATGGAACAGGAAGCCGCCCAGAGACGCCCCGGTTTCTGGCCACCTTATGGGCGGCTGGCGGCGGTGATTGTCAGTGCCCCGAAGGAGCGGCAGGCGGAGGAGCTGGCCCGCCTGCTGGCCATGCACGCCCCACGGGGGGAGGGGATTCAGGTTCTGGGGCCGGCTCCGGCCCCTCTGGCCCTGTTGCGGGACCGCTACCGGTACCGTCTTCTCCTGCGGACCCGGCGGGACATCGCCCTTCAGCCCCTGCTGAGGCGGTGGCTGGACGGTGCGCCCCGCAAGAATGATGCCCGCATCGACGTGGACGTGGACCCGGTGTCTTTCATGTAACCGGGAAAGGTCAGTCCGGGATGCCGTTGGCCTGCTGTTCCAGCTGCCGGTAGCGTTTCTGTCCGTCCGGGAGCAGGGGGGCGTGTGTCAGGGCCTCGGTATAGGCATGGAGGGCCTGATGGGGATGATGGAGATGTTCCTGCGTGTGGGCCAGAATGTCCCAGCTCTGGGCATCGCCAGGGTCATGCACCAGCGCCACCTGAAGGTCCTGCACGGCTCCTGTCAGATCATTGCCGAGAAAGCGGACGGCAGCCCGCTGGCGGCGGAGGAAGGCGTTGTCAGGCTGGAGGGTCAGAGCCGCGGAGAGGTCTTTTTCAGCGTCACCTGTATGGCCCTGTTTGAGTTCAGCCTGTGCCTCGCTGAGCAGGATGCGGCCACTGTTCTTGACACTGTAGAGGCGCAGCGTGTCAGCCTTTTTCATCAGGCTGTGGGCCTTCTGGTCATCCTGTTCGCTGGCAATGGCCTGCTCGGTCTGTTCCAGCTTTTCTTTCAGGCTCGGGCTGTGCGGCTTTGGGGGCGGTGGAACATGAAGGCTGTTTTTGGAGTCGGGTGCGGGTATTGCTGCATGGGGCTGGCCCTGCACTGGCTTGTGGGCCGGAGCGGTGGCTGCCATGGCCGCTGGCCCTGCACTGTAGAACAGACAGGCCGCCGCCATAAAAAAAGCCCCCAGCCGAAAAGCGGGAGGCTTCAGCCCCCCGGAGGGGGCTTCACGCTTCAGAGCATGAAAGACAGGGTGGCGCAGCGGAGCCGTGGACATGCCGCACCGTCCCATCCGTCTGTCAGCTCAGCCCTGACGGGCCTTCATGCGCGGGTTCTGCTTGTTGATGACATACACGCGGCCGCGACGACGCACGACACGGCAGTTCTTGTCACGAACCTTGGCGGACTTCAGGCTGTTACGGATCTTCATGATGTTCAGGCTCCCCGACAGAAAAGACAGGCCTGCCTGCCCTTCCGGACAGCGGCTCTCATAATGCAGGGCTGAGACGCCCGCGAAACTTGGCGTCCGCATACCCTGTCCTTTGGGGGTGAGTCAAGGTTGTGGCGGCCAAAACCCCATTTCTTCCTGATCCTTTTCAGATTATGCTGCCCGGCATGAGCCAGTTTCCATCTTTTCGTCCTTCATGTTTCCGCAAGCTCGTGCCGGTTCTTTTCCTAGGGAGCCTCTGTCTGGCCAGCCAGGCCTGGGCAGGGGGTGCGGCCCGAACGGATGATGACGATCCAGCCGTGAATGCCAAGGGCGTCGAGGTGAACAATATCCTTGCTGTTCTGCGGGTCAGCCCGAATTCGGCGGGCATCCAGTGCCTGAAGACCCTGGATGAGATGCGCAAGGTGCAGAAGCAGCTGGATGACGAGGAAACGGCCCAGCGCAGCTTCGATGTCGGTCTTCTACGGGATGTGTTGGAATCGGACATGGAGAGCGTGATTGCCAGCTGCGGCCGGGATGCACGCACGGCCTGTGGGGGTGGGGTTGCCGGGCAGAATGCACGGCTGGGCAAGATATGTAACCAGCTCTCTGAACTCGATTCGGAAGATCAGGGCGACGATCTCCAGTAAGTGGGCGGGACCGCCAGAAAAAGCCCCTGTTCCGTAAAAGGAGCAGGGGCTTTTCTTTCAGGAGGTCAGTTTTCTGCCTGTTTCAGGCTCCAGAGGGCGAAAGCCTGCACGAGAGCCACTTCCTTCAGGCGGGCAAAGCGCCCCGAAGACCCACCATGCCCTGCCTCCATGTTGATCTGGCAGAGGAAGGGCCCCCCCCGTGCCTCTTCCCGCAGGCGGGCGATCCATTTGGCAGGCTCCCAGTAGGTTACCCGTGGGTCGGACAACCCTCCCAGGGCCAGAATGGCCGGGTAGGAGACGGGGCGGATATTGTCATAGGGAGAATAGCTGGCGATGAGGTCGTAAGCCTCCGGGTCCGTCAGCGGGTTACCCCATTCCGGCCATTCCGGCGGCGTAAGCGGCAGGGAGACGTCCGACATGGTGTTCAGCATGTCCACGAACGGTACCTGTGCGGCGATACCGGCAAACAGCTCCGGTGCCATGTTGGCAACGGCTCCCATCAGCAGCCCGCCTGCCGAGCCCCCATGCGCCACGATGCGGCGGGGGGCGGTGTAGCCTTCGGCAATCAGGTGCCGGGCACAGCTGATGAAGTCGGTGAAGCTGTTGGTCTTTTTGGTTGCCCGCCCTTCAAGGAACCAGTTCCAGCCCTTTTCACTGCCACCCCGCACGTGGGCCGTGGCATGGATCACGCCACGGTCCACGAGGCTGAGGGCGGTGGTGGAGAAGCTGGCCTCCATGGAGATGCCGTAGGAACCATAGCCGTACAGCAGCATGGGATTCTGCCCATCCAGCTTCGTCCCCTTCTTCATCAGGAGGGTGACGGGCACCATGGCGCCATCATCAGCCCGGGCGAACAGGCGGCGTGTCTCATAGGCGGCAGGGTCGTGGCCCGAGGGAACCTCCCGTATCTTGCGGAGGTTTTTCTCCCCTGTCCGCATGTCATAATCATACCAGTGCGCCGGGGTCGTGGGGGACTGGTAGATGTAGCGCAGGAAGGGCTGGTCATATTCCAGCACGCCCAGCAGGCTGAGCGTATAGGCGGGTTCGTCCATGCTGATATGGCGGGCATGGCGGCGGATGTCGCCCCTGTCGGCGTCCTCACGGCTGAGGGTGAAGATTTCCGTATTGCCGTTGCGCCGCTCCAGCCAGGCCAGATGGTCCTTCCCGGCACTGACACCGAGGAGGAAATGGCCTTCCTCATGGGGCAGGAACTCCCGCCAGTGGGCACGGTCCGGCGTGGCTTCCGGGGCCGTCATCAGCTTGAAGTCCACGGCCCCGCCTGCGTTGGTCAGGACGATGAAGCGGTCCTGCCAGTGGGTCAGGCTGTAGCGTTCCCCCCGCACCAGCGGTGCAGCGACTTTGGGCATGGCCGTCGGGTCTGAGGCGGGGATGAGCAGGGTCTCGTTCGTGTCATGGTCACCCCTTTCAATGGCGATCCATTTCCGGGAGGCACTGACACCGATGCTGAGGAAGAAGCCGGGGTCGGTTTCGTCAAAGATGAGCGTGTCCTCACCACCCAGAAGCGGGCGGCGATAGATGCGGGAGGGGCGACCATTGTCGTCCCGGTAGATCCAGAAGAGATGCTGGCTGTCCGGGGAGAGGGTGAAGCTGCCCGTGCTGCTTTCCACGGCGGGGGCGCAGAGTTCACCCGTGGCAAGGTCCCTGACCTGAATCCGGTAGACTTCCGACCCCTGCACGTCCTCGGCATAGACGTAATAACGGTGGTCTTCCGTGTGGGCGGCCTGGGCGAGGCTGTAGAAGCTGTGCCGGGCGGCCAGTTCGTTCACGTCCAGCAGGATTTCTTCCGGTCCGTCGGCCTCGCTGGCCCCGGCCTTGCGGGGGCGGCGGACATGGAGCGGGTACTGGGCATCCTTCTCGAAGCGCAGGCCGTACAGCCACGGCCCGTCAGGCAGCGGCACGGACTCTTCTGCCGGAGGAATGCGGCCGACCATCTCCTTGAAGAGGTCTTCCTGAAGCGGCACCGTTCCGGCGAGGACGGCCTCCGTATAGGCGTTTTCCTGTTTCAGATGGGAGCGTATGTCATCCCGCAGGACGGACGGGTCCCGCAGGACCTTCTGCCAGTTTTCGTCCTTCATCCATGCGTAGGAATCCGTACGGGTGCGGCCGAGCTGTTCCAGCACGACGGGATTGCGCCGGGCCACGGGGGCCTTGGGCAGGGCGGGAGTGGTGTGTTTGTCAGCAGTCATGGGGGAGATGTGGCGGTTGATCGGGAGGGATTCAATGGTCCAGATGGAGACGTCATGAGGCGTCATAAAGAAAATGCCGCAGCCGGCCCGTCTGTTCCGGCTGAAGTGGCAGCGCCTGCGTCCCTATGGCGGCGACCGGGGTCAGGCTCAGGGCCGTGATGAGCCAGGCCCCCTGGAACTTGGGAATGTCGGCTTCCGTCAGGAGGCGTTCCGTGCAGAGACCGGCAGAGAGCAGGCGGCCCCGGGAGATTCCGGGCAGGATTCCGGCGGAGAGGGGTGGCGTGACGATCTGCCTATCCAGCAGGGCCAGAAAGCTGGCGGCTGTGGCTTCGGCAATCTCACCCTCGTGGGTGAGCCAGAGGGCATCATCGGCCCCTTTTTCCCGTGCTTCCATGCGGGCAAGGATGGCGGGCAGGGCGTTGAGGGACTTCACCCGGTTCAGCACGGCTTGCCTGTCCCGTCGCTGCGTGCTGACATGCAGCCGGACGGGGGTGGCGGACTGTTCTGACGGCGGGGCTGTCGTGATGAGCAGTGTGGTGTGTGGTCTGAAAGGCGGAGCCAGCCCTCTTGGGCCGGGGCCTCGTGTGAGGGTCAGGCGGGCGGAACCATCCGTCAGGCTGTTGGCAGCCATCAGGTGGGGCAGGGCCTGCCGGATCGTGTCCCGTCCGGGAAAGGGCAGGCGCAGGGTATGGCAGCCATCTTCCAGCCGTGCCAGATGGGCTTCCAGCCGGGGGGCAGCCCCGTGGCGAAGCTGCATGGTTTCAAAAAGCCCATCACCCAGCAGAAAACCACGGTCCTGTGCCATGATGGCTGGACTGTCCGCCGGGAGCAGCTGGTCATTGAGCCAGAGAAAGGGGCAGGGTGTGGGTGCCATGCATCAGGCTCCATGGTCACGCAGGACGGCCAGCAGGGGAGCGGCCTTGAGGCACATTTCCTCATATTCCCGCTCTGGATGTGAAGGGTAGGTGATGCCCCCACCGGCTCCTACCTGCAAATGGCTGGCTGTGGCGCTGATGCTGCGGATGATGACGGAACTGTCCAGCGCACCATCCCAGCCCAGCCGGAAAAGCGTGCCGCAATAGGCTCCTCTGGCAGAAGACTCGACCTCATCAATGATCTGCATGGCCCGGTATTTCGGGGCTCCGGTGACGGAACCGGGGGGAATCGTGGCTGCCAGAAGGTCGGTGGCATCATGGTCCCTTTGAAGCTGCCCCGTCACGCTGGAGACGAGATGGTGAACGTGAGCGAACCGTTCCACGGCAAAAAGCTGCGGAACATCCACACTGCCCAGCTGACAGACCCTGCCGATGTCGTGGCGCATGAGGTCGGTGATCATCAGGTTCTCGGCCAGCTCTTTCTCATCCCTGTGGAGGGCCTCTTTCAGGGCGCCATTCTGCTGGGGATCATCACTGACGGGGCAGGTGCCCTTGATGGGCCGTGTCTCGATGCGTCCCTGACGGTCCAGTGAAAGAAAGCGTTCGACCGAGGCACTGAGCAGCGTGAAGTCCGGCGTGTGGAACCAGGCCCCGAAGGGGGCCGGGCAGCGAGTGCGGAGCTGATCGTAGAGGGCGTGCAGATCGAGCGTCTCCGGGCGGGGGGCGACCCAGCGCATTGTCAGGTTGGCCTGAAAGATGTCTCCGGCCGCAATGTACTCCTGCACGGTCCGGACGGCAGCCTGCCACGTGGCGGCATCCTGTCCGGCCACGGGGGTGAGAGACGGCCCCGGGTGGTCCGGTCTGGCCGTGGTGGCGGGCTGGCCCGGTGGTGGGGTGCCGTCCGCACTGGCCCACCAGAGCCTTTGCTCCCGCCTGTCGAAAATGAACAGGTCCCGGCAGGCCAGTGCTGTGAAGGCGGGGCAGTCCGTTGCGTGGCGGGAGGTGAGGCCCTCACGGGCCATGCCGGCCTCATAGCTGAGCAGGCCGATCACGCCGCCGGTGAAGGGAAGTTCCGGCAGATGGGGGGAAGGGCGGCCCGCCGGTGCATGGGCGGCCAGAAAGGCCCGCAGATGCTGCGGGAGATGGTGCATCTCCGCCAGGGGCAGGGTGAGCCGTCCGGCCGGACGGGGACAGAGGAAGCTCCAGCGATGCCGTTCCTGTTCCGCCGGGCCGCCGCTATCGAGAAAGACGGATGCGCCTCCCTCCCGGCAGAGGGGGAAGAGCCGCTCCGGGGGGCACCATGGCAGTTCCGTGATGTGGGGGGCAGGAAGAGGAGGAGAAAAAGGCATGGGGGAGGGGCGGGGTATCCGGTCACGTTGCAGCAGGGCGGGTGGGGAGGAACTAGGCACCTGAGGTAGAATGGGTTATGCTCGATCACTGACCATTTACAGAAAACTGGTGGACCTGTCTTGAGCGAGCCGCACGATATTTTGCCTTCCGACCGCCTCCCGGTGACGATTGAAGAGGAAATGCGTTCCTCCTATCTGGCCTATGCGATGTCGGTGATTGTTTCCCGTGCGCTGCCAGATGTGCGTGACGGCCTCAAGCCCGTGCACCGGCGTATCCTGTACGCCATGCGGGAGAGTGGTTTCACGGCGGACAAGCCCTACCGCAAGTCGGCCCGTGCGGTCGGTGACGTGATGGGTAAATACCACCCGCATGGTGACAGTTCCATTTACGACGCCATGGTGCGCATGGCGCAGTCTTGGTCCATGCGTGTGCGGCTGGTGGATGGGCAGGGCAATTTCGGGTCTGTCGATGGCGACAGTCCGGCGGCCATGCGCTACACCGAGGCCCGGCTGGCCAAATCTGCCTCCTTCCTGCTGGATGACATTGACCGGGATACGGTCGCCTTCCAGCCCAACTATGACGAGAGCGAGCAGGAGCCGCAGGTTCTTCCGGCTGCCTTCCCGAATCTTCTGGTCAATGGGGCGTCCGGCATTGCGGTGGGCATGGCCACCAACATCCCGCCCCACAATCCGGGCGAGGTGATCGATGCCGTTCTGGCCCTGATCGCCAACCCGGACATGACGCTGGAAGAGCTGATGCAGATCGTCCCGGGGCCGGATTTCCCGACCGGCGGGATCATCATGGGCCGTCGGGGCATCCGGCAGGCCTATGAGACGGGCCGTGGCTCCATCCCTGTCCGTGCCCGTGCCGAGATCGAGGAGATCCGCAAGGACCGCTTCGCCATCGTGGTGACGGAGATTCCATATCAGGTCAACAAGGCCACGCTGCAGGAGAAGATTGCCGATCTCGTCCGCTCCAAGGACATTGAGGGCATTTCCGACATCCGGGATGAAAGTGACCGTTCCGGCATGCGGGTGGTGATCGAGCTGAAGCGTGACGCCACGCCGGAAGTGGTGCTGAACCAGCTTTACCGTTTCACCCAGCTTCAGACGAGCTTCAGCGTCAACATGCTGGCACTGGATGAAGGCCGCCCCCGCACCATGGGGCTGCGGGACGTGCTGGAGGCCTTCATCCGCTTCCGTGAGGATGTGATTCTCCGCCGTGCCCGTTTCGACCTGAATAAGGCGAGGGATCGGGGGCATCTGCTGGTCGGTCTGGTGCTGGCCGTGGCCAACATTGACGAGGTGATCGCCCTCATCCGTTCCGCCCCGGATGCCGCTACGGCCCGTGAGCAGCTCATGACACGCACATGGCCTGCCGCCGACGTGGAGCCGCTGCTGGAGCTGATCCATGATGAAGGCAATGTGATCGTTGATGGCCGTGTCCATCTGACAGAAGCGCAGGCCCGTGGGATTCTGGAGCTGCGCCTCCAGCGTCTGACCGGTCTGGAGCGTGAGAAGATTCAGGCGGAGCTGGCAGAGGTCAGTGCCCGCATCACGGAGCTTCTGGAGATCATTGGCAGCCATGTGCGCCGCATGGAGGTCATGCGGGACGAGCTTCAGGCCGCCCGTGCTGCTCTGGCTGACCCACGCTGCACGGAAATCTCCGATGCGCTGGGTGACCAGTCCGATGAGAGCCTGATCGAGCCGGGACAGATGGTGGTGACCATCACACGGGACGGTTTCATCAAGCGGACGCCGCTGGAGCTGTTCCGTTCGCAGAACCGTGGTGGCCGTGGCCGCACGGCAGCGGGGCGGCGAGGCGATGACATCGTCATCCGCAGCTTCAATGCCCATACCCACCAGTGGGTGCTGTTCTTCTCCTCGGGCGGGAAGGCCTACCGCATGAAGGTCTGGCACCTGCCGGAGGCGGCCCCGACGGCCAAGGGGCGGGCACTGGTCAACCTGCTGCCGGAGCTGGGCGAGGATACCATCACGGCCGTTCTGCCGCTGCCGCAGGATGAGGAGCTGTGGGATGACCTGCATCTCGTCTTTGCCACGGCGAGCGGGAACGTGCGGCGCAACCGCCTGAGCGACTTCCGCAACATCCGTTCTTCCGGTCTGATCGCCATGAAGCTGGATGAGAATGACCAGCTGATCGGCGTGGCAACATGCCGGGAGGGGCAGGACGTGTTCCTCGCCACCCGTAATGCCCGGGCCATCCGCTTCCAGATCACGGATGACGTGCTGCGTGTTTTCGCTGGCCGTGGCAGCACCGGTGTGCGGGGCATCCGCCTTGCTGATGGTGACCGGGTCGTTTCCCTAGCCGTGCTGAACCATGTCGAGGCCAGCGTGGAGGAGCGGGCTGCTTACCTCCGGGCTGCCAATGCCCATCGCCGTGTTCTGGCGGCCCAGCCCGGGGATGAGGGTCTGGAGGAAGAGATCGAGGATGGCAGCGAGCTGGCTTCCGATGAGGAAGGGCTTGAGGAGATTCTGGCTGACAGCCCGCTGAGCGAAGACCGTTATGCCGAGCTTGAGGCGCAGGAGCAGATCCTGCTCACCGTGACGGACACGGGCTTCGGGCGGCGGTCCTCTGCCTATGACTATCGTGTCTCCGGCCGTGGCGGGCAGGGCATCAACAACATGACCTTCTCCAACGCCCGCCGTGGGCGTGAGGTCGTGGGTACGCTCGTGACGCTGGATGGCACGGACGTGATGATGGTGACGGATACGGGCCGTCTCATCCGTCTGCCGGTCGAGCAGGTGCGTGTGATGTCCCGTCAGGCAGGGGGTGTGACGCTCTTCCGTGTGGATGGTGACGAGCGCATCATCAGCGTCTTCCCCGTGATGGAAGATGATGCGGACGATACCGCCGAGGGTGAGACCGAGGCTGATGGGGCGGACGGTGGAGACACCGGAGCTGCCCCGGCGGCTGATGCCGGTGGGACGGATGACTGACCGGCGCATCGGCTTCTATCCTGGCACGTTCGACCCGGTCACGTTCGGTCATCTGGACGTGATCGACCGGGCGGCGGCCCTGTTCGACCATGTCGTGGTCGGTGTGGCGATCAATGATGCCAAGGGGCCCCTTCTGGGTTTCGAGGAGCGACGGGAGCTGCTGGAGCAGGAAGTGGCCGCCCTGCCGCATAAGGACCGCATTTCCGTCACCGGGTTTGACACGCTTCTGGTGGATGCCGTGAGGCAGGCCGGGGCGGGCACGGTGATCCGTGGTCTGCGTTCTGCCGGGGATTTCGATTTCGAGACCCAGCTTTCCGGTGCGCTGCGGCGTCTGGCCCCGGAGATTGAAACGGTTTTTCTTCTGGCATCCGAGAGCCACCGTACGACGGCGAGCCGGATCGTGAAGGAAATTGCCCGTCTTGGGGGGGATATTTCCCCATTTGTCAGCCCCATGACTGCCCGTCTCGTGCGGGCAAAACTGACAGGAGAACAGACATGAGACGGCGACATTTCATGGCCGGTCTTGCAGCAGTTTCTGCCTTGACCGGTGGAACCCTGACACAGGCATGGGCCGGTGGTCAGGATGGTAACGATCAGCTCAGGGAGAGCACGACAATGACAGGTACGACAACAGGCAAGAAGCTGGTTCTGGAGCTGAAGGATGGCAAGGTGGTCATCGCCCTGCGTCCCGATCTGGCCCCCAAGGCTGTCGAGCGTCTGGAGACGCTGGCCAATGAGGGTTTCTATAACGGCGTGAAGTTCCATCGTGTGATCGAGGGCTTCATGGCACAGGGTGGTGACCCGACAGGCACGGGGACGGGCGGCAGCTCCTATCCTGACCTGCCGGCCGAGTTCAGCCAGACGGCCACCTTCGACCGTGGCACGCTGGGCATGGCCCGCACGATGGACCCGAACTCCGCCAACAGCCAGTTCTTCATCATGTTCGACCGTGTGCCGTCCCTGGATGGCCAGTACACCATTGCCGGTCAGGTGATCGAGGGCATGGAGCATGTGGACAAGATCAAGCGTGGCTCCGGGGCTTCTGGCATGGTCCAGAATCCGGATCATATCATCAAGGCTTACATCGAGAACTGACATAACTGTCTGAAACCTGATGATTCTCCGTCCGCATGGTGGCGTGCCGTCCGGCGGATGAAGAAAATCGTGAGGGTGGTGTTTTCTGCGGCCTCCGGGGTTGACGCTCCCCGGGGGAGCAGGTAGATAGCCTCCTCAAGTGAACCGGTAGCTCAGTTGGTAGAGCATTCGACTTTTAATCGAATGGTCCTGGGTTCGAGTCCCAGCCGGTTCACCATGCTCGCAAAAGAGTGTGCCCAGATGGCGGAATTGGTAGACGCGCAGGCTTCAGGTGCCTGTGTCCGCAAGGACGTGGAAGTTCGAGTCTTCTTCTGGGCACCAGTCTTTTTTCCAGAAAATATAATATCCGGTAACAGAGTGCTTGATATGAAGCAGAATTACTGGTGTGGGCTGTTGTGAATATTTAACAGCTGATAAAAGAGCGGCCCCTTTATTTCATGCCCCTGCCTGTGTGCTGGTAGCGTGTGGGGCGGAAACACAAGCTGTCAGGCCAGGTTCCACATTGTAAGAGATGGCCCGAAAATGGCAGGAAACTGGCAAAAAAAGATAATAAAGGTATCGTGAGGGGCTTGCAATAATAGTTTTCCTTGTATATATGCTAGGTTTCCTTTATGAGGAAGGGTTTCTCTGAAAAGAGTTAACTTATAAGAGTTATTAAAAATAACGATTTACTTGTTTTACCCCCCATCGATAATATAACTCCTGCGATGTGTAGTAGTGGCGTGTGGGACGGCTCCAATCGTGCTCCGGCTCGTTGTTGCTATACAATCTGTCGAGATCTTATCCATGAATGGGGAACTGATCAGGATGAAACTGAAGAATTTCGGGGCTGCTCTGCTGATCGCCAGCACGACCCTGACATCTTTCGCCTCTGCAGCCATGGCTGCCGATGTTCCGAGCCCGAACCAGTACTACTGGCCGAAGGGCATGAACCTGGCCAAGCTGCGTGCTCACGATTCAGAGTCTGATCCGTACGGTGCGGATTATTATACGAACTATCACAAGAAGTTTGAGCAGCTGAACCTTCAGGAAGTCCGCAAGGACATCGAGAAGGTCATGCTGACCTCTCAGCCCTGGTGGCCGGCTGACTACGGCAACTATGGTCCGTTCTTCATCCGTATGGCCTGGCACAATGCCGGTACGTACCGTGCCATCGATGGCCGTGGTGGTGAAGAGGGTGCCCAGCAGCGTTTCGCCCAGCTGAACGACTGGCCGGACAATGCCAGCCTCGACAAGGCCAAGCGCCTCCTGTGGCCCGTCAAGAAGAAGTACGGTGAGAAGCTCTCTTGGGGTGACCTTATCGTCCTGACCGGTGACGTTGCCCTGAACCAGATGGGCTTTAAGACCCTCGGCTTCGTCGGTGGTCGTCCGGATGACTGGCAGTCCGAGCTGATCTACTGGGGTCCGGGCACGACGTTCTTCCCGAACAAGAGCTCCTTCCAGGTCGGTCAGAACGGTACTCTGAAGCACCCGCTGGCTGCCACGCACATGGGCCTGATCTACGTGAACCCGGAAGGGCCGAACGGCGATCCTGATCCGGTCAAGTCCGCTGCCATGATCCGTCTGGCATTCGGCCGCATGGCCATGAATGACGAAGAAACCGTGGCCCTGATCGCCGGTGGTCATACCTTCGGCAAGGCTCATGGTGCCCATCCGAACTCCTGCCTGAGCGGCCCGCCGGTTGCCAACGGTGTGGAACATCAGGGTCTGGGCTGGGCCGACCACTGCATCAAGGGCAAGCAGACGGCTGACGATGCGTCCACCAGCGGTCTGGAAGGCTCCTGGTCTGCCGATCCGATCCACTTCACCACGCAGTACATTGACAACCTGCTGAACAATGACTGGGTGCTGGGCACAAGCCCGACCGGTGCTCACCAGTGGCACACCAAGACGGATGACAAGATTGCTCCGGATCCGGCAAACCCGAACGATCCGTCCAAGATGCGTCCGATCATGATGTTCACCACGGACATCGCCCTGAAGACCGATCCGGCCTACCACAAGATCCTTGCCCGCTGGGCCGAGCATCCGAACGAGTTCGCCGATGCCTTCGCCCGTGCATGGTTCAAGCTGGTCGTTCGTGACATGGGTCCGAAGAGCCGCTACTTCGGCAGCGAAGTTCCGAAGGAAACCTTCGTGTGGCAGGACCCGGTCAACATGCCGGCCAAGCCGATCAACCAGGCTGACGTCCGTGAGCTGCGCAAGCTGATCGCTGCAACCGGTCTGTCCGACCGTGAGCTGATCAAGACAGCATGGGCTGCTGCTTCTTCCCACCGCGTGACCGATCACCGTGGCGGTGCCAACGGTGGCCGTCTGGCCCTGATGCCGCAGAACGGCTGGGCCGTGAACGATCCGGAAGAGCTGAAGACCGTCCTGCCGAAGCTGGAGCAGGTCCGCGACAAGTTCAACGCTCACAGCGCCCGCAAGGTTGCTCTGGCTGACATCATCGTTCTCGGCGGTAGCGTCGGTATCGAGGATGCTGCCAAGAAGGCTGGTGTGAATATCCAGGTGCCGTTCGCTCCGGGCCGTGGCGATGCCACACAGGACCAGACGGACGTCAACTCCTTCAACCTGCTGGAGCCGACGGCTGATGCCTTCCGCAACTACTACCGTGCGGATGCGGACAACACGCCGCCTCTGAACGCTCTGGTGGACAAGGCTGACACGCTGGGTCTGACCATCCCTGAGATGACAGTCCTGCTGGGTGGTCTGCGTACTCTGGACATCAACACGGGTCACTCCGCCAACGGTGTGCTGACGAAGAACCCGGGTGTGCTGAGCACGGACTTCTTCACCAACGTGCTGACGATGGACACACGCTGGCAGAAGGTTGAGGGTCAGGAAGACCTTTACGAGGGCTTTGACCGTGCAACCGGGCAGAAGCAGTGGACAGCCACGGACGTGGACCTGGTCTTCGGTGCCAACCCCGAGCTGCGTGCCGTTGCTGAGGTTTACGCCTCCAACGATGGCAAGGCGAAGTTCTACAATGACTTCGTGAAGGTCTGGACGAAGGTGATGAACCTCGACCGCTTCGACCTGCAGCGCTAAGATCCGTCTCTTCCTGCGGGAAGATCAGACGATACATTCCGTCGGGGAGACATCTCCCCGGCGGTCTGTCCAAACGTGGAGGATAGCATGTTGAAATTTGCTGGTGGTGCACTCGCCCTGTTTATGGCAACAGCCTTTTCTGCCACGGCGGCTACGGTTGATGTGCAGATGCTGAGCCATGGCAGTCACGGTTTCTCTTTTGAGCCAGCTGTCGTTTACATCCATTCTGGTGACAGTGTTCATTTCATTCCGACGGACAAGGGTCATAACGCCCAGTCCATCCCTGGCATGACACCTGATGGCGCACAGCCCATCAATGTTCCTTTCAGCCAGGAAAAGACGATACAGTTCACCAAGCCGGGTCTGTATGGCTATAAGTGCCTGCCCCATTTTGCGCTGGGCATGGTAGGGCTGGTTGTTGTCGATAATGCCAACAATGAAGCAGAGGCCCGCAAGGCGCCGCTTTATGGCGCTGCCAAGCGTCGCTTCAATGAGCTGTTCCAGGATGTGGACAGCAAGAACGGCAAGTAAGAGGGGTCTGGCCCGAGGGCTGGAGACTGTTTACTGCTGGGTCGGCCCTGTTTCCGTTCTCAGGAACGGAGGGGCCGTTTTTTTATTCCATGGTCTATGGAGGCAGAGTGTGTCAGAGAAAGTGGAAACAGGAACCGGCAGACCGGAACGCTATGGTTTGGTGGCCATCATCCTGCATTGGGTGATTGCGGTATTGATCCTCTTTATGATCGGCCTGGGGCTGTATATGGATCATGTACCCCTCAATGATCCGACACCCCTGCATCAGCTGCACAAGTCTGTCGGCATCGTGACCATGCTGCTGATCGTGGTGCGTGTCCTCTGGCGCCTGACACACAGGGCCCCGGCCTTGCCGCAGGACCTGTCGGCAGGGCAGCGTGTGGTGGCAGGTGGGATGGAAGGGCTCCTCTACCTGTATCAGATCATCCTGCCCGTGACGGGCTGGCTCATGGTCTCTGCCATGGCCATGCCGATCGTGCTGTTCGGGCTGGTATCGTGGCCGCTGATCCCTCTGCCGCAGAGCGTGATGGATAGCGGCTATCTGGCGGAAATCATGCCAGATGTTCATAACTGGCTTGCATGGACTTTCGGTGGATTCATAGTCCTGCATGTGCTGGCAGCTCTTTATCACCGTTTCATCCGGAAAGATCAGGTGGTGGACCGCATCCTGCCCCGCCATGGGGGGGGACGGTAAGCGGTTCCTTTTTGCCGGGTCAGCCAGCAAGCACCCTCATCGGTTTGATGGGGGTGTTTTTTTATGTTGGCTGCCAATGGGGGGCACAGCTTTATCCAGTCTGGGGGATGTGGTATCAGTCGATGGATCAGGCAGGATATAAGGAAAACAACATATCCTTGTTCTGCTTTCCAGACTGGCTGCCCTGGTGCCGTATTGGCACCGTCCGGCAGTCCTGAAGCTGGGTGATGGATCATATACAGGCTAGGTACCTGCTGAAGGAAATTCCCAATGGCGTCAGATCACAAGAAGACCCATATTGGCAGCCATAAGCTGCATCCCGAGACACAGATGCTCAATTACGGTTATGACCCGGCCCTTTCGGAAGGAGCCGTGAAACCGCCCGTGTTTCTGACGTCGACCTTCGTTTTTCCCACGGCAGAAGATGGCCGGGATTTTTTTGATTATGTTTCCGGCCGGAAAGAACCGCCGGAAGGCAAGGGGCAGGGGCTGGTCTATTCCCGCTTCAACCATCCGAACAGTGAGATTGTTGAAGACCGTCTGGCTGTTTACGAAGAAGCAGAGCGTGGGGTGCTGTTTTCTTCTGGCATGTCGGCCATTGCCACCACTCTGCTGGCCTATGCCCGCCCCGGTGATGTGATTCTTCATTCCCAGCCGCTCTATGGTGGGACGGAAACCCTGCTGACCAAGACCATGGCTTCCTTGGGAATCAAGTCCGTGGGGCTGGGAAGCTGCGGAGTGGATGAGGCCATCATGCGTGAGGCTGCCGAAAAGGCCATCGCAGAAGGGCGTGTCTCCCTGATCCTGATCGAGACACCGGCCAATCCGACCAATGGTCTGGTGGACCTGAAGCTGGTGCGCCGCATTGCCGAGGAGATCGAGGCCAGACAGGGCAGCCGTCCCATCATCGTCTGTGACAACACGCTGCTCGGGCCGCTTTATCAGCATCCGCTGAAGCATGGGGCCGATCTGTCACTGTATTCCCTGACAAAATATGTCGGCGGCCATTCCGATCTCGTGGCCGGGGCCGTTCTGGGCAGTGATGCCATGACACGCCCGGTGCGTCAGCTCCGTGGGGCCATTGGAACCCATCTGGACCCGCATAGCTGCTGGATGCTGGGCCGCTCTCTGGAGACGCTGGGGCTGCGCATGGAGCGTGCCACCCTCAATGCCCAGCGTGTGGCGGAGCTGCTGCGGGATCATGCCAAGGTGAACAAGGTGCATTTCCCACCGTTCTACGAGGCTGATTCGGCGGAGGGGAAAGTCTATGCCCGCCAGTGCAGTGGTGCCGGCTCGACCTTCTCCTTTGATATTGAAGGGGGTGAGGCTGCGGCTTTCCGCTTCCTTAATGCGCTGAAGATCATGAAGCTGGCTGTCAGCCTGGGAGGCACGGAGTCTCTGGCCAGCCATCCGGCGACGATGACACATTCCGGCGTGCCGAAAGAGGTACGGGAGCGCATTGGCGTCACGTCATCCACCGTGCGGCTCTCCATCGGTGTGGAGCATGTGGATGATCTGCTGGTGGACGTGAAGCAGGCGCTGGACGCCGCCTGAAGGTCACGGTGTCAGCCCTGATACGGAAAAGCCCGCCTCTCTGAAGGGGCGGGCTTTTTTTAGTGGCGATAGAAAGAAGGCGGATGCTTCAGTGTTTCAGCCAGCGGGCCAGACTGTTGCCGATGAGCTGCATCAGGCTGACCATGATGATGAGAACCACCACCACCCCGAACATGACGGTGGTGTTGAAACGCTGATACCCGTAACGGATGGCAAGGTCACCCAGGCCCCCCGCCCCGATGACGCCCGCCATGGCAGAGGCCCCGACCATGGTGATGAGCGTGACCGTCACGCCGGTGACAAGTCCCGGCAGGGCCTCGGCAATCAGGACGGAGCGGATGATGGTCATGCGTGTGCCACCCATGGCCCGGACGGCATCCACAAGGCCGGAATCAACCTCCCGCAGGGCCATTTCGGCAATGCGGGCAAAATAGGGAATCCCGGCGATGGATAGCGGCACGATGGCCGCTTCCGTCCCCAGAGACGTCCCGGCGATGAAGCGCGTGACAGGGATGAGCAGCACCAGCAGGATGATGAATGGCACGGCACGGACGGCATCCACCACCATGCCCATCAGTCGGGCGGCAAAAGGCAGCCGGTACAGCCCCTGCGGGCCGGTGGCGATCATGAACAGGGCCAGCGGCAGTCCGAACAGGACGGAAAGGGCCGTGGAGGCCACGACCATTTCCAGCGTCTGCCATGTGGAATGGAGGATCAGCTTAAGAATGAGAGGGGACATATCCCAGGACCTCCATGTTCTGCGCTGCCGTCTTCAGGTGATTCAGAGCCTGTTCCGTCCTGTCTCCTTCAAGGCTGAGGATCATGTCACCACTCAGATGGTCCCCGACGGTGGTCACGCCGCCCTGTAGCAGGGCCGTCTGCACGCCGAACCGTTCATGCAGTGCACTGAAGAGCGGCTCGCTGGCATCAGTCCCGCTGAGGACGAGCCGTACGATGGCCTTGTGTGGTCCTGCTGACGGTGTGGCAGCCATTGTCTGTGCCAGAAAGGCAGGGAGGGACGGACGGATATCTGCCAGAAGGGTCTGGAGGGTCCGGTTGTTCTGTCCATCCCGGAGGAAGTCCAGCAGGGTTCCATCTTCGACGAGGCGGCCATGATCGAGGACCAGGATCCGCTGGGCAAAGCGGCGGACCACATCCATCTCATGGGTGATGAGAACGATGGTCAGCCCCAGCTTCCTGTTGATGTCGGCCAGCAGGTTGAGGATGGAGCTGGTGGATTCCGGGTCCAGAGCAGAGGTGGCTTCATCGCAGAGGAGCAGCGTCGGGTTGGCTGCCAGAGCACGGGCAATGCCGACACGCTGTTTCTGCCCGCCGGAAAGCTGGGAGGGGTATTTCTTTTCAAAGCCCTTCAGCCCGACAAGCTCCAGCAGTTCCGCAATGCGGTTGGCCTGTTCTTTGCGGGGGCACCCGGCGATCTGGAGGGGCAGGGCAATGTTGCCTGCCACGGTGCGGGAGGTCAGCAGGTTGAAATGCTGGAAGACCAGACCGATCTTGCGGCGGATGCGGACAAGCTGCCGCTCTGGTTGTGTGGTGAGGTCCACACCATCCAGCAGGATGTGGCCCTGCTGGGGGCGTTCCAGCGCACAGAGGCAGCGGAGCAGGGTGGACTTCCCTGCTCCAGAGCGGCCGATCAGCCCCACGACCTCCCCCTGCTTTACCGAGAAGGAGATGTCCTGAAGAGCCGTATGCTGCCCAAAACTGTGGGTGACGTGCTGGATGTCGAGAATGGGCTTCATGGCCACGCAGGTGTGACTGTGCCGTGATAGATGTCCAGAATGAGCTTGTGGACATTCGGCTGGTGATAGCTTTCCACCAGCGGCTTGACCCATTCAGCGTTGGCATCACCCTCATTGACGGAGATGAAATTGACGTACGGGTTGTTCTTCAGCCCCTCCACGCCAATGCGTTCCTGCTCGGTGATGCCTGCCTTGCGGGCCCAGTCCATGTTGACAACGGCAGCATCCAGATCAGGCAGGGAGCGGCCAACCACACCGGCATCCAGCTCTTCGATGGAGATGTTGCGGGGGTTGTCGGTGACATCCAGCGCCGTGGGGAAAAGGCCGGAATCAGCAGGCAGACGGATCAGCCCCAGTGTTTCCAGCACATGGAGGGCACGACCCTCGTTGCTGGGGTCGTTGGGGATGCCAATACGGGCATTCTGCGGAATTTCGGCCACGGAGTGCCATTTGTGGGAATACAGGCCAATCGGCTGGAAGTATGTGTCGCCGACAGGGACGATCCTGTAGCCGTGGGCCTTGATCTGGGCATCGAGGAAGGGCCGGTGCTGGAAGGCATTGGCGTCCACGTCATGCTCGGACAGGGCCTCATTGGGCGTGTTGTAGTCGGAGAATGGGATGATCTTCAGCGTCAGGCCACGCTGGGCAGCATTCTGGCTGACGAGCCGCCAGATATCCTCGTCCTCGCCAGACATGATGCCGATTTTCAGCGTACGGCCATCGGCACGGGCGATTCCCGGATGGGCCAGGCCAAGGGCGGCAGCACCAGCCAGCCCTGCTGAAAGGCCAAGAAAACGGCGCCGGGGAAGGTGGGAAAACCGGGACATGGTGGTACCTTTCAACATTAAGGGGTGGATCAGTACGGTATCATGGACAGTTCCACAGAGGTGGAAAAGTCTTGCCAAGGCTGCACCATTACATCCCGCTTGTGCGGAATGATTTTTCTGGCCGGGGAAGGCCGTGCGTAGAGAGTGTTTTTAGCGGGTCGCTCTATTCTGTCAAGGTAAAGAGATGACCATATGAACAGTTAATGATAAAGGAATATAAAGCCTGATGAATATGTGCGGGACTTTATGAAAGGCCTTTCACCGTGTCTGTTCGGGGGCAGGTGTTCCTGCCCCCTGTAGAGGAGGTCAGTCTTCCTGTACCACCAAACAGAGACCTGTTGTTGGTGCCTGTTTGGTGATGAGTCTGGCCTGTCCGGTTTCGAGAATGACTTCCCGGATGGATCCGCCAAGGTCACTGACAAAGGCCAGGGTACCTTCGGCATCGACCGCCAGACCGATGGCCTCATCCAGGTCCCGCAGGATGACCTGCTGGTCATGCAGCCCGTGTTCATCCACCCGGGCGACATTGAGGCTGTTGCCATCGGGCGCAGCGCCACGGTCCGTCCACCAGAGCTTGCCCAGAGCAGGCGAGACATGCAGGTCGATCGGCTCTGGCAGATGGTCGGCCAGAAGCTCGATGTCATGACGGTCTGCGGGGTCCGTACCGGCAGGGAGGTCCAGAGACATGCGGAAAATGCGGCCACGCCCCCCTTTGGGAGGGCCTTTCTGCGACCAGTAGAGATGGCCGTTGCTGGTATCAAGGGTGATGCCTACACAGTGGCGTGTGGCATCCTTCATGTGCTCCGGGTAGGTGCCGGTCTGAAGAAGCACCTCCACGTCGGAGCCATCACGGCGGCACCGCATGATGCGCATTCCTTCACGGTCGCACCAGTAGAGATGCTCGCCTCCCGGGGTGGATGTCAGCTGTTTGGGGGTGACGACCAGTCCGTTGGCCACAAGCACCTTGTGGTCGCTGCCATCCAGTCGGGCGGATTCGATGGTGCCATCGGCATCACTGGGGTTGGCGCCCATGTTCGTCCAGTATATCCGGCCTTCCGTGGGGTCGATCCACACCCCGTCCGGGCAGCCCCAGCCGATGTCGATATGGGACAGTGGGCAGCCATCCTGTACGGAGAGGGCAGTGATCCGGGCAGGTTCGATCTCGAGTGAATGAAGAATGATGTTTCGGGTCATGAGGTGGCCTTGCTGTAATCATAGAAACCACGCCCGCTTTTCACGCCCAGCCTGTGTTCGGCAATCATCCTGCGGAGCAGCGTGCGGGGCGCTTCGGGCAGGTGGGGGAAGGCTGCGGCATAATGTTCCTCGATCTGGAGGACGATATCGAGTCCGACCTGGTCCATGAGGCGGAATGGCCCGGCAGTCGTGCCCTGTGTCTCGCAGTAGAGGCGGTCTATGGTTTCGGGGTCGGCCACACCTTCTGCGGCGACACAGAGGGCTTCACGCTTGATGGCGGCCCAGATGCGGTTCTCGATGAATCCGATGCTCTCTTTCCGGGCAATGTAGGGGGACAGTCCCACCTCGCTGAAATAGCGGGCCAGATCCTCCATGAGGGCCGTGTCAGTCTCTCCACAGGACATGAGTTCCACGGCCCGTTTTTCAGGTGGCATCATGAAGTGGGTGTTGAGGACCCGGTTCTTCTTCGTCACCTTGCCGACGATCTGGCTGGAAGGGAATGAGGAGGAGTTGGTGGCGAGGATGGCATCGGCAGGTGCCAGCTGGTCCAGCTGGCCAAAGATGTCCGTCTTGAGGTCCTGCTTTTCGGGCAGGGCCTCGATGACAAGCCAGGCGTCTTTCACGGCGTCTTCCAGTGTGGTGGCGATGTCCACATGGCCGGCTTTTCCACCTTCGACAGAGGCGACAACGTCAGGCAGGTGCTGCCCGACATAGGCGATGGCCTTCCGGGTGGTTTCTTCCTGCCTGTCAAAAAGGCGGACGGTGCCGCCGCGTGTTGCCAGCATCAGGGCGATACGGGAGCCCATCGTGCCAGCGCCAAGGATGGCGGCAGGGCGTTCAGGCACCTTTTCCGTCAGAAAATCTGCCATGGCATGTTCCTTTGCTGAAAGGGGCTGGCGGGGGCCAGACCTCACGGCTCATCTTATTGAATGAATGGCTAACATTTACTTTATCATTACGTGTCGCCTGCTGCGATCATCTTTGGATAACGGAGACGTCATCTGGCAGGCCATGCTCCTTGTGGCGTGGCCTGCCGGGCTCATGGTCAGCGGGTCTCTGTCAGTTCGGGGGCAAGTTGCGCCGTTCTGAACTCGGTGAAGTCGTATTGCCCCACGCCAGAGGTGATGAAAGGGTCTTCCGCCAGAAGGGTTTCAATTTCCTCTCTGGTGATCCCATCCCGGACAATGAGAATGCCCCCATCCCCCGATAGTTTGGGGCCGGATGCCAGCAGGATGCGCCGCTCGAAAAGCGTTGCAAGGAAGGCACGGTGTGCAGGGCGTTGGGCCTGAACCTCATCCGGGGAGGCGAGATAGGACACTGAGGCGATGATCATGGCAGACACTCTTCTGATTCATGGTGCCGTTTTGGGGGAGAGGAGCCCCCGGGGCGGGTGGAAGTTCCGGTTTTCTGGCAGTGTCATTCCAGCGGACAGAATAACACTTTCATAATAATGGCATTTTTTTTAAGGATGAAGGAGATGGTTTTCCGTACTGGGAACCCACTGTTTTTGCAGTCATACCTGTATTGCATGGAGGAATAGCCATGATTCGTATTCTGATCGCCTTTTTCGTCCCCTGGCTGACGTTCTTTACCATTGGCCGTCCGATTGCAGGGATCATCTGCCTGGTGTTGCAGGTCACCCTTCTGGGCTGGATTCCGGCAACCATCTGGGCGCTTCTGGCTCTGCGCTCCTATGATGAGGCTCGTTGAGCTTTCAGTCTGGCCGGAAAAAAGCCCCTGTCCGTAAAGGCAGGGGCTTTTCTGTATCAGCCCCCCTTGCCTGTCATGGCAGAAGGGGGGGAAGGGCAGAGGCCGGTCAGGCCTTGTTCTGCCCGGTGGTTGTATCGGGCACGCCCCTGCTGTTGATGAAATGTTCCAGCGCCGGGCCCTGGATGTCCACCACATCACGGGGGTACTGGATACCCGCCTGTTCGAACCGTTTTTTCATGCGGCGGTTGAATTCCCATTCCACCGTCCAGCGTCCGGCATTCGTGGTGGGATAGACACCCTTCACGGAGACGGAGGATGTGCCGATGGCAGACACGCCCCAAAGGTCGAAATCTGCCAGGATGAGGTCTCTGTAGGCCTCTTCATTCCGCATTTCCTTGCCAATTTCCACAAGGATGGCAGCGACCTGGTCCGTATCGCTGTCGATGTCCACCGTGGCGAGAATCATCGCACGGGAGAAGTCACGGTTGTAGTTGGTCACCTGGCTGAGCGAGCTGAACGAGAAAATGTTCATCGACCCGTCATTGGCCCGGACATGAACGGAGCGCAGGGAGAGCCGTTCGATCACGCCATAGGTGCCGTTCAGCGTTACGGAGTCGCCGACAGTCAGGGCATTTTCCAGCAGGAGGAAAATTCCGCTGATGAAGTCCTGCACCAGCTTCTGGGAGCCGAAACCCAGCGCCACACCAAAGATGGAAGCACTGGCGATGAGCGGGCCTGTATCAATTCCAAGCTGGGAGAGGACCGTCAGCCCGATGATGACAGCCAGAACCAGCAGGAACAGGATGCGGAACATCGGTGTCAGTGTCTGCAGGCGGGCAATGCGGATCTGCACATCCCGGCTGTCCTGTTCGCCCAGACGGCGGATATGATGCTCGATGGTCACATTGGCGACCTCCCAAGCCAGAATCCCGATGACCAGAGCCACCAGAATGGTCAAGGCTGCCTGGAAGATGCGGGGACCAAGCGTGTCATGGCCGAGCAGGATGTAAACCGGAGCGCCCCACGCCAGAGCAAGGGCCAGAATGGTCAGGACGGCCATGACGAGACGGATGACCGTCGTGGCAGCCGGGTAGTAACGGCGGATGCGGAACAGCGTCTCTTCATTGAGATTCCAGCTGTCCAGTGCCCGCATAAAGCGCTCCAGCCCGCCATAGGCCAGAATGCTGACAATGCGGACAGCCACCAGCGCCACCAGGGTACGGACGAATATCTGGAGGATGAGCTGGTATCCGCCATCAATGTCGGCTGCCCAGACAAGCCACAGGGCGAAGTCGAAGAAAAGGGCCACAATCCACCAGCTGCCGGAGACCAGCGCCATGATGGACTGGAGGCGGCGGTTGGCTGCACCGATATGCTGGCAGGCATGCTGCACCCGCTTGCGGGAGCGGATGATCATGACGGCGAGGAAGAGGTGGACGGCCAGCAGCAGGAGCTTCTGGAGACCGCTGGAAACAGCTATAGGCATGGCCATGGCGTGCAGCATGGCCAGCAGTGAGAAGCCCCAGGCCAGAATGACACCAATCTGGCGGAAATAGCGGAAGATGAAGGTTGAGGAACTGTCCCGCAGGATGCTCAGCCGCAGCCATGGGGTCTGTGGGGCGAGGAAGATGCGCAGGACCAGGGTCCACACGCCCAGCCCGATGCCGATCAGCCAGGAGATGCTCCAGATTGCATGGGCCGCTTCGGTGGAAGGGGCAGGGTCCAGCACGCCCATCAGCAGGGCGATCAGGGGAAAGGTGCAGATGGTGATCAGCTCCAGCAGGGCGCAGGCCAGCGTATAGGGAGCGCGGCGCAGGCAGAGCATGAGCTGTGTCAGTGCCCCCTGATGGCGGAGACTGTCCTCAAGGCTGGCCTGGGTGGCGGCGGCCTCCTCTTTGGTCTGCTCATTATGGGTGGCTGCCGTGCGGGCTGTATCCGTGGCGGCTTCCGTTGCTTCGGCACGGGTCTTGTGCAGTTTTTCAGCTTCCTGCTGGAAAACCATGTGGTCGTGCTTTTTCGCCATGCTGCTGATGCGCCGGTAGAGAGGGCGCAGGATGATGCGCACGCCGAAGAAAAGCAGGTAGCTGCACACCAGCATGATGACCACACGCAGGGCGATGTGGCCGACACGGGCCTGTAGGGCCGGGTCATGCACAAGGGCCTGAACCCACGGGGCAATGGCGCCGAAATCGATGATGCTCTGATGCAGGATGTGCAGCTGCTGGAGGGCACGGTCACCGAAAAGGGCAATGTTTTCCCGGGCCAGATCAATGACGGAGGCATGTTTCGCCTGTGGCGCGGCCTGGGTCAGGTTCTGGAGGGTCGTCAGGAATTTCTGACGCTGGGCATCATCGCTCAGGACAGAAATGAGCTGGCGGGCCTGGTCAGCGGAGAGACCTGTCGTGGTGGCTGGTGCCGGGGCGTCTGCGGCCAGTGCCCGGGCGGGCAGGGACCCGAACAGGGCCAGACAGGCCACCAGCAGGGCTGGCAACAGGCTGCGTACGAACAGACCGGTAAAATGCCGGTACGGAGCGGCCCCCGTGTTGGGGTGCGGTATTCTGTCAGTCATGTAGATACGCATCTCCTTTTTTGGTGTGAGGCGGCAGCATGCCTTCTGTCCGGGCCGTTTTCGCAGAACAGTGTCAGGATTTTAAGGCACGCTCTGGTGAAAGGAGGATTAATTTTCTGAAATCCCCTGTTTCAGGCAGGAGGGGTACCGCCATCCCGTCCCGGTATCGGAGATGGAATGGCGGAGTATGCAAGGCCTTATGGCCCGTTTTTCAGTGGGATGGACGTGCGGAGAGCTGAACGGCCCATAGCTGGGCCAGATTGTTGGCAGTCCCCTCGCCATCCATGCTGCTGAAGAGCTGGAGGGCTTCTGTCCGGCGTCCGGCGTCCATCATGGCCATGCCCAGGGAGAGGCGGGCGAGGTCCGGCTGGTGGGGCTGTTTTCCCAGCCCCTGCTGCATGAGGGCCAGACCCTGATCCACCTGTCCGTTGAGGACAAGGTTGTATCCGGCTGTCAGGGAGGGGCCCGCCTCGGTGGAGGTTTTGGCTTTTTCTACCATGGCGGGGAGGCTGGTGCGGGCTTCTGCGGCACGTTGAGCCACGAAAGCCCGGAAATGCGCCTGGGCTTCTGCCCCGGTGCCAGTTCCCAGCAGGTGGCGGGCATAGCCTTCATCCAGAAGGTTCAGGGCCAGCTGGGGCAGCTCTATCTGCACGGCCCGCTCTGCCATGTCCTGAAACTCGGCCGGGCTGGTCAGCAGGCCAGTGGCCAGGCGCAGACGCTGGAGATTGAAGACCATGCGTGGCGTGAGGGAATGGTCGGTTGTCAGGTCATGGATCAGCATCTGCCAGTACTGGGGTCGGGCATGATATTTCACCAGTTTGACATAGATGCCTGTCTTGCCCGACGTGTCATGCAGCTGGTCGTAAGCGGCGGCGAGCATCTGGAGCTGGTTTTCCGCCGGAATCTGTCCAGCCTTCCGGTCGGCGGCCAGCATGGCCCGGCCTGCCTCCACCGTGCCCTTCCAGTCCTGCTGGAGATAGTGGCACTGGAGGAGAAGGGTCTGCATCTGCTGGTTCGGGCCGACTTCCTTCAGATAACGGCTGGCTGCGTTGGCGGCACTGGCATAGTCACGGGCTCCATAGGCCAGACTGGCCTGCGCCATGAGCATCTGCTGCCGTGCGGCCGGAGTGGTGCGGCTGTTCCTGATGAGGGTTTCATAGGCCTTCAGTGCGACAGGGACATTGCCCGCCTGGCTGGCCGCCGCTGCCCGCATCTGGGCGATGACGTAGCTTTCATAGTCGCTCTTTCCTGCCACGGCATCAGCAGCATTGACGAACTCCAGGGCTTTGGCTGGCTGATGGCTGGACAGAGCCGACTGTGCATTCTGGAGCTGCGTGCCGACCTCCCGGCCCAGCTCATCCTCTGCCTGCGCTGCCCCGATGAGCAGGCGGGTGGGAGCATGCCCGGAGATGGGGGACAGGCAGGAGAGGGCAGACAGGCCAAACATGCCAGCCAGCAGCCAGCCGTGCGGGTGTTTCGGGTTTGGCAGGCTCATGGGTTACTGTCCTTCCACAAACTGGTCCAGACCAACAATGCCCAGCTTCGTCACGCCAAGGCGCTGGGCGTCCGCCATCACATGGGCCACGGTCTTGTAGGTGGCAAGACGGTCGGGACGGATATGGATCTCCGGCTGCTCACCTGTCACGGGATGGACGGCCCCGTTCAGATGGGCCTGAAGGTCCTCCTCCGAGGTGATGGGCGTGTCATTCCAGCTCAGCGTATTGTCATAGCTGATGCCAATTGTTGCAACCTGTGGCTGTATTGCAGAGGGTGGTGGATCGCCCTGGGGGAGGTCGATCGCTACGGAATGGGTCTGAAGCGGGATGGTGATGATGAGCATGATGAGCAGCACCAGCATCACGTCGATCAACGGTGTCGTGTTGATGTCGACAATGGCTTCATCTTCATGAGTGCTGCCCGTACCAACGTTCATGGCCATGAGGAATCTCCAAAAACTGTCTGCCTCGGGCGTCATGCCCCGGTGAACCGGGCCGGGGAGAACCGGCAGGAAGGGCCCCACCCGGCAGGGCAGGGGCCGGAAAGACCACAGGTCAGTCGTGCGGCTGCTCTGTGATGAAGTCAACGTGCTGGATGCCTGCCTCCTGGCAGGCCGCCACGATCTTGCCAATGGGCATGTACTGGGCCGAACCGTCCCCGCGGATCTGTATCTGCGGCTGGGGCTGCTGGCGTGCTGCTTCCATGAGACGGCCGACAAGCACCTTGTGGTCCCCGATGGGCTGTGTGTTCCAGTAGGTCTGCCCATCCGCCGTGACAGCCAGCACGATGTTGCCAGGCTTGGTCTGGGTTGGCTGGTTGCGGTCTACCGGCAGCTTGACCTTTACGGTGTGCGTGGCCACCGGGATGGTGATGAGGAAGATGATGAGCAGCACCAGCATGACGTCAACCAGCGGTGTCGTGTTGATGGCTGATACCACCTCGCCATCATCACCCATGTCTCCGGTGTTGAATGCCATGGTTCAGATCCGCTCGTTCGTGGTTGTCGTGGTCGGGCTGTTATCCTTCGTGCTGTTGAACACGGCGTCATGACGGTAACCGCCGATCAGGACGGAATGAAGGTCGGACCCGAAGTTGCGGACACGGTCCATCGCACCCTTGTTGCGACGGACGAGCAGGTTGTAGCCCAGCACGGCCGGCACGGCCGTGGCCAGACCGATGGCTGTCATGATCAGGGATTCACCGACAGGACCGGCCACCTTGTCGATGGAGGCCTGGCCGGCAATGCCAATGGCTGTCAGGGCATGATAGATACCCCAGACCGTACCGAACAGCCCGATAAAGGGGGAGGTGGAGCCGACCGTACCAAGGAAGGCCAGCCCGCCCTGAAGACGTGTGTTGATGGTCTCCAGCGCCCGCTGGATGGACATGCTCGTCCATGACTGGAGGTCGATGGAATCCCGCATGGAGCCTTCATGATGGCGTGCTGCCACGATGCCGGTCTCGGCAATGTAGCGGAAGGGGGAATCCGCCTTCAGTGTCTGTGCCCCTTCCTGGATGGTCTTCTGTGTCCAGAAGGTCTGGTTGACGGCCCTGGAGGCCCGGAAGAGGCGGGATTGTTCAAGGAATTTGCTGATCATGATGATCCATGTCCCCAGAGACATGATGGCCATGATGAGCAGGACGCCACGGGCGATGATGTCACCGTTTTTCCAGAGTGCACCCAGCCCGTAGGGGTTTTCCTTCGGTGCTTCCTCGGTCGGTTTTTCACTGACCGGCGTAGCGGTGACCGGGGTGCCGCTTTCAGCACCAGCTGGCGGAGCAGCGGGTGTGGTGCCTGCGGGAGGCTGGGCTGTCATCGTGGTCCCGGCGGGCGGAGCGGCCGGGGCAGCGTCCTGCGCAAAAGCGGTGGAGGCCAGCGGCATGGCAGCCAGAGTCAGGGCCAGGGCCGTGCCATAGACAGCGTGCGCCCGGGGCGCAGCAACAGTTACGGGGAGGCGGAACAGTCTGGTCATGAATCCCATATCCTTGTCTAAAAAAGCACCAGTCTGTAGGTGCTGCACCGGTGGGAGAAACCTCCCGTATCGGTCTCCCTGTCATTCCTGCCATCCATGGCAGGTCGGGACAATGTGAAAACGTCTGCTACCCTGCCCCCGCAGGGGTGGCCCGTTTGGGGCAGGGCAGCTTCATGCTGGTCTGTGCTGGCTCAGAATGGCTTCATTCATCACCAAGGGTAAAGTCCACATGCAGGACGTGGTTGTGTTCCACGACTGGCTGCCCACCCACCACGGCTGGCTGGTAGCGGACTGGTGAACGCTCGAGGAAGTCCAGTGCACTTTCGGCAAAATCGTGCCCGCCCTTGACGCTCAGCAGCTTGCAGTTGGCCGGTTTGCCGTTGGTGAGGATGTCGCAGGAGGCCGTCACGGAGCCTTCACGGTTTTCCTCCTGTGCTTCCTCTGGATATTCCGGCCGCACATTGTTGATGGGCATGGCACCAGCGGAGTGGTCACTTTCAGACGAGCTGTTGCTGGAGCTTGCCGACGGTGCCGCTGCTGAAGACTGGGCCGGGGCCGATGGTGCAGGCTGGGGTGCCGCCGCCTTCGGTTTGGGGGCCTTCTGGTGGCTGTGCTGGATCGGCGGTTTGGGGGGGGGGGCCACCCTGATCTTGGGAGGGGGGATATAAGGTGGCGGCGGTTGCACCATCACCGGCTGTGGTGGTGGTGGAGGCGGTGGTGGTGGGGGAGCCTCCGCAATGACACGTGTCTGGATGGGAGGATGCGAGGGTTCCTGCTTTTCCATCCTGGTAAGTGTCAAGGCATAGACCACCAGCCCGATGGCCAGAAAAGCCACGACAACAGCGACGATGTAATCCGTCGGTTTGCGTTGCTGGGCGGCATAGCTTCTCATTCCAAAACCTTCTTACCCTTTTCCACGCCGCAGGTCCGGCGCTTCTTCCCGGCAGGGCAGGCCTGCCAGCATGACTGGTACCCTCACAAGACGGGACGTGCCCGTACGGGGGAGGGGAAAAACCTTGTGCCGCATCACGGGCACGGCCCCATGCCGATTCCTTCTCCTCGTCCCTGGCGGTCAGGCCCTGCCCGGTAAGGGGAGACAGCAAAGCAGCACGGGAACGTTCCCGTATCGGTTCCTTTACCAATGGCCCAAGCCGCCCCTTTGATGCAAGGGCTCTCATGCGACTCTTTCGCAGGATCGCCTGTGCATAAACAGGGGCATATCTGTGGATATTTTTTGAGGAAATCGGAAAAACGGCAGTTTATGGACGATTTTGAAAGGTTTTTCGTGGCTGGGATGATGCCCGGCCTGTGAATTGTTTTGGTTGGTCCTTCTTATGAAAAAAACAGATTTTTTTTGATGATTGACATTAAATACGATATTTAATCGTTTTATTGGCGGAAAAAGCTACCATTAAGAGAGGGGACATGAACCAGAATGTCATGCCCCCTCTCTTGCGGTCTGTTCCGGGTGAGTACCCCCGTGTCAGACGGGTTTACTGTGCCGTGGCGCTGGCCTCGGAGCGTGTGGCGCTCACACGCTGGGCCAGAGATGCTGCCATGAACTCATCCAGATCGCCATCGAGAACAGCATCAGGGTTGCCCTTCTCGATGTTGGTCCGCAGGTCCTTGACGAGCTGATACGGCGCCAGAACGTAGGACCGTATCTGGTGCCCCCAGCCGATGTCCGTCTTGGCGGCCTCGGCGGCGGAGGCCTCGGCCTCCCGCTTCTGAAGTTCGGCCTCATAGAGGCGGGCCTTCAGCATTTCCATGGCCGTAGCCCGGTTGCGGTGCTGGGACCGGTCCGTCTGGCAGGCCACGACGATACCTGTCGGGATGTGGGTGATGCGGATGGCGGAGTCCGTCTTGTTGACGTGCTGCCCACCAGCCCCGGAGGCCCGGAACGTATCCACACGGAGGTCGGAATCGATGATCTCGATTTCGATGGAATCATCCACAACAGGTGAGATGTAGATGGAGGCAAAGGAGGTCTGCCGCCGTGCAGCGGAGTCGAAGGGGGAGATGCGCACGAGGCGATGCACCCCGGCTTCCGTCTTCAGCCAGCCATAGGCATTGGGACCGCTGACGAGGATCGTGGCGGATTTCAGCCCGGCCTGTTCCCCTTCACTGCTTTCCATCAGAGAGACCTTGTAGCCATGCTTTTCGGACCAGCGGGTATACATCCGCAGCAGCATCTCGGCCCAGTCCTGCGCTTCCGTACCGCCAGCACCGGCATTGACCTCAAGATAGCAGTCATTGCTATCGGCTTCACCGGAGAGGAGGCTTTCCGTCTCACGCTGCTGGGCCTGGGCGGCGAGGCTGCGCAGGGTGGCGAGGCCTTCCTGCACCACGGTGTCGTCATTTTCCATCTCGGCCAGCTCGACAAGGTCCAGCGTGTCCTGCACGTCGGCTTCCAGAGCCTCGACCCCTTCGATCTGGTTGGCGAGCATCGTGCGCTCACGCATCAGTTTCTGGGCGGCGTCCGGGTTGTTCCAGAGGTCCGGGTCTTCAGAGAGATGGTTCAGTTCGGCAAGGCGTGTTTTGGCGACATCCCAGTCAAAGATGCCTCCTCAGCAGTGCCACCGACTGCTTGATCTGTTCGGAGAGGGCTTCGGTCTCAGCCGACATCAGGCGTTCTCCTGCTTTCTTCAGGTTGATGTTGCTGCCTTAGTATAGACCACCGACGCCAATGTCACCTCCCTCTGCCGGGTTTGCTTTCTCCTGGGGCAGTGCCGCAGGCAGGGAAGCAGGGGCATGTGAGGGCATGGTTCCATCCAGCGGGTCGGTGATGGTACCACTGCTGGACGGGCTGGAGCTGGGCATGTCCGTCTCGGAATCAGGAATCATGTCCGCACCGGTGTCAGCAGCGGTAAGGGCCTGTGTCCCGGCTCCGAAACCATGCAGCGGCACGGAGGCTCCCGGAATCTGGTTCGGTTTGAAGGCATCCGTGGCACGGATGCGCCCTGTATCATATTCCGCCAGCGTGATGCCGTCCGGTGCGGGGAACTCCAGCCGGGGCCGGGTGGCGAAGACGGCCTTCATGATGCCGTTCCAGATCGGCCCGGCCAGATGGCCGCCTGTTTCATTCTTGCCCAGGCTGCGGGGCGCATCATAGCCGATCCACACCACGGTGACGGTGTCGGGAGAGAACCCGGCGAACCAGGCATCATGATAGTCCTGACTGGTACCGGTCTTCCCGGCGATGGGGCGGTCGATTCCCACGCCAGCCCGTACGCCCGTGCCTCGGGCGATGACATCCCGCATCATGGTGGTGATCTGGAAGGCACTCTGCGGCGAGGCCAGGACCGGACGGCCATCATGGATGACGGGCATCCCGTTTTCTGTTGTCACGGTACGCCGGTTGGCCTGGTTGCGCCAGATGATGGTGCCATCAGGATTCTGGATGTAGTCGATCAGGCTGGGGGTGATGCTGTGGCCACCATTGGCGATGGCCGCATAGGCCCCGGCCTCCCGCAGGACGGTGGTCTCCACGGCTCCGAGGGCAGCGGGCAGGTAGGGTGGCATGTTGTCCACCATGCCGGACCGTACGGCCATGTCGCTGACGGCCTTCATGCCCAGATGGGCCGCCACACGGATGGTCACGAGGTTGCGGCTTTCCCGCAGGGCATCATGCAGGGTGGTGGGGCCCCAGTTGTCGTGTTCGTAATTCTGTGGCTTCCAGTCTCCGAAACTGATGGGAGAATCATCGAATGTTTCGGAGGGGGAAATGTCCCGTTCCATCGCTGCCAGATAGACCAGCGGCTTGAAAGAAGACCCCGGCTGGCGCTGCGCCTGCGTGACACGGTTGAACTGGCTCTGCTGGAAGGACCAGCCCCCCACGAGGGCCAGGACACGCCCCGTATGGGCATCCAGCGTAACGGTCGCCCCTTCCACCTGCGGAATCTGCTCCAGGGCGGCGGAGCCGTCATCCTGCGGCTCGATCATCACGAGGTCACCCGTCTGAAGCGGATGGGTGCGGCGGCTCCATGTTTCGTCTGTCTTGCGAAGCGTGGCAGTGTGGGCCTCATGCGCCTTCACCCAGCCGACACGGGGTGCTGGTGTTGTGGAGAGGACGACGGCCAGACGCCATGTGGACAGCATGCCAGCCGGATTTTTCTGCCGGGCCATGCTGCCCTGCCAGTCTGCCATGGCGTCACCGTCCAGATGGCCGACAGCCCCGTGCCAGCCCTCATGGGTGCGGGCATAGGCCATCAGCCCTTCCCGCAGCAGTTTCGTGCTGACCTGCTGGAGGTGCGGGTCGAGGCTGGTATGGACGTCCAGCCCGCCTTCCGTTGTCTGTTCCTCATTATAGAGGGATGTCAGCTGGCGGCGGACTTCCGCAGCGAACCATTCGGACCCTGCAAGTGGACCGAAGCGCACCTGCCCTTGCGGCACGAGCGGGTCCTGCTTGGCCTGCTGGGCTTCATCGGCAGGGATGGCGTGGGTTTCGCCCATCCGGTCCAGCACCCAGTTGCGCCGCCACATGGCCGCTTTGGGGTGGAGGAACGGATTATAGTTGCTGGGGGATTTGGGCATGCTGGCGAGCATCGCCGCCTCGGCATCGCTCAGCTGGTCCAGCGTCTTGTTGAAGTAGGTCTGCGCCGCCGCCTCGACCCCGTAGGCTCCGTTCCCCAGATAGATGCCGTTCAGGTAGATTTCCAGAATCCGGTCCTTGGAAAGCGTGTGCTCGATCCGCATGGCGAGCAGGGCTTCCCGCACCTTCCGTTCGATGGTCAGGCTGTTGTTGTTCAGCAGCATGACCTTGGCCACCTGCTGGGTGATGGTCGAGGCCCCCAGAGGCCGTTTGCCCTGATGGGTGAGGATGCTGAAGATGTCCGTCACGCCCGCCCGCAGCATGGCCAGCGGGTCCACGCCGCCATGGGAATAGAAATTCTGGTCCTCCGCCGCTATGAAGGCATTGCGGACGAGCGGGGGAATGGCCCGGATGGGCACATAGATGCGCCGCTCGTGGGACAGCTCCGCCATGAGCTGGTCATCGGCCGTGTACAGTCGGCTGACCACGGGCGGCTTGTAATGCTGGAGAGCGTCCACGCTGGGCAGATTGGCGCTGAGATGGGCATACAGTCCCACCCCTGTGAGAATGACGGCAGAAACGCCAAACGTACCGATGCCAAGGGCAGCCCCCAGCAGAAACCGCCAGCGGCGGAAACGGGGCTTCTGGGATGGTGAGGGCGGGCTGTCTGGCAGCATGGGGGAACGCTTCATGCCCTCCCTATAACATGGCCTGCAAAAGAACGGGAAGAAGCAGAGTGTTGCCTGTTTTTTATGGGTGGGTATGGCCGAGGGGACGGGGGCTGCCTATGGTGGTGCCCTGTCATGGGGTGGCTGGTCCAGTCCCGCCCATGTGGATTTTCTGAAGAGATTCGAGGAAGCTGTTTCATGTTCGAACGTCCCTCCGGCCGTACTGACGACGCCCTTCGCCCGGTTACCATCGAGACCGGTTTTTCCACTCATGCGGAAGGGTCCGCCCTGATCCGTGTCGGCGGGACGGAGGTGCTCTGCACCGCTTCCGTCGAGACACGGGTGCCGCCGTTCCTGCGGGGGCAGGGCCAGGGCTGGGTCACGGCGGAATATGGGATGCTGCCCCGTGCCACCCACACCCGTGGTTCCCGCGAGGCCGCCCGTGGCAAGCAGTCCGGCCGCACGCAGGAGATCCAGCGTCTCATCGGCCGTTCCCTGCGGGCCTGTGTGGACCTCAAGGCTCTGGGCGAGTGCATGATCACGCTGGACTGTGACGTGCTGAACGCCGATGGCGGCACACGCTGTGCCTCCATTACCGGGGCGTGGGTGGCTCTGGCCATCGCTCTGGAAGGCATGGGCAAGTCGAAGGCGCTGACGGGGCAGGTGGCTGCCGTGTCCTGCGGGCTGACGGATGCCGGGCCGGTGCTGGACCTTGATTATGCGGAAGACAGCACGGCACAGGCTGATACCAATTTCGTTCTGACCGCTGATGGCGGCATCGTGGAAATTCAGGGTACGGCAGAAGAACGACCCTTCCGGCCTGAAGAATTCCAGATTCTGTTTGGTCTGGCCCAGAAAGGTACAAAGGAGCTGTTCGCCGTACAGAAGGAGGCCCTGGCCCGCAGGAAGAAAGGTGCATGATGAGCGGGCAGGATTCTGGCCGCCGTCTGGAGCGTGGCAGCGAGATTGTTCTGGCAAGTCACAATGAAGGCAAGCTGCGGGAATTTTCTCTCCTGCTGGCAGAGAGCGGCATCACGGTCCGCTCGGCTGCCGAACTGAACCTGCCAGAGCCTGAAGAGACGGCTGCCGACTTTGAGGGCAATGCGCTCATCAAGGCGGAAGCCGCTGCCAGGGCAACGGGCCTGCCGGCACTGGCCGATGATTCCGGCTTCTGCGTGGCGGCATTGGATGGCAGACCGGGCGTCTATTCTGCCCGCTGGGCAGGCCCGCAGCGGGACATGATACTGGCGATGAACCGTGTGCATGAGGAGATGCAGGCCAGCGGGTCGGCTGACAAGGCAGCGTCGTTTGTGGTGGTGCTGTGTCTGGCATGGCCGGATGGGACGCATCGCTTCGTACGGGGTGAGTGTCGGGGGCAGGTCTCATGGCCACCGAGGGGGACGCATGGGCATGGTTATGACCCCATCTTCATTCCTGAAGGAGAAAGCCGCACGTTTGCCGAGATGGCCGAAACGGAGAAAAACCGCTTCAGCCATCGTGGGCAGGCGATGCAGCAGTTTCTGAAAGAGTGCGTAGCCTGATTGTAATAGTGGCTGTGTGTAGGGGATGGGTACGGCACCATTGGTGGCTGTGCCCATCTTTTTTTTGGCCATGGGAACGTGATGGATGAGAGAAAAGTTAATTCACGTCTTCACATGGGTAATAAAATGAGATTTAATAAAAATAACTATTATTTAAAGTAATAAGTGAGCCGCTCATGCAGACAGGCAGGCCATCGTGGCGAGTGACGATGCAGGAAAGACCGGACCTGTCTCTGAGGTGTGTCAGCCTGTTGGGGCGGACGGGCAGGTTTTTGCGGTCCCCGGTAGTTCTTGCCGTACTGTCTGTTGCTGCAGGGCTGGGACAGGCGGAAGCGCAGGTTACTGAAAAGGTTCCCCCTGCCGTGGAGACCATGCCGGGAGCCGGGGTGATCGGCCAGCCACGCCGTGTCACGCTGGAGGAGAACCGGTCCCGCAAGCGGCATCAGGGAGACTGGGGAGCCTTCAACTGGGGGAATGGTGAATTTGCCGGGTTCGGGCCGGTTGGTGTCTACGGGGTCGCCCCCTGGGCCGAGGACTGGAGCAGCAAGAAAGACCCCAGGAATTACACGGATTTTCTTGATCCCCTGAAGGCCATCCGCCTCAATGAGTCGGGCAGCATCTGGCTGTCGCTTTCCGGTGAATCCCGGATACGCAACTGGTATGAGTCGAGCCCCATGCTGGGGACGGTGAACAGGCGTCATTCCGGCCGGTTTACGGTACGCAACCTGCTGGGGGCGGACCTTCACCTTGGCCCGCACTGGCGGATATTCGGGCAGCTGAACAATGGTGAGGCGGCCGGATGGAACTATTACGGCTATAATGCGACATGGCGGCGCAGGCTGGGGGTGCAGCAGCTCTTTGTCGGGTATGAGCGTAAACTGTTCGGTGCAAAGACCGGCGTGATGGTCGGGCGGCAGCAGTTTCTCGATGCTCCTTCATGGCTCGTCTACATGCGGGAAACTCCCAACGTCCCGCTTTCGTGGAATGGTGTCCGTGGCTATGCGCTGTGGAACCGGATCAGGCTGGACCTGTACAATTTTGTCGCTACACAGGTGACGAGGGATACCATCATGGGGGGCGGGTTTGATGATGGCACCCGCCTTTATGGGGGGAATGTCGGGATCGCCCTGCGGCCCTTTTCCATTGGGGGGAGCAGGTCCATTCCTTTCTGGACCTCTTCTGGATGGGTTTCCGTGATGAGGGGAAAACGGCAGCCGTGGCCCGTTACAAAGGGTCGGAGGCGGGAACGCAGACACGACAGAATGGTGGCTTCCGCTGGTATGGTTCGGCACCGTCCTTCGAATATGAGCTGGGGGGCGTGTATCAGGGGGGACGGTTCCATCCCGGCACGTCATCCATTGCCAGCCGTCCCGTGAGTGCCTGGGCCGTGCGGGGCGTGCTGGGCTGGCGTCATTCCTCATCCTTTCTGCATCCCTTTCTGGGCGTGCAGGCGGAGGCTTACAGCGGAGGAGACAATCGCCGGAAAGAGGGAACCGTGGGCACGTTCTCGGCTCCGTTCTCACCCCGTAATGGAACGTTCGACCTGACACGCACCATTGCGAGGGCCAACATCGTGAGTGCCGGCCCGCTGGCCAGCATCGCACCCCGGCCTTTCATGAACATCCGTATCCGGGTGCCTTACCTCTGGAGGGAGAGCATGAATGACGGGCTGTATAATTCATCATCGCCCTTTTCTTTCCTTTCAGGGCCGAAGCTGCGGCAGGCCGGGCGGGCCGTGGGGTTGCAGCCGCAGGGGCAGGTGCAGTTCCAGCTTCAGCAGCACGTCAACTGGCAGATTGATGGGGGAGCGATTCTGCTGACACATCGCATGAGGCAGGCCGGGGGGAAGAACGGGACCTACATGCTCTCGACCCTCACGCTGCGTTTCTGAGCCTTCTGATAAATACGATTTTGTATTGTGAAAAAGAATGGCGGTCTCAGAGGCGATTTTCCGCCGTTTCCTGCCGGAGGTCAGGCTTCCTGATTCTTTGGAAAGCTCATAATGACATTCTTATATCCTGAAAAATTGATGATTTATCAAAAATCATCATTGAAGCCCGTTAAATATGTAATTAGTTTCTTTCTTATCGTATTTTCCGAAGGGAGCAGATCACATGGCAATATCGGACGATGAGTTCCAGGCCCTGCCCCGGCAGGAAGACGTGGCTGCCTCGGAGGAGGAAACGGGCCGTGTGCTGTCCTCCGTTCTGGCCCGTTTTCCGGGCCGTGTGGCGGTGATTTCTTCTTTCGGTGCCGAGTCTGCCGTGCTGCTGGCGCAGGTGGCGGCACAGGACAGAGCCGTGCCTGTCTTTTTTCTCGATACGGAGCGGCATTTCCCGGAAACGCTGGCCTATCGGGATGAGCTGACCCGTCATCTGGGGCTGGAGGATGTCCGCACCCTGCGCCCTGCCCGTGCCGAGGTGGAGTATCGGGACCCGGAGGGCCAGCTTGTGGCTTTCGACCCCGATGCCTGCTGCGCCCTGCGGAAGGTGGAACCGCTGGAGGTGGTTCTGCCGGAGTTCGACATCTGGGTGACAGGCCGCAAGCGGATGCAGGCGGCCACCCGGGCGGCCCTGCCCGTGGCGGAACGGCAGGAGGATGGCAGTGTGAAGCTGAATCCTCTGGCTGGCTGGAGCGAGGCGCAGATCGCCCGTTTCATGGAGGAGAAAGCCCTCCCGCCGCATCCGCTGGTGGCGCAGGGTTACCGCTCCATCGGCTGTGAACCCTGTACGAGGCCCGTGGGAGCGGGAGAGGACAGCCGTGCCGGACGTTGGGCCGGACTGGCCAAGACGGAATGTGGCCTGCATCGGCCTGTTTCCACACCGCCCGACGCCAATGTGGAAGAAATCTCAGCTGCTGCCCTGATTGCAGAGCGGCCCGCACGATAAGACCGGGCCGCATGGCCCATCAGGAAGGAAAGGGAGCAGTCATGGCTCTGGAAGACGCACATATCATGGATGGTCTGGACCAGCTTGAGGCCCAGAGCATTTTCATCCTGCGGGAGGCCTACCGCAAGCTGAAGCCCCTGGCCCTGCTCTGGTCACTGGGCAAGGACAGCAACGTGATGGTCTGGCTGGCCCGCAAGGCCTTCATGGGGCATGTGCCTTTTCCTGTCATGCATGTGGACACGGGCAAGAAATTTCCGGAGATGTATGCCTTCCGGGATGAGTACGTCAAAAAGTGGAATCTGGACCTTGTTCTCGGGGAGTGTCCCCCGGTCGAGGACATGGACCCCTCCCTGCCACCGGCGGCCCGGTCTGCGGCCCGCAAGACGGCTGGTCTGGCAAACCTGATCGACCAGCACAAATTCCGGGGTGTTGTTGCGGGCATCCGGCGTGATGAGCAGGCCACCCGTGCCAAGGAGCGTGTCTTCAGTCCCCGTGGTGCCGGTCACCAGTGGGATGTCCGCAACCAGCCACCGGAATTCTGGGACCAGTACGCCACGCCTTACGAGGAGGGGATGCATGTCCGTGTCCATCCGCTGCTGGCGTGGCGGGAGCTGGACATCTGGCGGTACATCGAGCGTGAGAAGATTCCGCTCGTGGACCTCTATTTTGCAAAGGATGGCAAGCGTTATCGCTCACTGGGCGATCAGGACATCACCAGCCCGATCGAGAGCAATGCCTCCACCGTGGCGGAAGTGATTGCCGAGCTGGAGACAAGCCGTACCTCCGAGCGTGCGGGCCGTGCCATGGATCATGAATCGGAAGATGCCTTCGAGCGTCTCCGTGTTGCCGGTTATCTGTGAGGGGACTTTTTCGATGACACAGACTCATTCACCATCATCGCAGGTCCGTCACGGTGTCAGCACGCCGATCGTGATCGTGGGCCATGTGGATCACGGCAAATCCACCCTGATTGGCCGCCTTCTGTATGATACGGACAGCCTGCCGGATGGCCGCCTCGTCCAGATCGTGGAAAGCAGCCGGAAGCGTGGTCTGGCCGTGGAGTGGAGCTTCCTGCTTGATTCCCTCCAGATCGAGCGGGATCAGGGTGTGACGGTGGATTCCACCCGCATTCCGTTCCAGCTGGATGGCCGGGATTTCGTCATCGTGGATGCGCCGGGCCATCGGCAGTTCCTGCGCAACATGATTACCGGTGCTGCCGATGCCGAGGCCGCCGTGCTGGTGGTGGATGCCGCCGAGGGTGTGCGGGAGCAGACACGCCGCCACGCCATGCTGCTGCGGCTCATCGGCATCAATCATGTGATCGTCCTGCTGAACAAGGCCGACAGCATCGGGTTTGATGAAGCCAGACTGAAGCAGGTGGAAGGTGACATCCGTCAGCTGCTGGGGCGGCTGGAGATCAACGTCAACCAGGTCATTCCGGCCTCGGCACGGGATGGCGACAATATCGCCACACGTTCTGAAAAGGCCGACTGGTACAGGGGGCCGACCCTGCTGGAGGCCCTGTCTCTCATCCAGCCTCCGGCATCCCGTCATGCCCTGCCATTCCGTATGCCGGTGCAGGACGTGTATCGTTTCGAGGGCATCCGCTATGTGGCGGGACGCATCGAGCGTGGCACGGTGCGGGAAGGAGACCGGCTGGAAATTGGCGGGCAGGGGCAGGAGGCCACCGTGGCCGAGGTCTGCCGCTGGCATGCTCCGCATCATCCTGTGGCCGGAGCTGGTGAATCCATCGCCCTGCGGCTGGAGCCTGATCTGGTGCCGGATCGTGGGGACCTGCTGTTCCCTGCCGGTGATGAAGCCGCAGCCCCGCTGAAGGCCGCCCGTCTCAGGACACGGCTGTTCTGGCTGCGTGGTGAGCCGCTGCGTGTGGGGGAGAGTTTCCGGCTGCGTCTGGCCACGGCAGAACATGATGTCACCGTGGCTTCCATTGATGCCGTGGTGGACCTTGATGATCTCAGCCTGAGTCCGGCGGATGAGGTGCCACCGGACGGCTTTGCCGAGATCACCCTCGCCGTGGCCCGCAACATCCTCTTCGATCCCTTTGCGCCGGGAATGCCGGACGGGCGTGGTGTTCTGGTGGACCGTCATCAGAAGATCGTTGGCGGTGCCCCGCTGATCGGTCCGGCGGCCCTGCCGGAGGGAGCCAAGGCCATCCATCCGACAGCCAGCGGCGTGAGTGATGCCGTCCGGGCTGGTCTGCGGGGGCATGGTCGGGCCGTGTTCTGGATGACCGGTCTGCCCGGTGCCGGAAAGAGCACCATCGCCCGCCATGCCGAGGAGGCCCTCAGCCGTGAGGGGCTGCATGTCACCGTGCTGGATGGCGATACGGTTCGCTCCGGCCTGTGCAGCGATCTTGGCTTCTCGCCGGAAGACCGGCGGGAGAATATCCGCCGTGTGGCCCATGTGGCCCGTATTCTGGCGGATGCCGGGCAGATCGTGCTGGTGGCTCTGGTCTCTCCGCTCATCCGGGACCGGGCGATGGCCAAGGCGATCATCGGGGAAGACTGGCACGAGGTCTTTGTGGATACGGCCCCCGAACTGTGCCGCCGCCGTGACCCGAAGGGCCTGTATGCTCAGGCGGAAGAAGGCCGGATTGCCGAGTTTACGGGTGTGTCTTCGGCTTATGAAGCACCGGAAAAGCCGGATGTTGTCGTCCCCGGTGATGGTGACGTGGCCCGGAGCGTACGGCACCTGACGGACGCCGTTCATAAGGTCGTGCGCTGACAGACGGTTCTGCCGGGCCTTCCTCCATGAGGTGAGGCCCGGCGGGCCCCGGTTTCTGAAAGAACATGGAACAGGAACCCGGTTTTTCCAGCAGGAAAATGCCGGTGGGGGAGGCTTTGTCTGAAAAAGGCTCTTTCCGTTCTGGGAGAAGGATAAGGTGATGGGGCATCTGGCTTATGTCATCTCCGGCGCATTGGTCGGGTTTCTGGTCGGCATGACAGGCGTGGGTGGCGGATCGCTGATGACGCCGCTGCTCATCCTGCTGTGTGGGATCCACCCCAAGGCTGCCGTGGGGACGGACCTCGTCTATGCCGCCGTGACGAAACTGTTCGGGACAGTCCTGCACAGGCGGTGCGGGCCGGTACGCTGGTCCATTGTGCTGTGGATGATGGCAGGCAGCCTCCCCGGTGTGGCGGTGGCTCTGCTCTGGCTGCGGCATCTGGGGTCGCCGCAGGAGATGGCGCATGTCATCCGCCTGTCGCTGGGCATCTGCCTGCTGGTGACGGCCCCGGCCATCCTGTTCCGTCCGACGCTTAAAGCGTGGGTGCTGCGGCATCAGCTGGGGGGACCGGTACAGTCACGGGTTCTGACGGTCGTGCTGGGTTTCGTGCTGGGCTGCATGGTCAGCCTGTCCTCCGTCGGGGCCGGGGCCATCGGCATGGCCGTGCTGGTGATGCTGTATCCGACCCTGCCCCTGCGTGAACTCGTGGCCATCGACATTGCCCATGCCATTCCCCTGACACTGATTGCCGGGGCAGGCCACTGGGTGGAAGGGGACGTCATGGTGCCGACCCTGCTGCTCCTGCTGAGTGGCTCCCTACCGGGCATCTGGCTTGGTACCCATTGCGCCGGGCGATGCCCGGAACGCTGGCAGCGGCTCATTCTGGGAACTCTGTTGTTGCTGATTGGCGTGAAGATGATCTGAGGAAAGGCCGGGACATGTCCCGGCCTTTTTTATGGGCACCGGAAAAGAATGGCTTCACATATGTTATGTTATAACATAACTTGCGATGAACAATCAGACCAGCATGACGAGGACTGGAGAACATCATGGTGATGATGGGACGGGGTGGAGCCATTTATGCGGTGTTGGCCCTGGTGGCGTCTGGCACGCTGTCTCAGGCAGCCCAGGCTGGTGATGTGGAGACAGGCGGGAAGCCGTCAGTCACATCCACGGGAGACCAGCCCCAGAATGGGGGGGATGGGTCTGTCCGTAAGGTGGACAGCAGGGAGGAGCATATTCACGTCACGGCCCGGCGGCTGGATCAGGCCCGTGCGGCTCTTCAGCCTGCCATCGGGGCCACGCAGACGAATTTTTCCCGCAAGGCCATCGAGGCCAATCCCGGTGCCGACAATGCCCCGCTGAACAGCATCCTGTTGCAGGCTCCCGGCGTGGCGCAGGACAGTTACGGGCAGATTCACATCCGGGGAGATCATAATGATGTCCAGTTTCGGCTGGATGGTGTGGCCCTGCCGGAAGGTGTGAGCGTTTTTGGGCAGGCTCTGATGACCCGCTTTGCCCATTCCATGAGCCTGACGACCGGTGTCCTGCCAGCGGAGTACGGCTTCCGGCAGGCCGGTGTGATCGACATCCAGACGAAGAACGGCGTGTCGGATGAAGGCGGAACCCTCTCTGGTTATGGTGGCGTGCGGGACTATGTGCAGCCTGCCATCCAGTATGGCGGGCATTGGGGGCAGTGGGATGGCTTCATCACGGCAGATGCCGTTCACAATCGGGTGGGGATCGAGAACACGACCCCCAGTTACAATGCCATTCACGACCTCTCCAACCAGTATCATGTTCTGGGGCATCTGCGGTATACTCTCCGGCCGGAAACACGCTTCAGCCTGACGGCGGGGCTTTCCAATGCCTGGTATCAGCTGCCCAACAATCCCGGCCAGCAGCACCAGTTTGCCACGCCGCTTTTCAAGGCGGACAATCGGCCTGTGCAGGAGGATGCGCCAGACAGCAGCCATCTGGATGAACACCAGCAGCAGATCACGGATTTCGCCATCCTCTCCTGGCAGGAAGACCATGAGAAGGTCAGTGCCCAGACATCCGCCATCCTGCGGTACAGTTCCATGCGCTACTCACCCGACTGGGTGGGGGACCTTGTCTATAACGGCCTTGCCCAGCAGGCAGCCCGGTCGGTGTTTTCCAGCGGTGTGCAGAGTGATGTGACATGGCACGTCAATCGCACGCATACCGTGCGGGGAGGTGTGCAGGCTTATGGCGAGCGTGCTGTGAGCAAGAGCAGCTCACTGGTCTATCCGGTTGATGAAGAAGGGACTGTCAGCCCCCAGACCGTGAAAGTGCATGATTCATCGGGCAAGACGGGTGCTTTGTACGGGGTCTATCTCCAGGATGAATGGCACCTTGCACGGTCTCTTGTCTTCAATGGAGGGGTACGGTTTGATGGTGTGGAGGAATATGTTCATGCCCACCAGCTCAGCCCCCGTGTGTCGCTGGTCTGGACACCATGGCATGGCGGGCGGTTCCATGTGGGATATGCACGTTATCTGACACCTCCGCCTTTCGAGACGATTGGCACGACATCTCTGGACCGTTTTGAGGGGACATCCGCCGCACCGGCCAACTATCAGAATGATCGTGTGAAGGCGGAGCAGGACAATTATTATGATGTCGGCTTCATGCAGCAGCTGACACGCCATTGGCATGTCGGGCTGGATGCGTACTGGAAGCAGGCGAAAAACCTGATTGATGAAGGGCAGTTCGGCGCCCCTGTCATTCTGACAGCGTTCAATTATCACCGGGGCCGTGTCCGTGGTGTGGAGCTGACGACTGATTACAGCACGGGCCCCCTGACCCTCTACGGCAATCTGGCGGTGTCACGGGCCACGGGCAAGGAGATTACGTCAGCCCAGTGGAATTTTGACAGTGACGACCTCCACTACATGAGGAATCACTGGGTCCATCTGGATCATGACCAGCTGATCACGGCCTCTGCCGGTGGCTCCTATGCTTTTTTCCACAGGACGAATCATCCCCTCCAGTTTTCGGGCACCATGATTTATGGCAGCGGCCTGCGGAAGGACAGGGAAACAGCCGGAGGTACCATCCCCAATGGGGCGCATGTGCCGCAATATGTCACCTTCAATCTGGGGCTGGTGCAGGCTTTACGGCATATGCCCTGGCTGGGCGGACACACCATGCAGCTGCGGCTGGATGTCATCAACCTGTTCGACCGGCGATACATGTTGCGTGATGGCAGTGGGGTCGGTGTTGGTGCCCCGCAATATGGTCTGCGGCGCAGCGTGATGGGGGGCGTTGCCTTGTCCCTGTGACGATGGAACATCATCACAGGGCTGCCATCCTGTAGAGATATGGTTGGGTGGTTTCTTTTTGGTGGGTTAGCCCTTACCCTTGGCATGACGCCATAGCGGCCGGAGTGTCAGGGACAGGGATTGCATGAGGAAGATACTTTTTACATCGGGCATCGTACTGGCCTTTCTGGGGTATGCGTTTTTTTCCATCAGTGATGCCTGTTCCAAGGGGTTGGCCGGGCGGCTGGACCCGTTCGAGGTAGCGTTTTTCGGCGGTGTGTTCGGCCTGTTGATCGTTCCGCTGCTGAAGCGCCCGAATGAGTCTTATCGGGCGCTGGTGTTGTCCAGTCATCCGTGGCTCTGGCTCGTGCGGGCGGCGGCGGTCTTCGTGGCCACGGCAGGAAGTGTGGAGGCCTTCATGCTTCTGCCCATGCCAGAAGCCCTCTCCCTGATGTTCCTGATGCCGTTTTTCGTCACCATCGTCTCCGTGCTGTTCCTCAAGGAACAGGTGACGGGATGGGCGTGGCTGTCTGTCCTGCTGGGTTTTGCAGGTGTGATGATCGTGCTGCGCCCCGGTGTGAAGGCGCTTCAGTTCGGGCATCTCTGTGCCATTGTGGTGGCCATGGCTTCGGCTGTCAGCGTGATTGCCTACCGTTTTGCGGGCAAGGAAACATCCCGCCTGACGCTGTACGGCTCCAGCCTGTGCGGGCCGCTGGTGGGGGATGGCATCCTGATGGTGCAGCATTTTGTCGTGCCACATGGGGTGAATGAATGGCTGCTGCTGTTTGGCTACGGGTTTCTGGCCGCAGCCGGGCAGCTGCTGCTCATGCTGGCCGCCTCCATTGCCCCGGCCAATCGTGTGGCCCTGCCGCAATACAGCCAGATGGCCTGGATCGTGGCTTTCAGCTACTTCATTTTCAACCAGCCCGTGGACATGTGGGATGGTATAGGCATTGCCGTCGTCACCCTGTCCGGAATGTTGAACTGGCTGCGGCAGAAGATCCGTTTCGAGAAGATGCTGCATCGTGGCTGGTGGTGGCGGCGCAAGCCTACACCGGAGGTCATTGCCGCCACTCCTGCCGCCGTCATCACCCCGCCGCTTGAGGACAAGCCCCACGAGTGAGGGGGGGGGTTACCTAGGAATTGTTGGGCGTTTCTGTTTTGTGATGACAGCTGATTGCGAAGGGGTATTCGGTTGATGTGAGAGTGCTTGCGGGCTGCTGTGATTGTGTTGGTAATCATCGTGATAAAGATCCAGGTCTCCAAAGCGGGTGAATTCACCTTCAAAGTAGAGATGGACAGTGCCGGTCGGCCCGTGGCGCTGCTTCTCCAGAATCAGCTCGGCCTTGTTGTGGACGAGCGACATCTTCCGCTGCCATTCTTCCAGGGCGATCTGGTATTTGTCCGGACTGGGGAAGGAGGCTTCCTTGGGTTTGCGCTGTTGCAGGTAATATTCGTCACGATAGACGAACATGACAGCATCGGCATCCTGCTCGATGGAGCCGGATTCACGCAGGTCGGAGAGCATCGGGCGCTTGTCGTCACGGGATTCGACCTGACGGGAGAGCTGGGAGAGCGCAATGACGGGCACTTCCAGCTCTTTGGCGATGGCTTTGAGGCCCTGCGTGATCATCGAGATTTCCAGCACGCGACTGTCCGGTCTTGTGCCAATGGCCGGGCGCATGAGCTGGAGATAGTCCACCACCACGAGGTTCAGCCCATGTGTGCGGGCCAGCCGGCGGCAGCGTGTCCGCATGGCGGAGAGGGAGATGGCTGGTGTGTCGTCAATATGCAGGGGCAGGCGTTGCAGCTCCGTGGCAACACGGACGAACCGGTCGAACTCCTTCGGCCCCACATCGCCACGGCGGATGCGCTCGCCTGATACCTCGGCCTGTTCGGAGAGGATACGGGCGGCCAGCTGCTCGGAGGACATTTCCAGTGAGAAAATGGCCACACTGCCACGAGGTGGCTCACCTTTTTCTTCTGCCTCCCGCAAGAGGGACTGCGCTGCGGAGAAGGCGATTTTTGTAGCAAGGGCGGTCTTGCCCATGGCAGGACGGCCAGCGAGGATCAGCAGGTCGGACGGGTGCAGGCCACCGGTTTTCTTGTCGAAATCCCGCAGGCCAGAGGTCAGCCCGACAATGTCGCCCGTATGCTGGTAGGCCTGGTCGGCAATGTCGAGAGCCTTCTTCAGGGCCTGGGAAAATACGAGAAAGCCGCCTTCCTGTCCCTTGTCCGTTGCCAGGTTGAAGAGGGCTTCTTCCGAAGCGGAAATCTGTTCCGGCCCGTCCAGATCAGGTCGGGCACCGTGAGCGTTATTGACGATGTCCGTGCCGATGCCGATCAGCTGGCGGCGGACCCAGCAGTCATGGATGACCTTGCCATAATCACGGGCATTGACGATGCCCACCATGGCATTGAGCAGTTTGGCCACATAGTCGGCCCCTCCGGCCGCAGCCAGAATGGGGCTGGCCTCGAAGTCGCCCCGCATCGTGATGATGTCGACGCCTCCCTTGCCGCCATTACGCTCGATGCGTTGCGTGATCATCTCATAGATGTGGGCATTGACGGCATCGGCAAAATGGGAGGGGTGCAGGAAGTCCGAGACGCTCTCATAAGCCTTGTTGTTGGTCAGGATGGCCCCCAGAAGGGCCTGCTCCGCTGGCAGGTTGGCAGGTGGAACACGCTGGAGCATTTCATGGAGGCTTCCGCCGGGTTCCGCTGCGGGGCTGGGCTGGGGGGCAGGGGACTGGTCGCTCATGCTGGTCCGTTTCGCTCTGTCATTGGGGTGTGTCCACACAGTGGCAGGGTGCGGACGGGGAAGGGGAAAAGTGTGATCCCCTTTCAGTGTGGGGAGGCGCCATCCAGCGCCAGGGCGCAGCCTGCCAGATAGAGGCTGCCGCAGATCAGGACTCGGGCTGGTCTGCCCGTGGGGCTGGCGTTGTCACGCAGGCGTTTCAGGGCGGTGCGTATGTCCGGCCCGGGCAGGGCTGTGCCGCCTGCCGCCGCTGCGGCTTCCAGAATGGTCTGGACAGGCATGGCCAGGTGCTGTCCGTCTTCCGCCACAGCCTGTATGGAGGTGGCATGGGGGATCAGGGGGCGCAGGAACCCCTGCACGTCCTTGCTGTCCTTCAGCCCGACGATGAGATGCAGGGGCCGGTCCTGCCATGTTTTGAGAACATCGGCCAGAACGGTACCGGCCCCGGGGTTGTGGCCACCATCCAGCAGCAGTTCCCAGCCTGGGGGCATGTCATGGGTAAGGGTGCCATGCAGCGTCTGGAGGCGGGCAGGCCAGCATGTGCTGGCAATACCGGCAAAGGCCGTGTCTGGCAGGTTCAGGCCGGCATGGCGGAGAGCTGCCACGGCCAGGGCCGAATTCTGTGCCTGATGGGGACCATGCAGGGCTGGAGCAGGCAGTGTCAGCTTTCCGGCCTCGTCCTGATAGAGCAGGCCGTCCTGTCGCGGCGTGATGGTGAATTCATGGCCCAGCCGGTAAAGTGGGGCTTCGTGGGTTCTGGCAATCTCTGTGATGGCTGCCATGACATCATCCGGCTGTGGAGCCACGAAGACCGGCACGCCCCGCTTGATGATTCCGGCCTTTTCCCGGGCAATGCCTGCCAGATCATCGCCCAGAAAGGCCTGATGGTCCAGGCTGATGGAGGTAATGATGCAGGCCCGGGCCGTGGGGATCACGTTCGTGGCATCAAACCGGCCACCAAGCCCGACCTCCAGAACCAGAAGGTCAGCCGGAACACGGGAAAAGAGGAGGAACCCGGCGGCTGTCAGTACCTCGAAGACGGTGATGGGGGCTCCATCATTGACCTGTTCAATTTCTTCCAGAGTGGCCACGAGCTGATCTTCACTGACAAGCTGTCCGGCCAGACGGAAGCGCTCCGTCACGTCCAGCAGGTGCGGGCTGGTCATGACATGGACCTTCAGTCCCGCAGCTTCTCCAATGGCTCGCAGATTGGCACAGGTGCTGCCTTTGCCGTTGGTCCCGGCAACATGGATGGTCGGTGGCAGGGACCGTTCAGGATGGCCGAGGCGGGCGAGCAGGACTTCCAGCCGGTCCAGAGAGAGGTCGATCAGCTTGGGGTGCAGTTCCTGGAGGCGGCGTACTACCGCCCCGGTCCGCCCGTGGAATTCACTTTGCGGGGTGCTGGTCTGCTGGCCTGTTGCCATGATTGCGTAATCCGGTTGTCTCAGGGGGGGACGGCAGGAGAGAGGCATCGTCCCGCCCTGCTGTCAGCCGCGGGGCAGCAGGGCAGGGACACGTTCAGGAGGCCCGGGCAGCCTTGGCGTCCCCGTTGGCGGCGGGGGACAGCATCCCGATCAGACGCCCCAGAAGGGCGGGGAGTTCGGCACGGCTGGCAATGATGTCCACCATGCCGTGGTCTTTCAGATATTCGGAACGCTGGAAGCCTTCCGGCAGTTCCTCACGCACCGTGTCACGGATGACACGGGGGCCGGCGAAGGCGATCAGGGCATTGGGTTCAGCGATGTGGATGTCGCCCAGCATGGCGAAGGAGGCGGACACGCCACCCGTCGTCGGGTTGGTGAGGACTACCAGATAGGGCAGCCCGGCCTCACGCAGCATTTCCACGCCGATGGTGGTACGGGGCATCTGCATCAGGCTGACAACCCCCTCCTGCATCCGGGCCCCACCGGAGGCCGTGAAGATGATGAGCGGTGCCTTGCGCTGGATGGCCTCCCGGCAGGCTGTCAGGAAAGCCTCCCCAAGGGCGCTGCCCATCGTCCCTGCCATGAACTCGAAGGCCATGACGGCCACGACGGCTTCCCGCCCGTCGATCCTGCCATGGGCGACAAGCAGGGAATCATCAAGACCCGCCTTGGAGCGGGCAGTTTTCAGGCGGTCCGTATAGCGTTTGGAGTCCCGGAAATGCAGCGGGTCGGCCGGGACGGCGGGCAGGTCGATGGTGGTATACTGGCCATCATCGAAGGTCCATTTCATCCGCTCATGGGCTGTGGCACGCATATGGTGCCCGCAATGGGGGCAGACCTTCTTCTTGCGGACCAGCTCCTTGGTGAGCATCATCTGCGAGCATGATTCACAGTTGGTCCAGAGATTGTCTGGCACATCCCTCTGTAACAGGCTCCGCAGTTTGGGACGGACATGTTCGGTCAGCCAGCTCATGGTGTTCTGTTCACTCTCCAGCAGTGGTGCATCATCAGGCGGACCCGGGCCTGCCGGAGGGCCATCGGAGTGGTGCATCCCGGTACGGGGGCACCATGGCACTGGCCGGAAGGGGGGCTTCATGGTCGGGCGACTTTATCCGGGCTTGCCTGAAGATGCCAGCTTTCTCTTCACCGGCTGCGTGACTTCCTGCCCAGCGGGAGGGTTTTCAGGGCTGGAATGGCGGTAGAGGGCTGTCTGTCTTCAGGGGGCGGAGGGCGATGTAGGATTTCACGTGGCCGATCGTGTCATGCGCCAGCAACTGGTCTGTAACGAAAGTGGAGAGGCTCGGCAGGTCTTTCGTCACGACCTTGAGGATGTAATCGGCATCACCGCTGACGGCATGGGCTTCCTGGATCATGGAGGTACTGTTTATGAGGGCCTGGAAGCGTTCGAAGGCCCCGGCAGCATGGCCCTTCATGATGACCTGGACGAAGGCCATCACGCCCAGCCCCATGGCCTGCTGGTCCAGCGTGACACTGTACCCCCGGATGACACCGGCCTTCTCCAGCAGGAGTCGGCGGCGGGAACACTGGGACGGTGAGAGGCCGATGGCCTCGCCCAGCTCCCGGTTGGTCAGACGCCCGTTGCGGTGCAGGGCGGACAGGAGCTTCCAGTCAAGATGGTCCATGATGTGCGCTTTCATGCGTGATCCGTGCGGAGAAGGGGGCATGATAGATCATATTTGCACACAGATTGCATATATATTGCAGTATGATCGAGGGCCGAACGGGGTTTCGTGCGAGGCGGGTATTCTGCCTGTACGGGAGTACGCCCTCTTCACAGGTTTTAGGAATTTGTTCATGCGCATGCAGATCGGGGCCTATCTGGCCCGCCGCCTCGTCGAGGCAGGAATCAGCCATCTTTTCGGTGTTCCGGGGGATTTCAACCTTTCTTTTCTGGAGCAGGTGGAGGCTGATGCGTCCCTGACCTTCGTGGGGAACTGCAACGAGCTGAATGCCGCCTATGCCGCCGATGGCTATGCCCGCACCTCCGGCCTGTGCGGCCTGGTGACGACCTTTGGCGTGGGTGACCTCGGGGCCATCAGTGGCATTGCCGGGGCCTATGCCGAGCGTGTTCCGTTCGTGCACATCACCGGGATTCCACCGCTTCATGCGGTCGAGGGGCGTGCCCTGCTGCATCATACGCTGGGTGATGGCGGGTATGGCAACATCGGGCGGTGCATGGCGGAATATACGGTCGCCCAGGCCCGCCTGACGCCGGAAAATGCCGTGGAAGAAATCGACCGTGTCCTCCAGACCTGCTGGCGGGAGCGGCGGCCTGTCCATCTCCAGCTGCCATCCGACATCACCCATCTGAACATCGAGGTGCCCGAAGAGCCGTTCCGTTTTGCCCTTCCGCAGGGTGATGCGGAACAGGTGGCCCTGGCGGCCGGGCACATCGCCACACGTCTGGCTGCGGCCCGCTCGCCGGTGATGATTCTCGATTCCGATGCCGACCGCTTCGGCGTGGCCGGGCAGATTGCTGTGCTGGCGGAACGCTGTGCAATCCCCTGTGTGGCGGCGGCTCCGGCCAAGGCCGTGCTGGATGAGACAGCCCCCTACTATCTGGGTGGCTATGTGGGTGGGGCCAGCCGCCCGGACATCAGGGAGCTGGTCAGCCAGTCAGACTGCGTGATCGGGGTCGGCCTGCGTTTCACGGAGCTCAACACGGGCTTCTTCACGCATGAGATCCGCCCGGAGGCGTTCATCAATCTTCAGGCCCATGATGTGAGCCTTGCAGGCCGGTCCATTCCGGCTGCCCCTGTCGGGGCCGTGCTGGAGGCCCTGCTGGCGCAGGTGACGCCGTCTTCCCGCACGCTGCCTGCCCGTCCGGCGGATTCTGCTGCGTCCCTGCCCGGTGAGGCGGCGGACCGGCTGACCCATGCGACCCTCTGGCCCCGTGTGGCCCGTTTCCTGAAGGAAGGGGATGTCGTGGTCGGTGAGGCGGGGACGAGCAACACCGCCCTGCTGGGCACGCCTTTCCCCCGGAACAGCCATTACATTTCCCAGCCCATCTGGGGGGCCATCGGCTATACCCTGCCAGCCCTGTTCGGCTCCCAGCTTGGCAGCCCGGACCGGCGGCACCTGCTCTTCATCGGTGATGGTTCCTTCCAGCTGACAGCGCAGGAGCTCTCCACCATCCTGCGGCATGACCAGAAGCCCATCATCTTCCTGCTCAACAACAGGGGCTATACGATCGAGCGCCTGATTCTGGGGGAACATTCCCGGTACAATGACATTGCCAACTGGCGTTATGCTGACCTGCCCCGGGCGTTCGACCGGGAGGACAGGGCCCTGTCCCTCGTGGTGGAAACGGTCAGCGATCTGGAGCAGGTCCTGAAACAGGCAGAACAGGCCGACCGTGCCGTGTTCATCGAGGTCCTTCTGCCGGAGATGGATGCTCCGGATGCCCTGAAGAGATTTGGCATGGTCGTGGCGGATTATGATTACGGCCCGCAGGGCCCGCACAATGCCAGTATGAAGACCAGTGTGAAAAAAGGATGAAGCAGTCCATGTTCCAGTCTGTTGAACTGTCTCCGGGAGATCCCATCCTGTCGCTGGTGGAGGACTTCAAGCGGGATGACCGGGCGAAGAAGGTCAATCTCAGCATTGGCCTGTATTATGATGAGGCAGGTCATGTCCCGCAGCTGGCCTGCATCCGCAAGGCGCATGAAAGGCTGGCCACCCAGCAGGACAGGCCGGACCTCTACCTGCCGATGGAAGGTCTGGCTTCCTACAGGCAGGCTGTCCAGCACCTGCTGTTTGGCTGTGGCAGCGAGCCGGTGCAGACCGGCCGCATCGCCACGGTCCAGAGTCTTGGTGGGTCTGGCGCGCTGAAGGTCGGGGCAGATTTCCTGCACCGCTATTTTCCTCAGGCCGAACTGTGGGTCAGTGATCCGACATGGGAAAATCACATTTCCATTTTTGCCGGGGCCGGTTTCAGGACACAGGCCTATCCCTATTTTGACCCGGCAACGGGCAGTGTGAATTTTGAGGCCATGATGGCCTGCATCCGCCAGATTCCGGAACATCATGTCGTCCTGCTTCATCCCTGCTGCCATAATCCGACAGGGGCCGATCTGACGGCTGACCAGTGGGATGAGCTGATCCCTGTCCTGAAGGACCGGAAGCTGATCCCGTTTCTGGACCTTGCCTATCAGGGGCTGGGTCATGGGCTGGAGGCAGACGTGTATGCCGTGCGGGCCATGGTGGATGCGGGGCTGGAGTTCCTGCTCAGCAATTCGTTCTCCAAGATATTTTCCCTGTATGGGGACCGCATCGGGGCCCTGTCGGTCGTCTGTCGGGATGGTGATGCGGCAGAGCGGGTGCTGAGCCAGCTCAAGGTCACGGTGCGGCGGAACTATTCCAGTCCGCCCGTCCGTGGGGCGCAGCTTGTGGATGCCGTTCTGGGAGATCAGGCCTTGGCGCAGCTCTGGCGGGAGGAAGTGGCAGCCATGGGGGCCCGCATCCGTGTGATGCGCCAGAGGCTTCATGAGCAGCTTTCCGCCCGTTTACTGGGGCAGGATTTCCGGTACCTGCTGAAGCAGCGTGGCATGTTCAGCATGATGAAGCTGTCACCCGCTCAGGTGGACCGTCTGCGGGAGGAGCATGGTGTCTATGTTCTTCGCAGTGGCCGTGTCTGCATGGCGGGGCTGAATGAGCACAACCTGCCGCCTGTTGTGGAGGCTCTGGCCGCCGTTCTGGCTGGTGTGTGAGGAGGAGAGGCCGGGGGCAGGGCATGAAGGCCCGCCCCCGGCCAGGGTCTCAGACTTCCGTGCTGGTCTCGGTTTCCACGACCGTGCGGAGGCGTCGCAGCCGTAACGTGTTGCAGAGCACGAAGATGCTGGAGAGCGCCATGGCCCCTGCGGCGAAAGGGGGGACAGCAGCGTGCCAGTGAATGGGTAGAGCACCCCTGCGGCAATCGGCAGCAGCACGATGTTGTAGGCGAAAGCCCAGAAGAGATTCTGCCGTATGATGGTCATCGTGGCCCGGGACAGGGCAAGGGCATTGGGCACGGTCATCAGGCTCTCGCCCGTCAGGACGAGGTCTGCGGCCTCTATGGCGATATCTGTTCCATGGCTGATGGCAAGCCCGGTGTCAGCCTGTGCCAATGCCGGGGCGTCATTGATGCCATCGCCCACGAAGGCCACGGAACCGTGTGTCTTCTGAAGGGTCCGTATGGCCTCACCTTTTTCATGCGGCAGGACCTGGGCGATGACTTCCTCGATTCCGGCCAGGCGGGCGATATGCCGGGCTGTAGGTTCGATGTCCCCGGTAATCATGGCTGTCCGTATATTCTGGGCCCGCAGGGCTGCAACGGCTTTCATGGCGGATGGGCGGATGGGGTCCGCCACGCCCATGAGGGCCACGATCTGCCCCCCATGGGCCATGAAGAGGGGGGACGTGCCTTTCTGGCTCAGCTCTGCAGCAAGCCGGTTGGCTTCTGCATTATGGAAGCCCAGAGCCCTCATGCAGGCCTGACTGCCAAGATGGATGCTCTGCCCGTCTTCATCCTGCGCTTCTATGCCCAGTCCGGGCATGATGCGGGCATGACGGGTCTTTACGGAAGGCAGGTCCCGTTCCTGCGCAGCTGTGACGATGGCCCGGCTGACAGGGTGGTCGGACTGCGTTTCGACCGAGGCGGCAAAGGCCAGCAGGGTGTTCTCGGTCTGCTCAGGATGGTCGGAGGTGTTCTTGTCCAGCAGGTAGAATTCTGTCATCCGGGGCTGGCCGGCCGTCAGGGTGCCGGTCTTGTCGAAGGCAACCAGAGTGGTGGATTCCAGCGTCTGGAGGGCTTCGCCCTTGCGGAAGAGGATGCCCATTTCCGCCGCTTTGCCCGTACCGACCATGATGGCTGTTGGCGTGGCGAGGCCCATGGCACAGGGACAGGCGGCGATCAGTACGGCAATGGCATTGACGAGAGCATGGCCCAGCGCCGGGGCAGGGCCCAGAAACAGCCAGATGAGGAATGTCAGCACGGCCAGCAGAATGATGGCTGGGACAAACCACAGGGTCACTTTGTCCACGAGGGACTGGATGGGCAGTTTGCCACCCTGGGCCTGTGCGACCATGCTGATGATGCGGGCCAGCATGGTGTCGGCTCCGGTGGCCGTGGCCTGGACCGTCAGTGTTCCTTCCTGGTTGATGGTCCCGCCGATGACGGTATCGCCGACCTGCCGGAGGGCTGGCATGGGCTCGCCTGTCAGCAGGGATTCATCCAGATGGCTTTCCCCTTCCAGTACGATTCCATCCAGCGGAACCCGCTCGCCGGGGCGGACAAGGAGCCTGTCGCCCGTCTGTATCTGGGCGACAGGGACAATGCGGCATGTTCCTTCAGTCAGCAGATGGGCATGCTGCGGTTGCAGATGGGTCAGTTTTTCCAGCGCTGCGGATGTGCGGCCTTTTGCTCTGGCCTCCATCATGCGTCCCAGAAGAACGAGCGTCAGGATGGCTAGGATGGTGTCAAAGTAGAGATGCTGTGTACCGGCTGGCATCAGGGTGGGGCAGAACACCACGAGGCTGGAGTACAGATAGGCGGCCCCGGTCCCCAGTGCGACCAGTGAGTTCATGTTTGGTGCCCGGCGCAGCAGGGCCGGTATCCCGGCCTGGTAGAAGCGCCGGCCCGGTCCCAGCAGGGCGACACTGGCCAGTGCCCATTGCAGCAGGGGCTGTATGGCAGGTGGAATGAGACCAAACCCGTGTCCCATTGTCATGAACAGGATGGCCAGCCACAGCAGGGCAGACATCATCAGGTCCCGCCACTGGGTTTTCATGGCCTGCTTCATGCGTTCTTTCTGTGTCAGGGCATTTTCCAGCCCTGTCTCTCCCTCCAGCAGCGAGGCGGCGAATCCCATTTTCTGGATGGCGCTGATGAGCGCCTGATGTGTGGCTGTCCCGGTTACCTGTGCGGTGGCGGTTGCCAGATTGACGCTGGCCATCCTGACGCCGATGACGTCCTGAAGGCTCTTCTCCACCCGTGTGGAACAGGCAGCGCAGCTCATCCCTTCAATGCGTAATGTGATGGGCGGGGACGGGACATTATACCCGGCCTGTTCGACAGCCTGGATGAGAGCCGTGCGGGAGGCTGTGCCTGTGACATGGGCCGTGGCAGTTGCCAGATTGACGCTGGCCTGTTCAACGCCTGGAACGGCCCGGAGGGCTTTCTCCACCCGTGCGGAGCAGGAGGCGCAGCTCATCCCTTCTATGGGAAGCGTCTGGGATGATGGTGAAGCAGGCATGGGGCTCCCCTGTATGGTGGTGTCAGGCTGGTATATCGTGCAGTAGCATGTGGAACAAAAGTAGCATTTGCTGGGCATGGGTGAAGAAAAAACGTTTTTCTGCATGGGAGTTAGACGGACATATGCAGAAAAGACGAGGCTCCCATGAGAGAAATTTGCTGAATGGTAAAATGATCAGTGGTATGTTTACCGGCAGTCAGTAATTTTCTGGCGCAAATGCAAGATTTGATCCGCCAGACCGGTTGTTCCGGTACAGTGGCGGATTCAGGGAGGAATATCCATGGCGGACGCTATCAATGTTGATGAGCTCAAGTCCAAGGCTGAGGAAATCGTCAACCCCGATGAACTGAAAGCCAAGGCTGAGGAATATGCCAGCCGTGCCCAGGAGGCATTCCAGTCCATCAGCAAGGACCTGAAGCCCAGGAGCCGTTGCCAGTGTGTTGGTCAGACGCTGCTGTGGAGTGGTGCCATTGTGGCCGCTCTGGCTGGCCTGTGTGCCATTGGCCGCTGGCTGAAGAAGTAAGCCTTCAGAGCCAGTTCTGCAAAAAGATGCAATCGGAAAACCCCCAGTCCTGTGGCTGGGGGTTTTTCGTAAAAGGAAGGGAATATGCCTAGTTTTCCATCATCTTATCGTAATGTTTTTTGTGATCCATTTTTATGAAAATTTGTTCGAATATGTCTAAATATGCCTCAACATTGTTGTTACTAATATCAGTGATAATACTATCTTGAATATTGTGTGAACCATCATGTGTCCAGTTTATTAATGATTGGCATATTAGTCTGTCATCATCTTGAAATTTTTTAGGAAGGTCTTTAAGATCAATGTCTCCTACAAAATAGAAATAATTTTCTAGTATCCTTCTGCATATGTTTTGTATGCCGATAGAGTGTTCGTTAGGATTCTTTTTTGCACTGCGAATTTCATCCCAGAGTAAATCATAGGATTTCTTGACAGGGTTGCTTTCACAGCGTTTTATAGATGAAATATTTTCTTTTTTTGTTATGAGCCAGAAAGATTTGCCCTTGGTATGTTTCTGGTATGTAACTTCGTTAAAGAAATAAGCATTATGAGATAAAAGGAAAATCTGTCTTATTTTTTGTGGATTGTTTCCGGTTTTATCGTGGGGTTTTTCAATAATTTCCTTTATAAGTGCACTGATAATGAATGATGTATTAAAATCCATGCTTGAGACAGGATCATCTATTACGATGACTTTTTCTTGGTTTATATCATTTTCACTTATTCCACCATGTATTAAGAAATAAAAGTATAAAAATGATATAAATGATTTTTCACCTTCACTCAGAGTGTTGATGGCGTCATTTCCATTAGGGCGAACAATGGTATACTGGTTTGTTCTGTTAATATTTTTTATGTAAAAATTTTTAAACCCATATGTTTTTAGCAGGTTATTTATTTTTCCGATGGTTGGCTGTACGCTAACTAGAGATTTTTCTAAATTATTTATTTCCTTATTTCTTGATTCTATTTTACCGTGCATTTCTACAAGTTCATTATTTTTTTCTTCTATAAGTTTTTCATTTTTTATTTTCTCGGAGAGATGATATTTTATGTCTTTCATATTTTTATTGATGAATAATGACCATATTTTTTTGTCTAATTCACTTTCAAGAGAGTCTTTTCTTGTTACTAGTGCATTATGTTTTATTATTAGAGCGTTGATATCAGAGACATCTCTTTCAATTAAACGTAAAATTTCAGCTGTGTATTTTATCTCGTATTCATTTATTACAATGCTCGGGTTGTTCATCTTTTTTTCGAAAACATGAGAATTTTCATTGAATTTTTCTGATATTTTTGGCTTTATGTTTTTTATTCTTTCGTATTTATCTTGAATTCCCTCTACGTCCAATGAAGATTGTATTTTATTTATTATGCTGTCTATGAAGGAAATTACATATCTTTGAGCCTCCATGTATTTTGTATTTATATCTTTAATTTCCTCAAGTGATTTCTCGTATGTTGTATCAAAAAATTTTTCTAACTGAGATTTTATATTATCATTGATGGTTTGTTGACAAAAAGGGCACTTGCTTGCCCCTTCGTCGAGAAAGTTAAGTCCTTGGTGTACCCAATCGGAATTGCCCATTGCGTTGATAAATTGGGATACGATTGTATCGTTTCTTCCTACAATACTTCTCCCTAAAAGGGGGGAGTTTTCACATGTGAACAAAATTTCTTTACTGTAAACTGTTGTATCAAATCTTATTTCAGTATAAGTTTTAGTTTCTTTTGAAAAAACTATATTATAATTTTTTCTAAATTCTTCTTCATCAATATTTTCTATATTTTTATTATTATATTCTTCTATGACTTTATTGGCAAACTTCTCTTTACTTCCATTGTATCCTTTAAATGATTTTTCGTATTTATTGAAATTTTTCTTTTCATCCCACATCTTTTCATGGAATTTTTTATTATTATTCTCTAATTCACGGTATATTTCCTCTATATCGTCTTTTATGCATGTAGAATTACTTTCTAAGCAATATATTTTTTCTTTTATGGAATCTATATTATTTTTAGCATCTATATTGTTTTCTCCGATAGTAAATATTCCTGCGATCCTTTCAGAAATATTTTTGTTTATGAAGTCTGAATTATACACAAGAGTTTGTAATTTTTTATCATTTGTCCATTTTATTTTGCATGCATCATACGGGCCTATGTTTTCTATGATGCGTGATATGGTCGTTTTTCCACATCCATTATATCCAAAAAAGTAATTCACTGTTTCCAAATTATCTATCTTTATTCCTTCTTTAGGATATGTTGCTACGTCTGCGATTGTTATGTTTCTAATCATGACAAGGTTCCTTGTGCATTCAGCAGCTCGATATGGAAAAAATAGACTAGAAGATTATTCTCGCACCGCCCTGGCAAGGGAGCGGATTTTCTCCAGTGCCGTGGGGATGCTTCTGGCCGTGGCGTGGCCGTGTTCATCATAGGTGGCGGCCATCTCCTTGATGATGGCGGATGCCACGACGGCCCCGTCGCTGATGCGGGAGGCCGTGCGGGCCTGCTCCGGCGTGCTGATGCCAAAACCGGCCACGACGGGAAGGTCCGTGGCGGCCCGAAGGCGGGTCATGGCGGCTTTCAGCTGTTCTTCCGTGGCGCTGCGTGTGCCTGTGATGCCCGTGATGCTCACATGATAGACGAACCCGCTGGCCTTCCTGAGGATGGTCTTCAGCCGGTCATCCGGGGTGGTGGGGGCGGTCAGGGTGATCATGTCCAGCCCTTCCGCTCTGGCGTGGGGGGCCAGCTCCTCGGACTCCTCAGGCGGCAGGTCCACCACGATCAGCCCATCCACACCGGCGGAGCGGGCATCCTTGCAGAATCGCTCCACACCGTAACTGTCGATCGGGTTGTAATAGCCCATCAGGATGATCGGCGTATGGTCATTCTCCTTGCGGAAGTCCCGGATGAGCTCCAGCGTTCCCTTCAGGGTGGCCCCGGCCTTCAGGCCACGCCGTGCGGCTAGCTGGATGGTCGGGCCATCGGCGGAGGGGTCGGAGAAGGGCACGCCGACTTCGATGAGATCGGCCCCGGCCTCGGGCATCTGGCGCAGCAGGGCCAGGGATGTCTCCCTGTCCGGGTCGAAGGCTTCCAGATAGGGCAGCAGGGCACCACGGCCCTCTTTTTTCAGGCGGTCGAAACAGGTCTTGATGCGGCTCATGGTGGCTCTCCTTACAGTTTCACGCCCAGATGGGCCGCAACGGTGGGTACGTCCTTGTCACCCCGGCCGGACAGGTTGACGATGATGGTCTGGTCTCTGGTCATGGTCGGGGCCATGACGATGGCATGGGCCACGGCATGGGCACTTTCCAGCGCCGGGATGATGCCCTCCAGCTTCGTGAGGGTTTGGAAGGCGTCGAGGGCCTGATCGTCCGTGGCGCTGACGTAGTTCACCCGGCCAATATCCTTGAGCCATGAATGTTCCGGCCCGATGCCGGGATAGTCCAGCCCCGCACTGATGGAGTGGGCCTCCGTGATCTGCCCGTGTTCGTCCTGTAGCAGGTAGGTGCGGTTGCCATGCAGGACGCCGGGCCTGCCACGGGCGATGGACGCTGCCGTCTTGCCGCTGTCCAGCCCCAGCCCGGCGGCCTCCACGCCGTAAAGCGGGACATCGGCATCATCGAGGAAGGGGTGAAAAATCCCCATGGCGTTGGACCCGCCCCCGATGGCGGCGATGACGGCATCCGGCAGGCGGCCTGTCTGTTCCTGTATCTGCTCACGGGCTTCCGTCCCGATGACGGACTGGAAGTCCCGCACCATGGCCGGGTAAGGATGTGGCCCTGCCACCGTGCCGACAAGGAAGTAGGTGTTCTCCACATTGGCCACCCAGTCCCGCATGGCCTCGTTCATGGCATCCTTCAGCGTGCCGGCTCCCGCCGTGACGGGATGGACCTTGGCTCCCAGCAGGTGCATGCGGAAGACATTGGGCTTCTGCCGCTCCACATCGGTGGCCCCCATGTAGATTTCGCAGTCCAGCCCGAAGAGGGCACAGACGGTGGCCGTGGCCACGCCGTGCTGTCCGGCCCCGGTCTCGGCCACGATGCGGGTCTTGCCCATGCGGCGGGCCAGAAGAATCTGGCCCATCACGTTGTTCAGCTTGTGGGAGCCCGTGTGGTTCAGCTCTTCCCGCTTGAGGTAGATCTGCGCTCCGCCGAGCGTCTCGCTCAGCCGTCTGGCGTGCCAGAGCGGGCTGGGACGGCCCACATAGTGGCGGAGGTAATAATCCAGCTCTTCCTGAAACTGCGGGTCAGTCTTGGCGTGGTTGTAGGCTTTTTCCAGTTCCAGCATCAGGGGCATGAGGGTTTCGGCCACGAAACGCCCGCCGTGGATTCCGAAATGCCCCCGTTCATCCGGTCCGGTGCGAAGGGAATTGAGCTGGCTGGTGATGGGTTTGTCTACTGGCATGATGTGTGTCTTTACGTCTTGAATGAAGGATCAGTCGATGGATGGGGAGGCGGCCTCCAGCCCCAAGGCCTGCCGGATGAGCGTTTCCTGCTCGGCCTGGTGGATGCCGGGCAGCCCGGTGGCGGGTGAGGCGGAGGCCTTGCGCCCGGCATAATGCGGGCGGGTGCAGGCATGGCCGATCTCCCGCAGGCAGGCTTCGATGCGCCGGTCCACGAACTGCCAGGCCCCGCCATTTTCCGGCTCTTCCTGACACCAGATGACGTCTTCTGCCTGGGGGTGATGGCCCAGCTCTTCGGCCAGGGCATGATGGGGGAAAGGATAGAGCTGCTCCAGCCGGATGATGGCGCAGTGTTTCAGTCCGGCGTCTTCCCTTTGCTGGAGGAGGTCGTAATAGACCTTGCCACTGCACAGGATGACCCGCCGTGCGCCACCGGCGCAGGTGGCATCGGCAATGACGGGCGCAAAGCGTGTCTGCGGTCCCATCTCGCTGAGCAGGGAGACGGCCTGCTTGTGCCGCAGGAGCGACTTGGGGCTGAACACGACCAGCGGCTTGCGGCAGCGGCGGGCGATCTGCCGCCGGAGCAGATGGAAGAAGCTCGCCGGGCTGGAGGGCATGCAGACCCGCATGTTGTTCTCGGCACAGAGCTGGAGGAAGCGCTCCGGCCGGGCGGAGGAATGTTCCGGCCCGGCTCCCTCATAGCCGTGGGGCAGGAGCAGGGTCAGGCCGGATGTCCGCAGCCATTTCGTTTCTCCGGCTGCAAGGAACTGGTCGATGATGATCTGCGCCCCGTTGGCGAAGTCGCCAAACTGGCCTTCCCACAGCACCAGCGCATCCGGGTTGCCCAGAGAATAGCCATACTCGAACCCCATCACGCCATATTCGGAGAGGGGAGAGTTCCACACGTTCACGGGGGCCTGCCGGGGGGCGATATGGGCCAGCGGCGTGTAGTGATGGCCCGTATGCTGGTCCGTCAGCACGGCATGGCGCTGGCTGAAGGTTCCCCGGCCGCAATCCTGCCCGGAGAGGCGTATGGCGTGGCCATCAAGGGCCAGCGTGCCAAAGGCAAGGGCCTCTGCCGTGGCCCAGTCCACCGGGCCGCCCTCGGCCAGCGTGGCCTGCTTCGCCCGAAGCTGCCGGGCCAGACGGGGATGGACGGTGAAATCCGCCGGAATGGCTGTCATCGCTTCCCCAACCTGCTGGAGCCGGGGTAGGGGCACGCCCGTCATGGGCTGGATGCGTTCGGGCGTGTCCAGCAGGCGGGTGGGGTCCTGCGGGCTGTAATCCAGCCAGTCGGTCGGGTTCGGCTGGTAGGTGTCGGCATCCTCGAAGGCCTGATGGAGCTGGGCCTGCACATCATCCCACAGGGCCTCCACCTCGGCAGGGTGGATGTCCGTCTCGGCCAGAACCTTCCCGGCATAGAGGCGGCGGAGTGTCGGGTGCTGGCTGATGGTCTGCACCATCGCAGGCTGCGTGAAGGCGGGGTCGTCCGTCTCGTTATGGCCGTGGCGGCGGTAGCTGATGATGTCCACCACGATGTCGCTGGCAAAGGTCTTCCGCCATTCATGGGCAAGGGCGGCACAGCGGGCCACGGCCTCGGGGTTGTCGCCATTCACGTGCAGGATGGGGGCCTGCACGGTCTTGGCGATGTCGGTGTTCCAGATGCCGGAATGGGCCGAGTCCGGGCTGGTGGTGAAGCCCACCTGATTGTTGATGATGAGATGCACCGTGCCGCCGGTACGGTATCCTTCCAGCCGGGACAGCTGGAGTGTTTCATACACCACGCCCTGCCCGGCGAAGGCGGCGTCCCCGTGGACGAGAATTCCCAGATGCTTCTGGCGGTCCTCATCCCTGTCCCTGTCCTGGTCGGCCCGGACACGGCCCAGCACGACCGGGTCCACCGCCTCCAGATGGGACGGGTTGGGGAGGAGGGAGATGCGGATCTCGTGGCGGCCCTGCCGGATGGTGGTCGTGGTGCCCAGATGGTACTTCACGTCCCCGGAGACCCGGATGCCTTCCGGGTAGAAGGCCTTGCCTGCGAATTCGCTGAAGATGGCGGCATAAGGCTTGCGCAGGATGTTGGCCATGACATTCAGCCGCCCCCGATGGGGCATGCCGAGCGAGATGGAGCGCACGCCGTCCCGTGCCGCCTCATTCAGCAGGGCCTGAAGGGCGACGATGAGGCTTTCTCCGCCTTCAAGGCCGAAACGGCGCATCCCGGTGAAACGCTGCTGGCAGAAGGTCTCGAAGCCTTCGGCACGGGTGAGCAGGCTCAGGATGCGCTCCTGCGAGAGGGGCAGGGCGGTGGCCGGTTTTTCTTCCAGATGGTCGATCCACCACTGCCGCTGCTGGCTGTCCTGAAGATGCATGAACTCCGCCCCGATCGGCCCGCAATAGGTCCGTTTCAGGCGGGCCAGCAGGGTGGGGTCGGTCTGGCTGTCGGGGGTGAGGGCATCGATCTGGCGGGCAGGGCGCAGGCCCAGCGGGTCCAGCTCTGCCTGGAGATGCCCGCAGAGGCGGAAGGCCTCCTTCAGCCGTTCATCCCGCAGGCTGACGTCCGGGACCGTGGCGTGCGGGCCTGTCTCATGTCTGGCAGGGTCGCCCATGGTGGCGAACAGCGTGTCATAGTCGGAAGGGACGGAGGCCGGGTCCTCCAGCCACTGGGTGTACAGCTCACCGAGATAGGCGATGTTTTCGCCATTGATCGCATTCTGGTGGTTCGGTGAGCCCGTCATGATGGCATCTTCCCTTCTTGCCTCGCTGGGAGGGTATTTTTAACCGATCGTGCCGGGAAGGCAAAATCTTCCCTCACCTTGTCGTCAGAGGGGCCGGGACGGCTTGCCTGCCCTGCCGGAGGACGGTAGCGTGACTGTCACCATGAGTACGATTTCTATCAATTACGAGGCTGTCAGGCGGGCCGTGGTCAGCCGGGTGCCATGTCCGCACATTGTGGTGCCGGATTTCCTTGCGGGGCCGTCGCTGGCCCGGGCCGTGTCCCTGCTGCCGGAGATACGGGCGGGCGGGTCTTTCCCCATCGGGGCGCTGGAGCTCCATCCCGAGCTCAAGGCCATGATGGAAGACTTTGCCGGGCCCCGGCTGAAAGAGATCGTCTCTGAGAAATTCGGGCTGGATGTCCGTTCTGCGCCCAGCATGGTGACCATGCGGGGCCAGACACGGGCCAAGGATGGCCGCATACACAGGGACAGTGCCTCCAAGCGTGTGACCATCCTGCTCTATCTCAATGACCCGGAAAAGGATTGGGATCACAAGGGGGGGTGCCTGCGTTTTCTCAACGGGCCTGACGATGTGGAGGATTATGCCAGCGAGATTCCGCCTGTTGGTGGCACGCTGGTCATTTTCCCCAATGGGCCGGACACATGGCACGGCCACCGCCCCTATGTGGGGGCACGCCACACGGTCCAGCTCAATTACATGGCGCAGGATGGCCGTGCCCGGTATGAGCTGGTGCGCCATCATGTGTCCGCCTTCTGCAAGCGGTTGCCTTTTTTCGGGTAGAGACAGCTCTTATAATGAGGCCCGGATGGGTTTCTGAATGAAACGGGGCGGGGTTGGGCCCTGCCTGAGGGAGAATGAGAGAATGGGTTACAGGGTTGCCGTCGTTGGAGCGACAGGGGCTGTTGGGCGTGAGATTCTGAAGACACTGGCGGAGCGTCAGTTCCCGGTGGATGACATCGTGGCACTGGCCTCCGCCCGGTCTGCCGGGCGTGAGGTGTCCTTTGGTGAGAAGAAGGTCCTGAAGGTCCAGAATCTGGAGACGTTCGATTTCACGGGCTGGGATATCGCCCTGTTTTCTCCCGGTGGGGCGGTATCTGCAAAGTATGCCCCCAAGGCTGCGGCAGCGAAATGTCTGGTCGTGGACAACACGTCCCATTTCCGCATGGAGCCGGGCGTGCCGCTCGTGGTGCCGGAGGTCAATGCAGCTGCCCTGAAGAAGGCCCGCAAGGGCATCATCGCCAACCCCAACTGCTCCACCGCCCAGATGATGGTGGCCCTGAAGCCGCTGCATGACCTGTTCCGCATCAGGCGTGTGGTGGTGTCCACCTATCAGGCCGTGTCGGGAGCCGGGAAGTCTGGCATGGATGAGCTGTTCAGCCAGACGAAGGGCAGCTTCGTGAATGACGCACCGACCATTGCCCAGTTCACCAAGCAGATCGCCTTCAACCTGATCCCGCATATCGACCGCTTCATGGAGGATGGTTCCACCAAGGAAGAATGGAAGATGGCGGTCGAGACCCGCAAGATTCTGGACCCAGACATCAAGGTTCTGGCCACCTGCGTGCGTGTGCCGGTCTTCATCGGTCATTCCGAGGCCATCAGCATCGAGTGTGAGAAGCCGGTCGATCTGGAGAAGGCCCGTGCCGCCCTGCGGAAGGCTCCGGGCGTCGTGCTGCGGGACGAGCGGGAAGATGGCGGTTACGTCACTCCGATCGAATGTGTGGGTGAGGATGACACCTATGTGTCCCGCCTGCGCATTGACCCGACCGTGGAGAATGGTCTGGCCTTCTGGTGCGTGTCGGACAATCTCCGCAAGGGAGCAGCCCTCAATGCCGTGCAGATTGCCGAAAGCCTGCATGAGCAGCATCTGATCGGCAAGAACTCGCCGCTCTGGCAGCCGGTTGCCCGCCCGGAAGAGCCGGCGTAAAAGGCGTTACTTTCTGGAAAAGGTTCTGCCTTTCTGGTGGAACCTTTTCATAAGTTATGCCTGTAAAAGAGTGTAAGTGAAATCCTCTTCCCAAAAGGTGGTGCTGTCTCCATAGTGGATGAGCTATGTCTTATTTCACTTACACGCCTCCTCGCACGCCTGTTCCCTCCGGGGGGCGGGTTGGTGTTCTTCTCGTCAATCTCGGCACGCCGGATGATACGGGGTATTTCTCCGTCCGCCGCTATCTGAGGGAGTTTCTTTCAGACAGGCGGGTGATTGAGGCCCATCCCCTCATCTGGCAGCCGATCCTCAACACGCTGGTGCTGGCCCGTCGGCCCTCGGCCAGTGGGGCCAACTATGCCCGCATCTGGGACAGGGAGGAGAATGCCTCCCCTCTGCGTGTCTTCACCCGCAAGCAGGCGGAAGGGCTGGCCGAGCGTCTGGCCCCGGATGGAATCCCGGTGGCCTGGGGGATGCGCTATGGCCAGCCCTCTGTGAAGCAGGCCGTGGCAGAGCTGATGGACCAGGGTTGTGACCGTATCGTCAGCATTCCTCTCTATCCGCAATATTCCGCCACGACGACCGCAACGGCCAATGACCAGCTGTTCCGTGCCCTGATGCGCCTGCGGCGTCAGCCTTCCGTGCTGACGGTTCCTTCCTTCCCGGATCATCCACAGTTCATTGAGGCCCTGGTGGCTTCCGTGCGCCGGGTTTATGAGGGACTGTCTTTCACGCCGCAGCGTCTGGTGGCCTCCTATCATGGCCTGCCGAAAGAGTTCGTGGAGAAGGGCGACTCCTACCGGGATGAATGTGTCCGCACGACGAAAGCTCTGGCGGCGGCTCTGGGTCTGAGCGAGGAGGAGGTTCCGCTGACCTTCCAGTCACGCTTCGGCCCCATGGAATGGTTGCAGCCTTATACGGCCCCTTACATCTCGGCCCTGCCGAAACAGGGGATCACGAAGATTGCCGTCATCATGCCCGGTTTCATGGCGGACTGCATCGAAACGCTGGATGAAATTGGTCGTGAGGTGCGTGAGGAATTCATGGAAGCAGGTGGTGAGGAATTTGCTTTCATTCCCTGCCTGAATGATGCGCCAGAGGCTGTCACGTTGCTGGAGACCCTCTCCCGGCAGGCCATGAAAGGGTTCCAGTTCTGACTGGGTGAAGGAACATTCCGTTCAGGCATGAAAAAACCCGGCCATTTCTGGCCGGGTTTTTCTGTTCACACAGGAACGGTCAGGCATCAGTGAGCCGCAGGCTGTGCGTCACTTTCCGGATGTTCGGCATCGTACCACTGGGCCTTCTGGTTTGTCGCAGCAGCAGAATGGTTGTTCTGCCACCAGCCGGAACCATTCTGCTTGCTGTCGACAGGATGTTCCTTCTCCCACAGGGCAGCTTTCTCGGCGATGCTCTTGCGGTATTTGTGGCGCTGATACATGCCGACGGCGCAGCCGCCTACAGCACCGATTACGCCATGCTTATGGGCAACATGGCCAGCTACGGCCCCGGCGGCACCATATTTCAGGCAACCACCCGGCTCGGCCATGGCTGGAGCAGCAGAACCGGCCAGCACGGCAGCAGCGATGAGAGAGTAAATCTTGCGGGTCATGATCCGATCCTTGCAGAAAAATGAGACTGGCCTGTTGGTCATGGATGAGTGGCGTCCGGTTTCGGCCATCATGATGAAAGGCACGCCCTCTTATTGCTCATAATGGAGAGAGCGTCCATTGCCCCTTCATGATATGGGGAGAGGGACAGGGCTGGAAAGGATGCTAAAGGTTAATCTTTACTTTAATGATACGATCACACTATGGGGAGCGCCAACATGACAAAGGGACCACGCCGGGAAAGACAACCTGCCTGGCCAACGAAAGAAAATGGAATTGTCAGGGGATGAAATGGTCGGAGTGAGAGGATTCGAACCTCCGGCCCCTGCGTCCCGAACACAGTGCTCTACCAGGCTGAGCTACACTCCGACTTTGTGGGGCTATTCCTACCCTTCATCAGGGAAAGGCGCAAGGGGCAAACGGACTGTTTTTATAGAAAAATGAAGCCTTCTTTACAGAAATGGGCATGACACGCAAAAAAACCCGCCTTCCAGAAGGAAGAGCGGGTTTTTTGCAAAGAACCGGGCAAAGGGGCGTGTCTGCCTCGCCTGCCGGGTGCCTCAGAGGGCTTTTTCCAGAGCGGGGAGAAGCTCGAAGAGATCCCCGATCATGCCATAATCGGCCACTTTGAAGATCGGTGCTTCAGGGTCGATGTTGATGGCAACGATCACACGGCTGTCCTTCATCCCGGCGAGATGCTGGATGGCCCCAGAGAGGCCGGTGGCGATATAGAGTTCGGGAGCCACGACCTTGCCGGTCTGTCCGACCTGCATCTCATTGGGCGCAAAGCCGGAATCAACAGCCGCACGGGAGGCCCCGATGGCAGCGCCCAGCTTGTCGGCCACTGGTTCCAGCAGGGTATGGAAGTTGCTGGCATCCTTGAGGCCCTTGCCGCCAGAGATGACCACACGGGCCACTTCCAGCTCCGGCCGGTCAGACTGGCTCTGCTCCAGTTTTACGAAGCCGCTTTTGCCGTCATCTGCCGGAGCGTCCAGCACGTCGATGGGGGCACTGCCACCTTCTTCTTCCACGGGGTCGAAGCTGGAGGAGCGGACAGTCATGATTTTGATGCTGTCGCTGGACTGCACGGTAGCCAGTGCATTGCCCGCATAGATGGGCCGCACAAAGGTGGCATCATCCTTGATGGCCACGACGTCGGAGATCGGCTGGGCGTCCAGCAGACCAGCGAGGCGGGGCAGGATGTTTTTGCCAGTGGAGGACGCTGCGGAGAGGATATGGCTGTAAGACTCTGCCAGGCTGGCCAGCAGGGCAGCCGCAGGTTCGGCCAGAGCATGGTCCAGTGCGGGGACATGCAGGACCTTGCGGATGCCCGGCAGTTTGCTGGCGGCCTCTGTTCCTGCCTTGCCCAGAAGCAGGGCATCGACATCGCCAAAGCGGGAGGCAGCGGCAATGGCGGAGCGGGAGCCCTGACGGATCCTGCCGTTTTCGGCTTCAATCAGAACAAGTGCGGTCATCAGATCACCTTCGCTTCCGTCTTGAGCTTTTCGACCAGCTCTTCCACCGTTTCCACAATGACACCGGCCTTGCGTTCCGGCGGCTCCGCCACGCTGACGATCTCCAGGTGCGGCGTCAGATCCACGCCGAGGGAACCGGCCTCGATCGTTTCCAGCGGTTTCTTGCGGGCCTTCATGATGTTGGGCAGGGAAGCATAGCGTGGCTCGTTGAGGCGCAGGTCCGCCGTGATGACGGCTGGCAGGCTCAGGGAGACGGTTTCCGTTCCGCCATCGACCTCACGGGCGACCTCGACCCTGCCATCGGCAATTTCCACCTTGCTGGCGAAGGTCCCCTGCGGCCAGCCCAGACGGGCGGCCAGCATCTGGCCTGTGGCGTTCATGTCGTCATCAATGGCCTGTTTGCCCATGGAGACAAGACCCGGCTGTTCTTTCTCCACAACGGCCTTGAGAAGGCTGGAGACGGCACGGGGTTCGACTTCGGCATCGGTCTGGATGAGGATGGCCCTGTCGGCACCCATGGCCATGGCCGTGCGCAGAACATCCTGAGCGACCTGTGCCCCGATGGTAACAGCAACCACCTCGTCAGCCTGGCCTTTCTCACGAAGGCGGAGGGCCTCCTCCAGTGCAATTTCGTCGAACGGATTCATGGACATTTTCACGCCCTGCGTTTCGACACCACTACCATCAGCCGCGACACGCGGCTTGATGTTGTAATCAACAACCCTTTTGACGGGGACAAGAACCTTCATGGTCATCCTTTGTTGCTGTCGCGGCTCAAAGTGAAACTGTCTTCAGATTATCCCCTTTTGTCTCAAAAGTCACATCCCGGAAGGATAGTTGGGCCCGCTGCTGCCCTCTGGCGTGCACCAGGTGATGTTCTGGTCCGGGTCTTTGATGTCGCAGCTCTTGCAGTGCACACAGTTCTGGGCATTGATGACCAGCTCGTCCGTTTCGCTGGTCTCATAGACACCAGCCGGGCAGTAGCGGCTCTCCGGTGCGGCGAAGCGGGTCAGGTTGACCTCTTTCCATGTGGCCATGTCCTGCACTTTCAGGTGTACGGGCTGGTCCTCATCATGGCTCAGATTGCTGAGGAAGACGGACTCGGCCCGGTTGAAGGTCAGTGTCCCGTCCGCCTTGGGGTAGCTGATTTTTGGGGCCTTTTCTGCCGGGATCATCGTCTCGTTGTCGGCATGGCGATGGCGCAGCGTCCACGGGGCCTGCCCGCGGAAGATCATGCTGTCGATTCCGCTATAGAGGGCCCCGCCCAGCATCCCCCAGTGCGAGAAGGCCGGACGGATGTTGCGGGCGGCGTGCAGTTCCTTCCACAGCCACGAGCTTTTGAGGCGGTCCATGTAGGAAGACGCTTCGGCCTGCTCATTCTGGATGGCGTCCATCACCGCCTCGGCAGCGATGATGCCGGATTTCATGGAGGTATGGATGCCCTTGATCTTGGGCATGTTGAGGAAGCCGGCACAATCGCCTGTCAGCACCCCTCCGGGGAAGACCGGATGGGGCAGGGACTGCACGCCTCCCTCAGAGATGGCCCGTGCCCCGTAGATGATGCGCCGGCCACCCTCGAAATGCTCCCGGAAGGCCGGGTGCTGCTTGGTGCGCTGCATTTCCTCGAACGGTGACAGCCACGGGTTGCGGTAATCCAGGGCCGTGATGAAGCCGTAGGAGACGAGATTTTTCCCGAAATGGTAGAGGAAGGCCCCGCCGTAGGTGTGTGTGTCCAGCGGCCAGCCGAAGCTGTGCTGCACGAAGCCGGGGCGGTGTTTTTCTGCCGGAATTTCCCAGACTTCCTTGATGCCAAGGCCGAAGGTCTGCGGGTCGGCCCCCTTGCGGAGGTCGAAGGTGTTCATGGCCTTCTTGCTCAGGGAGCCACGGGCACCTTCGGCCAGAATGGTCTGGCTGGCCCGCAGGATCATGCCCGGCATGTAGTCCGGTTTTTCTTCTCCCTTCCGGTTCACGCCCATGTCCCCGGTGATGATACCGCAGACCCTGCCATTCTCGATGAAGAGGTCAGCTCCGGCGAAACCGGGATAGATTTCGACTCCCAGAGCCTCGGCCTGTTCTCCCAGCCAGCGGCAGAAGGCTCCGAGAGAGATGACGTAATTTCCCCGGTTGTCCATCTGCGGCATGAGCAGATGCAGGGCCGGGACGGGGAGAGCGGCCTTTCTGGTCAGGAACAGCAGCTTTTCACTGCTGACGGGCGTATCCAGCGGGGCCCCCCGTTCTTTCCAGTCCGGGAAGAGTTCGGCCAGCGTTGTGGGCTCCAGTACGGCACCAGAGACGATATGGGCGCCGACTTCGCTTCCTTTTTCCAGCAGACAGACGGAGAGGTCCGGATTTTCCTGTTTCAGCCGGATGGCCGCCGTCAGTCCGGCAGGCCCCCCACCCACGATGACAACATCAAAAGCCATTTCTTCCCGTTCAATGGCGGTGTTATCGCTCTGTGGCTGCGTCATGGCGTACTCCTGCTGGCTGCCTGAAACATGAAGCTGTACGGGGGACGTATCTCACCCTTTCCGTGTGAAGGTCCAGTAAAAAGGCTGCCGTCCTTCACGGAAGGCCTTGGCCTCATAACGGGTGGGGGACCAGCCCTCAGGCCGTTCCAGTGCAGGGGCTGGCGCCTCGAAGAGGTCCTGCTGGCCCATCACTTCTGTGACCCACTCCTGATAGACGGGATGGTCGCTGGCCACTCGCCAGTGGGCACCGGGCTTGAGGAGTCTGGCCATCTGCCGGATGTTTTCGGGATGGATGAAACGCCGTTTGGCATGGCGTGCTTTCGGCCACGGGTCCGGGAACATGAGGTAGGCCCGGTCCAGGCAGCCATTGGGCAGGCCCTTCAGCAGCTGGCGGCCATCTTCCGCCCAGAGGCGCAGGTTGTCAGGACCGGTGGCCGTGGCCTCTTCGCCTTCGGGAATGATGCGGGAGAGGAGGGAGCAGACGCCGTTATCGAACACTTCCGAGGCGATGTAGCCTGTCTCGGGGTTCCGGGCCGCCTGATCGAAGGCATGTTCACCGCCACCGAATCCGATTTCCAGATAGAGCTTTGAAACCGGCTTCCCGAAGCCCTTCAGCGGGTCGGCCATGTTGCGGAAATGCACACGGGGCAGGGCCTCATCCAGCAGGCGCTGCTGGCGGGGGCGGAGAGGATGGCCACGCTGGCGGCCATAGAGACGTTCGGGCTGGGGTTTGATGTCGTCAGGCAACGGTCGATACACAGTCTGAAAATGGCAAAAAGCCCCCACCCTCAACGCATGGTCCATGCGGGTCGGGAGAAGGGGCCTGAAGGGTGGAGGGGGACAGCCCCCTCCATGGAGACAGACTCAGCGGTTGAGCGCGCTCTTGAGCTGCTCGGCCAGGTCGGTGTTCTCCCATGTGAAGTTGTCCAGAGTGGGGTCTGGAATACGGCCAAAATGCCCGTAGGCAGCCGTCTTGGCGTAGATGGGGCGGTTCAGGCGCAGGCGTTCACGGATGCCACGGGGAGAAAGGTCCACCATCTCGTTCAGCAGGGAGCCGAGGCGGACCTCATCCACATCCTTGCCGGAGCCGTCGAGATCGACATAGACGGAAAGCGGACGGGAGACGCCGATGGCGTAGCTGAGCTGGATGGTGCAGCGGTCGGCCAGACCGGCAGCTACCACGTTCTTGGCGAGGTAGCGGGCGGCATAGGCGGCGGAACGGTCCACCTTGGTGGGGTCCTTGCCGGAGAAAGCCCCGCCACCGTGAGGGGCGGCACCGCCATAGGTGTCCACGATGATCTTGCGGCCTGTCAGACCGGCATCACCATCCGGCCCACCGATGACGAAGTTGCCCGTCGGGTTGACGTAGAATTCGTGTTCCGGGCACATCCAGCCTTCCGGCAGGACTTCACGCACGGTCTCACGCACCATCTCACGGATGGTGTTCTGCCGCATTCCTTCGACATGCTGCGTGGAAACGACGACGGAAGTTGCGCCGACCGGCTTGCCATCCACATAGCGCAGCGTGACCTGGCTCTTGGCATCTGGCAGCAGGCCGACGCCACGGGCATCACCCTGCTTGCGGTAGTCCCGGATGCGCTCGAGGATGTTCTGGGCATAGAACAGGGGAGCAGGCATCAGCTCTTCTGTTTCACGTGTAGCGAAACCGAACATGATGCCCTGGTCACCGGCCCCTTCATCCTTGTCGCCTGCGCTGTCCACGCCGACGGCAATGTCAGCGGACTGGGCATGGAGGAAGGAGGTGATCTCGGCCTTTTTCCAGGAGAAGCCTTCCTGGTCGTAGCCGATGTCCTTGATGGCCTGACGGGCACGGTCGATCAGGGTGTCCTCCACAGCCTTGGGGCCACGGACTTCACCGGCCAGAATGACACGGTTGGTGGTAACCAGCGTTTCACAGGCTACACGGGCTTCCGGGTCGGCTTCAAGGTAAGCATCGAGGACGGTATCGGAGATACGGTCTGCCACCTTGTCGGGATGACCTTCGGAAACGGATTCAGACGTAAAGAGAAAATCGCCGTGATTGCGCACTCAGGGACCTCACAGGGAATGAGTGGTGAAAAGAGGCTGCCCCTGCCCCCCGAAAGGCACAAGTGACAGGAAGTAAGAGTTCTACCGCTTGGCTGAAAATACCCTCGAGGTCAAGAGCGGGCTTACTGCATGGCCGGGATGTGCTGTATGGGAGGGGCATGATGAATATGAGAGGATAGGTTTCAGAGTGACTGGATGTGCAGGGGAAAATGAAATCCTGTTCCGGGAAGAAGAGGATTTTCTCAGAACCCAGCTGATTACCTATCTGGGAAATAAAAGGGCGCTTCTGGATTTCATCGAGGCAGCCATCGTCGATGTGAAAACAAGGCTTGGCAAGGATCACATTGATTTTCTTGACCTTTTTTCAGGAACAGGCGTCGTGGCCCGCATGGCCAGACGCCATGCCAGATGTATCCACTGCAATGATCTTGAAGAGTACAGCTTCGTTACGAATACCTGCTACCAGACGAACAGGGGGGCTCTTGATATTCATGAGCTGGATCATGAAATCCGGCGGATCAGACAGGATGTTGAAACTAATTTCGAGCCGGGCTTCATTGCGAAATTATATGCTCCGCAGGATGATCGCACCATAAAATACGGAGAAAGAGTTTTTTACACGAGACGGAATGCCATTTTTCTGGACAGTTTTTGTAGAGCTCTTGCCAAGACACCGGATCATCTGAAACCGTATGTTCTTGCTCCGGTCATTGCCCAAGCTTCCGTGCACACGAATACATCTGGTGTTTTCAAGGGATTTTACAAGAATCGGGCCGGATTTGGTCAGTTTGGAGGAGATTCCCGCAATGCCTTGTCCCGCATCATGCGGAATATTGAGGTGGTTGCGCCGGTTCTGAGCCATTTTTCCTGTGAGTCGTTCATTCATAAGGGCGATGCGAATGACGTTGTAAGGGATGTTGGGAAGGTGGACATTGCCTATTTTGATCCCCCTTACAATCAGCATCCTTATGGATCGAACTATTTCATGCTGAATATCTTATGTGATTACAGGAGACCGCTTGATATCAGTCGGGTTTCCGGCATCCCGAAGGAGTGGAACAGATCTTTCTACAACAAGGCACGACATGCAGAGACATGTCTCTTTGATGCCATTGACAATGTGAAAGCCGATTTCGTGCTTATTTCCTATAATTCCGAAGGGTTCATCAAGCGTGACCGTTTTATATCGGAACTCTGGTCCTTGGGGAAGGTGAGTGTCATGGATACGTGTTACAACACGTTCCGTGGCTGCCGGAATCTGTCTGACAGGGACAGATATGTAACAGAGAATCTGTATCTGGTGGACAAAAGGTAAGGATACACGACCAGAAAGGACGGGATGGCATGTGGGACCTGCCTGTTGGCAGCTCCCACATGATGCAGGGGGCTCAGGGTGTGTTCAGTACGTCCTGCATCCCGTAAAGGCCGGGGGTGCGGCGGGGATCAGCCAGCCAGAGGGCGGCTTTCAGTGCCCCACGGGCGAAGACACGGCGGTCCAGCGCCCGGTGGGAGAGGGAGATTTCCTCATCAGCGGCAAAGAAGCGCAGATCATGCTCGCCAACAACCTGCCCGCCTCGCAGGGAGGCAAAGCCGATGGCACCATCAGGCCGTTTCCCGTTCTGATCCAGCCGCCTGACAGCCTCGAAGTCATCATCCCGGCCTGCGGCTACGGCTCGACCGATGGCCAGTGCCGTGCCAGAAGGTGCATCCAGCTTCTGGCGGTGATGGACTTCCAGAATTTCAGCATCGTAGTCCGGCAGGGCGGCACCGAGCTGACGGGCCAGGGAAAGCAGCATCGTCAGGGCCGGGGAGAAATTGGCCGCCTGTAGAACGGCTACCTGTCCGGCGGCTTCATGCACGGCCTGCTGGGCTGCTCCGTCCAGCCCTGTTGTGCCCAGAACCCAGGCACAGCCTGCCGCAGCGAAGGCTTTGGCATGGGCGGGGACAAGACTGGCATGGCTGACATCAATGATGACATCGCATCGGCTGGCCAGTTCTGATGCGCTGGAGACGATGTTGCGGGCAGGGTCTGCCGTGCGGGACAGGCCGCCAGCCAGAAGGGCCCCGGCCTCCTCGGCGCAGAGATGGCCAAGACGCCCTGTGATGCCAGCAATGCCGATGCTGGGGGAGGTGTTGCTCATCGTTGGTGTCCTTTACCGGTCAAGGAGCTTTTTGACACGGGCAAAGAAGCCGGTATGTTCCGGGCTGCCTTTGCTGTGGTCACCGCTTTCGGCCTCAAACTCCTCCAGCAGCTCACGCTGGCGCTTGGTCAGATGGCTGGGTGTTTCCACGGTGATGCGGATATACATGTCACCTCGTGCCTTGGAGTGCAGGACGGAGAAGCCCTTGCCACGCAGGCGGAAATTGTCGCCTGTCTGTGTCCCGGCAGGGATTTTCACCATTGTCCGGCCACCATCAATCAGCGGCACTTCGATCTCGTCGCCCAGAGCGGCCTGTGTCATGCGCAGGGGCACACGGCAGTGGATATTGGCTCCTTCACGCTCGAAGATGCTGTGACTGTCCACTGTGACCAGAACATAAAGGTCCCCGGGCTGGACACCTTCACCTCCGGCTTCGCCCTTGCCTGCCACACGGATGCGGGTGCCATCTTCGATCCCAGCCGGGATGTCGATTTTTACGGTCTCTCTGGCGGCTTCCGTACCGCTGCCGTGGCAGCTGTGGCATGGATTGCTGACAGTCTGGCCTGCGCCGTTACAGGTGGGGCAGGGGCGCTCCACCACGAAGAAGCCCTGCTGTACCCGCACGGCACCCTGCCCGTGACAGGTCTGGCAGGTCTGCCGGCTGGCGTTGGGATCGGCCGAACCTGAACCATGACAGCTGGAACATGCCTTGCGTGTGGCGATCTCGATCTCCCTGCTGATGCCTGAGAAGGCTTCCGTCAGGGAAATGTCGACCTGGACCTGTACATCCTCGGCCTGACGCTGCTGGCGGCCACGACGTCCGCCCATATTGAACATCTGCTCGAAAATGTCGCCCAGACCGCCAGCATCAAAACCGCCGAAGCCGCCACCAAAACCACCGGCTCCACCGCTGCCGCCCATACCGTTCTGGAAGGCATCATGGCCGAAACGGTCATAGGCGGCCCGTTTCTGGTCGTCTTTCAGCACTTCGTAAGCGGCATTGACTTCCTTGAATTTCAGCTCGGCCTTTTCGTCCCCCGGATTGCGGTCGGGATGGTAGCGCATGGCCAGCTTGCGATAGGCCTTTTTGATCTCTTCACCGCTTGCGGAGCGGGAGACACTGAGTGTCTCGTAATAATCCATCTGTGTAGCCATAGTGATCCTCAGTCACGCAGGAGAGCGGACACCCGGACAAGGCGTGCGGGGTGTGGCCTGCCGGAGCCGGACAGGTGCAAGGCCCTCAATGTAAAAAGGGCGCCTGTTCCCCGCAGAGAGAGGGAAACAAGACGCCAACCGCAGGAAAGGAGCCCGGCCTGCCGGCACGGACTCCGTCCCTTTTCAGCGATTATTTCTTTTTCTTGTCGTCAACATCTTCGAATTCAGCATCGACGACATCTTCGTCAGTCTTGCCACCGGCCTGATGTTCCTCACCGGCGGAGGCACCGGCCTGATGGACGGCCTGACCAACCTTCATGGCAACCTGTGTCAGATTCTCGCTGGCGCTCTTGATGGTCTCGGCATTGTCGCCTTCCAGAGCCTCGCGGGCCTTCTTGATGGCTTCCTCGGCTTCGGTCTTGTCAGCGGCCGGAACCTTGTCACCATTTTCGGAGAGGGTCTTCTCCGTCTGATGGATCATGGCTTCGGTGCTGTTACGCAGGTCCACCAGCTCACGGCGGGCCTTGTCAGCAGAGGCGTTCTCCTCAGCTTCCTTGACCATGCGATCAATGTCGGCATCGGAGAGACCACCATCGCTCTTGATGGAGATGTTCTGCTCCTTGCCTGTGGCCTTGTCCTTGGCGGAGACGTTCACGATACCGTTGGCGTCAATGTCGAAGGTCACTTCAATCTGCGGCACACCACGGGGAGCCGGAGCGATGCCTGTCAGGTCGAAGTTGCCGAGCAGCTTGTTGTCCGCAGCCATTTCGCGCTCACCCTGGAAGACCTTGATGGTCACGGCAGGCTGGTTGTCTTCGGCTGTGGAGAAGGTCTGGCTCTTCTTGGTCGGGATCGTCGTGTTGCGGTCGATCAGACGGGTGAAGACACCACCCAGCGTCTCGATACCGAGGGACAGCGGGGTCACGTCCAGCAGCAGCACGTCCTTCACGTCACCCTGGAGCACGCCACCCTGCACGGCGGCACCGATGGCAACCACTTCGTCCGGGTTCACGTTGCGGGCGGGTTCCTTGCCGAAGAACTCCTTCACGCTTTCCACGACCTTCGGCATACGGGTCTGGCCACCGACAAGGATGACTTCCTTGATGTCAGCCGGTGTCAGATCAGCATCCTTGAGGGCCTTGCGGCAGGGCTCCAGAGAGCGCTTGATGAGGTCTTCAACGAGGCTTTCCAGCTTCGCACGGGTCACCTTGACGACCAGATGCTTCGGACCGGAGGCATCTGCCGTGATGAAGGGCAGGTTGACTTCCGTTTCCTTGGCGGAGGACAGCTCGATCTTGGCCTTCTCGGCGGCTTCCTTCAGGCGCTGGAGGGCCATCTTGTCCGTGCGCAGGTCCAGACCCTGCTCACGCTTGAACTCGTCAGCCAGATAGTCGATCAGCTTGTTGTCGAAGTCTTCACCACCGAGGAAGGTATCACCATTGGTGGACTTCACCTCGATCACGCCATCGGAGATTTCGAGGATGGAGATGTCGAACGTACCACCACCAAGGTCATACACGGCCACGTTGCCGGAATCGCCCTTCTCGAGCCCGTAAGCGAGAGCGGCGGCGGTCGGCTCGTTGATGATGCGCTTGACGTCCAGACCAGCGATGCGGCCCGCATCACGGGTGGCCTGACGCTGTGCATCGTTGAAGTAGGCCGGAACGGTGATGACGGCTTCGGTCACCTTCTCGCCCAGATAGGCCTCTGCCGTCTCTTTCATCTTGCCGAGAACGAAGGCGGAAATCTGGGACGGAGCGTAGTTCTCACCACGGGCACGCACCCATGCATCGCCGTTGTCACCCTTCACGATTTCGTAGGGAACGGTCTTCTGGTCCTTGGCGACGGTCGGGTCATCGTAGCGGCGACCGATCAGACGCTTGACGGCATAAAGCGTGTTGGTGGGGTTGGTGACGGCCTGACGCTTGGCGGCCTGACCGACCAGACGCTCACCGCTATCTGTAAAGGCAACGACAGACGGCGTGGTGCGGGCACCTTCGCTGTTCTCGATCACCCTGTTCTCGTTACCCTCGCGGACTGCAACGCAGGAGTTGGTGGTCCCGAGGTCAATACCAATAATCTTGCCCATGGATATCTGTCCCTTTTCAGCGGCTTCCCACAACCCCTCAAGGCATTGGGAGAAGCCCTATTGCGACGTTATCAGGTCTGGGGGCAGGCCAAGGCCTGCAACACCCTTGCTGTTCGATCTGGGGAGGGGTGTCTTGTGTTTCAAGAGCAGGAATGGAAAAGATTTACAGTGTCCTGCTGGAGGTGTGAGGAGTTTCTTTTTGGTCAAGGTCTTCTTTTTCGGGTAAGGTCCCACCTTTACCCTGCAACCGGTTTCATCCATGGGAGCCTGTCTTCTGTCCTGTCTGTTTTCCCTGTTCCGCAAGGCGGGCCGTCTTCTGCCCCTGTTTTCCGAGCTGGGGCGGGGCCCGACCTGGTGTTCGGTTCTTTTTCTGCCGTCTGCTGCTTTTCTGCTGCTGTGTGCCTGCCAGCCCATAGGGCCGGAACATCTCCAGAATGATCAGCTGGCTTATTCCCGGGCACTGGGGGAAGTGCAGAAGCGTGAGATGCTGCTCAATATCGTGCGGCTGCGTTATGGCGAGCCGCCTGCGTTTCTTGACACGACACAGGTGATTGCCGGTTACAACTTCTCCCGCAGTGTTTCGGGGGGGTACTATGGCTATCCGGCTTCTGCTGTCAGCAATTACCTGTTTGGAACGGGGACACTTTCCCAGGCGGAAAATCCGACCATCACCTATCAGCCTCTGACAGGTGAGCAGTATGCGGAAAATGTGGTGCGTCCCATTTCGCCCACGGCCATCATGCCGCTCAGTCTTGGTGGCATGGCCATCGATACTCTCCTGCGGCTGACGGCACAGTCCATTGATGGATTGTCCAATGTGCGGGGTGTCGGGCCATTCGGGGGTGGGTCCGTGCGGTTCTACCTGCTTCTGCATGACCTGCGCCAGCTTCAGCTGGCCGGGGCGATGACGGTACGTATTTCTACCGATGACCCGGCTGCCTCCGGCAAGGGGGGGAAATCGGGTGCCAGCAGTGCAACCGGTCAGGGGAATGGCAATGCCGGGTCCGGCAATGGTGGCGGGGGATCAGGCAATACGTCTGGCGAGCATATCTATCTTGTGCTGACAACCACGGCGGACAGCAATCTTCAGGCCATACAGGGGGAGGTACGCCGCCTGCTGCATCTGGAGCCCAATACGGCGGAGGCGGAGATCGTCTATGGGCCATATCCGAAGAAACAGGGGCAGATCGCCATTCTCACACGGTCCATGCTCGCCATGCTGACCCAGCTTTCCTATGAGATGGAAGTGCCGGAGAAGGATGTCCGCTCCGGCAGGACCCTGCCGACCATCGGGCAGGTTGGCATCGAGAGCCGCCCTGAGGTTGCCATTCATTCCGGCAGGAATGAACCTGGGGAAAGCTATGTTTCCGTTTTCTATAAAAAGTGCTGGTACTGGATTTCCGATACGGATTTCCGTAGCAAGGAGGCATTCACCATGGTGCAGGTCCTCAGTACCCTTGCGGCAACCAGTCATGGCGGCGGTGCCGTCGTGACGATTCCGGCAGGGTGACCGGGCACGGGATGGGTGTGGACATAGCGGAAAAATGGTCATGAAGAAGAAACCGGTGATCCTTCAGATTCTGCCGGCATTGGGTATTGGCGGCCTTGAGCGTGGCGCCATCGACATGGCCGAAGCCATAAGTCAGGCCGGTGGCCGGGCGCTCGTGGCGGCGGAGAGTGGAGCTCTGCTGTCCCGTCTGCGGTATGTCGGTGGTGAGCATGTGGAGCTGGCGTTTCGCAAGAGGATGTCCCTGCGGTATTTTTTCAGCCGGGTGAAGGCCTTGCAGATGCTGATCCGGCAGGAGGGGGTCGATCTTGTCCATGCCCGGTCCCGGTATCCGGCTCTTGTGGCGGTTGTGGCCTGCCGTCGGGAGAAAGTGCCGTTGGTGACGACCTGGCACGGTGACCACCAGACGAATTTCTGGCTCAAGAAGTTCTATAATTCCGCTCTGGTACGGGGGCAGCGTGTCATTGCCGTTTCCGAGCATATCGGCGAGAGACTGCGGCATGATTACAGGGTTGGGGAGGACAGGCTGCGCATCATCCCCCGTGGCAGTGATCCGGAGATTTTTTCCCCGGGGGCGGTGAAAGGCCTCCAGATGCAGACGCTGCTGGAGCGCTGGCGGATTGGTGAGGAAAGCCGCATCATTCTCATGCCCGGCCGCATGACCCGCTGGAAAGGACAGGAATGTCTGATCGAGGCTCTTGGCTATCTGGCCACCCATCATCCGGGGCTGGACTGGGTCTGCGTCATGGTCGGGCCAGGGGAGGACAGCAGCTATGCCCGGATGCTGCACAGGATGGCCGAGGAGCGGGGCATAGCGACTCGTCTGCGTTTTGCTGGTCCCTGCCGGGACATGGCAGCGGCCTACCGGCTGGCGCATGTTGTGACGGTGCCTTCTCTCCGGCCTGAGCCCTTCGGGCGGGTGCCGGTGGAAGCACAGATGATGGGCTGCTGGGTGATCGGCTCGGCCCGTGGCGGCCTGAAAGAAACCATACAGCATGGTGAAAGCGGGACGCTTGTTCCGGCGGGGGACCATCGGGCGCTGGCCGGTGCCCTGAGGGAAGTGCTGGACGTGCCACCAGAACTTATGGCAGAGCGGCAGGACGAGATCCGTGCCCATGCTCTTGCCCATTATACCAAGCAGCACATGCAGCGGGCGACACTGGGCGTGTATGATGAGCTGCTTCCTGCTGGCTTGCGGGAAGCGTTTGTGCGCTTTCATGAGGAGAGGGATGCAGGTTCATGAAGCCTGAACAGGAGAGAAAGACCGGCGAAGCCCCCATGACAGCACGGCAGGAGCGCCAGCTGCGGGAAGCCCAGGCCCTGCGGGCCAACCTTCTGCGTCGCAAACAGCAGCAGCGCAGCCGTCCGGCCGTGTCTGGGCGTGTAACAGCCTCTGCCAGCCAGGGGGATCGCTGAGTGACCAGCCCGCGTCTGCCACTGCCATCGCGGCAGGAGGTTGCCCTCGGCATCATCACGGTGTTGTGGGGGGGGACCTACTACATCATCCAGATGGCGCTGAAGACTAGCGGTCCTCTGTTTTTCATCGGGGTCCGGTTCCTCATCGCTGCCCTGTTTGTGGTCTGTTTTGTCGGGCGCAAGCATATCATGCAGGGGATTCCACGTTCGGAGATATGGCGTGGCGGGCTGATCGGTATCGTGCTGGCTTTCGGTTACATCTGTCAGACGATCGGGCTGATGAGCATCACCAGCAGCCGTTCTGCCTTTCTGACAGCTCTCTATGTGCCATTGGTGCCACTGCTTCAGTGGATCATCCTGCGCAAGGCTCCGAGCAGGAGTGGGATTGCCGGCATTTTTCTTGCCTTCGTTGGGCTGGTTCTGCTGGCCGAGCCGTGGAAGACCGGCCTGACCATGAGCACGGGTGACGGCCTGACCCTGCTGGGGACTTTTTCTTACGCTTTTGAGATCATCTGCGTCGGGCTGTTCGCTCTTCACACGGATAGCCGCCGCATGGCGTTTGTCCAGCTTGTGGCGGGTGGACTTTTTGCTTTCTGTGCCATGCCGGTAATGGGAGAGCATGTGCCCGCCTTCAGCTGGGGCTGGATGGGGTGTGCGCTGGTGATGGGCATTGTGAGTGCGGCTACCCAGCTGGTGCTCAACTGGGCGCAGAAAACGGTCTCTCCCACCAAGGCGACCCTCATCTATTCCAGTGAGCCGATCTGGGGGGGGCTGGTTGGCTGGGTGACGGGTGACGTGTTGACGATGACCACGCTCATTGGGGCTGGTTTCATTGTGGCTGGTGTGCTGGCCAGTGAGGTAAAACCCCGCTGGCCCCGCTTCCGTCGGACGTTGCGTGGTGGTGCTGTGCGTGAACTGCCTTCGGAGAGGAAGCGTCGCCGTCGGCTCAGCATGTCTGAGCTGGTGATCCGTGGTTCATCGGGGGATTGACCCCCTCCGGGCCGTTCCTCCGCTTTGCGCCGGGGCAGACAGATGATATGACAGGGCAGGCCCGGCTGGTCGGGTCTGTCTCTGTCCGGGGGCGGTCTGTCCCTGTCAGGTTTTTGTCGATTTTCAGTAAGACATCACCATCCACAAGGGAGAACGGCCATGTCGATCATGCCTGACCACTGGATACGCCACATGGCGCAGGAACACGGCATGATAGAGCCGTTTGTCGAGGCGCAGAAGCGTGAGAAGGTCATTTCCTACGGGTTGTCCTCCTATGGGTATGATGCTCGTGTCGCTGATGAATTTCACATCTTCACAGATGTTGACAGTGCCGTGGTGGACCCCAAGAATTTCTCTGCTGACAGTTTCGTGACACGCCGCGGGGACATCATCATCCCGCCCAATAGTTTTGCACTGGCCCATACGGTGGAATATTTCCGCATCCCCCGTGATACGCTGGTCGTGTGCCTTGGCAAGTCCACCTATGCCCGCTGTGGGATCATCGTCAATGTCACACCGCTGGAGCCGGAATGGGAGGGGCAGGTGACCATCGAGATCAGCAATACCACCCCCTGCCAGCCCGTATCTATGCCAATGAGGGCATCTGCCAGTTTCTGTTTTTTCAGGGAGCCAGTCCTTGTGAAGTCAGCTATGCTGACCGTGCCGGAAAGTATATGCGCCAGTCCGGTGTAACGCCCCCGCGGCTTTAAAATTCAGACAAGCAGAGAACCTCATCCAGCCTGTGAGGCACGGTGATGGGATGAGGTATGGAGAGAGACAGATGGATTATTTCCTGATCGAAGGTGGCCACCGTCTTGAGGGGCGCATTTCTGTTGGTGGGGCCAAGAATTCGGGCCTGAAACTGATGGTGGCCGCCCTGCTTTCCGAAGGGCCTCTCATTCTTTCCAATATTCCCGATATTGCGGATATCCGTACCATGCGGACCCTGCTGGGGCAGCTGGGTTATGACGTGGTGGAGATTGATGGTCCCCGGCAGCTCAGCCTTGGTGGAACCATCCAGTCGGTAGAGGCTCCTTACGACATCGTGTCCCGGATGCGGGCCTCCATTCTTGTTCTGGGACCTCTGCTGACCCGTATGGGAGAAGCCCGTGTCTCCCTGCCGGGTGGGTGTGCCATCGGGACACGCCCGGTGGACCTTCATCTCAAAGGACTGGAGGCCCTGGGCGCCGAGATCACGCTGGAGGGGGGTTACATCAATGCCAGAGCGCCCAATGGCCTGAAGGGCGGGCGTGTCGTGCTGCCATTCCCCAGTGTGGGGGCGACGGAGAATGTTCTCATGGCAGCCACGCTGGCCCGTGGCACGACGGAGATCGTCAATGCTGCCCGGGAGCCGGAAATTCTGGACCTTGCCAACTGCCTCAATGCCATGGGGGCGAAGATCACCGGGGCACATTCCGGCACCATCATGGTAGAGGGGGTGGAGCAGCTTCATGGTGCTCGTTACTCCGTCATGCCAGACCGCATCGAGTGTGGCACCTATGCCTGCGCTGTGGGCATGACGGGTGGGGATGTCCTGCTGGAAGGTGGCCGCATGGTAGATCAGGAAGCGGTTGTCTATGCTCTCCAGCAGGTTGGTGTGGATGTTACGGAAGAGGCTGAGGGCTTGCGGATACGGAGTGAGGGAAAGCTGCGGGGGCTGGACCTGACAACCGAACCTTACCCCGGTTTCCCGACCGACATGCAGGCGCAGTTCATGGCCATGCTCTCTGTAGCGGAGGGAGCGTCCATGATCACGGAAACGATCTTCGAGAACCGTTTCATGCATGTGCCGGAACTGAACCGCATGGGGGCCAACATCACCATCCAGGGGCGGTCAGCCGTGATCCGTGGGGTGGAACGCCTCTCTGGTGCCAAGGTGATGGCCACGGATCTGAGGGCATCTTTTTCACTGATCCTGGCTGGCCTCGTGGCCGAGGGTGAGACGGAACTGAGCCGTGTCTATCATCTCGACCGTGGGTATGAGCATGTGGAGAAGAAGCTCTCCGCCTGCGGGGCCAAGATCAGGCGCGTGAAGGTTTCTTCAGACGCCGCATGACGCTGGGCACGTCCGTTACGACCTCGTAGAGGGTTTCTGCCCCTGCATCGGCGAAACCCTGTGCCTGCGTGGCCTGCAGCAGGGCGATGAGCGGGTCGGCCCAGCCATTGGTGTTGAGAATGATGATGGGCCGCTGGCTCAGCCCCAGCTGGCGGTTCACGAGAACCTCCATGAATTCGTCGAATGTGCCAAACCCTCCGGGGAGGATGACATAAGCGTCAGCTTCTTCGAATAGCCGGGCTTTCCGGCTGGGCATGTCTTCTGTCACTTCTAGGTCTGTGACGCCTTCATGCAGGATTTCCTGCGCTTCCAGGAAGCGGGGAATGATGCCTTTTACGGTACCGCCGGCCAGCAGGGTAGCATCGGCCACGGCGCCCATCAGGCCAGCAGTCCCGCCCCCATAGACGAGAGTGAGACCCGCTTCCCCCAGGGCTGTTCCGAGGGCACGGGCTACCTGCATGTGGGCCGGATCGTGCCCGGGGCGTGACCCGCAGAAGACGGAGCAGGAGCGGATGGTCATGATGGACTGTTTCCTCCGAACAGAAAAATGCCGGGCAGAGAAGACTGTGCCCGGCATTCTGGCAACTGGCAGCCCCGCTGGGGAGGAACCGGGAAAGGCCCCCACCCAGCAGGTGGCTGTTGGTCAGGCAGCGTTTTTCGGCACACCACATCCCGGAATACGGGAGAAGATGGCACTGAAGGCGATACCACTGACGCAGAGCACACCAGCCACGGCAAACATGACACCCCAGCCCATGTGGTCACGCAGACCGCCCATGAACCAGCTGGAAATCACGATGGTCAGGTCGGTGAAGATGGAGTAGGCGGCGATCAGGATACCGTGGAACTCCGGCCCATCGGTACGGACGGCCATGGTGCCCATGGCGGGGAAGAGCAGGGAGAAGCCCGCACCCGTCAGTGCAGCACCGATCAGGCCACCCGTGGGGTTGTGCACCAGGCAGAAGACGGCCATGGCAATGGCTTCCGTCACCAGGGACATGTAAGCGATCGGCACACCGCCATGCTTGTCGATCTGGCCGGAGACGAAAATACGCATGAAGATGAAGCAGGCAGCGAAAACGCCGAAGGCCACACCCAGGCCAGTCCAGTGGTTATCCGTGTAATACAGGGCCAGGAAGCTGTTGACCGTACCAAAGCCGACAGACCCGGCAGCCAGAGCGGCACCATACGGCAGCACTTTCTTGACGGCGAGGGCGAAGGACATCGGCTTGCCTTTGCTCGGCAGCGGCTTGATGGCTTTGTAGAAGGTCAGCAGGATGATGCCGCCAATACCCAGCAGGGTGGCAAAAATGCCGACGGGCAGCAGCCGGATGTTCGGCAGGAGGCCGCTGAGGAACTGGCCGACGGTCACGCCAACGGCGATACCACCGTAGGAGGTGACACCGTTCCAGGAGATGGCGACGGAGGAGTGCGCAGGGCCGACGCGGCGCAGGTTCCATGTCGTGACGGAGGTGGAGGTGCAGCTCTCGGACCAGCCGATGAAGAGACGGCTGATGAGGGCAATGCCCAGGGCCACATAGCGGGACGTGTCATTCAGGCCCATGAAGCTGGGGATCAGAGCCGCAAGGCACATCAGCAGGCCGGAGATGGTGCAGAAGATGAGACCATACCGCAGAATGGCCTTGGGGCCATGCACGTCAATGCGATGACCGACGATCACACGCCCCATGGCGGTACCGATGTACTGCAGGGAGATGGTGCTGGCGGCAATGGCTGTGCTGAAACCCAGCGTGTTGTGCACGAACTGGGCACCAATGATGGCATTGGGCAGCCCGATGACAAAATAGACAAGGAGGTTGAACAGGACTACGGGCATGACCCGCATGGTCGGCGAGCACGTATAGGTTGCGTCTTCATCAGACATGGGCGTCCCCTTTGCAGTTTCCGCAAGCCGTGCCCACCTGGTAACTGTAACCGGCACAGCCTTTCTTGGTTATCGACCATAGGTGAGAAAGCCTTTTGCGTCACGGGGCAATGATTTGCCCAGCTTGCATAGTTATGAATGGCTGCCATGCAGGGATATCAGTAGGATGATATCTGGCTGGTTGGGGTAAAGCGTTTCACTTTTTCTTCTTCACCATGATACAGGGCGGCCTGATCACGATGATGAGCGACCGGCCATTGCTGCGAAGGAGCCGATGATGATTGATGATGCGGTAAAGAAAGCCTGTGAGGATGCAGGCTACCAGATTCTTTCTTCCGAGATGGTTTATGAAAACCCATGGACTGCGGTGCGGGAAGACAGGATCATCCATCCTGGTGGCAGGAAGGGTCTGTACGGCGTTGTCGAACGGGGGACGTTTGCCGTCATCATGCCCATGCATGCTGATGGTCGCCTGACACTGGTCCAGCAGTTCCGCTACCCGGTGGGAAAGCGGCTCTGGGAGTTCCCCATGGGCATGTGGGAGACACGGCCGGATGCAGATGCCACGGAGCTTGCCCTTGGTGAGCTGCGGGAGGAAACGGGCCTGCGTGCCGGTGAGTTGATCCATGCAGGGACACTGTATCAGGGAGCTGGATACTCCACGCAGATGGGGCATGTTTTTCTGGCCCGGAATCTTGTCCGTGGTGAGGCCGAGCGGGAAGCGACGGAAGCCGACATGAAGGTGAAAGACATCCCGCTTGCCGAGTTTGAGCGCATGATCGTGGAAGGGGAGATGACCTGCATGGTTACGCTGGCCGCCTATGCCCAGATACGGGCCCGGGGTCTGCTCTGAGGAGTCCCGTTCCGTTGCGGGCGGCAGTCCGCCCCGCTCTTCTGGTCCTGCTTCTGGTGGGAGGGCCGCTGCTTTTGTGGCGGATTCCGGCCATCCAGCATGGGCTGGGACTGATGCGGGAGTGGGCCGGGCAGCCTTATGCGGCCCTGCGGGTCCTGCCGCTGGCCGTGCTGTATTGTGCTTTTGGTCTGCCCCGGCAGGCACTCTGTTTCGTGCTGGGAGCGGGGTTTGGCATTGGCATCGGGGTGGTGGAGGCCAGCCTGGCCTATGGGGCCGGTGCCCTGCTGGGCTATGGCTGGGGGCGGCTCTGGCGGTGGAAATGCCCGGTCAGGGCGGTTTACGTGCCGTGGTTCATCCGGGCTGGACAGCGGGCTCCATTCCGCATGGTGGCCTGTGCCCGGCTGCTGCCGGTCGGGTCTGCCCTCCTGGTATCGGTCTCGTCTGGCATGGCGGGGCTTGCAGTTGGCCGGTTCCTGCTGGCGACCATGCTGGGAGGGTTGCCCCAGAATCTGGTTTTTCTTCTGGCTGGCAGGAGTGTAGAACTACGCCATGGCTGGGCACTGGTTACCGCCGCCGTGCTGGCACTTCTTTCCGCCGTGTTGGGAGGCTGGGTATTACGCGGGTTTCACAAAGAGATGAGATGGGAAAGGCAGGATAGCGGAGCATGAAGACGTCACAGCATGGCTTTTTTGAACATGCCCTGATTGGCAAACCGCTTATCAAGGGTGGGAAGATGCCTTTCTGGCTGCCGATCCTTCTGGGAACGCTGACGGCGGTTGGCCCTGTCTCGACAGATATCTATCTGCCGGCCCTGCCAGAGATGGAGCAGCAGCTTGGTTCCGCACCGGGAACGGGCAGCCTGACGATGGCGGCCTGGGTGGCGGGGCTGGCCATCGGGCAGATCATTGTCGGGCCGGTGACGGACCGCTTTGGTCGTCGTCGTCCGCTGCTTGTGGGTACCCTGTTCTATGCTCTGGCCGCAGCAGGCTGTGCCCTTTCGACCTCCATGCCCATGCTCTGTTTCTTCCGGGCTTTTGCTGCCCTGATGGGGGCTGCCAGCCTCGTGGTGCCCAATGCCTGCGTCAGGGACCTGACAGTCGGTGACGCCACGGCGAAGATGATGTCCCGCCTTATTCTCATACAGGGTGTCGTGCCCATTCTGGCGCCGGCTCTGGGTGGTTTTGCTCTCCAGTTCATCAGCTGGCGGGACATTTTCTGGGCAACGTCCCTTTATGGTGTAGTGGGGCTGCTGGCGGTCTTCCTTTTCCTGCCAGAAACACTGGATGGCGAAGACCGTCACCCCATGCGTCTCTGGCCCATTATCGTCCGGTATGGGCAGACCCTGAAGGACAGGAACTACCGCTTCAATGCGCTCATCTGGATGGTGCAGGGATTCGTCATTTTCACCTACCTGACGGCTGCACCCTTCCTCTTCGAGAGCGTGTATGCGTTCACGCCGTTCCAGTATGGCGTGCTGTTTGGTGTGATGGCGGTGTGCATGATCGGTTCGTCCCAGATCAATGCCTGGTTGCTGAACTACTATCACAGCCGGACCCTTCTTCGGGCCGGGCTTGCCATCAGCTGCGTCGGGGCGGTCGTGCTGCTGGGGCTGGCCATCTGGTCTGCACTGGATGTCGATGCGGCAGGGCATCTCAGGCACATCTATCTCTGGCCACTGTTCGGGGCGATGCTCTGTGCGCTGGGGCCGGGGGGATGCATTGGCCCCAATGCCATGGCCGGTGCCCTGCTGACACAGGGGCGCAATGCCGGTGTTGCTACCGCTCTGGCGGGGACGGGGCAGTATGTGTTCGGTATTCTGGCCAGTGTCATGTTCTCATGGCTGCCGGTGGGTACGGCGATCCCGATGGGGGGAATGCTGCTGGCGGCTTTCCTCCTCATGATCCTGTTTGCCCGCATGGCTCCCTGATGGCAGCAAGGAGAGCCTTCCCTTTCAAAAGGACGGCACAAGGGCCTATAAGGGGGGCTTCGTGCATATCATGACCTGCAATGTGAAGGCCTGCCATGTCCTTTGAAGACCCTGCTCCGTTGGATTTGAAACAGTATATCCGTGAAGTTCCGGATTTTCCGAAACCGGGCATCCTGTTTTATGACATTTCCACCCTGATCCGGAATCCGGAAGCGTGGCAGGTGGCTACGGGGCGTCTGGCGCAGGCGGTGGCCCGCTTCCAGCCAGACCTTCTGGCAGGGATCGAGAGCCGTGGCTTCCTCACGGCAGCTCCGCTGGCAACCCGCCTCGGCTGTGGTTTCACCATGCTGCGCAAGCCGGGCAAGCTGCCGGGCAAGACCATTTCCCACAGATACAGCCTCGAATATGGTGAGGATGAGCTGCACATCCAGGCGGATGCCGTCCGTCCCGGCCAGCGTGTGGTGGTGCTGGATGATCTTCTGGCAACCGGCGGTACGCTGGCTGCTTCCATCGACCTTCTGCGCAAGGCTGGGGCCGAGGTTGTCGGAGCTTCCGTGATGATCGAGCTGCTGGCTCTGGGAGGCCGTGGAAAGGTTGACGTGCCGGTCACGTCCCTTCTGACATACGAGGACTGAGCCGGGACAGGGCCTACAGGAGGCAGCATGATGTCGGATTCCCTGCCCGTGACGGCGGTCCTGCCGGCTTTGCTGGAGGCACTGGCTGCTGGCTCCAATGCTGTGCTTGTGGCGCCGCCGGGTGCCGGAAAGACTACGGCCGTGCCGCCTTTTCTGCTGGAGGCTGCGCCTGGCTGGCTGGGGGATGGCCGTATCCTGCTTGTGGAGCCACGGCGTGTGGCCGTGCGGGGAGCGGCCCAGCGCATGGCGGCCTTGCGGGGTGAAGCCCCCGGCGGGGTGATCGGCTATCGCACCCGCATCGACAGTGCCGTTTCGGCCCGGACCCGCATTGAGGTCGTCACGGAGGGTCTGCTGGTCCGCCGTCTGCTGGCAGACCCCCTGCTGGATGGCGTATCTGCCGTCCTGTTTGATGAAGTGCATGAGCGGTCACTGGATGGCGACACGGCTCTGGGGTTCTGCCGGGACATGCAGCAGAGCCTGCGGCCGGAGCTGCGGCTCGTGGCCATGTCGGCCACGCTGGATGCGGGCATTTTCACGACCGCCCTTCAGGCCCCGCTGATCGAGAGTGACGGACGGCAGCACCCGGTGGAGGTCCGCTACCGGCGGGACATTGCCCATCTGCGTGATCTGCCGGAGAGCTGTGTCCAGGCCGTGGCACAGGCCTGGCGGGAGGAAGAGGGCTCCATTCTGGCGTTCCTGCCCGGGGTGGGAGAAATCCGCAGGGCGCAGGCCAGTCTTCAGGGACTTCTTGGGGACCGGGTGCCTGTCCATCCTCTGTACGGGGAGCAGTCGGTGGAGGATCAGGCCCGTGCGCTGGCTCCGGAGTCCGGGCGGCGTATCGTGCTGGCGACATCCATTGCTGAAACGTCCGTGACGGTTCCCGGTGTGCGTGTGGTGGTGGATGGTGGCTGGCGGCGTCTGCCCCAGCGTGATGCCGGTACGGGGCTGCCCCGCCTTCATACACGGCGCATTTCCCGGGCAACGGCGGAACAGAGGGCAGGCCGTGCGGGGCGTCAGGCTCCCGGTATTGCCATCCGTCTCTGGTCTGAAATGACCCAGCGTAGCCTGATTGTGCAGGAAGTCCCCGCCATAAGGGAGGCGGACCTGTGTGATTTTGCCCTCGTGACGGCAGCCTGGCAGCAGGCGATGGGCACGGCCCCGGCGGCTCTGCCGCTCATCGAGCCAGCCCCGGAGGGGGGACTGGCCGCAGCGCAGTCCCTTCTCCAGTTTCTGGGGGCTCTGGATGGTCAGCGGGAGCTGACGGCTCTGGGGCAGCGGATGGTCGGGTTTGGTACGCATCCCCGGCTGGCTGCGATGCTCTGCGCTGCCCGGACGGTGGAGGAGATGGCCGTGGCGGCCTGTCTGGCGGCCCTTCTGGAAGAACGTGATCCGCTGGGCGGCCGTGGGGGCCGGGGAGGAGAGGCCTCCGCTGACCTCCGGCTGCGTCTGAAACTCTTCATGCAGGATGATGCCCGTGTTCCCAGGCATGTGTTGCGGCAGCTCCGCCATGCTGCGGGGCGGTTCCTGCGCCGGGCCGGGCAGGGGACAGGGCAGGATGGTCTTGCGGACCTCGTGAGCGATGGGCTGACGGGTCACGTCGCGGGACGTCTGGTGGCGGCGGGGTTCCCTGACCGTCTGGCACAGCGGACCAGTGCCGATGGACGGTACCGTCTGGCAGGAGGTGGCAGTGCCCGCTTGGGGGCGACAGACCCGCTGGTGCGGGAGGACCTTCTGGCTGGGGCGGCCTTCCATGTCCGCAAGGGGACGGACATGACCCTTGCGGCTCCGGTCACGCTGGAGACCCTGCCCGATTCCGTACAGGCCAGCCTGAAGGAACAGCGGGAACCGGCCCTTGATGGTACATCGGGCAAGGTTATTGTCCGGCAGAGGCTGCGGCTGGGCAATCTGGTGCTGAAGGATCGTAATGTCCCCCCCGAGGCGGAAGACATCACGGTGGCCCTTCTGGCGAAGGTGCGGTCTGATCTGGCCCGGCATCTGGACTGGTCGGCGGCGGCCCGCCAGTTTCAGGCCCGTGTCGCTCTGGCCCGGACGCATTATGCGCCCCATCTGCCTGATCTGTCTGACGAGGCTCTGGCCGAGGACATGGAGTGGCTGGAACCGTGGCTTGCGGGACTGGACCGGCTCACACAGATTCAGGAGCTGGACCTTGTGGCCATTCTGGCCAGCCGTCTGTCCTATGAGGACAGGCAGGAGCTGGACCGCCAGCTTCCGTCCCATGTGGCTCTGAAGGTCGGGCGCAGGCGCATTGATTACACGACGGTCGTGCCATCCCTTTCTGCCCGGGCGCAGGACTTTTATGGCACCACGGCCCTGCCGCAGCTGGCAGGTGGCCGGGTGCCGCTCCATGCTACCCTGCTGTCCCCTGCCGGACGGCCACAGGCCGTGACGGCGGACCTTGCCCAGTTCTGGACGTCAGGCTGGCTGGACATGCGGCGGGACATGCGGGGGCGCTACCCCAGACATAAATGGCCCGAAAATCCCGCCGAGGAGGCTTGAGGCCGTTCAGTCTCCGGTTTTCTGTCCCCGGTGGTTCGAGCATGTACTGCTTCGGGGAGGAGAAGCCATCATATGGTATCGCCTACACGGGTGGATTGTATGACGAGGGGCAGGACCTGCTCGTGATATTGGTCCTTGCGGTAAATGTTCTTCACCATGTGGGGATTGAGGCCCTTCGCCAGAATGTTTTCCATCCTGATGTCGAATTTGTTCAGGTTGTTGAAGACGACTCTTGTGAACAGGATGGGGCCGGTCACTTTCAGTGTTGCCACGCTGCCCGTGCTGTGCAGGTTGGGCGTGTAAAGGAAGATGTTGGCGATCAGCTGGTTGATGACCTTGGCCATAAGAGGATGACCTGGCGCACAGATGAGACACCATATGGGGAATTCGCCCCCTTCAATGTGGGAAAGTTCGGCTTTTTTGCCCCATTCGAAGTATTGGGGCAGGCTCCAGTCCCATTGTGAAATGATGAACTGGTCGTCATCACGGATAATGGAGGATAATGGCCGGCTGCTGCCCGATTTCATGTCCAGATAGACGCCGCCATGCTGATACAGGCAGAGATATCTGAAAAAATCCGCCTGTGCTGCGCCATAGAGGCGGTTCAGCCGCAGATAGACACTCAGCACGTCCCATCCATAATGGGTATGGATGAAGTCAATGCGGTCTTTTTCTGAATAATACCGGTACTCCCAGTCCTTATTCATTGTTTTCAGGGACGTTATGTTTTCAAGATAGCCTGTTTCCGGGTGAAGGGCATTGTCTGTCTGGTGGATGATGTGCGGTATATGGGGAGAAAAAGGTTTTTCCTGAACGAATTTGAATGGAATGCTCGAGAGGCGTCTGAACTCTTCCCACCAGTTGGCCTTGTTGGCGAAGCCGAAGGTGCCTTCGGGGCGGGCGGACAGGAAATTGCCGTCTTTCAGCAGGACGAACGTATCATCCTTCGGGTTCAGGACGGTGATGCCATGTGCCGTCAGCTGTTCATGGGTGGGGAGGCAGGCCCTGTAATGTTCGATGTCGCAGAAATCGACATGCCTGAACTCATCATTCTGGATGATGAGAACCGTAAAGAAATACGTCACGAAAATCGGGTGATGCAGGGTAATTGCATTACGTTCGCTGTGGGCTGTCATGTATCCGTCCTTCTGGCGCATCCGGCATGTCTTTTTCAGGTCTTCAGGAGGTGGGGGGCATGGCTGTTTTCAGCCCGTGCTGTCTGAATGCTGGGTCTTTCCTGACCTGCCCTACCTGCCCTGAAAATGAAAGAAAAGTAAACTGCCACGGAGACCGGGTCCCTGCAAGTATTTTGCAAGGTGGAGACGGGGTGTTTTCTGCTGGGGTGGGCTGATATGTGGTACAGCCTGAAGGTCAGGAAGGTGCTTTCAAACGGGATGGAGTGTGGTAGGGAGTGGAAGACTTGAAGAGACATTGCGGCAGCCGTGCCGCAGTGAGGGGAGCGCATGTGAATGCAGCCGGTTATGAGGCACTTGGTCTGGTCTGTCCTGCTGCCGGCGGCCGTGGGGAGCATGGTGGCTGCGGGCGTATGCCTGTGGTGGGTGCCTGGTGGGGAAAAGGTTCCCGAGCCGATAAAGAATACGAGCCTGTATAAGGCGGTCCGTCATCCGCCTGTCCCGGTATCGTCTCCGCTTGTGCTGCCGCCTGCTGCCACACCGGTGGGGGCCCTGCCCGTGGGTGTGAACCATGAAGCGCCCGCTTTGCGGGAGGCGTTGAATCTGCCCAGTTTTGCGCCTCTGGTCCATCAGGTCATTCCGGCGGTGGTGAATATTTCAATCTCTCATGCGTCATCCTCGGCGGATGAGGATGATGAGGGAGAGCCTGATACGGCCTCTCCGCCTGCCAGCCAGGAGCAGCGCCGCGCTTCACCGGCCCCCCGGAAGAAGCATCGTCTCCGGCATCATGTGCCGGGCAAGGGGCATCACATGCTGCATCCGGCTGATGACGAGCTGACAGGGGCGGGATCCGGTTTCGTGGTGGATGCTTCTGGCATCATCGTGACGAACCGGCATGTCATCGGCCACGCCACGAGGATCATGGTGTCCCTGTCTGACGGCCGCTCCCTGCCCGCCCACAGCCTGGGGGATGACCCGATGACGGATATTGCCGTCATCAAGGTGGATAGCCCGACACCGCTGCCCTGCGTTTCCTGGGGGGACAGCCGGCAGGTGGAAATCGGGGACTGGATACTTGTGGCAGGCAATCCGTTCGGGTTCGGGTCGTCAGTGACGGCAGGCATTGTTTCTGCTGTCGGACGTGATCTGGGCAGTGGGGCGCTGGATGACTTCATGCAGCTGGATGCCCCCATCAATCCGGGCAATTCTGGTGGGCCTGCTTTCAATCTCCAGGGGCAGGTCGTGGCAATGAACGCCGCCATTGCGTCCCCCAGTGATGGTTCCGTGGGGATTGGCTTTGGTATTCCGTCGGAAATCGTGGCGCCTGTCGTGGAGGCCATCCGCCAGACGGGCCATGTGGAACATGGCTGGCTGGGTGTGACGCTCAACGATTCCAGTTTCCCCATGTGGGTGGAGGATGTGGATCCTCACGGAGCGGCATGGCGGGGAGGCCTGCGGAAGAAGGATGCCATCCTGGCGATTGGCAACATCCCGGTGCATGATGCCCGGACGGTGTTGCGCAGTGTTGCGGCAGCCCATCCCGGGACGGTTTTCAATTTCACCATAAGGCGGGAGGGCAAGATCATCACCCTCCCGGTTGCGCTGGGCAAGCGCCCCACGACGGTTTTCTAGGGCTGGCTGCCCCTCCATCAGGGTGCAGTCGGGGGTTCCCTGTCTGCCAGACGGGCCTGGGCGCTGACGGTGACACGGACGGTCTGCATTTCTGCCGTGCTCTCCGGTGCTGCGGCAGAGCTGCGGGCTTCGGCCATCATGAGCATTGGGCCTGCGGGGTGGAGCGGTTCAAAACCATCTGCGCCGTGGCTCCCGATACGCACACGTTCCAGACCAATCAGGGTCTGGCCCAGAGCGGCGGCATCTTCCTCGGCCTGCTGGCGGAGCTTTTTCAGGGCCCCCAGACGGGCCTGCTTTTCCAGCTTTTCACGGGTCTCGGGGTTGAGAGTCCATTGCATGTCCTCAAGGCCCAGCCCCAGTTTCTGAAGTTTTTCGGCCAGAGCAAGCAGGCCGTCACGGTTCTGGCTGCTCAGGGTCAGGCTCTGGCGGGCAACCCAGCTGCGTTTGTCATGAGGACCATATTCCTGCCCGACCGTGTAAGTCTCCGCCGTACTTTTCACGTCCGGCTGATCTTTCAGGATGGCCATGGCACTGCTGACAAGCTGGTTGAGGTGCTGCTGGGTGCCGGTGGGAGAACTGCCCTCCGTTCTGGCTGAAAAGCGTATGGAGAGCGTATCTGCCTTTGCCTGTGCTTCATCAGAAACGGCAAAGGCGAGCAGCGTACCATGTGGGTGTGGCGGCTCTGGCGGGATCATGGCAGGGGGTTCGCCATCGGGGATGGTTGGTGCTGGGGGAGCTGCCATGGCCACGCTGCCTAGCAGACACCCGGTGGCCAGTGCAGTCAGGCCCGTGAATTTCAGCGAACGATGGAGGGTCATTGGTGGGAGCCTTCCTGATTTTTCAGCAGAACAAGTGCGCGCCGCAGGCGGCCTATGCCCGCCCGTATGTGGTTCTGCTGGCAGAGTTCCTGCCCTTCTTCCTGAAGATGCCGTGCATCATCCATGGCCCCGACGGGAACATCATGAGGCATGCGCATCTTTTCTGCCAGATGCTCGCTGAGCTGGGCGCAGTAAGCCTGGCTGTCGCTGGTGATGACAAGGTCCTGCGCAGGGGTGGAGGGTTCTTCTTCCGGCAGCAGTGACCCCCAGGCGTGCCCCGGCCGGAGCGGCATCTGGGCCAGCAGGAGAAGGACAGTGAGGAAGAAAACGGTGCGTATGGTCATCAGACTATCACAGCTTGTTTGCCCGGAAGATGGGCGAGGAATGAAGATTTGGTAACAGGCCTGACGGGACGGTGTCTCATGGTGTGGTTTCCGCCGGAGTGGTGCTTCTGCCGGTCCGTTCTGCTTCTGGCAGAAGGGGCAGGAAGAGTGTGACTTTCAGGCCGGGATTGGCCTGGGTAAGGGTCAGACGGCCATGATGCAGGCTGGTGACGGCCTGTACCAGAGAGAGGCCAAGGCCGGAGCCTGGCGTGTTGCGGGCGCTTTCAGCCCGGAAGAAGCGCTCGTGGGCGCGCAGTATGTCGGCATCATTCATTCCCGGCCCCTGATCCCGGACGCTGATCTCGAGTCCCTGTGGTTTTTTCTCTGCGCCGCTACCCGGGGCTGTTCCGGCCATGACGGGATGGGCGCTGAGGGTCAGCGTACTGTTTGGTGGGGAGAATTTTATGGCATTGTCCAGCAGGTTGGCCAGTGCCTGCTGGAGCATTCTTTCATCACCAAACAGGGAGGGCAGAGGGGTGACATCCAGTGCCAGGCTCAGCCCGGCATCCTCGGCCGAGGCTTCGTAGAGTTCAGCCATGTTGGACAGGAGCTGGTTGAGGTTGACGGTCGTGAAGGCCGAGCGGCGTGCTCCTGCTTCTATCTGGGCGATCCGGAGGAGGGCCTCGAAGATGCCGGTAATGTGGTCCAGGTCCCCGATGGCCCTGTCCACGGCCGTGCGCAGTTCATCGGGTGAGGTGGCAGAGAAGAAAGCTTCTTCCAGCTGGTTGCGGGCCCGGGTTATGGGGGTGCGCAGGTCATGCGCAATGGCGTTGGAGACCTGGCGGACGCCCTCCATCAGCCGGTTGATCCTGTCCAGCATGGTATTGACCGTTTCGGCGACGAGATCGGTTTCACTGCCTGTCAGGGCGATGCGGTGGTTGAGGTCGCCATTGGCTACGGCAGAGGCTGTACGGGCGATGGAGCCAACCATGCGGCGGAAGAGGTCCCGTACCACCAGGGCGCCGCCCACGGCCAGCAGGGAGATCATGACGGCACACCAGATGAGCGTGCGGGTGATGACAGTGCTGAGGAGGGTGCGGCCCCGTATGTCGTGCCCGACAATCAGCTTGAAGCCATGCGGCAGGGTATAGGCCTTGAACTGGGCAGGCGTCGTGAAGGTGTAGCGGCGGATGGTCAGCTCGTAAAAGTGGTTCATCTTTTTGACGGCCACCGGCCAGCCCGGCAGGTTGCCCGCCATTCGCCGCCCATGGCGGTCTATCAGCAGATAGAGGGCGTCATCATCAATGTTCTGTTCCAGCCTGTCATTGATGGCCTCACTCAGGGCGGGGGCCCCGCCGTGCCCCCAGCGGTGCCGGAGTTCCTGCGCATCCGTCTCAATGAAGGCACGGACATGGTCGTTCAGCAGGTTTGTGCTGCTCCACCAGATGAAGGAGAGAAATAGCGTGGCCGAAATGAGAAACAGGACACCATAGCCCAGAGCAAAATTGATGCCCGCCGAGCGGATGGGCCAGCGCCGTTTTCCGTTCCGGCTGTGGAGGAGAGGGAGTCGGAACAGGTGGCGGCGGGACAGACGGCGGTATAGGGGTGTCCTTTCCTCTGCCATGGTGTTGGCTGTCAGTCCTGCGTGGGGCGGAGGATATAGCCTGCATTGCGGACCGTGTGGATGATGGCCGTCTCAAACGGCTTGTCCACTTTCTGGCGCAGGCGGGAGACATGGACATCAATCACGTTCGTCTGCGGGTCGAAGTGATAGTCCCAGACTTTCTCCAGCAGCATCGTCCGGGTGACAACCTGCCCCGCATGGCGGACGAGAAACTCCAGAAGGCGGAATTCACGGGGCTGGAGATCGATTTTCTGCCCATCACGGCGGACTTCGCGGGAGAGGAGGTCCAGCGTCAGGTCGCCTACGGTCAGGGATGTTTCCGGGGCGGATTCATTGTGGCCCCGGCGCCCCAGGGCTTCCACACGGGCCAGAAGCTCGGAGAAGGCGAAAGGCTTCGTGACATAATCATCCCCGCCGGCCCGCAGCCCATCCACCCTGTCATCCACGTCGGAAAGAGCGGAGAGCAGCAGCACGGGGGTGTTGTTCTTCTGGCCACGCAGGGTTTCAAGGATGTTCAGTCCGTCAATGCCACCGGGGAGCATCCTGTCGAGGATGATGATGTCGTATTTCTCGCCAATGGCCAGATACAGCCCATCCTTGCCGTTGTCGGCCTGGTCCACGTTATGGCCAGCTTCTTTCAGCCCCTTGAGGACAAAGGAGCGGACAGTCGGATCATCCTCAACCAGTAGAATACGCATTGGTCCTGCCTGTTTTCCTGATATGCTGCGTGGTGTATCGTTGTGGGGCAGGATAGCGGCAAGCCGGGGCAAAAGGGAAGCAGGCCCTTGCCTGGTGGTCGGGCCCTACATTACGGGCATGTCAGGATGCCCGCCATATAGTGACCATGACAGGAAGGAATGCCCATGCAGTACAGAACACTGGGACGGACTGGCCTGAAGGTGAGTGAGCTCTGCCTTGGCACCATGACGTTCGGCCAGCAGAATACCGAGGCAGAGGGTCATGCCCAGCTCGATATGGCGCTTGAACATGGCGTAAATTTCATCGACACGGCTGAACTTTATTCGATTCCACCGCGTGCGGAGACGCAGGGTTCGACCGAGCGGATCGTGGGAAGCTGGCTGAAGGCCCGTGGCAACCGGGACAAGGTCATCCTTGCCAGCAAGGTTGTTGGACGCAGCCAGAATGACTGGTTTCGCCCCGATGGTGAAAAGCCACGTCTGACACCGGCACAGATACGTTATGCCATTGATGAGTCCCTGAAGCGGCTGAACACTGATTATCTGGACCTTTACCAGCTGCACTGGCCGGACCGGGTGGTGAACATCTTTGGTGAGGGCGGCACGACCTTCCGCACGCTCTCCGATGCTGATGAGGTACCGATTGCCGAGACACTGGGCGCTCTGGGTGAGCTGGTGAAGGAAGGCAAGGTCCGTCATGTCGGTCTCTCCAATGAGACCGCCTGGGGCGTGTCCGAGTTCCTGCGTGTTTCCCGGGAGGAAAAGCAGCCTCGCATTGCTTCCATCCAGAATGCCTACAATCTGCTGAACCGGACCTATGAGATCGGTCTGGCCGAGATGGGTCTGCGGGAAGATGTCGGCCTGCTGGCCTATTCCCCTCTGGCGCAGGGCTATTTGACCGGCAAATATCTGGATGGTGCCCGCCCGCCGGGAGCCCGGACGACCCTGTTCAACCGGGGCCAGCGTTATGAAAAGCCGGGTGTGGATGATGCCATCCGGGCCTATCAGGCTCTGGCGAAGGAATCCGGGCTTGATTTCGCCCAGATGGCCATTGCGTTCGTCACGTCACGCCCGTTCGTGACATCCAATATCATCGGTGCCACGACGATGGAACAGCTTGAGACGGCTCTGACCTCCATTCAGGTGGAGATCACGCCGGAGCTGGAAGAGAAGATCAACGCCATCCACCAGCTGAACGCCAACCCGGCTCCCTGAAAGTATTTTCTGATGGCTTATGACAAAAACTGACATACTAGGCTATTCAGTGACGTACAACAGACCATGTCTTCGTCATAAAGGCATGGCCTGTTGCGGAGGGATATGCTCATTATGGTGGTTTATATGCCTGACAGGGACATGAAGCAGATATGCAATATTTGTGGTGCTGTCGTGTTTTTTTTTAGATATTTTTAAGTTAACTTTTTATTTAAAATTGCCTTGTCATGTAGAACTTTGAAGGAATGTATAATGTCTCTCTCCCAAACATAGATCATCCGTTCATTGGGTAATGCTCTTACATGGTTGGAAAGTGAACTTCAGTGGGGTGTAGAGCCTGGCGAGTTGAATCATCTGATAGGGCGTATTGGTGAGCTTTATGTAGCCATGAGAACCTGCGGGCAGATGGCTCTTGCAGTCAATCAAAAAGGTTATGATGTCGTATCGGCAACCGGTGAACAGATTTCAGTCAAGACTGTAACTACAAGTAAAAGTGTTAGATTTAATAAAAATACTTTTGATCAAGTTCATAGAGTTGTAGTTCTTCGTATAAATTATGGAGATGACCTCTCTGAGGGAGATAATATTTCAGTTGATGATGTTTCAATAGAAGAAATTATTGATGAGGAGGCTTCGAAGTTTTTATCTCTCTGTAAGGAGCAGGGAGGGACATATAAATATAGTCTTCCTGGTAAGAGGAAGGTGGTTCCATTGGAGCAGCAGAAGCCTGTGAAGCAGGTGGTTTATGGTCCATATGAAGTTGTGAAATATGAGAGTGGGAGCATTCAGGTTAAAGAAAATGGTGTTCCTGTAAGAGTTGTGAAACCTGCTTTGAGAGACATCGCAAAGAAGATTGGCATGAGTATTGTCAGGGAAAATGGACGGTCTTTGCCAACCCGTCAGCTTGGTTCAAAAATTATTGATACGATTAATGAATTGAATGAATCATAAGCCTTGTGATTCGGTCTGGATTGTAAAAATGGAGCAGACAGTTTCTTTTGGCTGGGCCTGTTGCAGGTGAAAACCCCGCCTGGAAAGTTTCCGGCGGGGCTTTTCCGTTTCAGGCTTCTTTTTTCAGCAGCCGCCAGAGCGCAAGCAGTATTCCGCCCAGCAGGGCGAGATAGAGCAGGACGGCCGTGCCGATGAAATGGCGGGTGCTGCGGTGGGAATCATCAGCCCACTGGAGAAAGGCCGTCACGTCGCTGGCCATCTGGGGAATGGTGGCCTGTGTACCGTCCGGGAAGGCGATCATGCCCTCATGCAGTGGGGGGCGCATCTTGAACCTGTGATGATGCGTCAGGGCGATGGGGTTGTAATAGGTATTCGGTGCCAGGGTGACGCCGGGCGGAACGGGGCGGTAACCTGCCAGCATCTGGCGGATATAGTCCGGGCCGCCCCGGATGGTGCGGGCAATGTGGGAGAGGTCCGGTGGATAGTCCCCGCCATTATTGGCCTTGCCTACAGCTACACTGGGATAGGGGGAGGCGATGGGGCTTTCCAGCCCGGCATGACGCTGCTGTGCCCAGTGTTGCAGGGCCGTGACGGAGGGCTGGAGGTCAATCATGTCCCCATAATGGGCACGCTCCATGCTGTGGCAGGAGCTGCATACCTGCTGGAAGATCATCAGCCCCCGTTCTTCCGGGCGCATGGTGGTTGGCGGGACTGTTGCAGGGGCCGCCACCTGCGCAGCGGCAGGGGCCTGTGTTGGGGCAGGGTCATCCGCTCTGGCCGTGGCGGGGAGATGGGCCAGGGACAGGGCGGCCAGAAAAACCATGCCCGTTGGGCGGAGGCATGAACGCATCATGGTGCATCTCCCTGTGTGGAGGCGTCACTGGCTTGCCGTTCCCTGTAGGCTGCCAGAGGGAGCAGCCCCAGAAAGGTGAGGAACCAGACCAGCATGGCGCCCCGGCTGAGCCAGACCCAGAGGGGGGTAGCTCTGTTCATTCCTGCCAGAATGAGGATGATGAAGGCGATGAAGAACAGTCCCAGCCCCATCCGGGCCAGCGGGCGGTAGGTGGCGTTATGGCGGGGGGACTGGTCCAGCCAGGGCAGGATGAAGAGGACAAGCAGGCTGGTGGCTGCTGCAATCAGCCCGCCCAGACGGGAAGGGACAGCCCGCAGCATGGCAAACCACGGGGCCAGATACCATTCCGGTGTGATGTCTGTCGGTGTTTTGAGGGGATTGGCTGGGATGATGTTGTCCAACTTGCCCAGCAGCCCCGGCAGGAAAAAGATCAGCCCGGCAAACAGGGCCAGAAACACGCAGACGGCCAGACAGTCCTTCACCACATAAAATGGAGCAAAGGGGCGGGTCGTGCGGTCCGGGTGGGGGCTGTCCAGCGTGGGGTTGCTGGAGCCTGTACCATGCAGGCAGAGTATATGGAGCCCGACCACCGCAGCGATGATGAAGCCAAGGGTGAAATGCAGGATGAAGAAGCGGTGCAGGGCCACACCGCCCAGCGTGTTTTCTCCCAGAAGATAGACGAGCAGCCCGTGACCGATGCCGGGTATGGCCTCCACGGCATGGGTGATGACGGTGGCCCCCCAATAGGACATCTGCCCCCATGGCAGGACATAACCTGCAAAGGCGGTCGTCATGAACAGAAGCATCAGGAACAGGCCGGAGAGCCAGACAAGTTCCCGTGGGGCTTTGTAAGACCCGTACCAGAGGCCTCGGCCGACATGGAGATAGAGCGCAGCAAAGAGCAGGCTGACCCCGCCTGTATGGATGCTGCGGATGAGCCAGCCGGAGGGGACCCGCCGTTCCATGGCTTCCACACTGTCGAAAGCCTGGGCGAGATCGGGTTGGTAATGCAGGGAGAGGAACAGACCGCTTACGACCATCAGCCCGAAAGCAACCATCAGACAGGCACCAAGTGTCCAGAGCAGATTGACCGGCGGCATGGGGAAGCGGGTCATGTGCTGGCAGAAAGGCCGCAGGAAGGGCAGGCGGGAGTCGAGCCAGCTTCTGGTCGGGTGTGTGTTGTCGTTCATCGTGTGGACCGTCCCTCAGAGCTGCTGGATGCTGTTCATGCCGTAATGGGGTGAGAGAAGGCTTTCTCCCAGCCTGATTGTATGGTCATCCACGAAATGGAGTGGGGGAACCGGGAGATTGTAGGGGGCGGGCATGTTGCGAAGGACCCGGCCAGCTCCATCAAACTGCGACCCATGGCAGGGGCAGAAGAATCCGCCAGAGGCGGGCAGGCTGGTGATGTTCTGATAGTCCGGTACGCAGCCCAGATGGGTGCAGATGGTGACATACACGCCATAGTCGGGCCGGAGGGACCGGTGGGCATTTTCAGCCTCACGGGGCTGCTGCCGGATGCGGGATTGCGGGTCCAGCAGCTGGGCGAGCAGGGCGGGGTCCTCCAGCGCACGGATCATCTCTGGTGTGCGGCGCTGGATGGCAACGGGCATCCCCTGCCAGACGACGATCTTGTGCGCACCGGGCTCCAGGTCCTGTACGGAAATATCCAGGACCGTTTCTTCCTGTGTGCTGGCAGCAGAGCTTGCCCGGGTGCGGCGGAGACTGTCCAGAAAGGGTACGGCCAGCGTACAGGCCCCGGCCCCTCCCAGCGCCACGGACCCAGCCGTCAGGACCGTGCGGCGTGTCGGGCGGGGCAGGAGGGACTCTTCATCAAGGGATGGATGGGGCGTGCTGGCATCATGGTTCCGGGTCATGGGCGGGCGTTCTCCTCAGGCCCTTTTTATAGAAAGAGCCGCAGCGCGGTGCAATTGGCCCGTGGAGGGGCCGGCTGACCGTTTTTTCCTGTCGGGTTCATAAGGGGCAGGCTTACAGGGCGGCCCGGACCCGCCTCATCAGGGACAGACTGTGGTGTTTCAGCTTTTCCATCAGCAGATAGACAGCTGGTGTGGTGTAGAAGGTGAGCAGCTGGCTGATGGCCATGCCGCCCAGAATGGCCACGCCCAGAGGGCGGCGCAGTTCGCAGCCATACCCCTGGCTCATCAGCAGCGGGATACCGCCGAGGGCTGCGGCCAGTGTTGTCATAAGGATGGGGCGGAAGCGGGTGACAGAGGCATGGCGGATGGTCTCCTCGGCTGTCATGTCTGGATGATGGTGGTGGATGTGCAGGGCAAAGTCGATCACCAGGATGGCATTCTTCTTCACGAGGCCCGTCAGCAGGATGACGCCGATGATGGCCACAAGGCTGAATTGCTCACCGGAGGCCCACAGCCCCAGCACGCCCCCCACGCCAGCGGACGGCAGGGTGGAAAGGATGGTGATGGGGTGGAGGAGACTTTCGTAGAGGACGCCGAGGGCAATGTACATGATGGTGATGGCTGCCAGGAAGGCCAGCAGGGCATTGAGCATGAGGTCCGTCGTCTCTCCGGTTGTCCCCGTGAACTCCCCATGAATGCTGTCCGAAGCATGAAGGTTCACCAGTGCCCTGTGTATCAGCGAGATGGCATCATCATAGCTGGTGCCTTCGGCCAGATCGAAGGAGAGTGTCGTGGCATAATAGCCATTATGGTGGGTGATGCTGAGCGGCATGGGCGTTTTGACAATGCTGGCAACATTGTCCAGCGGGATCATCGTTTCCTGGGATGAGGAGACGGCGGCCCCGTTCGAGCTGTTGCCCGAGAGCTTGTTGGCCAGGGAGTTGGTGACGGAATCCCGGGAGAGGGAGGCCTGGGTACTGAGCGTGCCTTTGGTCCTGACCCGGATGAGGTTGGAGGCAATGCCCCCTGCTGCCGTACCAGCCGAGGTGGACAGCCAGAGATGGTGCAGTGTGTTGGAATATTCCCGGAACGGTTCCGCCACCACCATGACCACCCGGTGATTGGTCAGGGGAAGGTGGATGGTGGAGACGATGCTCTGCCCGTAGGCATCGAAGAGCGCATTCTGCACGAGCTGGGGCGTGATGTTGTAGCGGGCTTCCAGGTCACGGTGGATGAGGACATTGGCAAAAAAGCTCAGATCCTCTGCATCGGTGGAGAGGTTGCGGAACTTCCCGCTGGCCCGCAGCTGGGCCAGCAGGGGAGGCATGGTGGCGTAAAGGGGGCCGTTGCTGTCGCTCTGGAGAACATAACGGTAATTGCCCGTGGTGTTGCTGTCGCCCCCTCCCTGGCGGCCATTGTTCAGAGCCCAGAAAAAGGCCTCCGCCCCGGCCTGCTGGGGAATGGCCTTGCGCAGCCGGGCCAGGATGACGGGGATGCTGTCACGCATGCTCTTGGCCTTGAGCGTGACGAAGATGCGCCCCGTATGGCTCGTGCGGTTGAAGGTCACGACGGTCTGCACGGCCGGGTCTTTCTGGATGATGCTTTCCACCTGATGCATCCGGCGTGTCAGGGCCTTGAAGGAGAGGCTTGGTTCGCCATTGATGCTGCCCTGAAGAATGGCAAGGTCCATGGAGGGTATGGCCGTCTTGGGCATGAGAATGATGATGCCGACCATGAGCAGGAAGCTTCCCGGCAGGGTCAGCCCGATGATGATGGGGTGGCGGAGGCTCCAGTGCATTGAACGGTCATAGAGCGACGTCAGGTGGTAAAGTCCCGTTTCCACGGCACGGACAGTCCTCATGGCACCATAGAGAAGCCAGGAGACAGGGTCTGCCAGGGGAGAATAGCGGGGCCTTTCGGGAATGGCCGGCGTGCTGCCTGCTGGTTCTATCGTCAGGAAATGGGCGCAGAGCATGGGCGTCAGGGTCAGGGACAGGACCATGGAGATGGCAATGGTCGCAGCCATTGTCAGCGCAAATTCATGAAGGGCCGAACCAAGCGTACCGGGGATGCAGAGCAGCGGGATGAAAACGGCGATGAGGGACAGGCTGATGGAGATGATGGTGAAGGCGATCTCGGAGGTGCCGACGATGCTGGCCTGATAGCGGTTCATCCCGTTTTCCATGTGGCGGGCAATGTTCTCCAGCACGACAATGGCATCATCAATGACAAACCCGACTGCAATGGTCAGAGCCATGAGGGAAAGGATGTTCAGCGAGAAATTGAACCACGCCATGGCTGTCAGCGTCCCCGAGAGAGCGACAGGGATGGTGATGGCCGGGATGAGCGTGCTGGCCATGTGGCGGAAGAAGAGGGCAATGACCAGCACGACCAGAAAGATGGAAATGACCAGTGTCTGTTTGGCATCTGCCAGCGAGGCCCGGATGGTCAGGGACAGGTCCAGGCCGGTGCGGAGTTCCGCACTGGCAGGCAGGGCCTGCTGGAGCCGGGGAAGACGCCTGACGATGTCGTTGACAATCTCCACCGCATTGGCGTGTGGCTGAGGGATGACAGCGATTGTGATGGCTGTTTTCCCGTTCAGTGTACTGTTTTGGTACACGTCCTGCACGTCATCCCGTACGGTGGCGATGTCTTTGAGGTAGATGGGATTTTTCCCGTTGCGGTAGGCCACGATGAGGTCCCTGTAATGGGCGGCCTCGGTAGCCTGGTCATTCGTCTGGAGCTGGATGCGCTGGTTGCCCGACGTGATGAAGCCCTTTGGCGTGAAGGCATTGGCCGAGGCCAGCGCCGCCCGGACATCCTCGGGGTTCAGCCCCCAGCGGTAGAGAGGATAGGGGTTCAGTTCGACCCGGACAGCCGGGTTGGAGGCCCCGAACAGCTCGACACGCCCCACACCGGCTATCTGTGCCAGTATGGGGCGGACCCTTATGGTGGCGAGGTCATAAAGCTGTGCCCTGGGGAGCTGGTCTGATGTCAGATGGAGCAGATAGATCGGTTTGTCGCCATCCAGCTTGAAGGCCTGCGGGTCTGCTTCCAGCGTGCTGGTGGGCAGGTCGCTTCGGGCGGCATGGAGGGCTGCCTGCACATCCCGCAGGGCGCCATTGATGTTGCGGGATGAGGAAAAATCCAGAAAGATGGACGTCTGCCCTCTGGTCGTGACGGATTCCAGCGTCTGGATGTCTGCAATGGTCGCCAGCCGCCGCTCCAGTGGAGTGGAGACGGAGGTGGCCATCTGCTGCGGGTCCGACCCCGGCTGGTTGGCGATCACCATGATGGAGGTCGCCGTCATGTCCGGCATGGTGGAAATGGGCAGGAAAGGCAGGGCAATCATGCCGGACAGAAAGATGGCGAGTGCCAGAAGTGTTGTCGCCACGGGGCGGTCAATGAAAAGACGACAGAAGACCATCCCTGACTATTAACTCTTTCTTATCTTTTTATTGCAGAACCTGTGCCTCCATAGAGATATTATCCTACTCAAATCAACCAGTTTTTACTGGTTATTCAAGTAATACCATTTTGTTAGGAAAGGGTTAAAGTAATCCCCTTTCGTTCGGCCTGCTCAGGGTGTCACGGGCTGGGGCTGTGCCGGAACATAGCCATAGCCCTGTACGTATGTGGTCGTCTGGGCGACATATCCCTGACCGGGCTGAAAATGGGTGTAGCCGGGCACGGGGTAGGGGTAGCCGGGTACAGGCGGAGGAGCCGCAGGCTGCTGGATGACGATGACATTCGTGCTCTGTGGTGGCGGTGGCGGCGGGGCATAGCTCGGGGCCATGTAGGGCATGGCGTAGCCACCATCGTAATAGCCGCCTCCGCCATAGCCGTTGAAGACACGGTCAACCACGTTGTACCCCACACCGGACCCTACGCCGAAGCCAAGCCCCCGGGCGAAGCTGTGGCCGAAACTGTGGTGATGGTGTGCCTCGGCTGGCGTGATGGCCAGACCGCAGGCCAGAGCTGCCAGAGCAAGGCCTGCGGCTGCCCGCTTCATCAGTAGTCCGGAGACATGGATCATCTTGCGTTTCCTTGTACCAGTTCTGTCAGGCTGCCTGCCTGTCCAGCCTCTCTCATGTGGGGCTGTCTGCATGGGAAGATACAGGAGCAGGGTGATAAAATGTTAGTGAAATCACTGTCATGAAATGGTCATGTCTGTGGGGGGTGAAGACCGGTCATTCGGCAATGCTGGCAAAAATCCCCTGCGTCACCATCTGCACATCCTGGGGTGTCAGGCAGGCCAGAAATCCCCGGTCCCCGGCATTGATCCAGATTGTCCTGTGTTTCTGTGCGCTGCGGTCGATGACGGTGGGCAGGGTTTCACGGGAGCCGAAAGGCGTTGTTCCACCCGAGACGAATCCCGTGCGGTCATGGGCCTCATCGGGCTGCATCATCTTGGCATTCCGGCCACCCAGAGCCGCTGCCAGTGCCTTGAAGTTGACCCGTCTGTCCACCGGGATGACTGCAAAAGCGGGCTGCTTCCTGTCGATCTTGACGGCAAGGGTTTTGAAGACGGCGGAAGGCTCTGCCCCAATGGCGCTGGCGGCCTGCTCGCCGATATGGCCTTTCTGTGGGGCATAGTCGTAGCGGCATGTCCTGTATGAAATGGCGGCACTGTCGAGAAACCGGGTGGCGGCGGTATCCTGCCTGTCTGTCATGGGGTGTCTCCTGTTGGATATGCAGGGGTGGATGAGGCTCCAGTCAGAAAACCTTGCGACTCTTCGTCTGGCAAGCCGTCATGATACAGCCCTGCCTTGGCCTCACGGCCGGGATGGTTGCGTCTGGTTCGGTTGCGGGCCATTCTGCCAGAAGGGTGGGTCGGTCTTCATCCATCCGTCATGCAGGAGACGTTCCATGTGCGGACCACTTGTCGTTCTGGCAGAATTCGAGGCCAGAGAAGATACTCTGGAGGCATTCCTTGAGGTCTGCCGTCATGATGCGGCCCGTTCCAGGGCTGATGAGCCAGGCTGTCTGGAATTTACCATTCAGTGCAGTGAGGATGATCCCATGCTTGTTGTGCTGCACGAGGTGTATGAGAGCCGGGCTGCCTTCCGGGCGCATGAGGCTGCTCCGCATTTTGCCGTTTTTTCCAGAGCGTTGCAGGATCTGAAGATTGTCACGAGGCAGATACGGTTCTTTCATCGGCAATGAGAGGGGAGTGACTGGCCCTTGATGGATGATTTTTTCCCGGAGACCCGGGAGCAGCTTGTCCTGTCGCCCGGGGCGGTTCTGCTGGGTGGCTTTGCCCGTGCGGAGGCGCAGGTGCTGCTTCAGGCTGTGGAATCCATCAGCCAGAAGGCTCCTTTCCGTCATTACAGGACGGCTGGTGGAGGGGTGATGGCAGCGGGCATGACGGCCTGTGGTCCATATGGTTGGGTGAGTGACGGGCAGGGCTACCGTTACATGCAGACCGACCCGCTGACGGGCCAGCCCTGGCCGGCCATGCCTGCCCTTTTTGCAGATATGGCAGGGCGTGCTGCACGGGCGGCAGGTTACGAGGGGTTTGTCCCACAATGCGGGCTTGTCAATCGGTATGCCGTCGGAGCGGGAATGGGGCTGCATCAGGATCGTGACGAACGCACCATGCAGGCCCCCGTCGTTTCGGTCTCGCTGGGGCTTTCAGCCCTGTTCCTGTGGGGTGGTGCCCTGCGGGGTTCCCCCTGCCGCAAGGTGCCGCTGCATCATGGGGATGTGGTGGTCTGGAGTGGCCCAAGCCGATGTCATTTTCACGGTGTGGCACCGATACGGGCCGCACCAGCCGTCGCCGGGCTGGACTGTCGGTACAACCTTACCTTCCGGGTGGTGGACCGCCCCTTCAGCGGGACGGGGCTACATTATCCAGATTGATGAGACTTGTTGCAGGCTGGAACCGCCGGGGAGAATGGGCGGCCTTGTCCATGTTGTTTTCTTCTGCCGTTACGGGGGGCACGTGTGTAAAGCTCAGCTTTACCGTGACGGCCCGGTTGTGCAGGAAGACATTCCCGACTGTTTCATCTTGTGCCCGGCTGATGCCATGGGCAGGCTGGGTCCCCCGCCATGGAACGATGAGACGGGATGACCAGGCGTCTTCACTGGACACGGCATCAGGCTGGTCGGTCTGCTCATCCGAGAAATAGGGCGTCAGCTGGCTGTCGGAGAAACAGGCATGGCCCATGTAGGCAGCTACGGCCTCCCGGTAGGGGCGGGCGCCATGATGGCGGGGCATGTAAAATCCGTTCCATCTGGAGTCGTATCGGCACGCCTTGGCCCGCCAGAGATCGTCCTGCCCTTTTTCCATGCTGCACTGCACACGGACATGCAGCGAGTCGTCACTGCCTGTGGAGGCATAGGTGAGAGGTGTACTGGCCAGCGTCTGGCAGGGAAGGGTGGGAATGAGAAGAGCCGGTGCTGCAGGGCGCTTGTCCACAGGGAGAGGATCACCCGGCTCTGCCCGGGCGGTGGACACGACCGCCATCATGGAGGCGGCAAGCAGAAGAGCGGGCATGTGATGGAGTGTCATGAGGCAAGGATACCGCAGCACGGGGAGAAAAAGGACTCACGATATCGTATGAGCTGTGGTGTGTTCAGGCAAGCGGTTCCAGCAACCATCAGCAGGCCGGGACGTTGACAGCCAGACCGCCCAGGGCGGTTTCCTTGTAACGGTGGTTCATGTCACGTCCGGTTTCGGCCATGGTCTTGATGACGTGGTCCAGCGAGACATAATGCGCCCCGCTGTCATCACTCATGGCCAGAGATGAAGCATTGATGGCCTTGACGGCTCCAAAGGCGTTTCTCTCGATGCAGGGGATCTGCACAAGCCCGGCCACCGGGTCGCATGTCATGCCCAGATGGTGTTCCATGGCGATTTCCGCAGCATGTTCGCACTGTTCCGGCGTACCACCCAGGGCGGCCGTCAGCCCTGCTGCTGCCATGGATGACGCCACGCCGACCTCGCCCTGGCAGCCTACTTCCGCCCCGGAAATGGAGGCATTGAGCTTGAACAGCCCGCCAATGGCTGCTGCTGTCAGGAGGAAGGTCCGCAGCCCGTTGGTCGTATATTCGGGGCAGAAGTCCCGATAATAGCGCATGACAGCCGGGATGACGCCCGCAGCGCCATTCGTGGGGGCGGTCACGACCCGTCCACCAGCAGCATTTTCCTCGTTGACGGCAATGGCGAAGAGGCTGATCCAGTTCATCACGCCATGGGGGGACGGGGCAGCATTGGTCTTGGCCTGGAGGCGTGCATACAGTTTGGCTGCCCGTCGCTGGACTTTCAGGGGACCGGGCAGGGTGTCTGTATTGTGCAGCCCGGCTTCAATACAGGCCAGCATCGTGTCGGCAATCCTGTCCATGCCGCGTTCCACGTCCCAGAGAGGGCGGGTGGCGGTCTCGTTGGCCATCATGATGCTGGCAATATCGGTGTTCTGTCGTTTTGTGTGGGCGAGGAGGTCTGCACCACTGCGGAAAGGGAAGGGGACATCCGGCAGGGAGTAGGACATCGTCCGTGCCTGTTCCTCTGGTGTAATGAATCCCCCGCCAACGGAGCAGAAACGCTGGCGGGTTATCAGCGTGCCATCCCGCCCGAAGGCTTCAAACTGCATGGTGTTGGGATGGATGGGCGGGATGGTGGCCGTGTCCAGGCAGATGTCGGTCTGATAATCAAAGGAAAAGCTCGTGCCATTGAGGTTCAGCAGATGCGTGCTTTCAATGTGCTGGACCAGCTTTTTTGCTGCGTCAGGGTCGACATGTTCCGGTGTTTCGCCAGCAAGGCCAAGCAGGACGGCCTTTATGGTGCCGTGTCCTTCGGCTGTCAGGGCCAGGGAGCCATAAAGGGTGACGACAATGCGGGCCGGACTTTTTTCCAGCGGGCCGTCAGGCAGGTCCGCCAGGACATCGGCAAAGCGTTGTGCCGCCCGCATGGGGCCGACCGTATGGGACGACGAGGGACCGATCCCGATCTTGAACAGGTCAAACAGGCTGAGCATGGAAACGGACCCTCATTGCGTAAGACACTCCATCTTTATGGGATAGAATTGTGCCGGAGATAAGCCTTAAAAAATAAATTATTCTGATTATGAAACAAATATCAGACGCTGTTATGAAGGAAACTGTCCGGGGTGCCTCCCATGCACACAGGGTCACGGCAGGAGGGTCTTTCCATGGCCTTGATGGCAGGCTCATCCGGCGCCGGGATGGGTCCAGATATGCTCCAGTGCGGCCCGGCACTGGGTGATCAGGGCAGAGAGGTCGCCTTCATAGAGGCTGTCCGGCACGTCGGAAGAGAAAATCTCCACGGCACAGGCGCCCCGGAATCCGGCATCCCATGTGGCGTGGAGAAGCTCATGGAGGGGGATGCATCCTTTGCCGGGTATGCGCCTGTCTGCGGCGGAACGTGGCGTGCGCCAGTCGCTTATCTGTACGACATTGATGAGTGCCCCTGCACGGTGGATGGCGGCACAGGCCTCTGGCTGCTGCCAGATGTTCCAGTAATCCAGACACAGCCCCAGAGCGGGATGGTCCACGGTCTTGATGATGTCCAGAGCCTGATCGATGGTCCAGATGGCCGTCTCGTAATTGATGGAGGTCGGGTTCAGTGGCTCCAGTGAGAGGGTGATGCCCAGCTCCGCTGCCAGAGGGCAGAGGCGGCGCAGGGCATCGATCGTGCGGGTGATGCACCCTAGAACATCGCCATTCTCAGGGGCCCCGGTATTGACGACAAACGGCACCCCCTGGGTGTAGGGAGCGTAACGGCGCATGCTTTCTTCCAGCCGGGCAAGGCGGCGCCTAGGCTCCTGGGGGTAGGGCATCATTTTGCTGGCCCCAAAGGTACGGACGGCAGGCTGGAAGGAGCTGACCTTCAGGCCGCTTGTTTTCAGCAGCGCCATCTGTTCGTCCACCCGCTGCGGATCCAGCTTGCTTTCACATAGCTCAACTGTCTCCACGCCCAAGGCGGCATAGCGCTGGATGTCTTCCTCAAAGGGCCATGGCTGGGTTGTGAATTCGTTCATTCCGAAGGCGAAGGGGAAACCACTCATGCTGCTGCTCCTTCTTTCATGAAGGTGAGAACCGTCTGATTGAATTTTTCCGTCTCATCGAGAAAGACCATGTGGGAGCTGTTTTCAAACTCCACGGCCTGACAGTGCGGCATGTGCTCGGCGACCCAGCGGGGCCCCGCAGCCGGAAGAACCTTGTCTTTGCCGGCAATCATCATCAGGCAGGGCAGGTCAAGATGGGGCAGGACGTCTCGCCAGTCCTGGGTCGTGTGGTCGGCCATCATGAGAGAGGCTGCCTGGCTGGGACATTTGGCCATTTCTTCCAGAAGCATGGCCTTTTCGTCTTCGGGCAGACTGGTGCTGAGGCAGTCCGAGAGGTTCTGCCTGTCGAAAGCGGACCGGTTGAAAACCAGCTGCTGCTGGAGGAAGGTCAGCCCGGCCCCGTCGTAGCAGGTGGCGTGGCCCAGCTTCCAGTCCGGGGCGAAGAACTGCTTTGGTGTTTGCTGCACGAAGATGGCGCTGCGGAGCCGGTGTCGGCCGAACAGCTCCAGATAGGACCATATGATGGGGGAGCCGATGGACCAGCCCAGCACGGTGGCGTCTTCAATCTCCAGTGCTTCCAGCAGGTCCCGGAGGTCTGCTGCCAGACGGGCGATACGGTAGCCGTGGTCCGGTTTCCCGGATTCACCATGCCCTCGCAGGTCCAGCGTGATGACACGATACTGTTTTGAGAATGACCCGACATTGCGGTGGAAGAAGCGGCTGGAAAAGGTCCAGCCATGGATCATGACCAGGGGGCGTCCCTGGCCGTGATCCTCGTAATGCAGTTTCACATGGTCGCTGGTGGTGATGTAGGGCACGCAGGGTCTCCCTGTTTCATGGGCCTGTGCAGGCGGTTGCTGCCTTGTCTTCCAACTTGGGGCTTGCCAGCGTCCGTCTGCAAGGGGGGCTGTCATTTTCCTGCTGTCTGGTCCTGTGGGAGTGGGGCGGCCGGGAGCCAGACGTGGCAGGTTGTTCCCTGTCCAACCGTGCTGGTGAAGTGCAGTTGCCCACCATGTCTCTCCAGAATCTGTCGGACGATGGCCAGCCCCAGCCCCGTACCCTGTCCGGCCTCCGCATGGCTGGAGTCGGATGGCGGCGTGATGCGGTAGAAGCGTTCTGTAAGGCGGGGGAGATGGTGGGCGGCAATGCCAGGGCCGTTATCTTCCACCGTAATCAGGAGTCCCGGCAGGGAGGAGGTCGGTCCTTCGGCCGGGGTGGCCCGTCTGGCGTGAAGGCGGACGTGCAGGGTCCGTTCCGGCATTGTGCCGTACCGGATGGCATTTTCGATGAGGTTGAGGAGAACCTGCACCATTTCATCCCGGTTGGCCAGCAGGGTCAGGCTGTCTTCCTGCGTTACGGTCAGCCTGCGGCTGTCGTGCTGGAAACGTGGGGTGACTTCGCCCAGCACAAGGGCGAACAGTTCTTCTGCCTCCAGCTCTTCCCGGGGGTGGTGGTGGCCTTTCATCTCAAGCTGGGACAGATAGAGCAGCCGGTCGATCAGCCGCTGCATCCGTGTTGCCTGCTGGCTCATGATCTCCAGATACAGGGTGCGTGATGTCTGATCGGTCTGGTCGCCTCCCTCTTTCATCAGGTCGATGAAGCCGGTGAGGGAGGCCAGAGGTGTGCGGAGCTCGTGGCTGGCGTGGGCTACGAAGTCGGCTCTCATGCGGTCTACAGCCTGAATGAGACTGCGGTCATGCAGCAGGACGAGGACAAGGCTGTTCCGTCCTGCTGCACCGGGCAGTCTGCGCATGGCGAGATGGACGGAGCATTTTACGGGGACATCCAGCCTGATGGTGGTTGAACAGGGTGCAGGAAGGCCATCATCCATTGGGGGAGCATGAAGGGCGCTATGCAGGGTGCTGTGTGCCGTGGGATGGCGAAGGAGCGCCCCGAGGCTGTTGCCATAATGGGTCCGTGCCGCCTCGTTGCAGGCCATGATCTGTCCGACGGAGCCGAGAATGAGGGCCATGCCCGGGATGGTATCTACCAGCAGGGTGGCCTCATGGAAGGGCAGAACGCTGCCCGGGGGTGGGGCAGATGGTCTGGGGCTGTCGGGGCGGGTGGTGCCGTGGGGGCGCCGGGACAGGTGCCAGACCATGGCCCAGCCCGTCAGGGCAAGGCAGGCACAGATTGCCGTGATGATCTCTGGCAGGAGCGGAGAGGCCATGAGGCGGATCAGCCGGAGGATGGGCCGTGCTGGCTGATGGTGCCATCATCCAGCGCATAACCGGCGGCCCGTACGGTCCTGATGAGGTCGGCTTCCCCCGTTTCATTCAGCGCCTTGCGGAGGCGGCGGATATGAACGTCCACCGTGCGTATCTCCACATGGACGTTGGGGCCCCACAGACGTTCCAGCAGGGTTTCCCGGGAGAAGACCTTGCGGGGATGGTGGATGAAGAGTTCCAGCAGGCGGTATTCGGTTGGCCCCAGGGCGATGGGACGCCCGGCCCGTTTGACCTGATGATTCTCCGGTTCCAGCGTAAGGGGGCCGAATGTCACGATGTCCTGTACGGGGCGTGTGCGGCGAAGCAGGGCCCGCAGGCGGGCATCCAGCCTGTCGGTACTGCATGGTTTGGTCAGATAGTCATCAGCGCCGTTGTCCAGCCCGGCGATGACATCCTGCTCGTCCGTCCGGGCCGTGAGGAAGAGGACGGGCAGGTCCTTCAGCCCCGGTTTCTGCCGGATGATGCGGCAGAGTTCCAGCCCGGAGAGACCGGGCATCATCCAGTCCAGCAGGGCGACGTCCGGTCGTTCTGTTTCGAGGAAGGCCAGTGCCTGTTCGCCATCCATGACGGTGCTGACCTGATAGCCCCGCTGCCTCAGGCTGTGTTCCAGAAGGACCCGCAGGGTGGGTTCATCCTCCACGACAAGAACAGAGCCTTTCTGGGGGCTGGCAGGGGGTTTCATGGGCTGGGGGACTCCTGTCCGGGTGGGAGTGGCTGGCTGTCATGGCCATGCGGGCGGGTCGGGGGCAGCGTAGCCCCCGTGACCATGAAGACCACACGTTCGGCCATGTTGGTGGTGTGGTCGCCGATCCGTTCCAGATTCCTGATGATGAAAAGCAGGGAGATATGGAGGCGGATGGTATGGGGATGACGGGTCATCTGTTCCAGGGAATCTGCCGTCATGGCTTCACAGTATTTGTCCACGAGCTGGTCGGCGGCCCAGATGGCATGGGCGGCACTGTCATCCTTGTGGGCCAGGGCATCCATGATGCGGCGGAGATGCTCCAGCACCAGCCGTCCCATTTCGCTCAGGGCGAGGCGGGCGGGGCGGGGAAGGGGCTGTTCCATCTGGCTGAGGCGCCGGGCGATGGAGCTGGCATAATCGCCCATGCGTTCCAGGGCGCCAGCCATGGGGATGCAGGCGACGATCTCCCGCAGATCTGCCGCCATGGGGCTGCGCAGGGCCAGCAGACGGATGGCGAGTGTTTCCACCTTTTGTTCCAGTGCATCCACTTCATCATCCTGCCGTGCTGCCTGAAGGGCTGTCCGGCCATCATTCTCGGCAATGCCTGCAAGGATGAGGGAGAGCTGATGCTCTACCAGTCCCCCCATCTGCTCCATCAGGGACCGTAAATGGAGCAGCTCATCTTCATAACGCTGCACGATATGCTGCTTCTGGCGCATCATGTGTCTGTCCCCTTTCAGGCGGGCTAACCTATCGTAATTCACGGGGAGCGGAAACAGCACCGCCAATCGGGTCACAAGCGGCGGAAGAGTAGGGTTTTTGCCGGGTTCAGGAGAGGTTTCGGCTCTCTTTTACGGAGATGTCATGAATATTTCATGTTTCCGCACGGTGGGGGTGCAGGTAGGGTTTCCGTGTCGTCGTCAGAAGGAAAAGAGGCCGATAGATGAGCACCCGCCGCCAGTTTCTGCAAGGCTGTTCCGCTCTTTCCCTGGCGGTCTCTGCGGGAGGGGGCAGGCGTGGTCTGGCCCGAGGGACATGCCCTGTGAAGGCCATGCTGCATGATGAGTCTGGCTTTTATCCTCTCTGGCCGGAGGTTGGTACCATGGAGCAGCCCCGTGTTGCGCGGGGAGGGCGTGTTTACGGTATTCATGTGCCGGGTCTGCATGTCATGCGGCCTGTCCATCCGAATGGATCGGCTGTCATCATCGCAGCAGGTGGTGGTTATGGGCATATTGCCGTAGGGCATGAAGCCTTGCCTGCGGCCCGGTGGCTGGTCTCGTTGGGTGTGACTGTTGCCATTCTTCTGTATCGTCTGCCAGGTGAGGGATGGGCTGAAGGCATGGAGGCCCCGCTGGCGGATGCCAGACAGGCCCTGCATCTGTTACGGTCCGGGCAGGTTGGTGGAAGTGGTAATGTGCGGCGTGTGGGTTTCATGGGTTTTTCTGCCGGAGGGCACCTGCTGGGTCTGACAGCTTTGCAGGACCATGATGCGCCACCGGCCCTGCTGATGCTGCTTTATCCGGTTGTCAGTGTTGCGCCCCCTTTTACCGGGAGTCGTACCAGTCGGGTGTGTCTGGGGGATAATCCGACAGTGGAACGGGCTGTCCGCTGGTCTCTGCCATCTCATGTCCGGGATGATGCGCCGCCTTTGTTCATGGCTCATGCGCTGGATGATCCGATCGTGTCACCTGAGCAGGAGACGTTGCTGTTGCAGGCCTATCAGCGGCATGGGCGACCTTGTGAAGACCACTGTTTTGCAACTGGGGGGCATGGCTTTGGTCTGGGGCGCAGGAATGGATCAACAGGGCAGTGGCCCATTCTGGCCGAATTCTGGATGAGACGGCAGGGGTTCCTGTGAACAGCCATACCGTCCCGTTGGGGCTGGTGACATTCCTGCGCAGGGTTTCGAATTTGTGCTGCCGTTATCTGTGAGGAGGGAATGGTGTTGCTTTCTTCATGGGGCCGGCAGCCTCATCGGGAATCGTATGATTTTTGTCCGTAGTGGCCCCCGTGCAGGATTCGGGTGGCTGTTGGCAACATTGACCAGCTGGCGTCAGGAGAGACTGAATCGCTTCGGGCCGATGGTTCAGAAGACTGTATGTGGAGACTTTTGGGGTGTTGAAGAGGAGAGCATGACAATGGTCTGCTGTTTCTTCATCTTTTTCATGAGCGTGTATGAATAGTCATATAGATTAAAATTCATTAATTGTAGGGTGTGATGCGGGTCTTTTTATTGGATGTTCCAAGGAATTTTAGCAAAATTTTTCATGATTTAACTTTAAATTTTTGTATCTTAATTTTAATTATTAAAATAAAATGTATATAAATATAAAAATATTATCAAAATGTTAAAAAAAATACAAAGTAAAATTATGAAATAAATTGTGTACTTAAAGTTATTCTAAAGTTAAACAGGAGGAATTTATCATTTTTCTGTTGACTATACTTCGTGAATATGGATTTATGACCTCGGAAGACGCATATGGGGCTTCCAACTCCTTAATAGAAAGTGTGTGGAGACTTGACATGAGAGCTCTCAGCAACCGCGAGCTGGACAGCGTTTCTGGTGGTTTTGGTCTGGGCAACCTGATTGGTGGTCTGGTTGGTGGTCTTGGTGGCGGCGCACAGAACCCGCTGGCCGCTCTGGCCCCGGCTGCCAATACCAATACGATCCCGGCCGTTAGCTACCCGCAGGGGGCTGCTGCTCCTGCTGCCGGTTTCAATCTTGGTGGCCTTGGTGGTCTTGGGCAGCTGCTGTCTCCTATCCAGAGCTTTACCTCTGCTTTTAGCAATTTCCTGCAGCACCCTCTGCGTACGATCCTGTCTCTCGTAGGGACGGGCATTCAGCAGGCTGTGAACTTCGTCACACGTCTGATCTGATCCCTGTCATCCCGCAAGGGATGGCCGTGGGTAGGGTCTCTGTCCAGTCAGGGCAGGCTCTCTGTGAGGGGATGGTCCGTATGGGCCATCCCCTTATGTGTTTTCAGTGGGTTGTCAGGCAAGAGCATAGGGGCCTGCACTGAGTATCTCGAGCTTCAGCAGGCAGCCATTCTGCTGTTTCATGTCAGGCAGTGGCAGATGGGCTGCCCCGGTGGTCCAGCGGCATGGAACAGGCTCTGTAACATCCCATCCTGTGTTCGGGGCGGCTGTCAGGTGTGATGTCAGGGGGATGTCGGTTCCATCAGGCTGAACGAGCGTTATCTCGCCGACAAGAACGCCCAGGGTTCGTCTGTCATCCACGAAAGGGCCAATCTGTCTGTCCGGCCGGCTTGTCCGGGACTTGATGGTGAGAAAGGATGGACTGTTTTTCAGCCAGAACAGGTAGTGTCCGCCATTGCGCTGATACAGGGCGAGTTCGGTCCCCTGTGGGTCCAGCAGGGTCAGGGCCGGGTCGTCTGTGGTGGCTGGTCTGGCGGTTTCCGGTGGGAATCCCAGCCGGGTTGCCCGCTCTGCCAGTGCAGCATGCAGGGGCTCGACAAAGGCCCGATCCACGTTCAGCGGGGCGGCGGCGTCCTGTTGCCAGTCTTTGGGGCGGGAGTGGAAGGACGCTGGGGAGGGAATGGACAGGGCTGCTTCAGGCGTCGTGAAACTGTGGCGGTTGCCCGTGTCCAGATATGTTTCGGACAGGACACCATTGGCACTGATGATGCGATGCTCATAGGTCTCGATGTGGTAAATGTCGTAGCTGTCCCGTTCTTCCCGCAGGATCGTTCTGCCATTGACGAGCATACGGGCGGGAATGAAGCTGCCTTTCAGCAGCAGGCAGTGCTCTTCGGTAATGTAGAGGTCACGGAAGGGGCAGTTCTCCCCGAATGTGTGGCGTCTGATGCGTATTGGCCAGTCGTCAGACGAGGTGGGTGTGACGGATTTCCAGCCACTCCAGCGGAGATGTTCGATGTGTTTGTGACCATTCCGGAAGACATGGATGGCATCACCGGCCCTCAGCTCCTCAATGGGTCTGGGGCCCTGGGGGGTGTCTATCAATGTGCCTGCGAGGTAGCAGACAACATCCGCACTGGTTTGTGGTGGTGCCGGAGGTGTGAACGGGGACCAGCGTCCATCCTGCGGGAGGCCATATGGATTGCCGGGAATGAAGATGTTTGCATGGACCGTGCTGTAGAAGCTGTAATCCTCGTTCATCTGGATGATGGTCTGGTTGGCCGAGGCATCGTAGCGCTGCCGTGTTGTCGTTCTGGATGTCGTCTGGCCGGAAAATGTGAACTGGAATGTGAAGCCGGATGGTGGTGGGCTGACCAGATGGAGGTCCAGGGAAAGATTGGTCTGGAGGGAGGCGCCGCTCAGCCCTCCGTAATCAAGAGCAAGCTGTCCACCTGTTCCGGGGTCTATGGTCAGGGAATGGGGGGCAGCCATGAGAGAAGAGCTGACGGTGCCATTCCATGATGCCGGTGAGATGACCAGTGACCCTCCCTGAAAGGCGAAAAACGTATCCTCCTGTGGCAACGACAGGTTGTCAGGCATGAAAAGCGTGGTGTTGATGACAGCTTTACGGGATTGGGGAGTGTACGTGATGGTCTGGTTCTGTGCGACAATCATGAGCAGCTATCTTGGGCGGTATCCGGTTTTTTCGTGGAAACCGTCTGAAGATAGGGGCTGTTCCCTTATCAGAGATTAAGCCAGTCCTTCATAATTACCTGCACAGGTCCAGTCTGTTACGGTCTGTTCTGTACTGTGGGCAGGTGTATCCCCAGGGGGCAGCTGGTAGGAGCCACACCCAACAAAAAGGGCGGACCATGGTGGTCCGCCCTTTTCTGTCTGCGATACCGGAGATACGGGATCAGAACTTCATCTTGAAGGTTCCCGTTGCACCGCTTTCGGTTGACTGGTTGCCGTACTGGCCAATGTAGGACAGATCCAGATCAATACGATCAGTCAGGCGGGCCGTCATGCCAGCATTCACGACAGCCGCATTGCTGGAGAGCAGAACACCGGCGACGTCCATGTCGCTGGTCCCGCCTGTCGTGGCAAAGGCCTCATGCTGGCGGGACCCCAGGCGACCGAAGCCATGGCGGTAGGCTGCCGTGAGGTGCGGCATGAAGATCGTCCGGCCGATATTCAGCGTCGTGGCGGCACGGAAACCGAAGGTTGAGAAGGTGACCCCCGTATCCGTCCCACGGCTGCGCAGGGCGGCCTCGTTGCCATGCTCATGATAGCTGTTGGTCTGCATGTTCACATACGCCACGTTCATGAACGGCTCGAAGACGCCGCGCCCGGTGCGCATCTTGTAGCCCAGTTCAGCGAATGTCTGTGCAGTTCCACCCAGATAGCCACTGCTGAGGCGCCCGCCATAATCACCAACGGCGACATGCCGACGGGTGTTGATGACATTCCAGCTATAGGCAGCGCCCAGCCGCAGGTTCAGGCGGCCCCAGTGTGTCCCGGCATAGGCCCCAACAGTGATGTTGTTGCTGTTGCCGGAGGAGGAGCGCCCCCGCTGGATGTTGAACTGGGAGTGACCATAGGACAGCAGCCCGCCGACACGCCAGTTGCTGCGGTTGATCGGCGCATCCGCCCCCATGATGAACCCGGCCGTGTTGTGGTGCATGAGGGCAGCATTGCCATCCCCGCTGTTATGGCCGAGGGCTCCGTAAGCCTGCCCCCACAGGACAGCATGGTCGGAATAGCAGGCGCCATTCTTTTTATGCGTCTTCAGGTCATAGAGGCTCTGGCCATTATGGCCATAATCGCAGTCGCTGTTTGCCAGACGGTCCATCACCGCATTGCGGATGTAGAAGCTGTCCTGAATCAGCGCCGTACGGATGGAGGCGTGCAGCTCACCGGAGAGATTGTCCAGCGCCCGCCGTGCCTGGTCCCGTGTCAGGCCTGTCATGGCCTGGCTGAGCGCCGAGCTGGGAGCGAGATGGTCCAGCCCCTGGCCGGTGGTAATCTGGTTGCGGGTTTCACCTACCGTGCTGAACGAGCTGGCATTGCGGCGCAGGACGATGTCAACAGCATCGGCACTGTAGGCAAAGGCTGGGTCCAGATAGGCATACTGGGGTGCCAGATTGCTCGACAGTTTTTCGTCAAACTGGCCGTTGACACCGCCGGATGCCGTCAGGACACGGTAAGCCTGCCCATATGTCAGGCCCGCGCCTGCATTCTTCAGCTGGAGGTCCAGAGTCCCGCCCTGCAGATAAGCCGTGCCTGTGACAGCCAGACGGTCGGAGGTGAGTTCATGGAACCCGTTGCCTTTTGCCGTGTCAATGGTCTGGCCCGTCGTATCGCTCGTCCCGCGGATCCGCAGGACAGAGCCCTTGGCCATGGTCAGGTTACCACTGACATGCAGGGTGGAGAGCGCATCAGAGCCGATCGCACCGGGGGCGACCGTAGCACCGGAGACAGCTTGGGTTGAGCCGACGGTGCCGGTACCACGCAGAGTTGCGCCATTGCCGACGGAAACCGGGCTGGAACCATTACGACCATCCACTTCCAGAGTTGCCTGGTTCTGGATCATCGTCGGGCCTGAATAGGTGCTGTCACCTGTCAGGATTTCCGTCCCGCCATCGATGGTCAGGCCACCATTGCCGGAAAGAGACCCGGCGTAGGTGTCACTGGCCTTTGTCAGGATGAGCGTGCCATCCAGCGTGCCGTTGCTGTTTCCTGCGAGGGACCCGGCGGAGGCATTGTTGCTGGTGACGGTCAGGTTCTGGCCATCATGGGTGAGGGTACCGCCGATGGTGCTGTTGTCGAGTGTCAGGGACCCGTTGCCTGTATTGGTGACAGCACCATCCGTTTTGTTGCCCCCGGCGAGGGTCATGACGCCGCTGTTTGTTGCGGAGGCCTGAGACCCGCCCGTGGCGCTGAAGGTGGCATTGGCAGCGTTTGTTACGGTCCCTGCGGAACAACTTGTTGGGATAAGTAATTTTATGGTGTATGCAATATGTGGTTGTGGTGAGGAAGTTTTTGTAAAATTAGCATTGAAGAGAATATAAACATTTGCAATTGAAAATTTATTTTATAATTATCCTTAATTAATTCTTCAAGAATGGTTTTTCATGGCTATTTTTCGTTATTTGTAAGTCGTATCGAGAAGAGCTACCCGGCACTCGGCCTCATGGGTTCTTCTGTGCGTTTTTCCACGGAGACTTCATCATTCTACAGAGATAGTATTTTGATACCAGCAGGAAGGCAGTCAGAGATCATGCCGACTGCAGGTTATGATGTAGGTGGAATGTTTGTCTTTTTCATGGCTTTCCTGAACCATGTTTTGGAAAATTGGCCTTGTGTCGGGGAGAGCCGAATGGAGGCCGGAGCATGTTGGTGTTTGCAGGCGTCCCGGGCAGGGGGTCAGGGCAAGCTGATCTGCAACCAGGTTTCTTCGGCTCTGTTCAGGGGGGTGTTGCGGCGGACAGCGAGTGAAATGGTGATGCGGATGGTCGGGTCCTGCAACGGGCAGCAGTACAGCCCGTCATTCTGGGCCGGATTGTGGAAGGCCGCCGGAATGATGGTGACGCCGACACCCGCCTGAACCATGGTCAGCAGGAGGGTTGTGTCACCCGTGCGCCCGGTGACATGGGGCGCGGCCCCGTGACTGGCAAAGGCTTCCGAGATGAAACGGTTTATCTTGAAGTTCTCATTCATGAGGACGATCTTCTCATCCAGAATGTCCGTGAAGGAGCAGCTCTCCCGGCCTGCGAGCCGGTGTGAGTCGGCCATCAGCAGGCAGAGTTCTGCCTCTGCAAAGGGGATGGTGCGCAGCTGCCTGTTCTGGACAGGCCCTATGAGGGCGGCGATGTTCGTGTGATGGCCGAGAAGCTGGGCCACCAGCCTGTCGGAGGGATGTTCCTCGATGTTCAGCACGACATCGGGATAGAGGCTGCAGAACTGCCGGATGATGGGGCGGAAATAGATCGCCCCCAATATGGGTGGGAGTGCCAGATGGACCGTCCCCTTCAGGGGGCCTGAATCATCCGCCATCGCCCGGTGAAGATTCTGTTCGGCCTCAAGTAGACGTTCAGCATGAAGAAAGAAGGTCTTGCCCTTTTCCGTCAGGGTGATGGTCTTGTGGGACCGCTCGAAAAGGCGGACGTCCAGTTTGTTTTCCAGAGAGCGTATGCCCATGCTCAGGGAGGGCTGGCTGATGTGCAGCTGGTCACTCGCACGGCTGAAGCTGCCCTGTGTGGCAACAGCCATGAAGTAGTGGAGTTCCCGGAGGGTCAGTTGGGGGTATGGCATAGGGAAAAGGCTATAGTCTGTATAGAAATATAATATTATCATATTGAAGATGGGCTGGATAGGCTTTCCTCAGAGGCACGGACTGACGTGCCAATGATGAAAAGGAACGTACGATGGCAAAGGTTGTCGATTATCTTCTGGACCAGCTCTCCCGGCTGGGTGTGGAGCATGTCTTCGGTGTCCCGGGTGACTATGCCTTCCCGATCAATGACGCCATCACGGCCAGGGCGGACATGCGCTGGATTGGTTGCTCCAATGAACTGAATGCCGCCTATGCGGCCGATGGCTACGCCCGCATACGGGGGATTGCGGCCCTGAACACGACCTATGGCGTTGGCGAGCTGAGTGCCATGAACGGCGTTGCCGGGGCATATGCGGAGCATCTGCCGGTCATCCATCTGGTTGGCCTGCCCAAGCGGGCCGTGCTGGATGAAAAGCGGCTTGTGCATCATACCCTGGGCAACGGGCAGACCACGGCCTTTTATGATGCTGCCGGTCATGTCGTCTGTGCCCGTACCATTCTGGATGGCCAGAACTGCGTGCAGGAGCTGGAACGTGTTCTGGCCACGCTGCGCCGGGAGCGGCGGCCGGTCTATATTGGCATCCCGTTCGATGCAGCTCATGATGATGTGGTCATGCCTGATGGTGACATGGCCCTTCCGGAAGTGCGGAGCGGGAAACAGGCCGCCATCGTGGCACGGCGCATCATGGCCGAGCTGGAACGCAGCACGTCTCCCTGTGTCCTGCCGGGTATCCTGACGGCCCGGTTTGGCTGCCGGGAGGCGATGAGACGGTTCCTCAGCCGGTCCGGTCTGCCCCATGCCACCATGTTCATGGACAAGGGCGTGGTGGATGAACAGGCTGAAGGGTTTGTGGGGATGTATGGCGGGCATCTCGTGCAGGAAGATGTCGCCGACTTTGTGGAGCAGGCCGATCTCGTCCTGACGCTGGGTGCTGAAATGACGGATTTCAACACCGGGCTTTTCACCCAGAAGCTGGACCCGGAACGCATCATCAGTGTCATGGCGCATGAGGTGCGCTTTGGTGATGGTGCCGTTCATGCCGTTGATCTGGCCGATGTGATCGAAGCCTTGGCCGATCTGGCCGATACCGTATCCTGCCCCGCCGGTCCCGGCTATCTGGGGATGGAACTGCCCCCTCGGCAGGCTGACGAAGGGGATGATGGGGTGATCAGAACCCATACCTTCTATGCCGCCATACGGGATCATCTCCGGGCTGGGGATATCGTCGTGAGTGAGACGGGGACGGTCGCCATGGGCATGGGCTTTATCCGTCTGCCTGAAGGGGTCGACTATGAGGAGCAGAGCCTGTGGGGGTCCATCGGCTGGGCCACGCCGGCGGCGTTCGGCATGGCCATCGCAGCCCCTCACAAGCGGATCATCCTGCTGACCGGTGAAGGGTCACATCAGCTGACGGTACAGGCTCTCGGTGAGTTTGCCCGTTTTGACTGTCATCCGCTCATCCTTGTCCTGAACAATGATGGCTATCTGATCGAGCGTCTGCTCTGTGATGACGGGGAACGTTATTACAATGACATTGCCAGCTGGGATTACACGGCTCTGGCCCGTGGGTTTGGCGGCAAGGACTGGCAGTGCGAGCGCATCAGCACACCCAGGGCTCTGCGTCAGGCTCTGGACGCTGTCAGGCCGGGGCAGGGTACCTATCTGGAGGTCGCCGCACCCCGTTATGATGCTCCCGTCATGGCCGAGGCTCTGGGCGAGATGCAGTAAGGTCTCGTTCTGAAACCGGGTGGGCAGGCGCACTCCGTGTCTGCCCACCAAGGGGAAGAATGGTACGTCAGGATGATGTCCAAGAGATGCCTGTCAGGCCAGATTGTTCAGAGTTTTCATGAAATGTCTGGCGTCCCGTACGGGATTCGAACCCGTGTTGCCGCCGTGAGAGGGCGGTGTCCTAGGCCTCTAGACGAACGGGACTAAAGGCGTGAGCCTTCTCTAGAGGGAACGGCGGGGAAGTGCAAGAGGGAAAGATACCTTTTGTAAAAAAAGGTTTTCCAACCAGTCCCGAAAGGGGGGAAGCCGCCCAGAGGCGGCTTTCCCGGATGGGGCGGTGCCGTTACTGGTCAGCCGCCAGGATGGGGCCGAGCGGGCGCCCACCCAGAAGATGGACGTGGAAGTGCGGCACTTCCTGTCCACTGTCACGACCCACATTGCTGATGAGGCGGAACCCGCTGGGGATGAGGGACTGCTCGGCGGAAATTTTGTCCACCAGTTTCCAGAAATCCAGAATCTCTTCATCGCTGGCACGGGAGATGAAGTCGTGCAGGTCCGTGTAGGCGCCACGGGGGATCACCAGAACATGGATCGGGGCGAGGGGAGAGATGTCGTAGAAAGCGAAAGAATGTTTGCTGTCGCAGACACGTTCAGCGGGAATCTCTCCCCGCAGTATCTTGGCGAAGACATTGTTGGGATCGTAAGCGGGGGTAGCGGTCGGCATAAGATGGGTTCCTCCTCTTCCTCCATGATTGGGGAGTGAGGTGGGGGGAAGTCAAGGGAGGGGGAGGCAACCCACCTATGAGCCGTGCCTTCAGAAGGCCGGTTTCGGCCGGGAGGCTTTTTCCTCGATGCCGCTCGTGCCTTCACGGCGTTCCAGCTCGGCCCAGACATCCGCCGGATCAATGCCCGCATCAACCCACATCACGATCAGATGATAGAGGACATCCGCACTTTCGCTGATGAGGCCCTGCCTGTCGCCCTTGATGGCCTCAATGACACATTCGACGGCTTCTTCGCCAAATTTCTGGGCAATCTTGCTCCGCCCCCGAGCCATGAGACGGGCCGAATGGCTGACGGATGGTGAGGCTCCCTTGCGGGCCAGAACCGTATGGTAAAGTCGTTCCAGAACCTCTTTGCGGCCTGTCTCACGGGAGGGGGTATTATTCTGGGCCATATGTTTCCTGTCCTTTGTCATGCCAGTCCCTAGCGGCCCAGCCTGACGGGCAGCCGGGCATCGTGCAGGGCCTGTTTGACCTCACCGATCCTGAACTGGCCGAAATGGAACACGCTGGCGGCCAGCAGACCGCTGGCACCCGCCCGGGCTCCTTCCACGAAATGGGCCAGTTCCCCCACACCACCGGAGGCGATAACGGGAACGGAAACACGTTTGCAGATGGTTCCCAGCAGATCAAGGTCAAAGCCGGACCGTGTACCGTCACGGTCCATGCTGGTGAGCAGGATTTCTCCGGCTCCCCGTGTGGCCATCTGCTCGGCCCAGGCGACGGCATCCAGTCCGGTTGGTTCCCGTCCGCCCTTGGCGTAGACCTCCCACCCGCCATGGCCATCGGAGCGGGCATCTATCGCCACGACGATGCACTGGCTGCCAAACCGTTCCGCTGCTTCATTGATGAGCTCTGGCGTGCGGATGGCGGCGGAGTTGATGGCACACTTGTCGGCACCGCTCAGCAGAAGTCTGCGGATGTCCGCACAGCGTCGCACGCCACCACCAACGGTGAGGGGCAGGCGGACTTCGGCGGCGGTACGTTCGACAACGTCAAGAATGGTGTCCCGATTGTCCGAGCTGGCCGTGATGTCCAGAAAGGTCAGCTCGTCCGCTCCGGCGGCATCATAGAGGCGGGCCTGTTCCACCGGGTCTCCGGCGTCCCGCAGGGAGACGAAATTGACCCCTTTGACGACCCGCCCGTCATGGACGTCGAGACAGGGGATGACACGTAGCTTCAGCATGATCCCTCCAGTACGGACAGGGCTTCCGGCAGATTGATGCGGCCATCATACAGGGCGCGCCCCACGATCACGCCGGTGATGCCGGGCGTTTCATCGGCCGCCTGTCGCAGGGCCCGGAGATGGTCCAGCGTGCCCACGCCGCCGCTGGCGATGACGGGGATGGAGACATGGCGGGCCAGCTCGACCGTCTGATCAATGTCCAGACCTTCCAGCATGCCGTCCCGGGTGATCTCGGTGAAGATGATTCCGGCGACGCCTGCCTCTTCCATCCGGCGGGCGAGGTCGGTGGTGGTCAGCTCGGAGACTTCGGCCCAGCCTTCGGTGGCAACACGGCCCTGCCGGGCGTCGATCCCGGCGATCACGCGGCCCGGCCAGGCACGGGCGGCCTGCCGGACAAGGCCGGGGTCTTTCACGGCGGCAGAACCAAGGATGACCCGGCTGACACCGGCTTCCAGCCAGCGTTCAATGGCTTTCATGTCCCGTAGCCCTCCGCCGAGCTGGACAGGAAGAGATGTGGTGGCGATGATGTCCTCCACAGCCTTCACATTGGCCGACCGGCCCGCAAAGGCGCCGTCCAGATCGACAATGTGGAGGTGGCGGCACCCGGCCTGTTCGAACAGCTTGGCCTGGGCAGGAGGATTGTCGGAATAATGGGTGGCAGCATTCATGTCCCCCTGCCGCAGGCGGACACAGGCCCCGCCCTTGAGGTCGATGGCCGGGTAGAGGGTCAACGGTTTGCGGAGGGTTCCGCCCGGTGCGGGGCCATGGTGTGGCACGGAGAGCGGTGTGCCGGCAGGCTGCCACTGCATGGCTCTTTCTTCAGGGACGAGGAGTTTTGAGAAGAATAGTCCGCGCACTGTCCGGTCTCCGATTCGTGCAAAATAGGGGTGTGTGCCCCAGTGGGTGAAGTTGAATGAGGTGAGCAGGGTTATGGCGTCGTGCAGTGTTTCACGCACACGGCAGTCCAGTACCTTGGCGCCCCGGGTCAGTGCCCTGTTGATGATGGCCTCCATGAGGAGGGCGCCCAGACCTTTTCCCCGCTCGTAAGGAACGATGAAAAAGGCGGTGATGGTGGCGCTGGCACCGTATATTTCGGACCGGGACGTGGCATGAGCGAGAACAGCCGCCCCGCAGATGCTGCCATCCGGTGCCCGGACGATGAAGACGTCCCGGTCCGGTACTAGCAGGAGGCCCTCGAAGAAACGCCTCAGGACGGCACTTTCAGGGGGCGTGTGCCAGTCGAACACGCCCTCGGCCAGAATGGCGGCCACGGTGCTTTCCATCAGGCTTTCGAGGTCATCCTCGCTGATGGTGTGGCCCAGCCGTTCGGCCCGGTAACTGTCTGGAGGCTGGTTCCATGGCCGTCCCTGCATCAGCCAGGCTGCCATGTCAGGAAATTGCCCAGGATGGTCAGACCTACATCCTGGCTTTTTTCCACGTGGAACTGTGTGCCGCAGCGGTTGCCCTTGGCCACGATGGCCGGAATGGTCATGCCGTAATCCGCCGTGGCGATGGTTTCTTCTGCCCGGGCGTCCACCAGGGCATAGGAATGGACAAAATAGCCGTGATTTCCCGGCTTAAGCCCTTCTGTCAGCGGATGGGCACCGGGTGTGAAAGAGAGAGTGTTCCACCCCATGTGCGGCAGCCGGAATCCCTGTCGGGTACTGTCATCCATGGGAGCGATGTGGCCATCAATCCAGCCCAGCCCTTCCGTGCGGCCATGTTCCAGCCCGTACTGGGCCATGAGCTGCATCCCCACGCATATGCCGAGAAAGGGCGTGCCTTCTGCTGTTGCCTTTTCCAGCAGGGGGCGGAGAGCGCCCTCGTCCAGCCCTTTCGCACAGTCGGCAAAGGCACCCTGGCCAGGCAGGATGAGACGGTCGGCAGCAAGGATGTCAGCCTCGTTGCGGGAGATGGCGATGTCGGCTTCCAGCCCTCGCAGGGCTGCGGCCCTTCGTGCTGCCTGTGCAGCAGAAGCCAGGTTGCCGCCATTGTAGTCGATTACAACAACACGCATGAACACTCTCCATACTGCAAGCTGCCCGGTCCTGTTTCAGGCAGGTGGGGGAGACAAATCAAGGAAAAACCGTGAGGGAGCCTTACAGCACCCCTTTGGTGGATGGAATCTGCCCGGCGCTGCGGGGGTCGCGGGAGAGCGCCATGCGCAGGGCCCGGGCGAAGGATTTGAAGGCACTTTCGGCAATGTGGTGGGCATTGGTTCCGGCACGGCCATTCATGTGCACGGTGATGCGGGCGGACATGCAGAGAGCACGGAAAAACTCTTCCACCATTTCCGTGGCCATGGCGCCGATCATCTCACGGGGGAAGGTGATGTTCCAGGCCAGGAAGGGACGGCCTGAAATGTCCACAACCGCTTCACAGAGCGCTTCATCCAGAGGGACAAGGGCAGAGCCGAAACGTTCGATGCCCCGCTTGTCGCCGATGGCCTTGTGGAGGGCCTCTCCCAGCGTGATGCCCACATCCTCGATGGTGTGGTGGTCATCAATATGGAGGTCGCCTTTCACCTGTACGGTGAGGTCCAGCCCGCCATGCCGGGCCAGGGCATCCAGCATGTGGTCGAAGAAGCCGATGCCTGTCTGGATGCTGTTCTTCCCGTGTCCGTCAATGGCGAGGGAAAGGGTGATGTCGGTCTCGCCTGTCTGGCGATTCAATGTGGCGGTTCGTGATGTCTGAGTCGTCATGTCTTTCTGCTATACCAATATGGGCTGCTTTCCAAACTTGCTTATTGTGACGCTGTGGGTGAGACTGTCCAGTTAACAGACCATGACAAGATTTTCAGGAGAGCCGTCATCATGGCGCAGGCTTCATCCGTTTCCCCGCTTGATGTGTTGCTGGAGCGTTCCTCGACAGGCGATCTGGTCGCTCCGGCTCCGCAGGGAGAGGTGCTGGCCCGCATCCTCTCCGCCGGGCTGAGGGCTCCGGATCATGGGCATCTCTGCCCGTGGCGGTATGTGGTGATTGCTGGCGATGCCCGCCCGGCCTTTGCCGGACATGTTGTTGCCGCCGTGGCCCGGCAGGAGCCTGATGCCCCGGAGAAGAAGCGTGAGAAGCGGCGCAGGCGTTTTTCCGAGACGCCGATGGTCATTGCACTGGGGATGCATCTCCGGCCGGAGCACAAGGTTCCCGTCATGGAGCAGGAAATGGCTGTGGCCGCCGGGGCCATGAATGTCCTCAATGCCCTGCACATGGAAGGATTCGGAGGGGTATGGATCAGCGGGAGGTTCTGTGAGGACCGGTCCCTGCTCAGCCAGCTGGGGCTGGAGGCCCCGCACCGGCTTGCGGGGTTCCTGCTTGTCGGTACGCCAGAAAAGCCGGAACGGGCCCATGTCCGCCCGGATGTGGGTGATCATGTGGCTTTCTGGGATGGGCAGACACCTGTCACGTTCGGTGCGGATGACAGGCAACGCTGAGGACGGGGACGGGCTGCTTGCCGGGGCATGCCTGGTAGGTTAAAGCCGTGACCAGGGAGAACTGGGGGACAGGGGCTGCATCATGACACGACATGGTAATGATCATCAGGCAGAGGGGCCAGAGCAGAAGGGGGGTTCCGCCTGTGATGTGGTGGTCGCTGGTGGTGGTCCTGCCGGTCTGGCGGCCGCCCTGTCTTTTGCCCGGGAAGGCTGGCAGGTGAGCGTGGTGGAAAAAGCTCCCTGCAGCGTGCTGGAGGCTCCGTCCTTCGATGGGCGGGAAATTGCCCTGACCCACCATACCGTGCATTGGCTGAAACAGCATGGCGTTTGGGACGAGATTCCGGCAGAGGCCATCTGCCCTCTTGATGTCGCCCGGGTAGAGAGTGGCAGTCTGGGCGGCCCTCCTCTCATTTTCCATGCGCCGGATGGGGGAGGGGCTGCCTTGTCCGATGCGGGGCCAGAAGGGGAACCGCTGGGCTTCCTGGTGGCCAATCATCTCATCCGTCGTGCCCTTCATCGTGTCGTGAGCCGGACAGAGGGCATCACCCTGCTCTGCCAGACAGGCGTGACAGGGTATCAGACCGGGCGGGATGCCGTGCAGGTCCGGCTGTCGGATGGGCGGGCCATGCAGGCCCGTCTTCTGGTCGGGGCGGATGGCCGCTTCTCCCAGATACGGGAGCTGGCCGGGATCGGGGCCATCGTGCATGATTTCGGCATGAGCATCCTTGTCTGCCGGATGCGGCACCTTACACCGCATGACAATACGGCCCTGCAATGGTTTGATGAACGCCAGACGATCGCCCTCCTGCCGGTCGCCCCGGATGGGGGTATGGGCGATATTTCGTCTCTGGTGCTGACCCTGCCGCCGGATGATATTGCCCGACTTCGTGTAGCGGCCCCGGATGATTTCAATGCCGAGATCACCCGTCGGACGGATGAACGGCTCGGCCTCCTGCGGGTGATGAGCGACCGTATCACCTACCCGCTCAAGGCCGTCTATGCCCATCGCTTTCAGGCTCCCCGTGTGGCCCTGATTGGTGATGCTGCCGTGGGTATGCACCCCATTACGGCACATGGTTTCAATTTCGGCATCCGGGGGCAGGAAACACTGGTGCAGGAGTTGAGCGCTGGACCTGGGGACCCGGGTGATGCGGCGTCGCTCCAGCGTTTTGAGCGGCGACATCGCAAGGCAACTTTCCCGCTCTTTACGGCGACCAATGCCATTGCTGTGGCCTACACCCGGGATGATGGACCATTCCCTCTGGCCCGCCGGGCCGGACTTATGCTGGCCAACCGTCTGGCCCCTTTCAAGAAGGCCGTGACACGGATGCTGATGGACCCCGTGTGAGGTTCATGCCTGTTCAGGGGATCAGATTTCCTCTGTGGGAACGGTTTATTTTTAATTAACAAAATGACTTGCCTGATATGGCTTTCCACGGTGATACTGGTCGTGGGAGCAATCCGGTGAAGGAAGCTGTCCCATATGACAATGTGGGATGAACGGATCGGGACAGCCCAGTGTATCTGATTGTCAGGTTCCAGAAGCTGGCAGTTGCGTCATGTGTGGAGTACAGGGTGGGTTGTGATGTATGACGTCCTTATTATTGGTGCGGGATTTGCTGGACTGACACTGGCCTATCAGCTCAGGAAAAAGTCCAGTGACCTGCGCATTGCCATTGTGCATGATTCTGCCTTTCCCCTCGATGACATATCAGACAAGGTCGGTGAGTCCTTCAATGAAATAGGGGCTGTTTATTTTGATCAGATGCTCGGGCTGAAGGAATTCATGAAGGAGCGTTACCCGCGGAAGCTGGGAATGCGTTTTTTCAAGATCAATGAATCATCCTATCAGGAAATGGGTTACAATAATTTCACTCCCAACCATGCCTTTCATTTCGAGCGTGGGAAGCTTGAGAATGATCTTTTTGACCTTGTCAAAGACAAGGTGGATTTTTACCTGAACCATAAATATCTTGATTTCGAAACGGTTGATGGTGAAAAGCACGTTCATGTTCTGGACAGGAATGATAAAAGTTCCAGAACGTTGAAAGCGCACTGGCTTGTTGATGCTGCCGGGCTGAAGAAGCTGCTGGCCCGTAAATTCGACCTCACACACAGGTTGCCACTCAACCATTCGTCTGTCTGGTTCCGGGTTGGGGGTGGTGTCAATGTGGATGATTTTCTGCCACTGACCAGCGACAACCCTTTCACGACGGAGAATCGGTCATGGAGCTCCATTCATCTGGAAGGTGTAGGATACTGGGTATGGATCCTGCGTCTTTCCGAGAACGTGACAAGTGTCGGCATCATTTTTGATGAGAACATGTACGAGTTCCAGGATCTCGCCACATGGGAGAAGACAAAGCTCTGGTTGAGAGACAATGTCCGGGTCCTGATGGATTATCTTGATGAGGAACAGTTTCCCATCATGGACTTCAGGATCTTGAGGCGGTTTGCTACCCAGTCTGATTATTGGGTGAGTGATGAGCGCTGGGCTCTGGTGGGGGATGCCTACGGAATATGGGACCCCTACTATTCCAATGGATTTGACCTGATTGGCATGCAGAATACGATCCTGACAGAGCTGATCCTCGCAGAACGTGCTGGCCAGGAGATCCATCAGCGCATCCAGGGGGCCAACCGGTTCATAAGCGATGTCATGAGGGGGTTTGCCGCCACCTTCACGGATTTCTACTCACGGAAAGACCGCTGGTACTACATCTGTTCAAAATATAACGTCGACATGGCCGTCTATTTCCCGATATTGGCCACTATCGTGCATAACTCCTTGGAGTCCATGTTTGTGGATGAAGACTCGGTATTCCGGGACAGGGTCCTGTTTTATCTTGAGGAGGGTGGAGGTATCTATTTTCAGCTGATCCAGCTCCTGGCGTCTGACGAGTTCAAGAACAATGGGGTGGACGGGTACGATTACATGCCGCTCAATGCGGATACATATCATGCCTTCGTCCCGGAAATGGATATCCCCTATCATGAGAAAGAGCGGGTATTTCCCATTCTGGAAAAGAACTGCAATCTGCTCTGGTGCGTTTTCCATTATCTGAAATCAGGCCGCAACTATATGGATTTCATAAAGAACGGGGCCTATTTTGCCATTACGGAACAGACGGACCCCGAGCGTTACAGGGATAACCCGGACCAGCTGGAAGCTGATCTGTTCCATTCTGCCTGAGGATATTACGGTCTGGCTGGGATGGCGTGGGCCTGGAGAAACCGCTCCAGTTCCACGTCTCCTGCTGTGGCCTTTATGCGGCATGAGCTGGCGATCTGGGGGACGGTTCTGTCCGTTTCCGGTGGAGAGACCAGCCTGACGGGCACTTCCAGGGAGCGGGCGAGCAGACGCATCCGGCCTGCATCATGGCGGCTGCCATAAAGACCATCCCCGATGATGGGCGTGCCCAGTGCGGCGCAATGGACACGGGCCTGGTGGGTCCGTCCTGTATGGAGGGTCAGCTCCAGCAGGCTGGATGTTCCGTCACTGGCCAGAACACGCCATGACGTCCGGGCCAGACGGCCCTGGTCAGTCTGGGAAGGGTGTACTGTTTCGGGCATGGGGTCGGAGACCATTTTCCATCCCTGCCGGATTGAGGAAACACGTCGCAGCAGGGTTGTGAGGGTGCCCTGCTGTCTGGTGGGATGTCCTTCAACCAGTGCCCAGTACCGTTTGATGGTTTCATGTGTGGCAAAGGCCTTCTGCGCAGCAACAAGGGCTGATTTGCGTCGGGCTATGAGAAGGCACCCTGCCGTATCAGCATCCAGCCGGTGGACCAGCCACGGGCCGCCCCGCTTCTGGGGGACCAGACGGCTCTCGACACTGTCCTGGACTTTGGGGCCGGGATGGGCGGCAAGTCCTGCCGGCTTGTTGATGACGACAAAATGACGGTCCTCCCAGAGGAGGGGCAGCTCCTTTCCGGGCTGGAAGAGGGGAGGGGGCGCCACGGGTCAGTCCTCGTCATCAGGATCGTGCCGGTCCAGCCCCAGAGAGGCCTTTGTTGCCAGAACATCCCGTTTTCCCACATGGTTGGCAGCGCTGATGATACCTTCTCTCTCCATCTGGTCGATGATGTTGGCAGCCCTGTTATAGCCTATGCGGAGATGGCGCTGCACGAAGCTGGTGGATGCCCTCTGGGCCCGGACGACAAGTTCCGTTGCCTGTTCATAAAGGGCACTGTCCTGATCTTCATCAGAACCTTTGCCGCCCCCTTTGCCGCTGGAGGATGCATCTTCCTCTTCCTGTTCGTCAGCCAGCACCTCGGTGTTGTAGACAGGAGAGCCTTTGGAGCGCAGGTCGGCCACCACGGCTTCGACTTCTTCATCACTGATGAACGGCCCATGCACACGGGTGATGCGGGCACCACCCTGCATGAAGAGCATGTCACCCCGGCCAAGAAGCTGTTCGGCCCCCTGCTCACCCAGAATGGTGCGGCTGTCGTATTTGTTGGTGACCTGGAAGGAAATGCGGGTTGGGAAGTTGGCCTTGATCGTTCCGGTGATCACATCAACAGAAGGACGCTGCGTGGCCATGATGACATGCACGCCAGCGGCACGGGCTTTCTGGGCCAGACGCAGCACGGAAGCTTCAATCTCTTTACCGGCCACCATCATCAGGTCAGCCATCTCATCAATGACGATGACGATGTAGGGGAGGTGTTCCAATGGCAGGCGATGTTCGTCAAAAACGGGGCGGCCCGTTTCCGGGTCGTAGCCTGTCTGGATGCGGCGGGTAGGTGTTTCACCGGAGGCTTTCAGGTGGCGTATCCGGTCATTGTAACTGCTGATATTCCGCACACCATGATCCGCCATCAGGCGATAACGGCGGTCCATTTCCTGTACGGCCCATTTCAGAGCACTGACAGCTTTGGGTGGTTCGGTCACCACCGGGGTCATCAGATGCGGGATGCCGTCATAGATGGACAGCTCCAGAATCTTCGGGTCGATCATGATGAGGCGGCAGTCTTCCGGGCTGAGCCGGTAGAGCAGCGAGAGGATCATGGCGTTGATCCCGACTGACTTGCCGGACCCGGTCGTTCCGGCCACGAGCAGATGCGGCATCCGTGCCAGATCGGCCATGATGGGCTCCCCGGCAATGTCCTTGCCAAGGGCCAGTGGCAGCTTGCTGCGGTTTTCTTTCCAGGCCGGTGAGAGCAGAAGCTCAGGGAAATAGACTGTCTCACGGGTCTTGTTGGGGACCTCAATCCCGATGACATTCCGGCCCGGCACTGTGGCGATGCGGACGCTCAGCACGGCAAGGGTGCGGGCGATGTCATCAGCCAGTCCGATCACCCGGGAGGAGCGCACGCCAGGGGCTGGCTCCAGCTCATAGAGTGTGACGACTGGCCCGGCCCGGTAATCGGTAATGGTTCCCTGTACGCCGTAATCATCCAGCACTTTTTCCAGCATCTGGGCATTGGCCTGGAGAGCCTCTTCGGAAGGACCAGTTTCGTTCTGGTCTGGCAGCGGGTTGAGCAGGCCAATGGAAGGTGGCAGCCAGGCGGAAGGGGCTGTCATGCCGGGCAGTGGTCCCGGAGCCATACCGGGTGGTGGCGGAACAGGGCGTGGTGGCATGACAGATGCCCCGCCCGGTTGCATGGAGCCTTCATGGGCCGGAGCCCCGTTCATGCCGACTGCATGATCCGTAGCTGCCTGCATGGTGGGAGCAGCATTGTAGGCTGTTTCTTCCACCATGCCGGAAGAGCCCGACCCGGCACCAGTCGCCGGGCTGGTGGCGGCCATGAAGCGCTTCAGGAAGCCGGGCTGCTGTGCCGGACCGGAAAGTTCCTGTGGCTGGATATCCAGGGGGGCGCCGGAGATGTCGTCATGGGTCTCTTCCGCATGGCGGCGCTGGACCGTGCTTGTCCGCCCGGGGTCGTGGCGGATATGGGCCAGCATACGGGCATAGGGATTGTCGGCTTCGTCTTCCGGCTGTGTGGCCTGAAGGGCGTCTTCTTCCTGGACAGGGACCGGGTCAGGCCGGGGAGGGGGTTGTGTCTGGGCGGAAGAGGGCTTCTGCCAGGGGGCCGCCCCCTGCTGCATGGGGGACCATGGCGTGGTGCCGGTGGGGGCTGGTGCTGTCCGCTCTGCCTGTCGGCTGAGGTTGCGCATGATGAAACCGGATGGAAGAGGGGCATTTCCCATGGCCGGGCGTCCATGGCGGATGGGACCGCCAGAGCCTGAAGGATAAGCGACATGCCGTTCTGCCTCGGGGGTTGCTCTGCGGGAGCGGAGCAGGGCCCTGACAGGGAGGCGCACCAGGGCGCTGAGGCCGCGGCCAACGGAGCGCCACTCCCGCCCCTGCAGCCCCATGGACAGGGGACAGAAGACGGCCAGTATGGCAAGGCTGATCAGGATGGAGAGAATGCCCCCCATGCTGCCAGTTTCACCCGAGACAAGATTCAACAGCTTCTGGGCAAAGAAAACGCCGGTTTCCCCTCCCAGCCCGCTGCTGGTGGGCCAGGCAATGCCCAGCCCGGGAACGGTTAGCTGTAACAGGCCGATCGTCATTGCGGCGGCCGGACAGAACAGTGCCGCAGCTACGAGGCGGAGCAGAGGCAGGCCAAGATGGTGATGGCGCAGGAGCTGCCACGTCCATGCCAGCAGGACGAGGACAGGGACAATGCCTGCCAGGCCGAGCAGCTGCATCAGCCCATCGGCAATGGTGGCTCCGAAACGTCCGAGCAGATTGGTCGGTTCAGTGCCTGTGGCGGTGTTGAAGGAGGGATCATGCGGATTGAAGCTGAAAAGGGAAGCCGCAATCGCCAGTGCCATGATGAGGAGAATGACAGCCAGTATTTCCATCATCCGTGCCGAGAGGATGCGGGAAAAGGGGGAGTCATGCCATGCGGGAATGTCCAGGGTGTCGTCCGCCATGTCATGCCCGGGAAATGGGTCAACGGTGCTGGCATGGCTGCGCCGTGAGGCAGGCAGGATGGCACGCAGCTTGGCGGGAAGGCGAAAGCGGGAAAGCACAGGGGCAGATCCTCTGGCGGGTCAGGAAGGCATGATCGGCCCGCAATATAGCCTGTCCGGACTGATTCTGGAAAGCGGAACCACCCGTTTGCCCGGATCAGGGCACAGGGCGGCTGCCTTTGACACTGCCATCATGGCGCCAGACATGCAGCGTGGCAGCGCCGAAACTGCGCTGTGCCAGCAGTTCTGGCGGGGGAGCCGCAAGGCTGGGCAGGAGATGGGCATGGAAGGGCTGGAAGGGCTCTCCAGGGTCCCGGCCATCATTCTGGAGAGGCGTGGTTTCCGTTTCTGCAACAATCAGGGCTCCGTCAGCCACCCAGCCTGCACGCCACAATGTGCGCAGGCCCTTCTGCACCAGCCCTTTGTGATAGGGAGGGTCGAGAAAAATGAGCGTATGAGGCTGAGGCGCCTTGGGGGGATGGGTTACGTCACAATGGCGCAGGCGGGCACGGTCCGCCATGCCGCAGCTGCGGAGATTGGCCTGGAGGGCGGCAATGCCGGGACGGCTTCCTTCCATGAAGGTGGCAAACCGTGCCCCACGGGAGAGGGCCTCCAGCCCCAGGGCACCCGTACCGGCGAAGGCATCCAGTACCAGCGCTTTTTCCAGCTCATCCCGGCCAAACCAGGGAGCATGCATGAGCATGTCAAAGAGGGTCTGCCGGGCGCGCTGGGCTGTCGGGCGGGTGGTCATCCCTGCGGGGACCTGAAGGCGACGGTTGCGGGCTGTACCGGCAATGATCCTCATGGTGTCAGGACCGTGTCCTGCCGGTCCTGCCGGACTTCAGGCCCGGAATCTGCTCCAGCAGGGTCTTGTGCGAGACCTCTTCCAGCTCATGGGGTTTGAGAGTGCCAAGGCTGAAGGGGCCGTAGGAGAGGCGGATGAGGCGGCTGACATGGAGGTTCATGCCCATCATGACCTTGCGGATTTCGCGGTTCTTGCCCTCCCGCAGGCTGACGGTCAGCCATGAATTGTCCCCTTTGGAGGAATCCAGCGTTGCCTCGATGGGACCATACTGCACACCATCCAGCACACAGCCTTTTGCAAGCTCTTTCAGCCGCCGTTCATTCACAAGACCGAAAACACGGACACGGTAACGGCGGATCCACTGGCGGGAGGGCAGTTCCAGCTCACGGGCTAGGCCGCCATCATTGGTCAGCAGCAGCAGTCCCTCGGAGTTCAGGTCCAGCCGTCCCACGCTGACAACACGGGGCATGGCGGCGGGCAGGGAGTCGAAAACCGTGCGGCGTTCTTCCGGGTCGTGATGGGTCGTGACCAGCCCGGCGGGCTTGTGATAGCGCCAGAGGCGGGTCCGCTGGGGCGGGTCCACGGGCTTGCCATCCACGCAGACAACATCACCCGGCTGGATGAAAGTGGCTGGATGGGTGACCGGGCTGCCACCAAGGGTGATGCGGCCTTCCCCTATCATCCGTTCGATGTCACGGCGGCTGGCCACCCCGCGGCGGGCCAGAGCCTTGGCAATGCGTTCACCACGCTGTGTTTCGGAGGAAGGGGATGCAACATCTTTCATAACCTGCGGACATACAGTGTCCGGCCTTTCCTTGGCAATCCATTTACGGCTCTATAAAGCAGTCAGGGAGGGATTTTGTGGTTGGTTTTCCAGTATCAGGGGTGCGTGTGCATGTCTTTTCCCGCCGTCATGACAACACAGCAGGCCATGCAGCAGGCCCTGGCCCTGGCGGATGAGGCTGCCCGCATGGGGGAGGTGCCTGTCGGGGCCGTAGTGCTGAATGGGCAGGGGCATATTCTGGCCATGGCCCGCAACCATGTCGAGGATCATCACGATGCCAGCGCTCATGCCGAGCTGCTGGCCATGAGGCAGGCAGCACGCCATTGTGGCACGGCCCGGCTGGAAGGCTGCACGCTGGTCGTGACGCTGGAACCCTGCCCGATGTGTGCTGCGGCCATCACCCATTTCCGGCTCAGTCGCGTGATCTATGGCGCTTACGACCCCAAGGGGGGTGGGGTGGACCATGGGCCCCGTCTTTTTGCCCGGCCGGGCTGCCTGCACCGGCCCGGGGAGATCATCAGTGGTGTGCGGGAACGTGAGGCCGGAGCGCAGCTTCGGCGTTTTTTCCGGGTGCTGCGGCAGAGGGACTGATTACCCCAGCACAGCCCGGAGCAGCCCCGTCGTGATGATTCCGCAGAGCATGGTGGGCAGGAGGGAGAAACGTGTGGCGGCCAGAATGGTGGCGAGCAGTCCCAGAATGTCCGCCGGGCGGCCTGTGGCAAAGTCCGGGGCAATGACGGCTACCAGCACGCAGCCGGGCACGATGTCCATGATGGCCTGCATGCGGGGCGAGAGGCAGCGGCCTGTGAGCAGCAGATAGCCGCTGATGCGTGTCAGGTACGTCACCAGAGCCATGACGATAATGGCCAGCAGGGCAGGGAGATGGAGGATCATGCGCCCCTCACCACCAGCAGGGCCGTGATGATTCCGGCCAGCGTTCCAGCCGGGACATACCAGGCTCCGGGCAGCAGGTGATAGACCAGCACGGCAACGCCAAGGCTGACACACCATGGCAGGGCATTGCGGGCCCCTTTCCACATGCCCTTCAGCAGCATGATGAAGACGGCGGGAAAGGCCATGTCCACGCCGTAGCGGGTCATGTCACCCAGCAGGTTGCCTGTATAGCCGCCCATGAAGGTGAAAATGAGCCAGCAGAGATACAGGCAGACCGTGATGCCGCCATAGAAGCCGGTGCTGAAGCGGCATCCCGGCCTGTCATGCAGGTCAGCCAGCGTGAGCGCCCAGACCTCGTCACACATGAAGAAGAGCAGCAGAAAGATCTTCCAGCGAGGCAGATGGCGCAGATGCGGGGCCAGCGTTGCCCCCATGAGAATGTGACGGCTGTTGATGAGGAAGGTCACCCCGGCCAGCAGCAGGATGGCAGGGGGAATGGACCAGAGGCCGACAGCGGCGAATTCTGACCCACCAGCAAAGTTGAGACCCGTCAGCAGGGGAACTTCCATAATGGAGAATCCCTTCTGTACGGCTCTGCTGCCCAGAAGGAGGCCGAACGGCACGAAGGCGATGAGCAGCGGCAGGGATGTCTTCATGCCCCGGAGAAATTCCGGCCAGAATGTGCCCTGCCTGATGGGGGGGGATGTGGTCTGCATGGTGCCTGTTGTAAAATCATGCCGCCCTGTCAGCAAGAGCCTTGGGAAAGGGCCGGAGAGGGACATGGTTGGCCATGCCTTACATTTCTTTTATGTGGCACTTGCTTGCAGAGCGGCCTGCCCTGTTCCTATCTAGTAGGACAGTTCCAGTTGATAAGAGTTTAACATCTAGCGTCAGGAAATCTCTGCGATGAAATCGCCTTCCCGTCTGTCTCTGGCATGCATGGCCATGCTGCCCGTGTTGGGTCTGGCCAGCCTTCCGCTGCCTGCCGTGGCCCAGAATGCTCCCATCCGTCCGCAGATGTCGGGCGGGCAGGGGATTCCCGACTTTGTGCAGATCGTAAAACAGGTCAAACCGGCAGTCGTGTCCATCACGGCCCATATCCGCGAGGGCGCTGATGATGAAGAAGGGGGACCATCCGGAGGGAATGGCGGGCCGCAGGGGTTTTCATTCCCGTTCCCGTCCTTTCCCTTCCCGTTCCAGATGATGCCAGGTATGCCGTCCAACCGCATGGTGGAGGCTCGGGGGTCGGGTTTCATCATTTCGGCTGATGGCTACATCGTGACCAACAACCATGTCATCAATGGTGCCACGAAGGTCAGCGTGAAGCTGGATGACGGGACGACCATGCCAGCAAAGGTCATCGGTCATGACGGCAAGACGGACATTGCCCTGCTGCGTGTGAAGGCCGACCATCTGCCTTATGTCGAGCTGGGCAATTCCGACGACGTGCAGCCGGGACAGTGGGTCGTGGCCGTCGGCAATCCGTACGGTCTGGGCGGTACGGTGACGGCGGGCATCATTTCCGCTCTGGGGCGTGACCTCCATTCCGGTGCCTATAACGACTTCATACAGGTGGATGCGCCCATCAATCACGGCAACTCCGGTGGCCCGCTCATCACGCTGGATGGCAAGGTGATTGGTGTCAATTCCATGATCATGTCGCCCAATGGTGGCGGGTCCATCGGGATTGGTTTTGCCATTCCGTCTGCCACGGTGCGCTCGGTGGTGGATCAGCTGCGGGCTACTGGCCATGTGGTGCGTGGCTTCATCGGTGTGGAGACGCAGGACATCACCCCGACCATGGCCCGTGCCCTTGGGCTGGTCAGCAGCGAGCATCCCGGTGCCCCGTCCCATGGGGCGCTGGTGGCCAATCTCATCAAGGGGGGACCGGCAGACAGGGCCGGGCTGAAGAGTGGCGATGTGGTCCTGTCGCTGGATGGTCACGATGTCCGCAGTGCGCACGACCTCGCCGTAAAGGTCGTATCCATGGCGCCGGGTTCCAAGGGGACATTTACCGTGCTGCGGGATGGCAAGACGGTGTCCCTGACCGTTACGGTCGGCAATCAGGCCCGCAGCGGGCAGGAAGGGGCCGGTACGGATGGCAGCACGGCAGAAGCGCCGTCTGGCAAGCTCGGGCTGGCTCTTGGCGTGCTCACGCCCAAGATCCGTCAGGAGCTGGGGCTGGATGACAGCGTGCAGGGCTGTGTTGTGGCCGATGTGGGGCAGGGCAGCCCTGCCGACCATGCGGGCATCCGTCCCGGGGACATCATCGTGGCGGTTGGCAACCAGATGACAGCCAATCCCCATGCCGTGGTCGCGCTGGTGCAGAAGGCGCTCAGGCAGCACCAGCCTCCGCTGCTGCGGATCCTGCGGGATGGCCAGCAGCTCTTTGTGGCCGTTTCTCCGGATGGTTCGGGGGATGGTGATGAAGATGGCGAGGACAGCCAGTAAGATACCGGCCCGGTTTCTGCTGTCTTTCTGAGACTGCCGTGCAAATCCTGCTCTTCCGTAACGGGAAGGGCAGGATTTTCCGTATGGTCTGCTCCAGTCCCGGCAGCGGGGACCATTTACCAGAATGGATGGCCATGTGGCCCTCTGGCTGGACTTCCCGTAAATCCAGCGACCCAGTGCCGTGATGGCCTGTCAGGGCGCTGCTGCTTCCGGGCTCCGGTTCATGGTCGTGCTGTCTGGCGGCCTGTCAGCTGATGAGACTTTCCAGCAGGGCATCCACATCTTCAGGGCGTGTGTAGAAGCTGGTGACAAACCGGACCAGCTGCCCCGGGACTCCTTGGGGAGTGGGGTAGGTGTAGAATGCGTAGCCCTCGGAGTGGAGCTGCTTTACCTGTGCTTCTGGCAGGACAGCAAAGATTTCGTTGCTCTCCGTGGCAAAGGGCAGGTTTACGGCAGGGTGTTTGTACAGCCCGTGGCGCAGACGCTGGCACATGGCATTGGCGTGGCGGCAGTTTTCCAGCCAGAGGCCGTCATGCAGCAGGGCCAGAAGCTGGGCTGAGAGAAACCGCTGTTTGGACCATAGATGCCCTCCCCGTTTGATGCGGCGGGTCATGGTGTCCACCATTGGGCGGGTCCGGTCATTGAGGAAGAAGACAATGGCTTCAGCGGCCATGGCTCCTGCCTTGGTGCCGCCAAAGCTCAGGACATCGATGCCCGCCTTCCAGGTGGTGTCGGCGGGGCTGCATTCCAGATGGGCAATGGCATTGCCCAGTCGGGCACCGTCCATGTGAACGGTCAGCCCGTGGTCATGGGCACTTTCCGACAGGGCGGCAATGGTCTCGCAGGAATAGGTCGTACCCCATTCCGTGGCCTGTGTCAGGGAGAGGGCCGTAAAAGGGGGGGCCAGAACACCCTTGCTGCGGTTCAGCTGGAGAGTGGGGGGCAGACTGGCCGGGTCCATCCGTCCCTCTGGAGAGGGAAGGCCGACCAGCTTGGCCCCCTGCATGAAGAATTCCGGCGCACCACCTTCCTCGGTGTTGATGTGGGCGCTCTGGTCGCAGAGGACACTGCCATAGGGTGGCACCATGGCCGAGAGGGCCAGTGAATTGGCCGCCGTCCCTGTCGTGACGGGGAAAACGGCAACTTCTGCCTCGAAGACATCTCCGAAACGCTGGTTCAGGGCCAGGGAAAGATCGTCGTGACCGTAGGAAGGAACATTGCCGGTATTGGCTTCAGCGATGGCCTGCATGACAGCCGGGCAGGCAGGGGTCACATTATCGCTGGCAAAATTCTTGCGTAGATCGTCACGCACGGGGTGAGTTCCTTCGTCTTTGGCTGGAGAGGCTGTCCATTTCCGTTTTCCAGTCTCTAGCGGAAAGATCGGGTCTTGTCATGTCTTGTCCAATGGGCATAGAGAGGCGGGAATACGGGTTTGGCAGAGGGTTACTGAGCATGACGGCAGCATCCAGCGTACACGCAGATGGCGGGGCGGCACTGATTGATGGCAAGGCCATGGCCGCCAGCATGACGGCCGGGATCCGGGAGCAGGTTGAACATCTGGTCGAGCAGGGGCATGAGCTGCCCGGTCTGGCCGTTGTTCTGGTTGGCAATGACCCGGCCTCGGAGGTGTATGTCAAGAACAAGGCGATCCAGACACATCGGGCGGGGATGAAGTCTTTCATGCAGATGATGCCGGAAAGCACTTCGCAGGAGGAGCTTCTGGCCCTGATCGAGGAGCTGAATGCCAATCCCAAGGTGGACGGGATTCTCGTCCAGCTGCCGCTGCCACCGCAGATTGATGCTGCTGCCGTGACCAACGCCATCCATCCTGACAAGGACGTGGATGGTCTGGGTGAGGTCAATACGGGCCGTCTGGCGCTGGGAATGGAGAATGGCATCGTGCCCTGCACACCGCTGGGCTGTCTCAAGCTGTTGCAGTCCGTCCATGAGGACATGACCGGGATGCATGCGGTTGTCATCGGTGCCTCCAATCTGGTTGGCAAGCCGATGGCGCAGCTTCTTCTCCGGGCCAACTGTACGGTCACGGTGGCGCACATCCATACCCGCAATATCGAGGCATTGGCCCGGGAGGCGGACATTCTCGTCGTGGCTACCGGCAAGGCGGGGCTGGTGAAGGGAAGCTGGATCAAACCCGGTGCCACGGTCATTGATGTGGGCATCACCCGTGTGCAGACCCCGGAGGGCAAGAGCCGTCTCGTCGGGGATGTGGTGTTTGAGGAGGCAAGCCAGATTGCCGGGCATATCACGCCTGTTCCGGGTGGGGTCGGGCCGATGACCATTGCCTGCCTGCTGCACAATACTTTTCAGGCAGCGAGTCGTCGCAGGGTTTCTTCAGAGGGCTGAACAGGTTCTGCTGGCCTGGCTGCCGCATGGTCTTTCCGCCCTGCGCAAGGCAGCCATGGCTGGGCAGATGATGGCACTGTCGTGGCAATTGCCCAACAATTGCTTGATTGTTCCACATGGATGGGATATCGCCTGTTCATGCACAGAATGACCGACTGGTCATTTTTCTCCCACAGCATTGCTGGTCCCATCATGCCACGAGGTTTCTGGCCGGGCAGGACGGGGGACGGATGATTTTCATATTCCAGAGGTGACCATGGCACAGTCCGCTACACAGTCTGATACGCAGTCTGCCACACAGGGTGGACAGGAGCAGCAGGCGGGCAGGCCGTTCAGGGACCGTGGGGCACGGAAGCTCATTCTGGTCCTTATTCTGGTCATGGTCGTGCTGGGGATCGGGCTGTATCTCTTTTTCAACCGGAACAAGGTCGAGACGGATGATGCCTATGTGACAGGCCGCAAGATTTCCATTGCGGCGCATGTCAGCGGGTATGTTTCCCGCTTGCTGGTGGATGACAACCAGTTTGTGCACAAGGGTGATCTCCTCGTGCAGATTGATGGCCGGGACTATCTGGCACAACTGCATCGGGCTGAGGCTGCCGTGGCACAGGCCGAGGCGGACATGGTGTCCTACAACCTTTCTTACGCCGTGGCGCAGAAGAATTATCCCGGCCAGTTGATGGCTGCCCAAGGTGCCCTGAAAGAAGCCAAGGCCCGCCTCTTCCGGGCGCAGACGGATTATGTCCGGCAGCATCGTGTGGAACGTGCTGCTACGACCCAGCAGAATATCGACTATGCCCGTGCTGCGCTGGATGAGGCGACAGCCTCCGTCCTTCAGGCACAGGGGCAGCTGACACAGGCTGAGCCGGTGGATGCGAACATTGGCAATGCCTATGCCCATTACACACAGGCACAGGCCACGCTGAAATCAGCCCAGGCCGAGCTGGAGCTGGCCCGCCAGAATGTGGACTGGATGGACATCCGGGCCCCACGGGATGGCTGGGTGTCGCAGCGTACGGTGGAGCAGGGCAATTTCGTGCAGACAGGGCAGGAGATGTTCTCCATTGTGGCCAGGGATGTCTGGATCGTCGCCAATTACAAGGAGACCCAGCTTGCCCACATGCGGCCGGGCCAGAAGGCCGAGATTGAGGTGGATGCTTACCCCCAGCTGCATCTGAAGGGCCATGTGGATACCATACAGAAGGGGTCCGGTGAATCTTTCAGCGCTTTTCCGCCTGAGAATGCAACGGGGAACTTCGTGAAGACCGTGCAGCGCATTCCCGTGAAAATCCTGATCGACAGCGGGCTTGATGATGAACGGCCTCTTTCCCTGGGCATGTCGGTCGAGCCAACCGTCCATGTGGATGAGTGAGGCCGGCGATGGCTGATACATCGACAGAGGAGCATCACAACTGGAAGCCCAGGCACAACCCCTGGCTTGTGGCGGTTGTCGTGACGCTGGCAGCCTTCATGGAAGTGCTGGATACCACAATTGTCAACGTGGCTCTGCCGCATATCGCAGGTTCGCTGGGCAGCTCTTACGATGATGCCACATGGGCGCTGACCTCCTACCTCGTGGCCAATGGGATCGTGCTGACGATCTCGAGCTGGCTGGCGAAGCGGTTTGGAAGGAAACGGTATTTCCTCATCTGCGTGGCGATGTTCACCATGTCCTCCTTTCTCTGCGGTCTTTCCACTTCTCTTCCCATGCTGGTAATTTTCCGCCTGATGCAGGGTTTTTTTGGCGGTGGATTGCAGCCGGTGCAGCAGGCCATCATTCTGGACATTTTCCCGCCAGAAAAACGTGGCGCAGCCTTCGGTCTGACGGCCCTGGCCATCGTGGTGGGGCCGGTTCTGGGGCCGCTGGTAGGAGGATGGCTCACGGACACCTATTCATGGCGATGGATTTTTTACGTCAACGTGCCCTTCGGCATCATGACGGTCATGGCCGTGATTGCACTGGTGGAAGATCCGCCATGGGTGAAGGCCGTGAAGGAGAGGGTGGATGTTGTCGGCATCAGTCTGATCTCGCTGGGTCTTGGCTGCCTGGAGATTATGGCGGACCGTGGTGAGGATGACGACTGGTTCGGCTCGTCTTTCATCACGACCATGGCCATTATCGGGGGGCTGTGCACTCTTGGGGCCATCATCTGGCTGCTCAAGGCCAAGAATCCTCTTCTGCGGCTCAGCGTGCTGAAGGATCGCAATTTTGCCCTCGGAACATTCATGATCGGGGCTGTGGGTGTGCTGCTCTATGCGTCCGCCGTGATTGTGCCTCAGTTCGCCCAGCAGGTGCAGGGTTACACGGCCACCATTGCAGGGCAGCTCATGGCACCGGGTGGCATGGCTGTGATGGTGCTGATTCCCTTTGTGGGAATGCTGATGAAGCATGTGCAGGTCCGGTATCTCATCGGGCTGGGTTTCTTCTTCATGGCCCTGTCCTGCTTCTTCGCAGCCACGCTCTATTCCGATGTGGACTTCTGGTATCTGGTACTTTGCCGCATGAGACAGACAGCCCCACTGGCTTTTCTGTTCGTGCCCATTTCCACCATTGCCTATGCGACCTTGCCGAGGGAGCTGAACGGCGATGCTTCGGCCCTGTTCAGTATGGTAAGGAACTATTTCGGGTCACAGGCCATTTCGCTCTCTACAGCGGCGTTGACGGAAATGCGTCAGGTTCAGCAGACGGATGTGTCCTCACACGCCATTGCCTCACGGCCAGAGTTCCGAAACTATCTTTTCCATGTCCAGCAGCTGGCGGAAGCGCATGGTCTGGCCCCGCTGCGTGCCCATGCTTTTGCCGTTGCCCATATGTATCAGGAGTTTCTGCGGCAGGTGGCCATGCTGGCCTATAATCAGCTCTTCAATGTCCTGGGGATCATGGCTCTCTGTATCGTGCCGTTCTGCTTCCTCATGTCCCCGATGAAGGGTGGTGGCCAGGGGGGAGGTGGCCATTGAGAGCGGAGCAGCCCCGCCGGATGATTGTTTCAGGGAGCGTACATCCTGAGAAAACTTTCCGCCACCATGGTAGCCACGCCGTCTATGCTGTTCTGGCTGGTGTCCACGGGCAGGGAGAGGCGGCACCGGTGGATGATACGGGTCTGGCACATCGTGAGAAACTGCTCGGCAGCAAGGTCGATGTCAGAAATGACCAGTTGGCCGCCTGCATGTTTTTCTGCAAACCAGTCGGCAAGGCCGGTCAGTGTCCGGGAGACACCGTAATGCCAGAGCGTGTCTGCCAGATTGGGGAACTCGTTGGCCTCTGCCACGACGATGCGGTAGAGGCCTATGGCCTCCGGGTCGATCATCAGGGTGATGATGGTGGCTGCTGCCTGCCTGAGGGCCGTGCGCAGGTCAGGCTGAGGCGCCCGGGATACGGATTTCAGCGTGTTGAGGCGTGTGCGGCTGCGTTCTTCGAAAAAAGCCGTGAACAGATCAGCCTTGTTCTCGAAATGGTTGTAGAGCGACCCTTTGGAGACACCTGCCAGATGAGCGATCTGCGACATGGAGGTTCGCTCATAGCCCTGTTGGAGGAAAAGCTGTCCAGCACTCTGGAGGATCTGCTCGCATTTGCGGGAAGCCGCTTTGCTGTTGCGGGGCGGACAGGGGGCCGGGTGTTCGGTCTGGGTCATCGTTTTGTGGAAGGGTTGCTCCTGCGTATGGAGGGGCATGATAGGCTGCTGGGGCGGCATGGTCCATATGGGCGATCTGTTTCTGGCCCGTTTTATGTTGATAATTCTACAGGAGCTTCACAGTGAAAGACGCTCATTTGTTCCGTTCCGTCCGTAAGGGAGTGGGAAACCTGTCTTCACGCGGTTTCAGCTGGCAGCTTCTGTCTGGGGTGGCTCTGCTGGGGCTGGGGGGGTGCCTTATGGTCGGCCCTAAATATCATCAGCCGAAGGATTGGGCCCCGCCGCATTATGACCTGCATAATGGTAGCAACCAACCGTCCGGCAAGGGGGCATCTGCTAAAGGAAATGGCCCTCATGGGGCCAATGCAGCGCCGGAGGACAGGACCAGTAAACAGGCCTCTCCCGCTTCTGTCGTGACAGAGCTGCCCATGGCGGATGCCTGGTGGAAGAGTTTTCACGACCCTGAGCTGACATCTCTGGAAGACCGTGTGGCCACGCAGAACCTGTCTTTCCTTCTGGCTACACAGAATCTGGCGCAGAGCCGGGCCCAGATGATCATTGCCGGGGCGGAGCGGTTCCCCAGTCTTTCAGCGTACGGAACCTATGTGCGCTCGCAGCACAGCTCCAAGCAGCTTCAGGAAATCTTCAAGCGTGTAGGCAAGGGGTTCCCAGACCTGCCAGCGCAGGAGGCCAATTTTCTTCAGGGCTCCCAAGAGGCCCAGGTCCCGCTGCTGAACCAGTGGCAGGACAAGATTGATGCAACCTATGAGATCGATCTCTGGGGGCGTGTGGCCTACCAGTATCAGGCGGCAAAATATCTGATGAAGATGAGCGAGGAGGAACGGCGCAGCATTCTCATTGCCCGTCAGGCCGACATGGCCCGTGATTATCTCCAGCTGCGGGGTGATCAGAAACGTCAGTGCATTCTGGCAGATAGCCATGCCACCGTGCAGAATCTGCTTTCGTTGGCGCAGAGCCGCTATAAGAGCGGGCTGGTTACGGAGCTGGATGTGGACAGCATGAAGGCCCGTCTTCATGGAATTGAGGCCCAGCAGGCCAATCTGGATGAGACGGTGGCGCGGGAGCAGAATGCCATAGCCCTGTTATTGGGCATGCCACCGCAAAGCCTGAATGAGGAGCTTGGACAGACGGCGGGTGTGCCGACTGTTCCCCCCTTCGTTCCGGCTGGTCTGCCATCGGAACTGGCCCATCGTCGCCCGGATATCCGGGAGGCGGAAGAGCATCTGCGGGAAACGGTAGCAGAAGTTGGTGAGGCCACAGCGGATTTCTATCCCAAGGTGACCGTGACGGCAGATTTCGGGTTCCAGACCCTGTCTTTCCGGGACCTTGGGTTCTGGAATGCCCGTGCCTGGAATGTCGGGCCCAGCATCTCTCTCCCCATTTTCCAGGGCGGGCGGCTTTATGGTCAGCTTCGTCTGAAAAAGGCAGCACAGCGTGCTGCAGCCGTGGAATATCGGCAGACGGTTCTTCAGGCCTGGAATGAGGTGGATAATGCCTTGCAGGCCTATCATGATGAGCAGATTCATCATGAAGGATTGGCAAAGACCGTGGATGACGAGAAGCGGGCTCTGTCTCTGGCAACCAGCCAGTATCGGGCTGGTCTGGCGACTTACCTGTCCGTTCTGGAAGCACAGGAGAAACTGCAGGAAGCCCAGCTTGATCTGGCTGCCAGTGACAGTGCGTTCGCAACGGATCTTGCCCGTCTCTACAATGCGTTGGGTGGGGGCTGGTCTGATACCTTGCCTGATAAGGAGCAGGTCAGCCAGGCAGCGCAGCCAACGACACACTGAAAAAGGGTGGGGAAACAGCCATGCAGGCGGGGAGGTTGTGCTGGCCTGCCAGCAGTGGCTGTGCATGGTTTTTTCCTCATGATCCTGCGACTCCACGGTCTTGCTGATGAGACTCGCTGTCAAGGGGAGCCATCTCTTGCCCACAGAGTTTTCCACAGGTGCGAGGGCGCAGAAAATGGCCACCTTCACTGTATTGTGTGAGTGATTATCCACACCTCTTTTCGGGGGTGTGGACTACGTGGATACCTTGTTGTGGGGCAGGATCAGGGGGGATGAATACAAGAAAACCGGCATGAATACATGCCGGTTTTCTTTTGGGGCAATCCCGTCTCCAGCAGAAACAGGAGAAAGTCTTATTTGGTTTTCTGGGCTGCAGCAGTGGCTTCGGTCACGACATTTTCGGAGACGAAGACCAGCGTGTTCAGGGCATCGTTCAGGGCCACGTTGGCAGCCTGGGGATTGTGACCCTGTGCAAAGATCAGGGCACGGTTCACAAAACCCTGGAGCTGGTTCAGCGGAGCCAGAGCAATGATGAAGTCGATGTCCTGCCCGACGAGTTGAAGGGTCTGGGCGGCCTGATCGGTCTGTCCGGCCTTCAGCTGGGCATTAGCCGTTGCCACGGCACTCTTTTTGCTGGGTTCCAGCATGTCTGTTGCGATGACCTCACCCCCGACCGGGACCCAGTCCGTCGGACCGTTCTGGGGTGTGTGGCTGCTGGAGACAGGATGCTGGGGAGCGGGGTGCAGGTCGGCTTCGGCGGCTGTGAACTGTTCACGGGCCTTGGCGGCTGCCTGGAGGTGGGTCACGGCGGCGTTGAGAGCCGGCAGGGCCTGCTCGCTCTGCCCGGCTGCGAGAAACTGCTGGGCCTGCACGATGTTCGCCATGGCCTTCTGGCCGTGTTCGGAGAGATGATGGAAGGCGCGATGCTCTTTTTTGCGCACGCTTTTCACATGCTTGCTGGAGACGGCGGCAGGGGCATTGTTGCTGGCCGGTGCGGCATCATCGGCGAAAGCGGATGTGGTCAGGGCGCCCAGGCCGAAAAGGGAAAGGGCCAGGCCCTTGTGCAGTGTATTGAAGCGCATGGAAATATCCTTGTTCATAGGATGGAGGATGCCCTCCCATGCAGATGGTTGCAGCCCTCTGCGCAGGATGCAGGTCATCCCGATCACAGTGATAACAGCTTAAAAACAGCTCATGTGCAACTGTTATGATCGGGCTGAAAATTCTCAGAAAATCTCGATATGGCTTTTGAAGCCAAGCAGAGCCGCATCCCGGAGATTGCCCTGCCCATTGGGGCGGAAGAAATATTCCAGCAGTGGCTGAAAAATGACACCCCGATAGACATGGATGGCGTAGTTGACTTCAAACACGGCGGCATGACGCTGTACGCCAGTTGCATGGTCCGGGAGGCGGCTGAACTGCTGTGTGTCCAGCATCATCGTCTCGGTGGCCTGCACACCGGGGGCAATTTTCTCGTAGGTGAAGGAAAGACCAAACGTGTCAAAGGGGCGGGAGCGGAAAATTCCACGGTCTATGAGAGCCCCATAGGCTTCCCATTCCCGCAGGGCGATCCGTTTATCATTATAGAGGAACCCGCCCAGCAGCGTGATGCCCCGTTTGCTGCTGTGGTAATGGTTCAGGATATGCTGGTCGGCCATGAACCAGGCGCCGTAACCGTCATGCCGTGTGCGGGGTCTGCCATGGGTCAGGGCGTAGGGACGTCCCTGCTCATCAAGATAATTGTCGGGGCTGGGGGCGGTCATCATCACGCCGCCGACCTTGTAATGCCCGGGATGGTTTTTGCCGAAGAGGGGCTCCCATCCCATTTCAAAGGGGAGGCGGAACCCGTTGATGTTGCCGCCATTGAACTTGAAGCCGGTACGGTGCTGCTCGTTCTTGTAGATGCCGTTTTCTCCGGCATAGAGGCCGCTCTGTATATAAAGGAAGCGGGAGGGACGGACCCGGATGCGCCCAGCCCAGACAGCTGCAGGATAACCGCTGACAAAGCTGCTGTCCGTGGCGGCCTTGGGCCGTCCGCAGATGCTGCCATTCTGGAAGTTGCAGAAGAGGGGGCTGTTCTGGAAGTCCGACATTTCCGCCATGCGGCCGGCAGCGATGGCAAGGCGGCCATTGAACAGGTCTTCTTCACCATAGGCCATGACGAGATGGACAACCACATTGCCGCCACCGCCGTAATCTTCCGATGCATGGTTCAGCCAGTCACCAAACATGCGGTTGGCTGTTGTTCCATAGCGGCCGACAACAATGCTGTGTGTGGAAAAACCCCGCAGCCCGATGAGCTGTTCCCAGTTTATGTTGAGTGAGGCGGCATATTGCCCGGCATTGCTGGCGCCCTGTTTGTAGGGTGCGAAATGCTGGGAGTTGGGATAGTTTTTCTTGGGCGGCGTGATGGCCCCGGCAAATTCATTCGTGTTGTCGAGGAGGAGGGCAATGCCCCGTTTGCGCAGCCAGTCCGTCATGCCAAAGCCATGGGGAAAGAGGGCCTCCGGCCTGCCAAAGGGAGGAACCGAGGTCGTATAGCCGCCATGGGCAGGCAGGGGGGTATCAACCCGGAGCAGGGGTTCGTTACCGACGATTTCATCAAGTACCTGTGCCTGCGCACCGGGGGTGGCGAAGCAGAAGAGGGCGACTGGCAGCAGCCAGGACCAGTGCCTGGCCAGCTTTTTGAGAAAAACTGATGAATAACGGCGTAGTTCTTTTAGAGAAATGGGTACGTTCTGCCGTATGGGGCAAGAGAATATGGCAGGCATAATAGTCCCCATTTCTATAAAAAGAACCCTGACGGTACGAAATTGCCCCCAAGAAAGAGCGCATTGTTGCGGAATCTGTTAAAGAAGTTTGGGTAAAACTTCAAAGTCTATCTTCCACCTCTGGATATTTTTCAGTCTGACCTGCTGTCTGGACGGGACTGCCATGAAGTAACCTCTTTTCACGCCTCTGGGAGTGTGGGAAAAGCGGGGCCATGAGTACCCATATGGAAACCCATACCATTCACCCCGTTCCTCAGGCGCATCGTCACGGGCGGGTAGCGGACCTGTTCTCGGTCTGGTTCAGTGCCAACATGACATTGCTGACGGTTGTTACCGGGGCTCTGGGGCCAGCCGTATTCGGGCTGTCGCTCATCTGGTCCGTTCTGGCGCTGGTGCTGGGTAATGTGGTGGGGGCTGTCTTCATGGCGCTCCATGCGGCACAGGGCCCGCGTCTGGGTGTGCCCCAGATGGTGCAGAGCCGGGGGCAGTTTGGCGTTTATGGGTCGGTGCCGATCATCCTGCTGGTCGTGCTCATGTATATCGGTTTTGCTGCTTCCAACTGTGTCGTGGGGGGAGAAGCCCTGGCGCATGTGCTGCCTGTCTTCCAGGGCAGCAGGGGGGTCTGGCTCATTGCGGTGCTGACACTTCTGCCCTGCATGATGGGGTACAGGGCCATCCATGTCTGTTCCCGTCTGGCCAGCTGGATTTCCATTGTGGCGGTCATTTACGCCATCGGTTGTGGGCTGGGCGGGTTTTCCCGCACATTGCTGGCAGACATGCACGGCACGGTAGCCGGATTCTTCGGAGCCTTTTCCGTTTCGGCTCTCTGGCAGATCGCCTATGCCCCTTATGTTTCCGATTCTTCCCGGTATCTGCCGGATGAGGCCGGGTCCGGCCGGCAGGCCTTCTGGGCGACCTATGGGGGAACTGTCATCGGGGCTGTTCTGCCCATGGTGCTGGGGAGCCTGCTGTCACTGAGCTATCCGTCCCTGCCGTTGGCTGGAGCGCTCTCCCTGACGGGCGGCCATATGGGCAATATCGTTCTTCTGGTGCTGGCACTGGCCATTCCGCTGGCCAATGCCATGAGTGTCTATTGTGGAGCGTTGTGCAGCCTTACTCTGGTGCAGACCTTTTGGCCGTCGTGGCGTGCCGGCCTGTGGGGGCGGCTGGTCATGACGGTTCTTCTGCTGGGGGCGGCCCTGGTCATGAGCCTTGGCATGGTTGGTGACTTCCTGAAGGCATACACGTCGTTTCTGGATGTACTGATGGCAGTGCTCGTGCCGTGGACGGCAATCAATCTGTGCGATTATTACCTGCTGCGCCATGGCGAGTATGATGTCATGGCCTTTTTCAGGGCGGATGGTGGACCGTATGGGCGGTTCAATCTGCCGGTCGTGTTGATTTATCTCCTGGGTGTGCTGGTTGAACTGCCTTTCATGAAGACCGGCCCGTATACAGGGCCGCTTGTGGAAGCCCTGCATGGAGTGGATATTTCATGGATTGTCAGTCTGCTGGTGACGGCCGTCGTGTATTACCTCTGGGTGAGACGATGTGACGGGGTGAGAGCCTGAGCTTTATCTGGTCGTATGAGGGGTTTCATTGGGGTCTGATGTAAGCTGTACTGACAGGGTACTATTATATTTGTAATTGATCTTACTTGTTAAAAGAGAACCGATCCTTCTATACAGGCAGAAGCCGTTTTAGACTGGCCATCCCTGTGGGGGTGGCAGGGGACGTGATGCAGCTCTTTTGTTGACGGCCGGGCCCTGCGTCATGTCTGCTCTGTGGGGAAGGCTCTGCATGCTGTGGCTGAGGAGGGTGAGATCACCGGGTGGGCTGCTGGTGCTGGGTGGCATGGTCGTGTTCTGGCTGCTGTCGTCTGCTTCGGCAGAAGCATCGGACATCACGTTTGCCGTCATTGGTCCGCATGAATATGACCTGCCAGTGGATTTCAAGCCTTTCAATGTATTCGTCCAGTATGGTGACGGGAATGCAGCAGGAAATTATTATGATGGGCAGGGGGCCAGAAAGCCGGAACGGGGCAGCCATACATGGTCTGGCCTGAGCAAATACGTCCATTTCTGGACGTTTGATTCCATTCCTCATGTCGGTTTTGCCTATGAAGTCATCCAGACGGAAAGTTACCGTCTGGCGGATGGCACAAATTATGGTGGATTGGGGCCGACCATCACAGGGCCTGCGGTGTGGTTCAAACCGAATGAACACAGCGCGTTCGGTATCCAGACCTTCATGCAGACACCCAGCGCCACCCGGAAAGTCCTGAACCCGCAATACTGGTCCAATCTTTCAAGCTTCATGTTTGATTATGAGTGGAAACATTTCAGTTTCGGTGGAGACCTCGGGGCTGTGGTGGCTTCGACCATGCATGTCAGAGGGGAACATTCCTATCATCCGGGGACGGCCTTTCACAGCAATCTGCGTTTCAGCTGGAAAGCCAGCCGCAGGTGGGAGCCATTTTTCTCCATGGACTGGCAGAACAATGCCGGCTGGCATGACAACACGCTGGGGCGCTCCGTGGCGGACAGCAGCAGCCGGGAGGTTACGCTGGGCGTGGGATTGATGTGGAACATCAATCCCCGGCTTAACATCACGACCCGCTATGCCCATTCGGTGGACGGACGTTATGTACCGGAGACCAACGCTTATTATTTCAAGCTGGTTTATCTGTTTGAGGGGGCCCTGTTCTCACATTACTGACCGTCTGGCCGGTGGTAGAGATTTTTTCCCCGGAGCGCTGTAAGAGGGGAGCGGTCTCGACAGCCATAAAAGGACGATGATGACGGCAACATGCAGACATCGGTTTCTGACGCCGGAAACAGGCGGGCCCTGCCTTCTGCTGGTCATGGCGCTGGCAGGTTTCATCCTGGCCAATTCACCATGGCGGTCTTTTTATGCGCTGCTGGCCAAGCCTCTGGGACCTGTCCCGTTGGGGGATGGCCTGTCACCCTTCTGCCTGCCCAGCGTTGCAGAGCTGGTCACCATTGGGCCGATGACGCTGTTTTTCCTCACCATTTCGCTTGAGCTGAAAAAGGAACTGACAGCCGGGCATCTTGCAGAATTTCGCCAATGTCTTCTGCCCTGTCTTTCGGCTCTGGGAGGTGTGGTTGTTCCAGCAGGGCTGTATGCGCTGATCGCTGCACCTGACCCTGCCCTGCGGTCAGGCTGGGCCATTCCCGTTGCAACGGATGCAGCTTTTACGCTGCCTGTACTGTTGGCGCTGGGGCGGCGTGTTTCGGAAGGAGGGCGGGTCTGGCTGATGGCACTGGCCATTTTTGATGATGTGCTGGGCATTTTCATCATCGCCCTCTTTTATGGTGGAACACCGCATGCCATGTCGCTTTTCGGTACGGTCATCCTTGTGGGCATGATGGCCTGTGCCGGCTGGCGGGGTGTCCGTTGCCTGTGGTTTTATGGCATTGGCGGGGGGCTTCTGTGGATTTGCCTGAAGGAAGCGGGGCTGCATCCCACATTGGCGGGTGTCGTGGTGGGGTTCTGCCTGCCGACCGCCCGGCATGATGGCCCGTCTCCTCTGGAGCGTGTGGAGCATGGTCTGGCGCCGTGGGTCACATGGGGGGTGTTGCCGCTGTTCGGTTTTGTCATGGTGGGTGTGCCGTTGGCTGATACGTCTCTCACGAGCCTTGATCTGCGTCTGATCGTGGCTGTTGTGGTGGGGCTGGTATTGGGCAAGACGGCCGGAATTTTCGGCATGACGTGGCTTGCCATACGGTGCCGCCTGGCTTCTCTTCCGGCCCGGACATCATGGCCGATGCTTTTTGGTCTGTGCCTGCTCTGTGGGTTGGGTTTTACCGTCAGTCTTTTCATGGCTTCGCTGGCCTTTCCTGCTTCGGGCCTGCTCATATCCAGCAAGATCGGTATTTTTCTCGGCTCTCTCATGGCCGTGGCCAGTGGCTGGTTCTGGTTGAGATGCGTGGTGAAAGAGACGTGAAGCTCTATCTACTCGACAGTTCTGCCGTGCCTCTGTATGGGGGCGGGCGTGTGCTGATGATCGGATAGAGGAACTCACTGATGAGCCATGAGCGGACAGACCGGCCGGATGCCCTTCATGACCCGGCCTGTGATGGAACGACACATGCCGGAGTGGCCAGCCCGACCGGTAGGGAACGTGGCTATGCAGCCCGGAAAAAGCGCCGTGTGTCTGCTCCGCTGACACCGTCCGGCAGGCCGGTTCTGGAGCCTCCGGGTGGGCAGAAAAAGGTGCTGCTTCACTCCTGCTGTGCCCCCTGCTCTGGTGAGGTGATGGAGGCGATGACGGAATCAGGCATCGACTACACCATCTTCTTCTATAATCCGAACATCCATCCAGAGCGGGAATATCTTCTGCGCAAGGAAGAGAATGTCCGGTTTGCCGAGGCACACAACATCCCGTTCGTTGATGCCGATTATGACAGGGACAACTGGTTTGAGCGGGCCAAGGGCATGGAATGGGAGCCGGAGCGTGGCATACGCTGCACGATGTGCTTCGACATGCGTTTTGAGCGCACGGCCCTGTATGCGCATGAGCACGGGTTTCCTGTCATGACGAGTTCTCTGGGCATTTCACGCTGGAAGAACATGGCCCAGATCAATGATTGTGGTGCCCGGGCCGTAGCGCCCTATGATGGGTTGTCCTACTGGGATTTCAACTGGCGCAAGGGGGGAGGCTCTGCCCGCATGATCGAGATCAGCAAGCGGGAGAGATTCTACAAACAGGAATATTGTGGCTGTGCCTATTCCTTGCGGGATACGAACAATTTCCGGCGTTCAAAAGGGCGGCCCGCCATCGTGCTGGGAGAGGAATTCTACGGCGAAGAAGACTAGACCTTTTCCTGCCCGGGGAGCACCCTGAAGGCAGGAGGGACGTATGAAAATTGCCATTGTCTGTGATTCCTTCAAGGAAAGTCTGGCCCCACTTGAGGTGGCTGAGGAGATAAAAGCAGGTTTCTCCCGCGTGTTTCCTGAAGCATCGTATCTCTGCCTGCCCATGGCAGATGGTGGAGAGGGAACAGTGGAAGCCCTCGTGCAGGGTACGGATGGTAAACTGGTGCATTGTTCCGTCACGGGGCCGCTGGGGATGCCGGTTCCTGCTTTTTTCGGCATCAGCGGTGATGGGCAGACGGCGATCATCGAGATGGCAGCAGCGGCGGGCCTTCCCCTGCTCCAGCCAGAAGAGCGTGATCCCTTGCGGACGACCACTTATGGAGTTGGGCAGCTCGTTCTTGCCGCTCTGGAACATGGGTGCCGACATGTCATTCTCGGCCTGGGGGGCAGTGCTACCAATGATGGAGGGGCCGGGTTTGCGCAGGCTCTCGGGGCCCGCCTGCTCGATCAGCAGGGGCAGGAGCTGCCGCCTGGTGGTGGGGCTCTGGCCAGGCTGGCGGATGTGGACCTTTCCGGTCTGGACAGACGCCTGTCTGACATCACGCTGGAAGGGGCCTGCGATGTGACCAGCCCTCTGACAGGGCCGCGGGGGGCCTCGCATGTTTTTGGTCCCCAAAAAGGGGCTGGACCAGAGGATGTAATTCTTCTGGATGATGCCTTGGCGCATTATGCCCGTATCCTGGCCCTTCGGTGTGGGAAGGATGTGGCGGCTGTGCCCGGGGCCGGTGCTGCGGGGGGATTGGGCGCTGGGCTTCTGGCTTTTACGAAGGCACGGCTGCGGCCAGGTGTGGAGATTGTTGCAGACCAGCTTCAGCTGGCTGCCCGTTTCAGGGATGTGGACCTTGTCATCACCGGGGAGGGCCGGATGGATGGCCAGAGTGCCCAGGGCAAGGCTCCCATGGGGGTTGCTCAGGTTGCCAGAGCCCAGGGGCGGCCTGTCATTGCCATTGTCGGTTCTACGGGAGAGGGTGTGGACAGGATGCATCAGGTGGGCATTGATGCTTTCTTTGATACGGTTCCCCGTCCCGAGGCGTTGCCGGTCGTGCTGGCGCAGGCCCGTGAGAATGTCCGTCGTACAGCAGAGAATGTCGCCGCTGCGATACGGACAGGGATGGAGATGGGACGGAACCTGTCGGGATCATCTTGAAAGGTAACATAACTCTACCATATTTCTGTGTTCGTCTGCCCAACAGGTCATGAATCAAGACATTGGAAACAAGCAGGTTTTATGAAGCGTTATTCTGTTCGTCAGATCATGGTGAGCATGGGGGCAGGCCTTGGGCTGGTTGCCATGCTGGCAGCTCCTGCACAGGGCATGGCCGCCAGTGCTGCTGACAAGGTGGATTCCGGGTCAGCCCCGGCGCACGCTGCGCCCGTCGGGACAGTTTCCCTGCCTCTGGGGCAGCCGGAAGGTGATTTTGGCTGGGCCGGTGTGTCGGGGGCATTGCGGACCCAGCTGGACCAGGACCAGACGACCTTGCGGACGGTTGGTGCCGCTCTGGGGGGGCTGAAGGGGCTGCCTGCCGGGCGGTTGCTGGATTCCTACACGCAGCAGGTGGCGAAGGTCCGCCAGCATGTGACGGACGGGATGGCGCAGATCCAGGCTTATGAGGGCTCCATCAATTCCCTGCTGAAGGTTCTTGGCGACAAGGCCGAGGATGGGGAGGATGCTTCCATCACCCGGCAGCGTGTCACGGCCCGCAAAACCTCCATGGGGATTACGGCTCTTCTGGTGCGGATGCGTGTCTGTGATCTTCAGACCCGCCAGTTGGAAGGTCAGCTGGACGACCTGCGCCGCAAGGTCCAGCAGGGAGCGCTGGTACGGCATGTCGATTCTCCTCTGGGGGTCGGTTTCTGGCGGCGGGCCCTGTCGGATGGTTATGCGACATTCCGGGATATGGGGCAGGATGAGCCGAGGGCACTGGTTGGTGTTCTGGGTATTGGCTGCCTGGTCATGCTGTTTGGCTTCGTGCTGAGGCAGCTGGCGACCCGTGTTCTTGCTTCAGCCCGGGGGCAGGCGAGCTGGGGGGGCGTGATCCGCAGCCAGCGTGCCCTGGGGAGCGTGTTGGCCGGTGTCTTGTGTGGTCTGCTGGCGGAAATCCTCTGGCAGGGCTGGCAGCTTGTGGGTTTCGACAGTGATGGCGTGCCCGCCATGCAGGGCGCGTATCTGACACAGGCACTGCCGGTGTGTGGTTTCATCATCGGGGCCGGGGTGTCCCTCAAGCGCTGGCTTCTGGGCAGGGCGTGCCTGCCGTGCAGTCTGCTTCTCGGTGGAGGAATTTTGTTCTACGGAGCGTTGCGGACGGCCGAAGTCAGCCGCGATGTCGGCCCCGGGCTGGATGCCGTGCTGGAAGGAGCGTTTGCGCTTTCCACATCCATCCTGCTGTATCTGACGTGCCGCTCCAGCAAACGTGACCAGAAAAACGGGACGGCTCTGGGTGATGTGGAGGCAGGCAGTACGGGGCAGGATATTGGTGCCGTACTGATCCAGCATATTCCCCTGCATGGTGTTTCTGCCCTGCTCATGGGGGTGACGGCCGTTGCCGTTCTGAGTGGTTATATCTCCTTTGCTTTCCTGCTGAATGACTGGGTGCTGACGCTGCTTTATGCCTTTGGGGCCGTCATGCTGCTCATGCAGGCGTGGCGGGACTTTTCACAGTTCCTCTTTTCGGCACAGAGCCGTCTTGGGCGGCTGTGGACCGAGCTGGAGCTGAGTGCCCGCCGTCTTGCGCAGATGGAGGTTATCACCACGGCGCTGGTTGGTCTCAGCCTTGTCATGGTATTCATTGCCCTGTTGCAGGGTAGAAATGGTGTTTCCTTCATCGGGACATGGCGGCAGCTGGAGCATGTCTTTGGTGGGGGTATCCTGTTTGGTGTGCCCGTCTCGCCAAGGACGATAGTGGGAGCGGCCCTGCTGCTGGTGGGCGTTTATTACGCCATACGGTTTTTGCAACAGTGGCTGCAGACACGTCTGTTCCCGGTCACGTCCCTGGATAATGGGGCACGGACATCCATCATCAGCATTCTGACTTATACATTGTGGATCGCTGCGGGGCTCAAGCTTCTGGCCATGATCGGCATTTCCGTACAGAATCTGACATGGGTTGTCAGTGCGCTGTCAGTGGGTGTGGGTTTTGGTCTCCAGTCCATCGTCAAAGACTTCATTTCTGGTCTGATCCTGCTGGCGGAACGTCCGGCCCAGGCTGGGGACAAGATCACCATCAGTGGCAATACGGGGGTGATTCAGCGTGTGAATGTGCGGGCAACGGATATCCGGCTGAGTGATGGAACGACACTCATTGTTCCCAACTCCCAGTTTATCACGGCGAATGTGCAGAATTACAGTGCGGGTCATAATCCGCTGAAGATGAGCCTTGTTTTCGCTGTACCGACCAATGTGAGTGTGGACAAGGTGAAGGCGCTTTTCATGCTTGTCGTGGCGGATCAGCCGGATGTTCTGAAGGACCCGGCCCCGCAGAGCTGGCTGGGTGACAAGGTGGGGGATACGGTTTCTGCGACGCTGGCGATCTATGTTGCACGGGGCACGAACAGTGATGCCGTGAGAACGGCTGTTATCTCCGGGGTGCTGGCACGTTTCAGCCAGGAAGGTATCAGCCTCATGGTGCCGCAGGTTTCTATGACGCTGCCATCTGATGATGGGTCCCAGACATGAAAAAAAAGCCAGGGTGACTGTCACCCTGGCTTTCCATGCCACTGTCGTGCGGGGAGGTTTTACTTGCCGTCGACGGAACGGGCAATTTCAGCCACGAGCTTGAGAAGGTAGGCACGGTCGATCTTGGTGTTCGGACCTTCGATGCGGACTACATCCTGCACCAGAGCGAAGATGAGGTCTTCGCGGGTCATGCTGCGGGCGATATTGTTTTCTTTCTGAGACATGCAGGTAAATCCTCTCATGTGGTGAATTGGCAACGCCGGGTAGACGGTACCGTGCCGGTATCCGTCCCAGCAATCTTTTAGCAGTTTTCATTGAGATAGGTCACGAGGTGTGGATGAAAAGATTGTAACCATAGTCATGGTACCGGTCTTCCATCTTTCCCGGGATTCTATTTTATTGGGGCCATACAGGCACCTTTTTGCTCAGGATAGGTCATGATAACGCGTTTCAGGAATTTCTTTGCTTCAGCCGAGGCTACGACCCGGGCTGCGGTCAGCCCGGTCCGGCCAGTACTGACCGCTCTGGCCGTGGGGCTTCTGCTTCTGGCCGCGGTATGGATCATCCATCCTTTCCTGCCCCCCATTCTCTGGGGGGCGACGATTTCTGTCACGCTCTGGCCGCTGGTTCAGCGGTTGCAGACCATATGCTTTGGCAGCCGGTCAGCGGCGGTCTTTTTTACCGTCCTGGCCGCCATGATCATCTTCTTCCTGCCTGCCGTGCTGGTGATCGTCATTTTTGCACGGCATGTTGATGCCGTGTCCCATTTCATTGGGATCCTGCCGACAATACAGCTGCCAGCAGCGCCCGCCTGGGTGGGGCGTATCCCTTACGTTGGGGGCAATATCATTCCGTTCTGGGATCATCTGCGGGAAAACAGCCTGCCGGAGCTGCTGAAACAGGTCATCCCGTCGCCAGAGAAGATCCTGCATGTCCTTCTGGCATCAGCGGGCAGCTTTGGGTCTCTTTTGCTGGAATTCGCTCTGACATTGATCGTCATGGTGCTGCTGCTGGGCCGGGCGGAGGGCATCATCATGCTTCTGGACCGGATTGGTGGTCAGCTTGGCGGCAGAAAGGGACGTGCCCTGCTGAAGCAGGCCGAGATCACGACACGAGGTGTTGCTCTGGGTGTCACGCTGACAGCCATTCTTGAATCACTGTTCGGCTGGGTTGGCCTGATGGCCGCTGGTATGCCGATGGGCAGTGTCGTGGCGGCGGTCATGTTCATTTCCTGTGTTCTACAGTTCGGTGGGGCATGGGTGATGATTCTCAGCACCGTCTGGCTTTATTTTACGGCACCGTTGATGCACGCCATCATCATGCTGCTGTTTGCGCTTGTGGTGATTGCAGGAGACAATTTCCTTCAGCCGCTCATCATTCGCCGGTATGTGCGGATTTCTGTCATCGTTATCATGGTGGGCGCTTTTGGTGGGTTGTCCACATTGGGTTTTGCTGGTGTCTTCATCGGTCCAACCCTGCTTTACCTGACGGAGACGATGATTCGGGACTGGGCGGGCCTGCCTGCTGACGATGAAAAGGCGGGTCAGGCTGATGCTTCAGCTGATGCCTCCGAGAGCTGAGCGTGTATCAGGCCGGCTTCTGCTGGGGGGTATCACCTGCCAGTGGGAGCGACCTGTTTCCAACGGTAGAGCGTGAGAAGACTCCCAGCCCAGAGGGCCAGACTGGCAAAGCTGAAGGCGATGGTCAGTTCTGTCGCAAGAGGGGGCTGCACGGCTGTATGACGCATAAGCACGATTGTGACGGCTCCCGAAAGACAGAAGGCCGCAAGGGCCAGAATGATCCCGCGGCATAAGGCTCTGGGCAGCAGACAGTAGCTGACCAGTGTCAAGGCAATCAGCCCATGGTAGGCTAGGCTGGTCTGCTGGTATGAGTGTTCCATGTCTGGCGTTGAGACGCTGGACAGATGGGGGATCGGTGTCAGATGGGTCATGAGGGGGCTGATGGCGATGATGCCGCACAGCCCCAGCAGGCAGCCCAGCAGTGTCCCTTCGCTCAGACGGCCCAGCCAGAGGGTGGCGGGTGTTTCCACGCAGGACGTCTGTCCCGGTTTCCTGCGGCGGTGGGTGTTGAGCCAGAGCTGGTTGGCAGCATGGAAAAAACCGACGCCGCACAGACCCAGTGCCACGTAGAGCCAGCGGACAAATTCGCCGCCAAAACTCCCGAAATGCAAGGCGAGGCACCATGTCAGGATACGGCGGGCGGGTGTTTGCTGGCCGGGTAGATTCTGGCTGTCGATCAGGTGGCCTGTTTCGGGGGTCAGCAGGACAGCGCCACGATCCCGGCCAATGAGCGGGTTCTGGAGGTCTGTTCCTTCTGCCAGCAGATAAGACTGTCCTGCCGGAGGCAGGCTCCGCTCCCCATTGGCATTGTAAAGCGGGGCATGGAGGGCAAGGCGCTCGGCCTGACTGTCCGTGCCGTGAGGGGGCAGGACATAATCCAGCGTGAGGGGATGAAAATCTGGTGCCAGTTCATGCAGGAAGGACAGGGCTTTTTCGGGGGGAAGAAGCGATGATGCTGGTGGTACCTTTCTGGCAGTTGCCTGCTGGATGCCGTCATGCCCCGAGGAGACAGGGTACAGTAGCGGCGAGAAGGCAAAAAGCGCCGTTGTCAGGGCGATGATGAGGTGGAAGGGCAGGGAGCAGAGGCCGAGAAGACTGTGGAGGTCGAGCCAGAGGCGGCGGCTGTGGCCCTGTAGGCGGACGCTCATGAGGTGGCGCCATATGCCGGGCAGAAGAAGAATGACACCGGAGAGTAGCGCCAGGCCGTAAAGGAGGCAAACGGTACCGACAAGAGGCATGGCCCAGTTTTCAGGCAGTGGCAGGCCCAGACGGCGGTGCAGCCCTCCGATGAACGTGGGAACAGGGGACAGGGTCAGCTGGTGAAGGGAGGGAGTATGAGAGGCAGGCAGGCTGATGAGAATATGGGATGCTGGCAGGCCGAGGGGCAACTCTGGCCCTGTCGGGATGCTGAGGGTGGCCGTATCTGACGTTTTGAGGCCGACCCTGTAATGGAGGCCGGGGAAGATGGAGGGTAGGTCTTCTGTCCGGGATGTGAGAATCTGGTCAAGCGTTGCGGGGATGTCTGCCAGTGGAAGGGCTCCATGGTCCGGCAGAGGCGGCTGGCTCCATTGTTGGAGAGGGGCGGCAAACAGGGTCATGGTTCCGGCCAGAAAGCTCATGGAAAGCAGAGTGCCGGTTGTAATGCCGATCCAGCCATGCAGGGCGCGGTACCGGATGGCCAGATGCTGGAGCTTTTGCCACGGGCCGAGGCCGATACACAGGGTCAGCCCCGTAATCCCGGCCAGACAGGCGCCCGTTATCAGCAGGCAGAAGCCCGTCATGCCATAAGGGCGGAAACAGGGGAGGGTTATGTCTGCCCAACAGGCCGCCATGATGAAAAGAGCTGCCAGCAGGCCACCGATGCCCAATCGCAGCCACAATACGGCAGAAGGATAGGGCTGTGGGGGAACCGGCCGCCTGTCCCTGCCTTGTGATCCCTTCATCAGGACGTATGGGACTGGGTGGAAATGAGAATGGCCCAGAGGATGGGCATGATGCACAGCAGCACCATGCCAAGCCCACCAAGGCAGAAAAAAGCGGTTACGGCACCGAAGACATGAGTCCATAGCAGCCACGCCAGCCCGCTGGACAGGGCAAGGCCGACCACACCGGCAGTACGGCCCAGCTTCTCGGGTCTGGGCGTATTGCCGGGGAGCTGCATCCACAGGAGCACGGCCCACACGGCCCCGGCCAGAAGGCCGCCCCAGAAGAAAACGGGCTCAGACGCAGTCTCCAGTCTCATGCTCCCTCCGGCTTTCCCGCATTCCGCCTGCTACAGGAAGGCTGGCAGGTGGATCATGCTCTGTAATGGGCCGGATTTTATGGGGAAGAGGGAAGAGACGTCAAACCTGTATAATTTATACAGGATATAAGGAGTCCTGATGTCAGGCTTCCATGCCGCACTGCCGCCGCTTCTTACTGCCGCCGGAAGGGGAGGCGTTTGCGCAGGCCGCTGAGTGGTCCTGCTGCCGCAAAACCAACGAGCAGGGAAGCTGTGACGGTCAACTGAAAAAGAAAGTGATAGGAGGACGACATGATTCTGTTCTCCAAGGCGGGGGTGACGGATGTCATCTTCAGGCATCAGTAATTAATTTTACGTAATAAAGGAATGGTTTTTTGGAGGCTTCTGCAAAAAATATGAAAGGGTGCTGTTTTTGCTGCCTGTTCTGTGGAACGTACTGCTATGGGCAGGCCCTCTGGCAGGTAGGGGAGCGGGCCTGGAAGAAGAGGAAGCAGGGATGAAGATTCGGCCAGCTGAAGACAGGGACATTGCCGCCATTACCGGGATATACAACCATGCTGTCAGTACGACGACAGCCATATGGAATGACAGGGTGGTGGACAGTGCCAATCGTGCCGCCTGGCTGAAAGCCCACGATGAGGCAGGCCTTCCCGTGCTGGTGGCCGTTGATGACGGGGGTGGAGTGGCTGGTTATGCCACGTTCGGGCCATGGCGTGCCTGGGATGGCTACCGTCATACCGTGGAACATTCCGTCTATGTTCACAAGGACAGGCAGAGGGCCGGGATCGGGAGGGCTCTGATGGTGGCTCTTCTGGAAGAGGCCCGCCAGCGGGGATATCATGCCATGGTTGCCGGGATTGAATCGGGCAATGTCGGCTCCATCCGACTGCATGAACAGCTGGGTTTTGCTGTGGTTGGGCAGTGTCGGCAGGTCGGCTGCAAGTTCGGGCGCTGGCTGGATTTGACCTTCATGCAGATTCTTCTTGATGATCGCTCCAGCCCGGGCTGAAAGTCCTTCTCTGTCGGAATCTTGATTTGCACGGCAAAGCTGATGTGTGAATGTTAATTCATGTTCCGGTTGGGGAACAAAATGACAGCTTGCCGGGAAGGAGACGGTCATGGTGACAGGCTGGGCCTCCTTTGGCATCTGTGCCCTGCCGGTCTGTGACAAGTGTGGAATGATAGGGAGGTCCTGGGACTGATGATGGTACGATATGGGAAAGCCGGTCTTTATGGTGGGATGATGGCACTGGGCATGAGCTTAATGGCTGGAGCTGCCCAGGCAGAGGGCTTGGACCGTGTGTATGAGGTGCAGGCCCAGCTGTCTCCAACAGCCCTTGTGGCGGGCAACAGCACGCCAGTGGATGTGTTGAAGACCCAGATCGGCCCGAATATCCGGCAGGAACAGGATGAGAAGACGGTTTCCATCGGTCAGGACAGCTACAGGCTGGACCAGTACCGCATGAGGGTGCGTCTGCGCCATGGTGCTGGTGGCGGGTATGATGATGGTACGGTAAGCTATGTGATCTCTGCCAACCTGAGCCGGAAGAACAGCGATCATGCGACGTCCATTTTCACGCGGGTGAGAGGCGTCCTGAAGATGCATGATGGCCAGGCTACGGCTGTTCTGCCAGCCAATCGTTATTTCAAGGGGACGGTGCAGGTTGGTGCCATTGCGGCGAAGCTGTTCTGAACGTGAAGGGAGACTGGACCGTGTGGCGGTTTACGAAAGGCAGCATGGCCCTTCTGGCCTGTCTCATGGTTCCGGCTGGTGCCATGGCGGCTGGGCTGGCCCTGCCGGCTTCAGGAATCAAGGCGCCGTACAGCCCGTTGGCCATTCCAACCCGGATGACGCCCCTTGAAGATTCCCTGGAAACCCTGCTGGACAGGCAATACCGTGTTGTTGCTGCCCATCAGGCCGGAGGGGAGGAGGTGCTGGTTCTGTTCCGGGGGGATATGCCGGACAGGGCTGGAAGTACGGTCCTGTGTGCCCTGACGATGCCCAATCCTGCTAGGGATCAGAATGTCGTGACATCACGTTGCTGGGCCCTGAACCATCCTGACCGGTAAAACATGCCGTCATGCCTGTGCAAGAAAGCCGTTCTGCTGTGTGTACAGGTATGTTACTCATTCTGCGATGTCATGTGGTCCGTCATGCCTCATGTCTCTGCCCTCGGGTAGAGAAGACGGCTCAGGGAGGGAGCTATCTTTATGGTTGATTCAGTTTACAGTCTGCTTGGTTATGAGGCGGAGGTGCGCCAGCTGGGGAAGAAGATCGGGCGTTTGTCCAAGCATGAGCTTTTTTCACAGGATCTGACAGCTTTCCCTGCTGCACATCCACGGGTCGAGCCCCGGCATGAGGCTTTTTATCGTGAGATCGAGGCATCCCATCTCTTTTACCGGCAGATGGTCAGCTCGATGGAGCGGGAGTTTCATGCTCTTTGTGAGTGTTTTTCATCTGAGCGCTATTATGCGGTTGATGGTGACTTCAACCATCTGATGGTGAAATTCAACGGTGATGCTGCCAACGATACGCTGGCCTCCATGCGGTTCATGAACCGTTTTATCCTCTGCCTGAAGAAGGGAGCACCCTTTGGGGAGGATGACACGCATGTCCTGTTCGCCAATTACGGGCGGCTGGTGGTCCGCTAGGCGGCAGGGCTGCATTTTTTCTGGCAGAGTGGCGCATGGCAGGGAACCCGGCATGACCTTTGATCTCTACACCACGCTGTATATCGTGGCCATCATTGCCGAGGCTATGACGGCTGCCCTGCTGGCGGGCAAGCTGGAGATGGATCTTGTAGGGGTGTTCCTGTTGGGATGGATCACCGCCTTGGGGGGAGGGTCCATCCGGGATGTGCTGCTCAACCATTATCCATTGTCTTGGGTGCGGCATCCCAGTTACCCGCTCATTACCGGGTTTGCCGCCCTGGCCACCATCATGGTGGCCCAGCACATGCACAGGTTGCGCAAACTGTTCCTGTTTCTGGATGCAATTGGCCTTGTCGTCTTTACCGTTATGGGCTGCCAGGTAGCGATGACGGAACATCTTTCTGTGGTCTGTGTCATCATTTCTGGCATGATCACGGGATGTATGGGCGGCGTGCTGCGGGATATACTCTGCAATGACATTCCGCTGCTGTTCCGGTCCGAACTGTATGGCACGGTGTCTGTCAGTACGGGGGTCGTGTTTCTCTGCTGCTCCCATATTGTGGACAACAGGAACATCGAGCTGCTGATCTCCATGATTTTCGGCATCAGTTTCCGTCTGCTCTCCATCCGTTACAACTGGACACTGCCACGCTTCAGTTATCGGTCCTGAGGCAGGTGGTCAGGTCCGGCCATGGGGGGCCAGAAGAATGAGCAGGGCTCCCACCAGGCAGAGGGCAGCCCCTGCCATGTCCCATGCATCCGGTGCCAGACCCTCCACGGCCCAGCCCCAAAAAAGGCTGGTGACGATATAGAGGCCGCCATACAGGGCATAGGCCCGCCCGGCATGGTCAGCCGGGCTGAATGTCAGCAGGATAGCGAACAGGCCGAGGCACAGCCCGCCGGGCAGGAGCCAGAGCGGGGACCGCCCCAGCCGCAGCCAGGCCCAGACAGAGAAACAGCCTGCAATTTCAGCGAAGGCCGCCAGGCCGTAGAGCAGGCAGGCAATGAGAGCATGTGACATGGCCGATGGTCCTGACGTGATGACGCTGTCTGTTCTGTAGCAGGTGAGACAGCTCACAGGCGAGGGCGGAGAGAGACGGTCTCTGCCTGGGGCTCAGGAATTATGTGAGGCTTCTTTCGCTGGGTGCCCTGGCTGGAGGTGATTTCTGGCCCAACCGACATTCAGTGCCAGCGTGGATATGCATCGGTATGGCAGTATCCAGCGGGAACCGGCCGCTGGCGGGCGGATGAACACGGTCATCAGATTGCAGAGGATGATGACCAGCGCCACGTAGTTCTGGAGACCATCGGGAAGGGTGGTGAAAAAGGAGCTGATATCCATTGGCGGTATCTCCGTGATGATAAGGCCGCAGAGAGGCGGTCATGGGATTGATGTATGATGAGATGGAAGCGTCAGTCAGGTCGCTGGGGTCTGCCGGAGGGCAGGGAGGGCTGCTGCGACCTGGGCCACCAGCCGTCCATAAGGGTTCTGGCCATTTTCGTAGTGGATGATGGCCTCCATCAGGCTGGCAAGCAGGGTGGCCGTAGGCGGGCCGAGGACTGTATCCGGCGTCACGCCAAGGACCTGTGCAACAGTATCAATGTAGCGTCGGGTATCGTTCTCGGCCGGGGGGGCCCATTGGCTGATGATGCAGGCGACGGTATCCAGCCTGTCCCGTACCATGTAACGGCAGAGCTGGTCCCGCAAGGCCATCAGGCCAGCTTCTGATGTGGAGAAGTGGGCAAAGCGGGGCGTGATGCCCGGCTCCGCAGGCTCCAGCATTGCGCCGGGCTGATGGGCGAAGTTGAGGTTGCCCGGATTGTTGTTGCGGATGCCACGGGGTGGCCGGGTGGGTGTCTGGGGCATGGTCATCAGCCTCCGAAGAAATGGGGGTAGAGCGTGTGGATGAGTTGATAGAGCCCCACGGCGACTGCTCCGCCAACCGCACCGCCGCCTGTGATGGCGGCTGTAACAGTGCGTGACCGTAATGAATTGCTCTCCCGTATCTGTTCGCTCAGGGAGGCAATGCCAGCATGAAGTTCCAGCGCCAGATTGTCGATCTTGTTGCTGAGCTTTGTGAGGTCTTCATCATGACGGGCCTGCACTGCCTCCAGGGCGGCAATCCGTTCGTTGAGAGGGGTGATCCTGTCAGGAAGGTGTGTGGGCATCATGGGAGCAGTTCCATAAAAAAAACCGCCTTGGCGGGCGGTCAATGTGGGGTGAGAGCGTGGTGGTCAGCTACAGATTTCTTGAATTTCATGGCGTTCATTTCCATAATCCAGAAGGAAGAGGGGCGTTTCCTTCAGGTCAGGATGGAGATGGAGCTCTCTGGCGACAGCCCGCTCTTCTTCTGGCGAATAATGGACAAGCGCCGGGCAGAGGGGACGAAAGGGAGGCTGGTTGCAGCCTGCCAGCAGGCACAAGGCCAGCCCTGCCAGTAGTCCCGCAGGCGGTGGAGCGGGGGCCATCAGAATTGTCCCTTTTCCAGTGTGTCCAGAAGCTGGGTGCGGGTCCGCAGGCCGTTGGTACGGGCTTCGAGCATGGTGCGGGCGGCCTTGCTTGTGGCCTGGGCTGTTGCCGCGTCCTGCTGGCTGGACCGGACCCGTGCGCTGTTGCGTCCAGCCCTGTTGGCATAGGCAATCAGCCCTCCCAGAAAGGCCAGCATGGTGAGGAGAAAACAGCCTGCAAAATAGGGATTCATGGGGGCTCTCAATCTGTTGGTCTGGCGGGTAACGTGGGGAGGGACGTTGGTGTGTCAGAACCATCCAGGATGGCTCTCAGTGTGCTGACACAGGCCCGCATTTTGGGGCCGAAGGTTTCGCCCATGGCGGCAGTCATGGCTGCCTGTTGCTGAACCTGCAGCATCATGGCGGCGGCCTGGTCTCGCAGGGTGGTGGAGGGTGTTTTTCCCTGTGTGATGCCCCCCTTGGAGAGAACTGGATTTACAACAGGGCGGGCGTTCCAGTCTTCATCCGTGACATGCAGGCGGATGGCCCGGCTTCCCGCAGGCATGTGCGGTGTGACCTGCTGGAGCAGCTCTTCTTCCGTCAGGCTGTGGGCGGTTATGGTGCCATCGGCCTGTTTCCTGTCCTGCGTGAGGGGAATGATGGTCCAGCCACGGATGGGGACAGGCTCCATGGCGGCTCCTTCATCAATTATGGCGAAATAGGCCATGTTCTGGGTCATGACGAAAGCTCTCCAATGGCCATGACAGTAATGTCATCGGCCGGATCAATATTGGCACCTCCCAGTCCGACCCAGAATTTTCCAACCGTGAAGCCGGTGCGGTCCGGTGGGGAGAGGGTTGAGGGGCCACCAATAATCATGTTGGTTCCGTTATGGAATGGCGGAACCATTACCGACACGGTGTCGCTGGTGAAGGCTTGTGGAAAGGTGACCCTGTCTCCATGGGCTGCCTTTATGGTGAAAACCTGCATCATGAGCGGTGCGCCGGATGGGCTGCGTATGTTCAGCAGGACATGGCCGTTCGGTGTGGTGATGGCCCCGTTCAGTGAGAGGGAAAAGACCCGGAAGATGTTGCCCTTGTTCAGGACAATATCGCCGGAAACGGCTCCCGTGGTCTGGTTCCGTGCTGTCTGGAGGAAGAGGCCCGTATCATCGGTCGTGGCACCGATCTGCCTGCTCAGTGTACGGCCATCATAGTCATAATGGCCTGATGCCACGATGTTGCTGCTTCGGGGGAGGGTATCCAGCAGTCCGCCCATGCCATCTGGCTGGCTGATGAAAGCTGTATCAGTCTGCCATGCCAGAGCCAGCAGGGGGCCGGCCATTGGTCCGGCCGCTACATTGCCGCTGATGAGGCCAGCAGCACCGACCGTTCCGCCAAGGCCTGTACGGAGCGGGCCGGAGGTACCGGCCGTGTTGGCAAATATGTTGTTGCGGATGATGGCGCCAGTGGGCCTGTTGAGATAGATGGCCGTTCCCGGATTGGCAGTGGAGCCGATATCCTCAAAATGATTGCCTTCAATTTCGACAAACTGGCAGCTGTCCGAGACATAGGCGGCATAGACCGGGTTGCCCGTTCTGGCGGTTGATCCATCACGGGATACAAGGTTGTTGCGGACCTGTACGCCATGAGCCGCCACGATGCCGATGGATCCACCCCCGTTGCGTCCGTGCGTATTGTTGTTGGAGAGGATGTTTCCCGTAATGAGGATGTTCCGCTGGATCAGCCCGTCTGCACTTTTCTGGTCTGTCGTCGTGATGCCAATGCCCCCGTCGGCATTGTCGTGAACATGATTGTTGGCGATCAGGATGTTCTCGTTGGCGGGCTGGTCGGAACTGTCGGCATAGACGCCGATCCCGTCATGGTTGCCGGAGACCGTATTACCTGTGGCCCCGCAGCGGCGGCAGCCCATGTAGAAGACGAAACCGCCATCGGTGTGACCGGTTGATAGGCTGTCCGTGAACCAGCAGTTGTCAGCCGACCAGATGAACTGGGGGCTGTTGCCGCCATCCAGCAGCGTGACGTTGGTAATGAGGCTGTTGCTGATGAACCCCAGAGAAAGCGGCCAGTTGAAGGTGTTGCGGATCGTGATTCCGGAAATCAGTAGATTGTCGATCCGTGTTGGAAATGAAGGCATATCAGGCGTATTGTCTGTATGGCTCAGCGTGTTGGCGCATATGCCGCCACTTACGGCGGTCTGTCCCCCCTGCTGGCCGGACCGGTTTCCGTCAATGATTCCCTGTCCCGTGATGGAAATCCGCTCCAGAGACTGGCCGGGGGCATAGATGTCCAGACAGTTCGTGTTGCTGTCTGGCGCCAGGGTGATGATACCATCCAGGACGAGATGCGTATCCGGGCGGGTGATGCGGAGCGTTCCAAGCATGACGGACAGTCCGGCAGGGTGCACCAGCCGGAAGGTGCCTGCACAGTCATTGATGGCGGCCTGATAGGCGGCACTGTTGGCGGCTGTGTGCTGGCCGTCAGGGTCGTGGGTGACACCGTAGCTGGTCACCAGTTTTTCCGGGAAGCGGGCCAGAACATCCCGGACTTTTTCTCCTGCAAGGGTACTGTCACCATCAATGGTCAGCCCCGCTGCCTGGCCGTTGATGGCGTCAATCTTGCCGCCAATTTCCCTGGCAACGGTTGTGGAGGGGACGATGTCTGTCGGGTTTCCCGTTGCCGTGTAGGAGCGCCAGGCAGGAACCCTGTTTGCTGGTTGTGTCATGGTTTCCTCATGCTGGTTTCATTGCGCCGCCTGCGGGCGGTCCCAAAGGCTGGATGACGCTCAGACCAGCCAGCGATAGCGGATCAGGCCGTTGCCTCCTGTGCCGCCAGAAAAGAGTGTGTTTTTGGAGAAGGCATCATAGGCTCCACCTCCTCCCGCACCGAAGGAGGAGGCATCCAGTCCTCCCTGTGCACCGGCCCGTCCACCGCCCCCGAAAGCAGAGTCGCCTCCGTTGCCAACAAGAATGAACGGGCCGTTCTGCCCGTCTGACCCTGGGGCACCGGACTGCATGAGGATGTTTCCTCCATGTGCGGAACCGCCAGGGGCCCCAGCACTGGAGGCCTTTGCCTGCCATGAGGCTCCTCTGCCGCCACCTGCCGTCATGACGGCAGTTTCGTTGATGAACAGTACGGTATCGCCGCCAGGCTGTTCTGTGGTGCCCCCCGGCCGACCCTGACGGACAGGGTATCGGCAGGAGAGATGGAGAAGATACCCTCTGCATAGGCGCCAGCTCCACCGCCACCGCCTGAAGAATTGGTGTTGGAGAATTCGCCCCATGCCTGGCAGTTGGCACCTCCCCCTCCTGCCCCCAGTGCCACGACATGAAGGCGTGTGGCCCATGCTGGGGGAGCGGGCATTGATCCGTCCTGATAGAGCGAGGCGAACAGGAGATTGGCTGAGGCTCCATCAAGACGGCTGAGCCTGCTGTCCAGACGGTCGGAGAGGGCCCCCAGTGTGTGCTGGAGTGCCTCATCATTGCCGATGCGCCGCCAGTATGTTCCGTCAGGGTCGGTCGCGGGGTTGGTCATGTTGCCATCCTGCTGGCTGATGAGCAGAATGGTCGGATCCGTGGTGGATCGCAGAACAGCTCCCAGCGGGTAGCCTCCGACATCATGGGCGAATGACGCATCGAATGTCATCGTGGTGCCTGCACACCATGCCCGTGCGATGGATGAGAGGGCAAACAGGATGCCGTTCATGTCCCGGCCATCTGGTGGTGTGCCCCCAGCCCCCGTAGGCTGAAAGGTCAGCGCGGGGAAACCCAGCATGAAAGAGGCCGCCCCTGCATCACTGCTCTGGAGAGGGATGTCACGCCGATAGGCCAGACCTGCATTCTGGGCAAAAGGAACGGTAATTTTCTCTGGAAGGTCGGAAGTCTTCATAGAATGTCATTCCCGAAATCATTTTTGGCAGGGGGGATGAAGGTGTAGCGGTACTGCACGCCAGAGGGGCGGGGCAGCACACCGGATGCGATGATGGAAACGTCAATGGCTGTGGGGCGGAAGGAGAAAACGAGCATCATGGTGTGGTCGCTCGTATCGGCTAGGTAGCAGTTGCCACGGTCACCGAAGAGGATCATGAGGATGCGGTTGATGTCAGCGATGGACCCGGCAGAAATGTTTGCTGCTGCCTTGGCCAGGATCAGCTGGCGGTAGTTTTCGTCTGTCAGGCGGTAATTGGCTGTTGCTCCACGCCCGGAATACCAGATGCCTTCACCAAAGGTTCTGGAGGTCGGATAGCCTTGTGCAAATCCCCAATAGCCTGTCGTGTCAATGCGTAGAACCCGCCCGACCCCAACAATCCTCCCCCACACGTCCAGCCCCCAGCCTTTGGCCGTGGCCGGGTTCCAGACATCATGCAGGAAGGTCTCGATAGACCGTTGCGGGTCCACCGCCGCATTGAAGCGCTCGAGGATGCCGGTGAGGGCAGGGCTGTTGGCATACTGGGCGAGGATGGTCTCCCGTATGTCGATCATGCCACCACCTGCACGCTGATCGTGTCCGCCGTCACCGTGGGAAGCTGGTTGATCGGCAGTGTGAGCCTGTTCTGGCCCGCATTGCCATCAGTGCCGATGGACAGGGTGAGCACCTCTGCCCAGTCCCCCAGCCCGTCCACCACGGCAGAAAGGCGGGAGGCATAGACGGTTCTGCCCAGCCGGATGCGGTTGGCCCCCGTCGTCAGGTAGGAGACGATGGCCTGCTGGATGAGCTGCGCCGCATTGGATGGCACGGCATCCGAGGCCGCAATCTCCATGACCACATGGAGAGCAACCGGCGTCGGCCTGTCATAGCGGAACGAGTACGATGGCTGGTTGCCCGCATAAACAGGGTTGGTGTCCTGCACCGTGACGATCTGGGTGCCAACGGTGGGGATGCCCGGGGGCTTCTTGTGCAGGATGGCCTGGCCGATGTCCTGCGGGTTGCCGCCTTCCACCAGAATGTACTGTGCCCCCGCCGGGATGGTCACGCCCTGCTGCACCGTCGGAGCCTGTGCCGGATTGTCCGTCACATAAGCATCCGTCACGCCGGGCAGCTCCAGCAGCGCCCCCATGAGGGAAGCATTCTGCCCGATGCTGTTTGCCGCCACGCTGGCCTGCCGCCGGGCCTCGAAGTCGGTGCGGCTTTCGGCATCAGCGCCCGTGGCACCGGGGGCAGGATTGGTGAGGGATGCCAACCCCAGCCCCGCCTGATAGAGCGTCAGGCTGTTGGCGGGGCAGGTGATGGCCCCCGCAGTCTGGCAGGAGAGGTCGAGGCTGGCCGTGGCGGACTGGGGAAGCGTGATGGCCTGCGGGGCCACATAGAGGCTGCCATCCGTTCCCTGCGCCACGACCGTACCGGCAGCGATGGTCTGGCCGGGGGCGTTCACGCTGGCCTGCACCGTGACGGTCGTTGCCGTGGCCGGCCGACGTTCCATGAAGTAGATGCGCCCTATGGCCTCCTGCATCCGTCCGGAAGAAGAGGCCGGGTCCACGCCATTGAAGATGGCGATCATCGCCCCCAGAAAGTCGCCAAGGATGGCGGTCTCGGAAATGGCGATCTGCCCCTGCGGGGTGGAAAGGGCCGTGTTGGCCCCACCGCCCAGGGCGGCGTTCATGTCGGCCAGAACCCCGGCAAGGATGTCCTGCTCGGAAGGGGCGGTGAAGCCCGCATCGGTGAGGATGGGGGCCGGGACGTTGGTCGTGGCGTCAGAACTGGGCATGGTCCGTGCTCCCATCGCTGAAGGTTACGAGAATGACGCCGGTGAGCTGGCGTTCCTTGGTGGGGTTGGCGAGGTGGCAGGTGGCCGCCGCCACGCCGGGAACAGACGTGGCGGCATCCTCGATCTCCGAAGAATAGAAGGAGAGGTCCACGTCCGAGCGGAGGATGTCCGTGTCGTAGGGGATGCCCTGCCCGGTGTCGTAGAGCACCTCGCCCAGCCATGTGCGGGCGGCAGAGCATACGTCCTGAAGGATGGCCGCCTTGTCCGTCAGCACGACCAGATTGCCCGTGCTGTCCAGCGTGAGATCCCAGTCAGGGGTGAGGGAGAGGGTTTTCATGAGAACTCCGGGCAATAAAAAACCCTCCCGGGGAGGGGAGGGTTGGGCGCCATGGATGCAGGACGGTTACTCTGGCGGTGAGGTCTTCCCGCCGCCCGCCTGCACGCCGCCATGCACATGCTGTTTCAGCGAGACGCCGGACGCCTTCACATCGCCGCTTGTCTCGATATCGCAGTTGACCCGCACCTTGGCCGCCTCGATGGAGACGGTGCCCGGCGTAACGATGCGCCAGCCCTGATCCGTCGCCTGAATGAACTGGTCAGGCCCGTTGTTCAGGAATCCGCCCACATAGACACAGTCCTGCATGGCGAACTGCCGGAACGAGGCGGGGGGAGAGGGCTGCCGTGTGGTGACGGCATGGGTGTGATCCCGGCCAGAAATGACGATGAAGCCAATGTCCCCCGGCTTGGGGTCGATGATGAGGGCCGAACTGCCGCCCTGGATGCGGAGATAGGGGACGCTGTGGATGATCTGGCGAGGGTGGGGCTTGCCCTGTTTGTCCTGCTGGTGGACCATCGGCTGCACATCCACCATGCCAGTGATGGAGGCTGCCCCGGCCTTCACGGCCTTCACCTGCACCAGCATGGAGGGGCCGATCTTGCGGATATGGTCTTGCACCCTCCTGTCCATGATCGTGGCGATGTCGAGGTTGGGGCTGGACCGGTCCCAGTAAGGTGCGTTGGTGTTTTCTGTCATGGGGCTTCCCCTCAGTTGCTCTGATGGCTTAGATGGACGCAGACATCACGGGAGATGACCATGAAACACTTCCTCCTTCTCACAGTCGCCTTTATTGGGCTGTCCGGCGTGGCTTGGGCTGATAATGGGCTTACTCTTGCCCAGCAGAATGAGCGACAAATGGAAGCTAACAGGAAGGCGGCGATGGCCTCTTGTGGCCCTCGTGGCTGCGTGCAGTCCGAGATTGTTCCCTCTCAAAGCGATTGGGATGCCGTTTCAAATCGTATGGCTGCGGAAACAGAGATCCATCTGCGACAAATGGGCATGTCTCCCAACACGGCCCGGAAGGCTGTGTGGGCAACGCAACACAAGCCCTATAGCGCATGTTCTCACTATGTGGCCCAGCTTACGGCTGATTATGAGAATGGCCTAGATCGGCCCGATTATGACGACAAGCTCATTGCGTCTGTCGAGCGTTCTGGCACCTGCGAGCGCAAGAACCTCGACTGATCATTTAACAGCGATCTGCTGCCCTACATTCGCCATCTGGCAGTCCACGAATGTGTGCCAGTTCCCGCCCGGTATTTCAGCCGTGACTTCATGGGTGATGCTGTATGGCAGCCAGAACCCGTTCCACGGAGCCGAGGCGATGCGCTGTCCCTGCTGGGTCAGGCCGTTTTCGCCGGCCACCCACCCGGCAGGAGTGTACTCTTTTACCACCTTCACGGGCTGATAGTAGGAGATGTCTGGCCGCAGAAGGCAGGAAAAGGAAATCCCGGCCCGGTGCAGCCCCTCTCTCCATGGTGTTGTGACTATTCTCTACGTCGTTGTAAATATCATTTAGTAGGTGGCCTGGTGATAGGAAAAATGCGCTGTTTTGGTTTCCCGTATATTTGGCGAAAAGAGTAATGACGGATAGTGTCTTGACTGGATCATTCTAATATTTCCCAGAGAAGATTACAGTATTTCGCGAGAGTGTTTTTGTTTAATTTGGCGTCAACTATGATTGAAGTACTTTTTCAGTTAGAGGTTACGGAGGTTGTGCGGGTTGTGGACACATGGGGTTACCTGTGCCGAAACGATCCTCCTTCTGATCCAGCAGGTATTGGAGGCAGAAAAAGAGGAGTAGTTACGTGGAGGAGATCATGAAGAAATTAGGCGTTGCTTTTGTTCTGGCTTCTGGGCTTTTGGATACTTTCTTTCGGCGAGAGCTGAGGAGAATGAGGATCAGGTCAACCAGTTGATGCAATCCATGACGGCTCAAGACTTCCTGAAAGTTCTGGACCAGTTCTACGGGAAGTAAAGAGGTAAGGGGGAGGAAGCAAAAAATTCCTTCCTTACTGCCGACATGCCATATTTCATCTGTTGCCTGGATGAACTGGTCCAGCCCGTTGTGCGGCTCTCTTTTTCTTTTTTGGAAAAACCGATCGCCACAGGTTTGTGGTAGAAGCAGGCTCTTCCACAGGTCCGTTGAGTGTGGTTTTCATATGTGGCCCTGATGGATCAGGATGTGGTTGTCAGAGTCGGTGGCTGCACCCGGTAGGGTGGGTGCCGTCAATTTCAGGAATGAACAGGATTATGGGCATGAAACATCTGGTGCTGTGCGCCGTGTTCGCACTGGCTCTGCCCGGTGTGGCACGGGCGGAGGCTGTGTATCTGAAAAATGAGGATGGGTCTTTCGCCATAGACCCTCCAAAACTGTACGAATTTCTTCACAAGGCTTATTCCAGCAAGCGGGTGGCGGATAATGCCTATGATGTGCTCATCAACAAACGGCGGGGCAATTGCTACGATGCTGTTGTCCATGTGCTCAGATATTTTGATGATGGGCCAGGAAATGTGCCGAAATATTGTTACAGGCCGGATCTGGCCAGTGATGATGCCGTTACGGACGAGCCGCAGGGCCTGAGAGCGCCCTGAAAGCAACACCCGGCCAGAAAATTGTCTGATTGCCAGCGCATGGGGTGAAACCACATTGGAGAGGTTGTCGGGATGCGCTATTTTCTCCGTAGCCTATGGGGCGTAATGCAGGAATCCTGTCCATGAAACACGTTCTTTTTGTAATTGCAGCCGTTTCTGTTTGGGGCGGAGTAGCCCGTGCGGATGCATTGAGTCACATGCCCGAAACCAGAGGCACCCTCTCTCAGGCGCTGCATAGTGCCAAGGTGCAGGCGCATCAGGGGGTGAATCATCAGGAGCAGCGGACGGATGAGGAGAATTTGCGCCGCATCGGCCTTTCCGCCGAGACGGTGAGGGATGGTCTCTGGGCCGTATCACACCGCCCCCATTCGCCCTGTGCCCAGTATATCCGTCAGCTGACAGCCGATGCAAAGGGCAGTTCGGCGGCCCTGTTGCAGAGTGACCAGCGGCTTGTCACTTACGTCGAGAATTCTGGAATCTGCGAACGCTAACCGGCTGGAGCAGTGGTTTCTCTGCAAGGCAGTCGTGCAGTGATAGAGGGACCTTGCGCTTGATCGACCGTTCCTGATGGTTCAGTGCTGGGCTGCGCCCTGCTGGAAAAGAGGGCGTCCGATAGTGAATGACTGGAAAGGGAGTATCATGTCCGAGAAGGAAGAACCGGCTGCAAACCCTGTGAAGGCAGTACACGACGTGATCAGGAACATGCCAGCTGAGGAACGTGAAAAGGCTCATGAGCGCCATCATGAAGTGCTCGATGAAGTCTCCAGTGATGAATCCGAAACTGTAACTGACTGAAATCTGTTACGGGCGGGGGCAGGCGGGCCTGTTCCGTCCTGCCCCCGCCCCTGTATCGTGAGGGAAAGGAAAGTGATGATGCGGACGACACTGTGCATGACAGGCCTGAGTCTGATGCTGCTGGCGGGCAGTCTGACAGATGCCCGGGCCCAGACCCCGCTGGATGTGGCGCAGGATGGAACGGTGACAACAAGCGGTCTGGCCGCTCTTGGTGTATCTCCCAATGGGGGCAGCGCTTGGGGCAGACCGGTAAATGGCAGATGCTGGAGCTGGACCACACGCTTACGGCTCTTCTGGCAGAAAATGATGTCATGTTGTCCGCATCGCCACGTCGGGGTGGTGATGTCTTTCTCATGTTCGTCCTGAAGAATCATGAGATTCACCAGCCAGAACTGGAGGTCCGTTTCTCCAACGGATACGAGGTGAAAGGCTTCCATTATACAGGCATCATCAACCGGGGCACGCAATGGGGATGTTACGTCTCCGAAGCTGAGGGGCACGCCCTGTTTGATGCCCTGGCAGGCAGTACGTCTGTCAGCATGTCCTGGGCAGGGGGCGCAGCCCACATCGATTTCGATCACGGGGATGAGTTCGTCCGCACACTGGCCGAGACAGCCTGGCGTGGAAATATGCCGTTTCCGAAATGATATTTCATTGCGGGGGAGCGCTTGTGCCCGGACCGGTCTGCACGCCGCCGTGAGTATGCTGTTTTAGCGAGATGCCACCCGCCTGAACGTCGCCGGATGTGACAATATCGCAGGTGGCTTCAATGCGGCTGGCTTTCAGGGTGAGGGGCCCTTGTGCGTCTATGGTGACGGATCCCGGCGTCACGATCCGCCAGCCCTGATCCGTTGCCTGTATGAACTGGTCTGGCCCTTCATTGAGGAAGCCGCCCACATATACGCAGTCCTGCATGGAGAACTGTCGGAACGAGGCCGGAGGTGAGGGCTGTCGGGTCGTGATGGCATGGGTGTGGTCCCGCCCTGATATGATGATGAAGCCAATATCTCCCGGTTTGGGGTCGATGATGAAGGCGGAACGGCCGCCTTGCAAACGCAGGTAAGGAACATTGTGGATGAGGTCATGTGGCAGGGTGCGGGAGAGCGCATCCTGCTGCTGTACCATGGGACGGACCGTGACCTTGCCTGTAATGGCAGCGGCCTCGGTCGTGACTGTTTCTACCTGTACCAGCATGGAAGGGCCGATCTGGTTGATGTGGCTGGCAATGAGTGAATCCAGTGCACCTTTCAGGCTGTTTTTGCCCGCATTGGAGCGCAGGAGATAGGGCGTGGCTGTAGCAGGCATGCTGTGATCCTTCAGGCCGTTCTGGAGGTGGTTGTTCAGGAAGGTGGCGGCCCGTCATCGTCTGCCAAGGGTCGTACGGATGCATTCCATATGTGTATGCCAGGCTCCATGTGAGGTCTCGGTACTGATGTCGTGCCAGACAAAGGTGGCCAGCCACAGGCCGTTCCAAGGTGGGGTGCCGGTTGTGCATGTTCCGGTGACGGGTGCAAAGGTGCTTTCCAGAGCCAGTGGATGCCAGAAGGTGATGTCTGGCCGGAGGAGGGTTGTCAGGGATATGCCGGAACTGCTGTATCGGGGATAGCCGATCATCCCCGTTGCGGCTGAGATGACAGGAACTGTTGATTCCTGCCCTGCTGGCGGGATGCCGGTAAAGGTCGGCCCCCATATTTCAAGGAGCCCCCTGTAGGGAATGGCCCCCTGGTTGCTTTCCATCACGGGGATGAAAGGTGAGAGGTTGAAGGTGCCTTTCGTCGCCGTCAGGATGGCCTGTATCTGCTCAAGAGCCGTTCCCCATCTGTAATGGTTTGTCAGGCTGGCATGGTGTTCCCAGCCACCATGATCCAGCAGCTGGAAGCCTGCTTCTTTGCAGATATCTGCCATCAGGGTGATGACGTCCTGCGGTCCGGCATAGCCTTTGGCCTGTGGCAGGATGGACGCTGGAATGGTGCTGGTCATGGCATGGATATGGAAGGGACTGTCCAGATCATCATAATCCGTCTGGGCACTGTCGACTGTTCCAGTGAACAGGTTTGTCAGCGGGCTCCCTTCATCACCGGCCTGTATGGTGATGAAAGTCTGGCCAGCAGTGATTGTGTTGAGGTTGTCTGGTGCAGGATGGTCGGGAAGGATGGAAAGGCTGTCTCTGTCTATCTGGGAGAGCCCCCTGATGGTGAGGTCAGCTTCGGAACCGGTGGTGAATCCCGCATGTCTTATGGTGGCCTGTATTGCATGTCCCTCGCCAACCGTGAAGCTGTCCAGGCCTCCGTTCAGCCCGGGCATGAAGAATGTGACGGTTATCTGTTTGCGGGCAAAGCTGTGTGTCGTGGTGGCATTGGGATATGTGATGGCTGTCATGATGTATCATCTTCGTAATGAAGCAGGAATCGGGACCCCAGACCTGAAAATGTGGGATCATCAGCCCCTTGTGTGTCGGTGAAGTACAGGCGGCCTGGCAGCAGGCTGGCAGGGTTGCGGATGATGTTGGTCCCGTTCTGGCAGACAACGCCACGGAGAAGGGCTTCGGTACCGACGGTCAGGTCCATGTATAGTCCGGTGGAAAGCTGTCTCAGCCAGATGTGGCATTGCAGCCCGGCAATGGGGCAGGTCATGCTCTGGGCTGCTGTTGGCTGGAGCGGAACCGTGTAGATCATGTCCGTTTCTCCGGCTGAAGGGTGACGGGGCCTGCATTGCGGGTTTGCGCACCCTGTGGGTGGCGGCTTCCCGTCCAGCGGGACGTGTTTCCCTGTCGGACTTCCTGAATGGTGATGTTGGCCGTTATGATGTCAACGCCGCTGTCGACCGTGCGGGTGAAGGTGTAACCGGTGATGTTGGCGTTGGGGTAGATGCCCTCTGGCGTGGCGACGAAATAGAGGTTTGTGTCCTTTACGAGCCGGGAGAGCGTTTCCAGAAAATCTTTCCGCACCGTGTCAGACCCCACACCAAGGGTGCTGCGTATGAAGTCTGGCAGCAGGTTTTCACCAAGGGAGCCTGTTTCCGACCCGTCACAGACCATGCGGATCATGGCCCGGTAGGGCAGGAATACCTTGTTGTAGCTCGTGAAGGTACCGTTTTCCTGTGGGGCGGAGCAGATGTTGGCCTGTTCATCCAGTCGCAGGGAATCGACATGGGCGGCGGAGAGGACACGTCTTGGCGCCTGGCCTGACAGGAAACTGGATGGGCCGCCAGCTGATCGGTTGAAACCGGACGATGTGAGGGAACTGAACTGGTCAGCCGTCGGGCGGCGGAAGATGCCCCATTGGCGGGCGGCACGCTGTACGGCCCAGTTTCCCAGCGTTTCACCACCGGTGGCGGAGGCTGACGCCCGGAGAGATGTCAGGATGGACATGAGGACTGCTCCAGAAAGAGATTATCCGGTCTGGGTGAGGGTCTGGCGGGCAAGGGCTTTTATGGTGCTGGCTTCCACGGCACGGGCAATGTCTTGCGGTCTGCCATGACCTGCCGTTACGGTGATGTTGATGGTCGGGCTGTGCGTGGTCGTGTTGTGGGTCGTGAGAGGGTGCGGTCGTGCTGCGGTTTCGACATGCCGGGCAAGGTGGGCAAGAGCTGGCCCTGCACCGGGAGTGGGCCTGCCCGGAATGGCGGGGGAACGGGAACCCGGTGCTGCAGGAAGCATCCGTGAGAGTGTCTGATCCGTACGGGCAAGGGTCAGGGACAGGCGATGCAGCCGCTCCTGGTCCTGCTGCGGCGTGGGTGAGACGTTCAGTTCCCGTGAGGCCGTGCCGGTCAGGTATGGGATGGACATGGCAGGCAGGAGCCTGCCCGGCTGGCGAGGAGGGGGTGTCTTCTGGCGTCCGGTTTCATCATGGGGTGAGGAGAGGCCTTCAGGAGCATGAAGGTTCAGGATGCTGCGGGCCGTCATCATGGCTGAAAAACCTTGCAGGAGGGGGCCGGGGTCCGCTCCCTCCCGTGTCGTATCAACCTGTCGTGCCTGGAGGTGAAGGACACGCTCCAGAGCCTGCTCTGCATTGTGGAGGGTTGGCTCCACGTCCTTCAGGGCCTGTCGGGCGGCAGGGGTGGACTGGGCCAGCAGGGTGGACCAGTCCCGCACGGTCTGTACCGCCGAGGGAGGCATGGGCTGGGGTGAAGGGGCTTTCGCTTCGGGAGTTGTGGCATCGCTCTGGCGGGCCGGTGGCTCCGGCGTTGGCATCATGGCGGGCAGAGGGCGTGCCATGACAGGGACATCTGTTCCGTCTGTGTCCTGCTGTTTCAGACCAGTGAGTGATCGCCCCCCGGTGAAAAGGGCCAGTGCCCCCATGACATTCCGCCGGAAGGCTGCCGTGCCCTGTTTCAGGGGGAGATGGGCCGGGGGACGTATCAGGTCCGACTGGGCAATGAGTGTATCAAGAATGGCCATTCATGCGCTCCACGGCCGCAATTTCCCAGAGAAGCCACATGTCTTCGCTGTCATAGAGGGTTTTCAGCTCATGCAGTGTGGCTAGCCCCGCCCCGATGACAAAGGCCATCGGACTGGAGAGATTCACGCAGCGGGCGGGAGGTCCCCGTCCGGCTGTGTCTCCCTCAAGATGGCGATGAGGGGGTATATCTGGTAAATTGCGGCCTTGAAAAAATCCACGTTCAGCCGGAAGGCCTCTGCCCGCAAGGCAGGCAACGTGTTGGGGTCCGTTATGTCCGCCTCGATGAGCGGGGCAGGCTCAAGGGCCCGGTTCATGGGGTCCCGGCGGATTGTTACACAGTCCAGAAGGCCGGAGAAAGCCCGGTCACAGTCTTCATCGCTCATGTGCCCGAACAGGGCCATGCTCTGGCCGGAGAGACCGGCAATGCCGCTGTGCAGGGCCTCCCGTGGGGTGTTGGCTCCGGCACGGGCCAGGGCACGGACGACATGCCGTGCCCAGCGGTCCGCCGTGAAGGCCGACATGCGGGAAATGACAAAACATTTGCCTGCATCAGGGCCTTCGGCAGGGGTCCATTCGATGGTTTTCATGGTGGGTTGCCTTACAGCCCTGCCGGGAGGACATTTTCCCATGTGATGTTCACGGTCCGGTTGCCCAGCGTTGTATCCCCCGCCGGAACGGGGTCATAATCCGTCAGGCAGCCATTGGTGAAGGTGAAACGCTGTCCCAGCCCATGCAGCAGAAGCTCGCCGTTCAGTTCGTAGACTGTCCGGGCCTGCCGGGAGGCCGTGGCGATGGCATCGAAGACGGGAAGGGAGCGTGATCCGGCAGAGAAATGCAGGGCCATGTGATAGGCCGAAGGGACAAATCCCTTGTTGAGACGGCCATCAATGGAGAGGCTCGTCGTGGCCAGCTTCAGCTTCTGGGAGCCACTCCAGCCATGGTCGGTTGCCCAGTTCTCCAGCGTGATGGGCGCATTGAACAGGGTCTTGACCGTGAGGGTGAAAACGGCGTCAGCCGAGGTGATGAGCGCAGTGCGGGACATGACTTACTGGACCTCGATGGATGCAAGATGAATGGACTGGACGGACTGGCCATCCGTGTACCAGAAGCGGCACGGGGGACTTCTGCGGGCGGCCCGGATGTCGGCTGCGGCGGTGGAGGCATTGGGCTGGAAGTACCAGCCCCGGCTCTGCACCGTGTCGCTGATGGTGGTTCCGGCAGCCTGGTCGATCTGCTGTTTCTGAAGGGATGTCAGTTGGATTCCGGGGCGGATGGCCCCGAAGCGCAGGGCCTGGTTGATGGTGTCCTGCACGCTGGCCGAGATCAGCCCATCCCCGAGGCTGTCATACGGAATCTGCCCGGTCTGGAGCAGAAGCGTGGTCAGGGCGGACTGGAAGGACGCATTGAGCCATATCTGGTTGATGTAGCTGTCCGCCCAGAGGAAAGCCCCCGAGACATGCCCGTCCTCCAGCCACTGGAAGCGGCCCAGCCCGTTGGCATAGGCCCCGTAGAAATTGTAGCCATTGGCCCGGAGGGTGGCGGCTGTCGTGGCATCGGTCACGCTGGGGGTGAGCAGCCCGCTGCGGCGAAAGCAGAGCGTGGTGCGCCCGTCCGTTGCGCTGAAATCGAGCGAGGCCAGCCAGCCGAGACAGAAGGCGGCAGCTAGAGGGTCCTGATAGATCAGGGTGGTGCCATCAATGTTCCGGTTTTGCAACCATGTGCCGAAGCTGGCACTGTTCTGCGGGTTGAGGGCCTGCTCGTCCGTGTCCCATGGGACATACCAGTAACGGTCCGTCGTGCCGGCCACCCATGTGGCGAAGGCCTGTTTCTGTGTCAGGGTGGGTTCCCATGTGGTGGTGAAGCCGGTGAAAGCCTGATTCTGGCTGGTGATGAGGTCCATCAGGCTGGCAGGATCGGCCTGGTGGGCCGGGTCCGCCATATGGATCAGCAGGGTGGGCGGTATCTGGGCTGCATCGTCATGGCTGGCGAAATAGACGGCGGCCATGCGGGCTTCCGGGCTGTTGGCGGGGAAGTCTTTCGTCACGTCTGCCAGGGAGCCGTAGGATTTCAGCTGACCTGTACCGAGAGCGGCTGAATCCGAAGGGGTTGTGATGAGCAGCCCGTTCATGAAAGGAACGCCACTGGCTGTGCCGAGTGTGACGGGATTGATGCTGACAGTCTGGGCAAGAGGGATGGTGCCGGTCAGGGAGGCCATGATGGAGTGTCCTTGTCTGTGAAAAAGGAATCAGTGGTTGGCAGATGGGAGGGGAGTGGCCAGGGTGGCTTCCACCATGGAGGCCATGCCGAGGGCTGTGGCCGTCTCAGCCGGGCGTTTCAGGGTGGTCATGATGACGAGACGCAGTGTCAGGGTGGCGGAGGCCTCATACTGCTGTTCTGCACTGGTGAAGTCCTGCTGCGTGAGGGGCCCGGTGTCTATGGGGGCCATGTCAGGCCGTCTGTGGCGGAACCACGCCACGGTCCGCCGGTCCCGCCACAGGGTGCTGACACCGCCCAGAACCGTCAGGGATTCAGGCCCACGGGCGGTGAGCCGGATGGACAGTTCCATGGGCTGGGAGATGGTGACGCCTTTTGCATCATGGCCATGGCTGTTGGTGGCGAGCGGACGGCGTGTGGTTGGCTGCATGACGAGATGGCTGCCTGAAGGCATGGGCAGACGGTTCTGCTGGCCCTGGAAGAGGCCCCAGCCTTCAGGCAGAATTTCTGCTTTTAGCCAGTCTCCCAGCATCTGCATGACCGTGCTGTCTGTCGGGGTCAGCTGGAACTCTGCCGGCATGGAATCTGGCGGGTGACGATCAGGCGGCACCATTCATTGGCTCCCCATTGTTCGAGTATTTTCGTGACCAGCCATTCCGATCCTTCAAACAGGAGGCTGTCGCCCCCGCTCTGCAGAGGGCGACTGAGAGTATGGGCGCTGCCTTGCAGAAAGACGGTGCGGCTTTCTCCCTGCTGGGCGATGTCGCCAATGAGCTGGAGGAGAGTGGCCGGGGCGGGCTGGATGTCGATCAGCACAGGGATGTCCTCATGAAGCGGGGTCGTGCTGTAATCGGCGGCAATCTGGCTGCCTGTCATGCGGCGGAGAATGGCAGGCTGAAGCGGATTGATGGTGGTTGTCACGTTGCTGGTGAGAGAGAAGAGATTCATGCTGTCTGGCCTTCCATCAGGTGGTGAAACCGGTCAGGCGGGACTGGATTGACGAAAGCGCATGACTGCGCCACTTTACGGCCAGTTCTGGCTGGTTGCGGATGCGTGTTCAGCCAGTGAGACAGGAGTAAGATCGTATGTATGGTGCTGTAACCGGCAAGGCCGTGCTGTTTGCCGTGGTGCTGATCCTGTGTCTGCTTTCTCTGACACGGACCATTTTCCTGATGATGCGGGCCGGTGATGGCAAGCGTATCACCTTCGGTACGCTGGTCCATCTCGTGGTGCCTTTCCTGTTCGCCTATGTTGTCTGGAAGCTGCTCTGGCACTGAGAGCGTCAGGTGATGATGGAAGACGGCCCACCCTTCTGGGGTGGGCCGTTTCCGTATCAGGGCCAGAGGTAGGCTGGATGTGCCTGGCCAGGCAGGAAGCGCATCTGGCGGAGGGGGGCCGTGGCCTGCCAGAAGATCAGTCCATACTGTGTCTGGCTGAACCACCCGGCCTGCCTTGGCAGGGTACTGCCATCCAGTGTGATGGAGACCGCCCCCCGTGTGGCGGAGGCGACCCGTCCGACTGGCGGTGCCGCTGGCGGGCTGCCGGTGGCCTCGCCAGACTGGGCTGGTGTTTCGGTGGCGAAGAGCTGCGCTTGGTGCGCTACCAGCAGCCAGAGCAGCGTCCTGCGTCGTGTCATGTCCCGGACAGGGGAACGGCCCGTATTGTTGAGGATCAGTTCTGCCAGCTGGAAGAAGCTTTCCGCCTGCCCGGCACTGACATGCCCGACGAAGGCCGGATAGGCGGCGAGCCAGTCCTGATAGGAAAAGGTAACCTGCCCTGGGGGGGAGGAGTCCGTCATGGTGGCATTGTCTCCCGGTTGGAGGCCCGTGCCGTTGGGCTGGAGGGCATAAGGCACGGGCGGGTGGTCAGGCTGTTTTCTGCATGGGGGTGACACCTTCGGCCAGGGTGGTGTTGTCAGCCCCTTCCAGCCCCGTGCGGTCCTTGGCCAGTTCGGCCATGGCATTGTCGGCACGGGCGGGCGTGGTTTCGGCAAAGATGATCTTCCGGGTGATGAGGTCGCTCTGCCTGTTCTGTTCCAGCCAGGCTTTCCAGAAGTTGGTCGGCACAGTGGTCCGTCCTGCCCGCCCGAGCAGACGGTTTTCCACGGGATGGTAGAGCGGGTCCTGCCGGATGCCATTCAGCAGTATGGAGGACCGGGCCTGTGGCGGAGTCATGACGGGGGCCGTGGCCTGTGTCCGTTCGCTCAGGCTGGAGAGGTCATGCAGGTCGAGCCGGATGCCGGAAGGCAGACGGCAGAGGACGGTGACAGTATCGGCCATGGTTCAGATTCCTGTCATGGTGACGCAGGCCACCGGGTAGAACCAGATGGTTCCCCATGTGCCCTGGGATTTTTTCTGGCGGATGTAGGAGCTGTAGCGTTCGACCGCATGGGCACGCAGCTTCTCGGTAAAGGCGGTGGTGACACTTTCCTGCCCGTCCACCTCCCGCAGGAAGAGCTGCATCTGCGTGACCTTGCTGAGACCACCAGACAGCGTACTGCCGGCTTCCGGCAGGGTCTCGATCTTCAGGTTGGGCAGGTTCTCCCGCAGCAGTTCACGAAGGGAGACACGGAACTGGTTCGTGTACAGCAGGCACTGCTGCCGCTCCGTCGGAATGACGAGGGTCAGGGGGCTTTCCAGCGTGACATTTCCGCCCATCTGTTCGGAAAGCTGCTGGAAGGCCTTGAGAATGTCGGCATAGACCTGCATCGGGTCGGTCATGCTCAGCCAGTCGCTGCTGCCCGTTGCCGCTCCGGAAGGAGCAATCTTCGGGGTGGGCTGGATGGCCGGTGGCAGGGCCGTGTCATTGAGGGCACCACGCAGCTGGAGACCTTCCATTCCGAAGAGGCTGATGCGGTTGCTCGTCTTGTTCAGGATGGAGATGGACGCCTCATTCTTGCGGGAGACCCAGTCCAGCCGTGCCGCCCCCATGCGTTCCGCCTCCCGTTCTCCCCAGCGGGTCCATGTCTGGAAATGGAAGGACTGCCTCTGCACCCAGTTGGCGTTGACGTCACTGTCCCCGGAGCTGTCATAGTCCCCGTAGGAAGCTGTCTGGCCGGAAAGTTCGACAAAGGGGAATTGTGCCGTGTCCGTCAGCCAGTCGCCTTTCTGGCCCTGGCCATAGATGGCCTCGGCCCGGATGGGTGTGATGAGAGCCTTGATGGTGCGAGGGTCGGCATAGGTGGAAAAGATGGACGGAATGCCGGAATTGGGAGCCGTCACGGCGCTGTCGAAGGCCATGGCGTGGTCAAGCACGCCATGAATGCCGAAGTCACGTTTCAGCATGGCGGAAGAAATGGAGTGGGGCATGGTGATACCTTGCTTGTGGTCGGGAGCGGAGAAGGGGCGGGCGGGTTGAAGAGGGGTCAGGCCGTCATGGGGTGCATGGGGCCGGAAATGATGATCGGTTCTCCCGCACTGCCGCCACGGGAGACCGTCCAGCCTGTGGCCACGGTTCCCTGCGGTGTGTTGCCTGCCGGGGCCGTCTGGAGGCTGCCGTCACCTGTGGAGGCATAGACGGCCTGTCCCGCCGTGGCTGCCGTGCTGGCCACGGCCCAGAAGTCTCCACCCTCAGCAAGGCTGGCCATGAAGCCCTGCGGCAGGGTCATGGTGGCGGACTGGAGATACTGTGTCGTCAGCCCCTGCTGCGAACGGTAGAGGAAGCCCGCCGGGGTGGTGGTGCCGGTGTGGCTCAGGCTCCCGCCGTCTTCATGACGCCAGACGAAACGGGCAATGGTCAGCCCGCCCTCTCTGGCGATGAATCCGCCATCCGGGGCGATGGCCGTGCGGATGGGGTTGGCACTGGCCGGGGCTCCGGGAAAACCCTGCGGCCATGTGTAGGAGACAGTCTGCTGGAAATCGGACATGGATGTGCTTTCTGTAAATCTGGGCAGGGATGGGGTTAGTAACGGCGTGGTGCCGTATACCCGGTGGCGGTTTCATCAGCGGCAGGAGCGTGCGTGATGGGTGGAGTCATGGCCTCCAGACGGGTCTGGACGAGGGCATGAAGACCGGCCTGATTGATGGCGGCGAGACTGTCCGCTGCCATGCCGGCCTGCCGGAGGGCATAGCGGTAGACGTCATCGGCACTTTCCATGCCATGAACCTCTCCGACCAGGGGGCGGACAAGGCGGCGTGCCTCCTCCGTGGCCTGGCGCAGGGCACGGTCGGCGGAAAGGGCCTTCTGGATGGCCTCGTTCAGGGCAGATTCCGCCTCTTCATGGTGGGGTACCTCGGCGGTGGGCGTGTCGTCTTTCCGTGTCATGGTGGTGACTGCTTTCCCTGTGGCTGAAGAATCATGGACCAGCACGTCAGGGCCGGCCCGTCCTTTTGTTACGAGAGCAATATGGTTTCCCCGGATGTTGACCATGCGTCCGTCATAGGGCTGGCCCTCATGGGTGCCCGGCGTCATGTCCGCCTCATAGGCGTAGCCGCAGGATAGTTCCTTCTGGTCACCGGACTGGATGCGGGTGATGGCAGGACCATCAAAGATGACCATGCCGACCGTCAGGTAGGGGCTTTCGAAGCGGGCATTGTCCATGGTGGAGCCGACCGTCAGCTCCCTTGGGTGGGCATCCGCACTGGTGGGGACGTGTTCCTCCAGAACAGGCAGGGAGTTGAAACTGTCTGCCGCCTTTTCCAGTTCTTTCGGGTCCCGCAGGAGGCGGTAGGACTGGTCCGGGTTCAGGCCCAGCCGGGCATGGTCGGGAATTTCCCGCCCCTGATAGAGGCAGATGTTGGCCTTGCTGATGGGGGTCCGTTCCACACGGAGGCGTCCGTTGTCATCAAAACTGCGGACGGACCCGGTGCGGTCATAGGCGAGAATGGTCATGAGGCCTCGGATGGCTGTGGTTGTGTGGTCTGCTGCCAGAGGGGCTTGAAGGTGATCTCCAGCGCAGGGTCGGTGTCTCCCCAGAGGTTGAGCTGGATCAGGGTGAGCAGGCGGCTCAGCACGGGCCGCATGTGGGCTTCCTGAAAGGCGGCGATCTCATCGTAGAACACCCTGATTTCTCCAGCGGAGGAGGCGTTCAGCCCGTTGGGGGTGATGCCGAAGAGCTTCACGAGCGGTATGCCGGGTATGGAGGCCATGGCTTCCATGGCCTGGGACTGGAGGTCGGCAAGCCCTGTCAGGGGTGTGGCCACGATGGATACATCCTCGTTCTGCCGGTCGGCCACGATGATGTCCTGTCCTTCGGAAATTTTCTGCATGAAGGAGGCCCGCCCCGTGATGGAGGCTGTCGGGTCGGCCTCGTCGCTGGTGCCGGTGGCCATCAGGCCGCCCATGTCGGTCTTCAGGACAAGCCTTGAAAAATTGGCCGTGATGTTGCTGATGCTGTTGCGGGTCCGCAGGAAGTTGTGGACATAGGGGCGCAGCTGCTGTGTCAGGCTCATCCCGCCGAAATTGAATGACGGTTTGAAGAGGTCGGATACGCCATAAGGCACCATGCTGATGAGCCTGTCCCGATGGACAAGGCTGCCCTGCACCCACCAGTTGCGGGGCCGGTAATAGTCATCCTGCAGGGGGGAGTCGGCATTGTAGGCGTTGGGCGTGGTCCAGACCGGTTCGATGTTTTTCAGCCCGGCCAGAGTTCCCCTGCGGACCCCGTGGGGGGTGAGGGGCAGCGGGAGTGTCTGCCCATAGGTCGTGCGGGGCGTGTCAGCCATGTTGAGCCAGATATGGCCGATGCCGTAGAGCAGGCTGTCCAGAATCTGCTGGTGCAGAAGCTCGCGGACATTCAGCCGTTTCATCTCCACATCCAGCGCATGAAGGCGGGCTGCGGGATCCGACGGAAGAGCCGGAGAGGGATGGTCTGGGTTGTGCGTGCTGAGGCTGATCCATTCCCGTGTGGCTTCCCGTGCGATGACATCACAGGGTTTGCGGAACTCCGCCCGCTGGGCCATCTGGGCGAGGGTCGGATACCCCAGAAAACCAAGCCCGTCGGCCATCCATGATGGCTGTGCTGCCGTCTGTCCCATGGCCCAGCAGGCCATGTCCATCATGGCCGTGGGGGCAGAATCCATGCTGGGCTGGTCATGCCCTTCCGGCACGACGCCCGGTGGTGGCCGGTAGGGGGAGAATGGCGTGGCTGTCTCTCTGTCATCGGGTGTAGGGATGGTGTGGGAGGCCCGCCACAGGCGGGTCAGCCAGTGGGGACTTGTCTTTCCGGCCATACTGGTGTGACGTGGAGCGGCGGGTTCCTGCCGGGGGCGTGCGGTTGTTGTGGGCTGTTTTTCAAACAGACGGGTGAGAGAAAAACCGGGCATGGGCAAGGCCTATCTGTAACGGAAAGGAGACGTGTCATGAGATGGATCGACTGGAAGGCATCATCACAGCGTATTGCCGGACGGATGCTTCTGCTGGCCCTTCTGGGTGGGCTGATACTGGGGGGAGCCGTAGGGGGATGGCTGGTCTGGGCGCTGGGTCATCCGTGAGAGCCATGTCCATCAGGTAGGTGGTGCAAACCGTGAGAAATCCGGCAGGGGGGACTGGTTGGTGATGAGGCCATCCAGAGCGTAACGCAGGGCGTCGATGTAATGGTTGTTCGCATCTTCCACCTGCGGGAGGACATCGCCTGTCAGCGGGTCCGACCTGTAACGGTAGAGGCGGAACTCACGGACTGTCTGCTGGCAGCGGGGATGGATGCGGATGGACCGGAAGGAGCGCAGCCTCTCGATGCCATCCTGTACGCTTCCGGGCCATTTTCGGGCGGCACTGATGCGGAAATGATGGCGGGTGCGAAGGTAACTGATCGTTTCCGGCCGGGCACCGTCTGCCCGGATGGGCCAGTGGCGGATGCCCGGTATTCTGTCGAACAGGGCAGGCAGGTGGTCCAGTGGAATGTGGGTGCCGCCTGCCTCATGGTCGATATGGAGGATGTCCTCGTGAATGAAGCAGCGTATGACGGCTGTGGGGTCCCGTGAGAAGCCCCAGTCCACTCCAAAATGGAAGCGGCAGCTGCTGGGGGGCCGGAACTCTTCAACCGTGATGCGGTCGGGGAAGATGAGGGCTTCGTGATGCAGCTGATAGCCTCCCTCCCAGATATGGCCATAGTCCTGTGGTCGCAGATGTTGATCCCGTTTTCGTTCCTGGTCCAGAACATTTGGGAACCACGGATTGTCTGACCAGTTCGCCCGGATCGTGATGAAGGAGGGGTCACCTTCCGTGGCAGGATCACGCATGAAGGCATCCACAGGGTCGGAGGGATGATTGGGATTCCAGCTGAACCAGAGTTCGGAACCGGGCTGGCGGATGGTCGGGCGCAGGAGTTTCAGGGACCTGGCCGAGAGGGACTGCGCTTCCTCCACCCAGGCGATGTTCATTCCTTCCAGGGATTTTATGGTTTCGGCATTGTGGGACTGCATCCCCTGGAAGAGGATGACACCGCCGCCGGGTGTACGGATTTCCCTGTCCAAAACTGTGAAGAGGTGGGACAGGTTCAGGCGTGCGATGGTGTCCCGGAGCAGCTGGTGAACGGAAACAGTCAGGGATTTCTGGATTTCCCGGATGCAGACCGCCCGCAACCCGGGGCGCAGTGTGGCCTGTTCGATCAGCATTCCGGCAAAGAAACAGGACTTCCCGGAACCTCGTCCTCCCCAGATGCCTTTATAGCGGGCAGGCTGTAGAAGGGGCGCAAAGGCCCGGGGTGTCATGATGGTGACCCGGTCTGTTGTCATGAGGCCCCTGCATTTTATTGCGGTGATGTGTCCGGTGGTGTTGTGCCCGGAGCAGCGGGATCAATGATGAGCCGCTGGATGGTGTGTACGGGGCCGCCATCATGCCCGGCATGTTCCATGGTCTGCCGGTCGCCATACCGCTTTGGGGCACGGCGGGCCATGATCCAGCGGAGCATGTCGAACCTCAGCTTGTGGAAATTGACCGTGGCCGCATCAGCTTTTTCTGGCATGGCCCTGATATGGGAGAGGATGGTGCTTTCCAGACTGTCGGCAGACAGTTCCCGTGCCCGGCGATAACGGGGCAGGAGGGCCGGATGTTTCTGGAGCCAACGATAGAAGCTGCGCAGGGTGGGGCGCTGTGCGCCGGAGCAGATGTCATGCAGGGGAGTGCCGAGCATGAGGTCTTCCATCATTTCATCAAAGAGTTTCTGCGAGAAGGAGATAGGCTTTTTGCGGGGCGTGTCATGAGACATGGGTCGCATGAAGGCGGTTGCGGGCATGTCTGCCAGAGAAGAAGGGCAGCCTGTCACTTTCCAGAGCGTTGACCTGCAGTTCCCGGTGTGTCCGGAGGCGGAGCTGGGTGAGGGTGAAGGCGGAGAGACTTGCAGGCTGGGGGGTGACGGCCTGACGCTGCTTGAGGAAGGGAATGGCCCTGACGACCGCATTTTGTTTCAGTCCCAGAATGAGTTCATCCCTCCATGTCAGAGGAATGTCGGCCCTGTGTGTCAGGGCTGGAGCTTCGTGGATCGGGCAGAGAACAAGACTGTTGCCCTCTTCGGCAAGAACGGTGCAGAGGCCGCGTCTGGTCAGAACGATGCGGCCGCGGCCGAGCGGCTGCCCGGCGGGGGAGGAAGGCATGTGAGCCATGGAAGAAAGTCCGTTTTTAATGAATGCAGGTGCCGGGCATGGAAGCCGGATCATGCATGTCCGGCAGGATGGGCCTCGGTGGTGCAGTGGAGGTGGATCATGGCGCATGGGGTCGCACCGCCGGGAAGGGCGGTGGTTTGCGGAATCCATCCTGAAGGGAAAGAAAAGCTGTCTGTCTTGGAACAGCAGTCATGAAAAAAGCCGTACACCCCTCTGGGCGCACGGCTCGTGATGATGTCCTTTTTATAGGCTAAAGCGGGTAAGCTGTCAACAGGAAAAAAGCAATCCGGGTGCCATGGTCAGTTGCGGAGTTCCGCAGCCGTGATCTTCTGGGGTTTGTTCAGGATGATCTCGCCATGCCGGATGATCTTCTCAAGACCTTCAGGGGCCAGATGATAGCGTCTGGACAGGGTCATCATGTCGAGCCCTTTGCGATGTTCCCGGGCAATGGTGACAGCCTGTCTGGCTTTTTCGCGTCTCTGTCCCTGCCAGAAGGCGGCCAGCATTTCCAGTGTGGCGGCGCACTCTTCCGAAGCCTTTTTGCGGGCACTGTCCGGGTGCAGATCGGGATAGAGTTTGGAGCCGAGGGAAGAAAAGGACCAGCCGAGTCCCAGCATGTTCACGAGCAGCTGGTGTCGGGCCCGTCCCGCATGGCGGCGGAAGGCGTTCAGCCGCCCCCAGGCTTTGCCCTGCAATGCATTGAAGGTGAAGACATTCCCCGCCTGTGCGGGGGCGCCGCCATTTTTCATGATGTCGAGATAGCCGTGTTCGGCCAGCATCCAGTCCTTGACCCACTGTTCTGCTTCAGAAATGACATCAGCAGTCAGACGTGAGGAGAGGGCACCAAGAGTGTTGGCACGGCGGCGCCTGCGGCCGATGATTTCATAATCGGGCTTGCGGGTCCGCTCCCGGGTCGGGGTGGTCGTGATGTGCGTGATGCGAGACAAAGGAATTCTCCCGGAAAACTGCGTTATGGTCCGTAATGGGGCATGGCCCCATGACAATCAGGTCATATGGAGAGGATGAAAGCAGTGAGGGTATTTCTTCCTTGGCAGATTGAGTGTCGGAGAGCCTCCTGTAAGGAATTGCTCCGAGGATGCGGGGATATACCCTTAACTGTCAAGAAAAATTAACAGGACCTAGGGTGTCCCCTGTCTGGACACACGCAGGAAAGAGGGATAATCCCCGTACTATGTCTATTGAATCGTTGTTGTCGCATCTGGATTCCCTTCTGGCGGCCCAGGGATTGTCCGACAGGCGGGCCTGTCTGAAAGCCCGTGAGATCAATCCTGCTGTTGGTGTGGATTTTTTGCGGGACATGCGTCGGCGCAAACATCTCCCCCGTACGGACAAACTGGCAGCCCTGGCCCAGGTGCTGGGTGTGCCGGTTGGTCCTCTGGTAGCAGAGATCAGCAGGTCTGAAGAGCAGAAGACAGTCGAACAGCCAGCGCCGTCTCCCAATCTGCCTGTTTCGCAGGTGCAGGTCTGTGGTGAGGTGCAGGCCGGGGTCTGGAAGGAGGCACATGAATGGCCTCTTCCAGACCAGTATGCGATCACCATTCCTTACGATGCAGCCTATCCCGGTCTGAAGCGATACGGGTTGATGGTGAAGGGGCAGTCCATGAACCGTGTGTTTCAGGATGGTTCGGTGGTTATCGTCATCAATTTTTCCGAGCTGGGACGCCGGCCCCGTAATGGGGATTATGTGGTCGCCATGCAACGTTCCAGAGTGTCGGATGGTTTCGAGGCCACCATAAAGGCGGTTCAGGTCAAGGAAAGCGGGCAGATGGTTCTCTGGCCCCAGAGTACCGAGCCGGAGTTTCAGTCACCGATCATCCTGCCTGCACCGGGTGATACGGTCTGCCACAGCGCTGCTGAGAGCCCGGATGTAACCATCCTTGCGCTGGTTGTCGGCAGTTATGTGCCGATGCCAACGGCATCTTTTCAGGGATCGTGAGAGGGGCTGAGGCAGGCATGTCCCATCCGGCGGGGTTGGAAAGGGTGAAAGAGGGTAGGGCTGATGACGCTGCGAGGCGGATCCTGCATGTGGACATGGATGCGTTTTATGCTTCCATTGAGCAGCGAGACAATCCGGCTTTACGGGGCAGGCCAGTGGCTGTGGGGCGTGGGTCAGGTAGAGGTGTCGTGGCCGCTGCTAGCTATGAGGCCCGTGTCTTTGGTGTACGTTCCGCTTTGCCCTCGCACATGGCACTGGAACGTTGCCCGGAGCTGATCTTCGTTCCTCCCCGTTTTGACGTCTATCGTGCTGTCTCGGCTCAGATTCATGCCATTTTCCGGCATTATACGGCGCTCATACAGCCGCTGGCGCTGGATGAGGCCTATCTGGATGTTACGGAACAGTGGCCTCCTTATGGATCTGCTACAGCCGTTGCTGAAGCCATCCGGCGGGATATTCGGCAGCAGACAGGGCTGACGGCCTCAGCGGGGGTATCGTATAACCGTTTTTTGGCCAAACTGGCTTCGGGGCAGCGAAAGCCCGACGGGCTTTTTGTGATTTCCCCCCGGCAGGGCGCTGCTTTCGTGGCGGATCTGCCTGTGGAGAAATTCCATGGTGTGGGGCCGGCGACCACGCGGCGGATGCATGGTCTGGGAATCCACACGGGAGCGGACCTCAGAAAATGGACAGTGCCGGAGTTGAGGCGGCATTTTGGCAGTTCAGCCCAGTTCTATCATGATATCGCCAGAGGTCAGGATCATCGCCCGGTAGAGGCCAACCGGCCCAGGAAGTCATTGGGAACGGAGACAACCTTTCCGCATGACGTGGCTGAATGGGACAGGCTGGCAGCGACGTTGAAAGCGATTGTCAGCAAACTGGCTGCTGGCTGTGCGCAGAAGCGCCTTGCCGGACGGACCGTTACGCTCAAGTTGCGCTATGCCGGATTTCATACGGTAACCCGGGCTCGCTCAATGGCTTTCCCTGCCGCCGATGAGTGCGTATTGCTGCCAGTGGCTTTGGAAATTCTGCGCAGTTTCTTTCCGCTGGACCGGCCAGTGCGACTGCTGGGACTGACCATTTCCTCGCTGGTGTCGTATGAGGACCGTTCCCTGCCGGTACAGATGGGTCTGTTTGAGCAGACTGTCTGATTTCCCGGGAGTGCATGGAGAATGGCTTGCCTGATCTTTCGGGAAGAGCGAGGATGAATGAACCGGCGGCACTGGCTGGTGGTCAGTGCCGTGTCGCCCAGAATCAGGGAGGGAACATGAGTGATTTTCCCAAGGATGCTGCATCCTGTGTACAGCTGAATGATGGTCATGCCATGCCGTGGATCGGGCTTGGTGTCTGGGAAACACCGCCTGATGAAACAGCTGATGTTGTCAGAACAGCCATAGAGCTGGGCTACAGGGCCGTGGATACGGCCCGGCTGTATCGTAATGAGGCGGGAGTTGGCGAGGGGCTGAAAGGGCACCCCGCCATGTTTGTCACAACCAAGGTCTGGAATGACGAGCAGGGTTATGATTCGACCCTGAAAGCTTTTGATGAGAGTGCCCGTCTGCTGCAGCGTGATGTGGTGGATCTCTACCTCATTCATTGGGCAATGCCGCAGCAGGGACTGTATGTGGAGACGTGGAAGGCTCTGATCGACCTGCAGAAACAGGGGCGTGTCCGGTCTATCGGCGTGTCCAATTTTGAGAAAGATCACCTCCAGCGAATCATGGATGAGACAGGTGTTGTGCCTGCCGTCAATCAGATCGAGATTCATCCTTTCTTCCAGCAGGAGGAATTGCGGGCTTTTCATAAAAGCGTGGGAATTCAGACCGAAGCGTGGCGTCCTCTGGGCAAGGGGACTGTACTGAACAACGAGCTGATTGGTGATATTGCCAGACGCCACGGCAAAAGCCCGGCACAGGTGATTCTGCGCTGGCACCTCCAGAATGGGGTGATCGTGATTCCCAAATCAGTTCATCGGGAGCGCATGGCAGAGAATCTGGACCTGTTCGATTTTGTCCTGCCCGAGCAGGAGATGGCGGCGATCGCCACGCTCCATAGGGCGGATGGCCGCATGGGAGAGAATCCGGCGAATCCGGTATTCGGCTGACATGGAAGAGGCGCATCCTGTTTGTGGGATGCGCCTCTTCCTGTTTCCGGGGATGCTCGGGCGTGTCAGATATCGAGAAGATTGACCGACTGGGCCTGCTCCTGAATGAACTGGAAGCGCAGCTCAGGCTTGCGGCCCATGAGGCTCTCGATCCGTCTGCGGGTCATCAGGTTGTCTTCTGTCGGGACGGTTACACGCAGGAGTGTGCGGCGTGCAGGGGACATGGTGGTTTCCTTGAGGTCGGAAACCGGCATTTCCCCCAGCCCTTTGAAGCGTGAAATTTCAACTTTGGCATTGGGCTTGAAGTCCGTCTTCAACCTGCGGTCACGGTCGAGATCGTTCATGGCGTAGACGGTCTTGCTGCCATGAGTGAGCCGGTAGAGTGGTGGTTGCGCCAGGTAGAGGTGCCCCTGTCGGACGAGCTCCGGCATCTCCCGGAAGAAGAAGGTCATCAGCAGGGAGGCGATATGGGCGCCATCCACGTCAGCATCTGTCATGATGATGATGCGGCCATAGCGCAGTTTTTCAAGGTCGAGAGTCTTGCCAAAGCCACAGCCAAGTGCCTCGATCAGGTCTTTCAGCTCCGTATTGGCCAGCAGTTTTTCCTGTGTGGCAGAGGCGACATTGAGTATCTTGCCCCGCAGGGGCAGAACGGCCTGTGTTTCTCTGTCACGGGCCTGACGGGCAGACCCCCCGGCTGATTCGCCTTCCACGAGAAAGATCTCCGTCTCATGGGCATTGCTGCGGGAGCAGTCTGTCAGCTTGCCGGGCAGACGCAGGCGTTTTGTCGCCGTTTTGCGGGTTGTTTCACGGGCTTCACGGCGGCGCAGGCGTTCTTCTGCCCGTTCGACCATATAGCCGACCAGACTGTCAGCCTGTTGGGGATTGCCCCCCAGCCAGTGGTCGATCCGGTCCCGCAGGGCACCTTCCACGAGGCGACTGGCCTCCTGTGTGGTCAGCCTGTCTTTTGTCTGTCCCTGGAATTGTGGGTTGCGGATGAAGACGGACAGACGGGCATTGATGGTGCCCAGCACATCTTCCGCCGTGATGGTGCTGGAACGGCGAATCTTGCGCTGGTCCCCCCAGTTGCGGAAGCCTTTGACGAGTGCCGCTCGCAGGCCGTTCTCATGGGTGCCACCCTGTGGTGTGGGGATGGTGTTGCAGTAGGAAATGAGAGCGCTGTTTCCCTGGTCGAGAAAGGCAACAGCCCACTCGACACGCCCACCGGGTTGGCCATCGGCAGCCACAGGCAGCTCAGCCTCACCAGCCCAGAGGGGGGTAAGCAGGGCAGGTGAGGGACCAAGATCAGCCGTCAGGGCATCTTCCAGACCATTTGGATAGGCGATGACAGCTTCGGCTGGTGGAGCATTGTCCCCTTTCAGAAGTTCCGGGGCACAGGACCATGTGATGCTGACCCCCCGGAACAGCGCTGCCTTGATCTGGCACTGGCGGTACAGGCGGGCCGGGGAGAAATGCAGGGGGCCGAAAATGTCACTGTCCGGGGTGAAACGCACCATCGTGCCACGCCGGATGGCAGGTTTTGTGCTTTCTAGCGTACTGGTTGGCAGACCACGGGAGAAAGTCTGTCGCCATCCCTTGCGGTTGCGGTAGACCTCGACTTCCAGATGGGAGGCCAGTGCGTTGACGACAGAGCTGCCCACACCATGCAGACCGCCTGATGTGGCATAGGATTTGCCAGAGAATTTCCCCCCCGCATGGAGCGTGGTGAAAATGACCTCAAGGGCTGATTTTTTCGGGAAGCGGGGATGGGGGTCAGTCGGAATCCCACGGCCATTGTCACGGACCATCAGGGTGTGGGCGTCTTCCAGACAGACCTCGATGGTCGTGGCATGACCCGCCACGGCTTCATCCATGGCGTTGTCAATGATTTCGGAAGCAAGATGGTGGTAGGCCGCATCGTCCGTACCCCCGATATACATGCCAGGGCGACGGCGTACGGGCTCCAGTCCTTCAAGGACCTCAATGGCCCCGGCATCATACTGTTCAGCTGGCTGTACATGGGAGGGGGCAGGTGTGGAACCCTGCTCGAACATATCGGCCATCCTGTGATCCTGTCTGTCGGGGCGTGGGGAGGGGCGGGAGGTCAGCCCCGGCGCCTGCGGCGGCTCGTGGCCCGGTGGGGAGGCTGGGGTGCCGTGCAGCTTTCGTAGGAAGAAGGCTGAACAATATCCTTGGCCTCGGCATAATGGGCGAGGTCGCTGTTCGAATCGTCCAGCGCCTCGATCTCGTCATACATCGGCACACGTTGGGCACAGAAAGCCGTACCGGACTTCAGCCCCCCCAAGGACTGCACATCCGCCAGCTGGGTGATGTAATCATCATGTTTTTTCTGCGCCTGGCGGCCAAATGTCCGGTGGAAATAGGAATCCAGCCGTCTTTCCGATTCTGTCAGGATGGGGCGGAAGCGTGTGATGAACTGGTTGTAACGGTCCTGCGTCTGGCAGGAGAGAGCCGTCACCATGAGTTCCGATTTCAGACCAGCCAGATTGAAGGCTGAATGGTCTTCTGCCGAAGAGTGGCAGGCTGCTGCCCATGAGGCAGGGGCAATGGCAAAAAAAGCCGCAGTGGCAAGGGCCAGTCCAGTCCTGGAGAAGGACAGGCCGTAGGACAGAAGAGACATATGAAAACTCCCGCTGACAGGTTCTCTGCCTATATCATGGTCATTTGGGAAAGTCTGCCCTGAGACGGGCAATTCTTTGGTGGATATGGCCGTGTAATGATGAAGGAAACGTTAAACATAACTGACAGAGAAAGAAATATGGAAGACCTCATTCTCATGATGGTGCTGAAAGCGTATCGTGCGTTCTGAAAACTGGCGGATTGCGGGCAGGGGCCTGGATGCGCCTTTTTTATCTGTTTTTAGTTTTCTCTGGAGTGGACTGTGCAGCAGAGCAGTTTTCTAGTGCGGGCAGGGGTTGTCGGTGCAACTCTTCTGGCCCTTGGCGGGTGTGTCGGCCAGCAGTCAAGGGGGCCGAGTGGCATCGAGATTCCTCCCAATCCTTTTGCCAACGAGAAGCGGGCTGCTCATTGTGAGGTATCGCCTGTGCAGACAGACGCCACGGGCCGCATGAGTGTGAGCATGACGGTCAGTGCTGGTGATGGCGGTACCTGCCCGTTTTCTGTCAGCAAAGGGGGTGGAGGCAGTTACGTGTCTTTTGGTGTGGTTCCTCCGCCGGAGAATGGCAGGGCCTTTCTGTACAATTATGATAACCGTACATATGTGGAATACACCCCTGCGGCGGATTACAAGGGGGCTGACAGCTTCACCGTGGAGCTGATTCCTGCCCATGCACAGCCACGCCGTCAGCTTCAGGTCCGTGTGCAGGTCGAGCCGGCTGTCGTTGCGGCTGCCCCTGCCCCTTCTGCGGAGCCGGGCAAGAAGGTAGCCGAATCAGCTGAGAAAAAGACGCCTCAGGCTGTCCATCATGCGACCTCCCGAACGGTGCACCATGCCGTCAGCAGGCACGCTCCGGCAGCCAAGACGAAGTAACAGGGCGTAGAGACCTGTCAGAAAAAACGGGCCGGACACACTGAATACGTGTCCGGCCTGTTTTTTGAGAGGGCACATCAGGATGTCTGACCGGCAGGCGAAGGCCGGTCAGACTCTGAAGTACCTGTTTACTGGAAGTCGATTTCCACCCGGCGGTTCTGCGGTTCTGCCGTACCGGGGCGGGTGGAGACCAGTGGCTTCGAATCACCAAAACCGTGAACCTCGATGACGCCAGCCGGTACGCCATCGCGGATCAGCTCTGCCTTGATGGTCTGCGCACGGCGGAGAGACAGGGCCATGTTGTAGGCTTCAGCCTTCCGGCTGCCAGGACGGACAGCCGAAGAATCGGCATGGCCATTGACCTGGATCCGGGTGAACTGGGCTGATGTGGAGTTGCGGGCAGCTGTTTCCACGATGGCCCGCGCCCGGTCGGACAGGTTGGCACGATCCCAGTCGAAGAACACCAGATAGGTGCGGACGGGGGCAGGTGCCGGGGTGGAGAGGGTGGGGGCCTGTGTCGGTGGCGGCGGAGCCGGGTTGAACTCATAGCGCAGCCCGAGCATCAGGGAATGGTTGAAATCTGTCCGGCTGCCACGCTTGCCGCTGACGGGTCCACTGTCGGGGGCAGCGATGTTGTAGGATGCTGTCGTGAAGTGCCTGTGGCGGCCCGTGATGGTGTAGAAGCGATATTCCATTGTGGTGGAAAGGCCAACAACCCATGGCACGGGCAGTGAAACACCAAAGATGCCCTGATAGGCAAAGCCGCCTGCGCTGTCACGGGTCCGCTGCCTGTAGCCCCTGTCTGCGCCTGTCCCCTGGATTCTGGTGTTCGTGAACTGGCTTCCATAACCGATACCAGCCCCGAAATAGGGGTAGATCCAGTTCTGGCCGATATCCATGTCAAACAGGGCATTGGCCATGCCCCCGTATTTCTGCTGGTGACCATGGGCTGTGCTGCTGAAGCCGGGGGAATGGAACCGGGAAAGGCGGTTGTTGCGGTAGTTGCCCTCCACTTCCACACGGAAACCGTTCCCCAGTCCCCAGCCGATGCTGCCCAGCCCGGTGATGCCTGTCGCAAAGTCGTCCCGACCATGCGCAAAGAGCTTCGTGTGGGGATTGACGGTCTGGGACTGGTTGAAGCTCGCCCCCGCTGCCCCGCCGACATAGAGGCCACGGACAGGCTGTGCCCGGGCCGCACCAAACGCCATGACTGACAGGCAGGCGGCACAGGCGCTGCGGGCCAGCAGTGATGTAATGGAGGGGCGTGCGGTCATGTAATTACTCTCCAGCCAGACAGGTGGCTACCCTTTTCACTGAAAGTGACAGTAAACGCAATGGATTGCCGGGACATACCTGTGCCGTTTGCGTCTGAATCGGGAAAAGATGTGTCCTATGTGTTACAGGTGGATGAGGCGTCGGTCGGCCCCCGGGGAACATGGGGCTGGTCAGTCTTCATGGCTGAAGCGGCGTGTGGTGATGTCATGTTCCAGCGGGTGGGTGCTGTCTAGGACATCAACCTCCATGATCCAGAGGTCAGGGTCGTACCGTTTCTGCCGTTCCAGATAGGCATTGGCCTGCATCATGGCACTTTCCGTGTCGCTGTCCTCAAAGGTCTGGCGCAGCCATGTCGCACCCTGTTCCCGTAATATGGCGATGCGTCCATCCCGGCCATTCAGCATGATGAAGACACTGCCAGCATCTTCGTCACCTTTACGGACCAGAGCGGCCATCAGGCCATTCTGGTTGAGGTGCCTGAGGGTGGCACGGACCCAGAATCCGGTTTTCAGGCCATGGAACATGAGTCCGGTCTCCCTGCCAGATGGTGCATAGTCGTCATGGGGTGGTGTTAGCCGCCGGGTGAATTGCCGTGTTGTCCGGCAGATGCAGGAGGGCAGCACGATAGGTGTGGGGGATGATGAAAAGTGCCAGAGCGGCGGAGATGTCGGTCGGGCTGGCAGCGGCAGGGGGGCAGACCTGTCGCAGGGCACGCCGTGCCGCCTCCGGGCTGTCTGTGCTGATGAGGCGGGACTGGCGCAGGGCATCGGTCATGAGGGACTGGTCAGCACGAAGCGCTGCCAGCTGGTCCCGGAGGGAAAACTGTCCCTGGGGGCTTGTGCAGAGCTGGGGCAGGACCCCAAGGTCCTGCAGGGCCCAGCCTTGGGGAGCGGTGATGTGTGCCCATGTCAGGGACAGGTGCCCCCCGTTGGGCAGGGTGGAAGAAATCTGGACCATGCCTTTGCCAAAGGTACTGCTGCCGGTCACAACGGCCCTTTGCTGGTCGGCCAGCGCTGCTGCCAGAACTTCGGCTGCACTGCCCGTATCCTGGTCAACCAGCAGGGCCAGCGGGGTATTGTTGGTCAGATCCCCGCCCTGGATGCTCCAGACGTGATTGGCCTCCGCCGCCCGTCCTTCGGTCGTGGCGATCACGCCGTGGTCGAGGAAGAGCGCCGCCGTCATGACCGCCTGTTGCAGGATTCCTCCATGGTTCCCGCGCAGGTCCAGCACGAGGCCGGGCAGGGTGGGCGCTGGTGGGGTCCGGCCGTCTGGAGGGTGGGGCAGACTGCTATTTGGGGGTGTTTCTGGCAGGAGCGTGGAAAGATACTGGCTGACTTCTTCGGCCGTCCGGCTGGAAAAATGGGTGACCCGCAGGACGGGGAACCGCCCGGCCTGTTCAGGGAAGACACTTTCTTCTGCCATGCGCCCACGGGTGAAATTCCTGATGAGATGATGTCCGTCCTGGGTGCGGAATTCCAGCTCCACCGTACTGCCAGCAGGGCCAGTCAGCATGGCCTGGAGGGCGGGCAGGGCCATCTGGCGTGTGCTCTGGTGGTCGAGGCTGGTCAGGCTGTCTCCCGGTATGATTCCGGCATCCCACAGAGGGCTGTCGAGGTTGAGGGCTGCCACGACAGGGAAATGGGCTCGTGTCCGGCGGAGGGTCAGCCCGACGCTTGCTGCGGGTTCGGGTGGGGGCTGGGCAGGCGTGACGGCATCAGACTGGCTGGGCGGCGGTGGAGGAGACTGATAGCGGGAATAGGGGTCCAGCCTGGCCAGAAGGCCATTGAGAAAACGGCTCAGCAGGGTTTCATCATTCATGAGCTGGTAGGATGGCACATCACGTCGCAGGAGCGTGATGAGCTGGAGGCTCAGATGACTCCAGCCGGTCACGTCGTCCTTGCCGGGTGTCCGGACAGACAGCAGAGGGTGCCTGTCATGGAGCAGGCTCATGTGAGCCGGGCTGAACATGGTTCCGGGCTGGACGGCGAGGGTGAAGCTGGATGATGGCGCCTGCCCATGATCCGGCTGTTGTAAAGGCTGAGGGACTTCCAGCAGGGCCTGCATCCCCCAGAGGCAGAGTTCCTGCGGTGTGTGCGCAGTCAGCGTCCGGGGAAGCATGAATGTAAGGGCGGTTGATAATGTCAGCTCTGCCAGCCGGTCTTCATCCGTGAATTCCGGGAGAGCCGGAGCGGTGGGGACGGGGGTGGGTCGGGAGGAGCTGCCTGTCCCTGCGGGTTGGGATGTTGTGGTGGCGATGGATCCGACCGGGGTGGAGGAGGGTGCTCCAGGGCGGCCGGCAAAATGGTGGAGCAGCCGGTTCCAGAAAGGATGGGCCTGAACAGGCTGGGCGATGGCAGAGCCGACTGTCAGCACGCCGGACAGGGCAACCCCGGTGAAGGCTGTGCAGACGGGACGCAGGAGGCGAACTGGCATCATGAAGGCGATGGACCGGACTGGTAAGAAAAAGGGAAGATGAAAAGCCGGGACACTGTCACATGGTTTCTTTCGGGGACAGAGGCCGGGCAGGGCGGATCGTGCCCGTCGCGGGCCGGGGGCGTGCCATCATGGAAGACACATCCCCCGCTATTATGCCGCATTCATGGAAGAAGGGAAATCAGAAAGGAAGGTCATCCTTGCTGATGGGCGCCTCTGGTGAGGTTTTGCTGCGGCTGCCGGTTTTTGTGGTTCCGCTTTTTGTCGTTTTGGCTCTGCTGGTTGCCTTCCCTGTCGCTGCCTTTTTGGTGGCCGTTTTTCTGGTCGTGCTCTTCGCCGTAGTGGTTTTTCTGGTCGTGGTCTTTTTGGCGGCCGTTTTTTTCGTGGTTGTCTTGCGGCCACCTTTCAGCGGTTTGCCTTTTTCATCCAGCAGGGTGAGGGCCTCTTCCAGCGTGACGTCATCCATCGAGTCCCCTTTGGGGAGAGTGGCAATGGTCTGGCCATGCTGCACATAGGGACCAAAACGTCCCTTGCGGACCATGACGACCTCACCATCCTTGGGGTGCGTACCCAACGTGCGGATGGAAGCCAGCTTTTTGGCCAGAGCATCAACGGCCCGGTTCAGGCCGATGGTCAGCACGTCATCATCCTTGCTGAGCGTGCCGTAGATGCTGCCCATCTTGACGAACGGTCCGAAACGGCCAAGACCGGCCGTGATCATCTCGCCCGTTTCCGGGTGGGGGCCAACCTCACGGGGGAGGGAGAGAAGGCCGATGGCTTCCTCAAGGGTGAGCGTTTCGCCGTTACGGTCCTTGGGGATGGTGGCCCGTTTTGGTTTGGCCTTCCTGTCTTCAGGGTCCGGCTCGCCACGCTGGACATACAGCCCGTAAGGCCCACGACGGAGGGTGATGTCCTCGCCCGTGGCAGGGTCATGGCCAAGCAGGCGCATACCGTCCGGTAGGGCAGTCTCCTCGCCATTATCAACCGCCAGGGGGCGGGTGACACGGCACTCCGGATAGTTGGAGCATCCCAGGAAGGCTCCATGCCGCCCCAGCTTGAGGCCCAGCCGTCCATCAGTGCAGGACGGGCAGCTGCGTGGATCACTGCCATCCGGTCGGGGTGGGAAGAAATGGTTGCCGAGGTCCTGGTCCAGCGCATCAATGACATCAGAGATTTTCAGGTCTTTTGTCTTGGCAACCGTGGCCGAGAAGTCGTTCCAGAAGGCGGACATGACATCATGCCAGTCAGCCCGGCCATCCGAGATGTCATCCAGCTGCGTCTCCAGCGAGGCCGTGAAGCCTGTATCTACATAACGCTGGAAGAAAGAGGTGAGAAAAGCCGTGACCAGCCGCCCCCTGTCTTCCGGCACGAAGCGTCGGGCATCAAGGCGCACATAATTGCGGTCCCGCAGGACGCTGAGGATGGAGGCATAGGTGGAAGGCCGCCCGATGCCGATTTCTTCCATCTTCTTGACCAGTGATGCTTCGGAATAGCGGGGCGGTGGCTGGGTGAAGTGCTGTTCGGCTGTCACGTCCTTCGTGCCCAGCTGGTCGCCTTCCTTCATGGCGGGGAGAAGGCGGTTCTGGTCATCATCCCCGCCTTTTTCCTTGTCATCATGGCCTTCGATATAGAGCTTCAGAAAGCCGTCAAAGGCGATGATGGAGCCGGTGGCCCGCAGCAGGGTCTGCTCCTGTTCATCACCGATGGTGACGGCTGTCTGGTCCAGCTCGGCAGACTGCATCTGTGAAGCAACGGAGCGCTTCCAGATCAGCTCATAAAGGCGTTTCTGGTCCGCCGTGAGCACGGAGGCGACAGAAGAAGGTGTACGGGACACATCGGTAGGGCGGATGGCCTCGTGGGCTTCCTGTGCGTTTTTTGCCTTCGTGGTGTAGGAGCGTGGCTTGCCCGGGCAGTAATCTTTGCCAAAGGATGAGCTGATATGGGAGCGGATGGCCTGCACGGCCTCCGAGGCCATGGTGACGCCATCGGTACGCATGTAGGTGATCAGGCCGAACGTCTCGCCATTCAGGTCCACACCCTCATAAAGCTGCTGGGCGGTGCGCATGGTGGTCTGTGCACTCATGCCCAGCTTGCGGGAGGCTTCCTGCTGGAGGGTGGAGGTGGTGAAAGGCGGTGCCGGATTGCGGCGTGTCCGCTTCCGCTCGATCTTCCGTACGCTGAGGGCGGAGGAGCGGACCAGATCACGGGCCCTGTGGGCCATGTCCTCATTGGTCAGGGCGAACTGGTCGAGTTTTCTGCCTTCAAGATGGGTCAGTTTTGCGGTGAAGTCCGCCTTGGCGGGAGTTGTGAAGAGACCTTCCACACTCCAGTATTCCCGGGGTTTGAAGACCTCGATTTCCGCTTCCCGTTCGCAGATCAGCCGCAGGGCGACAGACTGCACACGCCCTGCACTGCGGCTGCCGGGCAGCTTGCGCCAGAGAACGGGAGACAGGGTGAAGCCGACCAGATAGTCCAGCGCACGGCGGGCCAGATAGGCATCAATCAGGGGGCGGTCCAGCGTACGGGGGGCCTTCATGGCCGCAGCGATGGCGTTTTTGGTGATCTCGTTGAAGGTGACCCGCTCGACCTCAATATCCTTGAGGAGCTTTTTTTCCTCGAGGGCACTGCGGACATGCCACGAGATGGCCTCACCTTCCCTGTCCGGGTCGGTGGCGAGAATCAGTTTGCTGGCCCCTTTGAGAGCCTTGGCAATGGTGGCAATCTGTTTCGAGCCACGATCATCGGTCTGCCACGACATGGCGAAATTCTCGTCAGGGCGCACGCTTCCATCCTTGGGAGGAAGGTCCCGCACATGGCCGAAGGAGGCGATGACGGTATAATCGCTGCCGAGATAACGGTTGATGGTCTTTGCCTTGGCAGGGCTTTCTACAACCACAACATTCTTCACTGCCATGAGTCTTTCCCGGTCTCTGGTGTCCTGGTGGTAAGGCTGTCTGGCCGATGCCCGCTAGCTGGGAAGTGTGATCTGCCCATCGTCGTGGCGTTGGACAGCTCCGTTCATTTCCAGCTCGATGAGTATTGCCGCAACTGCTGAGATGGACAACTGACAGCGTGATGCAATCTCGTCAACAGTGGAGGGGGTATGCGCCAGCAGGGAGAGAATATTTTTTTCGTCAGATTCCGGTAATGATTGACTGGCCGCAGGGGCTTTCCGGGGGGCAGCTGGCGGGGCGGTCGGTACTTTTTCAGTGGGTGTGAAAAGGGATGGCTGGCGTGAGGGAGGCCTGCTCCATGGGGCCAGTCCGGGGTCTGGTGAGGGCGTGTCTGCCAGGGCGGACAGGATGTCCTGAACCTGCTCGACCAGTATGGCCTGATTCTGTTTCAGCAGGTCATTCCCGCCACTGGAGCGTGGATCGCCGGGAAAGCCAGGCACGGCAAAGAGCAGACGCTGGAAGGTTGCAGCGAGTCGGGCCGTGATGAGTGTGCCGGAGCGTCTGGCTGCCTCAACCAGCAGGCAGCCACGGGCCAGACCGGCAATGAGAAGGTTGCGCCGTGGAAAATGGCGGGCATTGGCCGGCATGCCGGGAGGATATTCCGTAATCAGGCAGCCCTGCTGGGCTATGGCGGCCTGCAAGCCTGCATGTTCGGGAGGGTAGGTAATGTCCAGCCCGCCGGGCAGGGCGGCGATGGTCCGTCCAGAGGGCAGGGCTCCCCGGTGGGCCGCTCCATCAACTCCACGGGCCAGACCGGAAACGACAGTCAGGCCGGCTTCTGCCAGACCGGCGGCGAATTCCTCTGTCAGTTTCAGGGCCGGATTGGAGGCCTTGCGGGCCCCGACAATGGCCAGGGAGGGTGTGGAGAGCAGGTCTGTATTGCCTTGGGTGAATAGAAGTACGGGAGCATTCGGCAGTCCGGCCAGCAGGCGGGGATAGGCAGGGTCGGAGCGTAGCAGATGGTGGCCTCCCCGTTTTCCCAGCCAGGCAATTTCGTCTTCCATGCGGGATGCGGAGGGAATGGCTGGCGCCGGACGGCCGGAAAGGCGGGCACGGGCAGGCAGCGCTGCAATGGCCTGCTCTGCCGTGCCGTAAAGGCCCATCAACCGGCTGAATGTGGCGTTGCCAATGCCCTTTGTGCGGGCCAGCCGCAATCGAGCCAGACGTTCCGTTGCTGTCAGGTTGGCTTCTGATAATGCAGCTGGCTCATTTCTGTCCGACACGGGGTTCCGTTCCGCTACAGAGGCGGGCAATGTTGCCGTAATGGCGCAGGAGGATCAGCAGGGTGATGCATGCTGCTGCAATGGGACGGGCCGACATGATGGGTGCCAGAGAGAAGGCCACCATCAGGAACGGTGCTGCCAGAAAAGCCAGAAGCGCCCCCACGGAAGAAATCCTGCTCAGACGGACACCAGCCAGCCAGAGCAGGGTGCAGAGCAGCCCGACCGGCCAGCACATGCCCCAGAAAACACCGATGCCTGTAGCAACGCCCTTGCCGCCACGAAACCTGAGCCATATGGGGAAGCAGTGCCCCACGACAGCGGCACACCCTGCTACGGAGAGGCACAGGGCCGTGTCGTGAGGGGAGAGGGCCTCCGCCAGCAGGACGGCCAGAAGCCCCTTGAAGGCATCCAGAAGCAGGGTTGCCGCAGCGAGGCCTTTGCGGCCTGTCCGCAGCACGTTGGTGGCCCCGATGTTGCCGGAACCGATGCGCCGGATGTCACCTTGCCCACTGAGTGCGGTAAGCAGGAGGCCGAAAGGGATGCTCCCCAGAAGATAGGCCCCCAGAGCGATGACAGGCAGGCTGGGGGGCATGAGGGACCAGGTCAGGATGCCGCTCATGCAGGGAGACCTTTGGCAGTGAAGACTTCGCGACCCTGACGGAAGGTCCGCAGGACACGTCCTTTGAGGTTTCGGCCATCAAAGGGGGTATTCTGTGCCCGGCCGGGCAGGCTGCCCGCGGTGACGGTCCATTCTTCTTCCGGGTCAAACAGGCAGAGGTCTGCCGGGGCACCGACGGCCAGCGTCCCGGCTTCCAGCCCCAGAAGACGGGCCGGGGCCACAGTGAGCAGGCGCAGGGCCTCCAGCAGCGGCAGGCCAGCCTGAAGCGTGACACCCAGCAGGGTGACGAGGCCGGTCCCGCCAGCCCGGGCCTGGGCAAAGGGAAGACGCTTGTCATCCGCATCGGCCGGGCTGTGATCGGAGGCGATGGCATCAATGGTGCCGTCTGCCAGACCCGCCAGAACGGCCTGCCGGTCAGCTTCCAGCCGCAGCGGCGGGGAGAGCTTGGCGTAGGTGCGGAAATCCCCGATATCCGCCTCCGTCATGGCGAAATAGGGCGGTGCCGTGTCGCAGGTGACCCGGATGCCCCGCTTTTTGGCATCAGCAATCAGGCCGAGGGCTTCCCCGGTGGAAACATGCCCGAAATGGATGCGTGCGCCCGTCAGTTCGGCAAGGCGAAGGTCACGGGCGACCATCATGGCCTCGGCGCAGGCGGGAATCTGTGGCAGGCCCATTTTCACGGCCTGCGGGCTGGCAGTGGCGCAGCCCCCTTTGGCCAGGGAGGGATCTTCCGGGTGGAGGACAATGACGGTATCCAGAAAGCCGGAATAGGCCAGCAGGTTGCGCATCTGCTTGGTGTCGGCAATGGCCCGGGCACCGTCGGTGAAGCCGATGGCCCCGGCTTTTTTCAGCAGGCCGATTTCGGCCATGTCCGTTCCGGCGCAGCCTTTTGTCAGGGCTCCATAGGGATAGATGGAGACAAGACCAGTCTCTTCCCCACGGCGGCGGATGTAATGGACGAGTGCCGGGTTGTCGATGGCAGGCTCGGTATCGGGGAGCAGGGCCAGGGAGGTGATGCCTCCTGCCACGGCAGCCTGAATACCGGAATCAATGCTCTCCCGGTATTCAGCTCCGGGTTCGCCAAAGCTGGCCCGCATGTCCACGAGGCCGGGGCAGAGGACAGCCCCTTTGCCATCCACGATGCGGGCAGCCTTGGGAGCATCTTTTGGGTCGAGGGCGGCAATGCGCCCTTTCTCGACCAGCAGGCTCCCTTTGCCATCCCGCCCGGAGGCAGGGTCAATCAGCCGGACATTTTCAAAAAGGATGCTGCTCATGCGGGATTCTTCATGCGGGAAAGACGGTCGAGGACAGCCATGCGGACGGCCACGCCCATCTCGACCTGTTCAGAAATGACGCTCTGTGGCGAATCGGCGACATCGGAGGCAATTTCAACACCCCGGTTCATCGGGCCGGGATGCATCACCAGGGCTCTTGGCTTGGCCAGAGCGAGGCGGCGGCGGTCCAGCCCGAAGAGGGAGAAATATTCCCGTGCGCTGGGGACAAGGCCGCTGCCCATGCGCTCCCGCTGGACACGGAGACACATGGCCACGTCCGCATCCTTCAGGGCCTCATCAATGTCATGATGCAGGGTGACGCCTTCCAGCGTGCCGAGGGCACCGGGCAGCAGGGTAGGGGGACCTGCCAGATGGATGTCGTTGCCCATGGCCCGCAGGAGGTGAATGTCCGACCGGGCCACACGGCTGTGGGCGATGTCGCCGCATATGGCGATTTTCAGCCCGCTGAGGCGGCCGAAATGCCGCCGGATGGTCAGGCCGTCCAGCAGGGCCTGCGTGGGGTGCTCGTGCATCCCGTCCCCGGCATTGACGACACTGGCCTCGACCTTCTGCGAGAGCAGGGCTGGGGCACCGCTCTGGGCATGGCGGACCACCAGCAGGTCGCAGTGCATGGCGTTGAGGGTGGAGGCCGTGTCCAGCAGGGTTTCGCCCTTGTTGACCGAGCTTGTGGCGACGGTCATGTTCACCACATCGGCACCCAGCCGCTTGGCGGCCAGCTCGAAGCTGGTGCGCGTGCGCGTGCTGTCCTCAAAGAAGAGATTGATGACGGTACGGCCCTGTAGCACGTCCCGTGGTGCATTGCGGGAACGGCTGAGCAGGGCATAGCTCTCGGCGAGGTCCAGAAAAGGCGTGATGTCCTTTTCTGTCATGCCTTCAATGCCGAGAAGATGGGGCGTGTGGTGTGTGGGGTTCATGCGGACAGGACACTCCGGATGCGGGCGAGAACCTCATCCCGGCCCAATGCGGCGAGCGTGAGGTCGATTCCGGGCGATGTTGTGGTACCTGTCATGGCAGCACGGAGCGGCTGGGCGACGGCACCCAGTTTCAGCTCATGCTCGGCAGCGAAGGCCCGCAGCGTGCTGTCGATCCCTTCTGCCGTGAAAGGTTCCAGCCCGGCGAGTTTTTCCTCCAGCCCGGCGAGAACCTTCCGGCCTTCCTCGCCCAGATGCTTTTCCGCCTTGGGGGTGATGGTCAGCGGCAGGCGCAGCCCGGCGAAGGCGGCGTTGTCGGCCAGCTCCACGACCGTCTTTGCCCGTTCCTTCAGCCCCGGCATGAGGGCAAGTACACGGGCACGGACCGTCTCGTCATGGTCAAGGTCATCACGTCGCTCCAGACGCTGCATGACAAGGGCCGTCAGCCGCTCGTCATCGGCACGGCGCATCCAGATGCCGTTGAGGTGGCTGAGCTTGACGTAATCCATCCGGGAGGGAGAGCGGCCGATGCCGTCCATGTCGAAAAGCCTGATCTGTTCCTCACGGTCCAGCACCTCGGCATCGCCATGCCCCCAGCCGAGGCGCAGCAGATAGTTGCAGAGGGCCTCCGGCAGGATGCCTTCCTCACGGAAGTCCACGACGGACTGGGCACCATGACGTTTGGAGAGCTTGGCTCCATCCGGCCCGTGGATGAGGGGCAGATGGGCGAACTCCGGAAGGTCCCAGCCCATGGCCCGGTAGATCATGGCCTGACGGAAGGTGTTTGTCAGGTGGTCGTCACCCCGCATGACGTGCGTGATGCCCATGTCGTGGTCATCCACCACCACGGCGAGCAGATAGGTCGGTGTCCCGTCGGAACGGAGCAGGATGAGGTCATCCATTTCCGCATTGGCGACACGGACCTCTCCCTGCACATGGTCCCTGATGATGGTCTCACCCTCTTTCGGGGCCTTGAGGCGGATGGCATAAGGCACGCCTTCCGGGGCTTCGGACGGGTCACGGTCACGCCATGTGCCATCATAGCGGGGCGGGCGTTTCTCGGCCCGGGCCTTCTCCCGCATGGCGGCCAGCTCTTCGGGCGTGCAGTAGCAGCGGTAGGCCATGCCCTTTTCCATGAGCTGGGCCACGACCTCGGTATGACGGTCCTGCCGGCTGGCCTGGAAGACAGGCTCTCCGTCCCAGTCCAGTCCCATCCATTTCAGGCCATCAAAAATGATGTCCACGGCGTGCTGGGTGGAGCGTTCCCGGTCTGTATCCTCGATGCGCAGGACAAATTCTCCACCGTGATGACGGGCGAAGAGATAGTTGAACAGGGCAGCACGGGCGTTGCCGATATGGAGCAGGCCGGTGGGCGAGGGGGCAAAACGGGTACGGATCTTCATGAGCAGGCCTTATAACATGCCGGGATGGGTCGGGCCATCCACTTCAATGTGTCATCATGGGCTTTATCACAGGCAGCGGCACTTGTGGAATGGACGGGCCAGGGGTGGATGCAGGAGGCGGCAGAGCGGAGGATGATGGGGCAGGCTGTACTCAGGATGGTAGCGTCGGGGCTGGCCCGTCAGGGCAGTCGCCTGACCTGCTGGCTGCCTGTCGGTGTAGCCTTGGGCATTGTGGGGTATTTTGCCCTGCCGGCAGAACCTGCCTGGAGCACAGGCCTGATGATGGGTGGTTTGGCGGGCATGGGGCTGGTGTTGCTGGTCTGCTGCCGCTGGATGGTGGCCGGGACGGAACAGGCGGCACACTGGCAGGTATTGGGGCATTGTCTGGGAAGTGGCCTCCTGGTGATTGGCCTGGGGTTTCTGCTGGCCTGGGGGCAGGCTGTCCGGCAGTCCCCTATGCCGTTCCTGCCCATGGAATCGGTCTGGCTGGAAGGACGGCTGGCGGCTCTGGAACCTGTTCCAGGCCGACATGAAGGGCAGAAGCCCAGCTGGCATGTGGTGGTGGAGGGGGCCGTGTTCGACTCTCCATGGTGGAATGGCATGGCGCCCCTGCAACGGCGGGTGACTGTCACCTTTCTGCCCAGAGAGGGGCAGGAAGATGGCCTGATGGCGTTGGTGACAGGCCAGCCTGTGCGGATACGGGCGCTTCTGCGCTCTCCGCCCCCACCGCTCTGGCCGGGAGGGCATGATGGGCAGCGTGCGGCCTGGTTTGCTGGACGTGCCGGAGCGGGACTGGCCCTCTCACCGCCCTTGCCGCTGAGAGCTGCACCGGCAGGTGGTGTTGTGGGCTGTCTGGAGGACAGGCTGGTCCATCTGCGGCAGACAATGGCCTGGATGATCGGAGCGGCCCTGCCGGGGCAGGTGGGAGCGGTGGCATCCGCCGTGCTGTGTGGCGAAACGGGCCGTCTTTCTGCCGAGACGAGGCAGAGCTATGCGGCTGCCGGGCTGGCGCATCTTCTGGCCGTGGCGGGTCTGCATCTGGGGCTGGTGATGGGGCTGGTGTTTGCCACGGTCAGACGTTGCCTCAGCCTGTCGCAGCGCCTGTCGGCCTACTGGCCCTGTCGTGAGGTTGCCATGCTGGTCTCTTTTGGGGCCGGGGTGGTTTATGTGGTGCTGACAGGGTTGCATGTGCCGGGGCTGAGAGCGCTGGGCATGGCGGGGTTGGCCGTGTTGGCCCTGCTGCTGGGGCGGCGGGCCGTTTCCATGCGGGGGCTGGCTCTGGTCTGCCTGATGCTGGAGGTGATGTCTCCTGTTCTGGTGCTGGATGTTTCCTTCCAGATGTCTTTCGCAGCTGTGATGGCTCTGATTGCGGGTCACGAATCATGGCGGAACTGGCTGTTTCGGTTGGGAGGGCATCATGGGCAGCAGGCTCCGCCTCTCTGGCGGCGGGGGGCAGCTCTGCTGGTGGCCCTTGTTCTGACCTCCCTGCTGGCCGGACTGGCGACCCTGCCGCTCAGCATGGCGTATTTCGGCGCCTTCCAGCCATGGTTTGTCATGGCCAATCTTCTGGCAGTCCCCTTGATGGGTGTCTGGGTGATGCCTGCCGGGATTGTGGCCCTGCTGCTGATGCCATTTGGCCTTTCTTCGGAGCCACTGCACGTGATGGGGTGGGGCATAAAGGGTATCGGCTGGCTGGCAGGGTGTGTGGCGGCGGCTCCGCTTGCATCATTGCCGGTGCCGTCTTTTCCGGCCTGGGGGGTGGGGCTGTATCTGCTGGGGCTGACCGTGATGTGTCTGTGGCGGGGATGGGGCCGGTTTGCTGGCGTGGGTGTGATGGCTGTGGCACTTTCAGCACCCTGGCTGGTGGACCGGCCCGTGATGCTGCTGGTGGAGCAGGGTGCCGTTTTGGCTGTCCGGCAGGAAGGGGCCATGAGGGTGATGGAGGGGCGCCCTGGTAGCGGGCTGGTCCGACAGGAGATGCAGCGTGCCTTGGGCTGGAATGTCAGAGGGCTGGGGCAGCCGGACTGTGCGGCAGGTCTCTGTCATCTACGCCTTGGGAATGATCGGCTGGTTTTGTGGCGTGGGGTTGCCGGGCCGGAGCGTGGTGGAGAGGCATCATGCCGGGATGTTGTGTTGGAGATACGTATGGGCGGACAGCATCCTCTCTGTCCGTCTGTCCGGCAGCTTGGTCCGGCTGATCTGCGGCGGGAAGGAAGCTGGGCCGTTTATGGGACGGGGGCGGGTGGTATCAGGCTCGTGTCGGACAGAATGGTGCAGGGGGATCGCCTCTGGACCGGCGAAGGAGCGTTCCAGAATGTCGTGCCCCTGCCACCAGCTCCGGCTGAGTGAAGGGGAATCAGGACCCGCACAATGTACGGATCAGTGGCGGGGCAATGCGGCTGAGGCGCTGCTCCAGGGCAGCGGAGAGGCGCCGGTAATGGCTGGCACCAGGCAATGCCGGGTCTTCCCACGGTTTGGTCCCCTCGGGGAACTGGATGATGCAGCGTTTCAGCCGTTCGCTTTCCCGGCGTTTCTTCCATGGTTCCGGGAGATGCAGGCAGAGATTTTCCGTCAGCTTGCCGGTCAGGAAGTTCCAGCGTTCGGGCAGGAGATGGACATGGTCGTGGAAGACCTGATTGAGAATGTCTGTCCCCGGGCAGAGATAGGGGCGTGTGGCAAGGGTGAAGCAGCGGTTTATCTGCGACGGTGAGATGAGCCGGGGGCGGAGCAGCATCATGCTGCTGTTGAAGTAGTCTTCCGGCCGGGCAAGGGAGAGATGCTGGCGGGTATAGTCGGGCAGGGAGACATCGGGCAGCCCGGCAGCGGGAGCATCGCCCAGCAGGGTATAGATGGGCACTTCATGCTGGCGGAGAATCTGGGCGACAGGGTCGGCCACGGCACCGATGGCGGCCTGCCGGGGAAAACGGTTCAGCAGGGGGGGCAATGGTCCGGTAACGAGCAGGGCACTGTCCAGCCAGAGCACATGGACATCATCCCGGAACAGCACCGGGAGATAGCAGCGATAGAAACATTCATTGCGCCATCGTTGATGGGTGTGCAGGCGCAGGGCTGCGGCTTTCTGTCCGACATCGTGAAAGGTCAGCAGGCTGTATTCTGTTCGGAACAGGTCACTGATGATGAGCTGGAGGGCTGGCGCCACATTGGTGTGGAGGATGTGGAAATCGAGCTTCGTGCGGGGATTGTGATCCACGACGGACTGGATGGCACAGAGCGTGGCCCAGAGGTCTTTGCCATTCGTGCCAAAAACGATGGCCGTCTCTTCCAGTCGAGGCGATGGCATGGTCTATCTCATGGTTTGATCGTAAAATTAGACACAAAAGGTCTTTTATAGACTTTTAAGATAAAATAAAGGCCTTGATATGAAGGCTTTTTTTGGAGGAGAAGCTTCTGGCCTGCTCAGCGCTTGGGGGGTATTTTGTTCTTTTCCCTGTAGAGACACCATTCAGTGACGGGGCAGCGCCAGCATTCCGGTGTGCGGGCCTTGCAGACATAGCGGCCATGCAGGATGAGCCAGTGATGGGCAGGGCGGAGCATCTCTTTGGGGATGCGGCGGACCAGCTCATCCTCCACGGCACGGACGGTCTTGCCCGGTGCGAGGCCAGTACGGTTGCCGAGGCGGAAAATATGGGTATCGACAGCCATGGTTGGCTGGTCGAAGGCGATGTTGAGGACGACATTGGCTGTTTTCCGACCCACGCCGGGCAGGGCTTCCAGCTCTTCCCGGCTTCCGGGGACCTGCCCGTCATGTTTTTCCAGCAGCTGCTGGCAGAGCAGGGCCACGTTATGGGCTTTTGAGCGCCAGAGGCCTATGGTGCGGATATGTCTGGCGATGCCTTCCTCACCCAGTGCGGCCATGCTGGCAGGGTCGGGGGCTTCTTCGTACAGGGCACGGGTGACCTTGTTGACGGAAACATCCGTCGCCTGTGCTGAAAGCACGACACTGACGAGCAGCTCGAACGTGTTGTGATAGATCAGCTCGCTGCGGGCGTCCGGGTGTGCTTTTTCCAGCGCGGCCAGAAAGGCACGGACGGCCTTCAGGCTCATGCGGGGCTGGGAGCTGGTCGAGCGTGTGCGGGGCGTGCTGGTAGAAGCCATGAGGGTATGGTGGGTCCGGCCATTATGGGAAAAACTCTGTCCGTTCCTAAGGGGAGTCGGGTTTTTCTTCAAGCGGAGGGGCCGGGTGTGGTCTGACAGGTTTTGAAGGAGGAAAAGGCAGACGTGGCAGAAAATGGGGATGGACGGGACAGCATGAAGAAACTCTCCTTTGGGGCGATACTGGCTTTTGTGGTGAAGCGCTGGCTTGGCCAGCCTGCCATGCTGGCATGGACGCTGGGCGGTGTGGCCTTGGCCACGGTAGCTGATATATGCACTCCTCTTCTGGCTGGTCGTCTGGTGGGTGATATTTCCACAACGACATCTGCCTCATCGGCTGCTGGTGGCCGGGAGGCTTTGCTGCATGATGCCCTGCTCATGGTCAGCGGGCTGCTGGTTCTGGGGCTGGTGGGCGTCATGGGCCGGCGGTCTTCCTATCTGGGGATCAGCAAACTCAGTCTTGCTGTCATGCGCCGGGTGCTGGATGATGCTTTCGCCCGGGTGCAGCGTTTCTCGTCAGACTGGCACGCCAACAATTTTGCGGGCTCTACCGTGCGGCGGATCACCCGGGGAATCTGGGCCATTGATACGCTGGATGACACGCTTCTCCTGCTCATTACGCCAGAGGTTCTGGTCCTGCTGGGGACGACCCTGGTCCTGCTGGTGCGGGCGCCCCTCATGGGGCTGGTGCTGGCCGTGATGGTCGGGCTGTTTGCCTGCATGTCCATCTGGCTGGCTCTGCGTTATGTGGCGCCAACAGCCCGGATATCCAACGCCTGTGATTCCAGGATGGGTGCCGTGCTGGGGGATGCCATTACCTGCAATGCGGTGGTGAAGAGTTTCGGGGCGGAGGAACGGGAGGAGCGGCAGCTCCATGCCGTAGCCCGCACGTGGGCGGACAAGACCTATTACAGCTGGTATCGGGGGACGAACAGCGCCAACTTTCAGGCGTCCTATACGCTGCTGATGCGTGTGGTGATGATTGGTCTGGCTGTGCTGCTCTGGTGGCGTGGTATGGCCGGGCCGGGTGATGTGGCCTATGTGCTGACGATGATGTTCCTCATCCAGGGTTATCTGCGGGATCTGGGGCAGCAGGTGAGCCAGGTTCAGCGGTCGGTCAATGAGATGGAAGAACTCGTCGGGCTGTTCTCGAGCGAACCGGCCATCCGGGATATCCCCGGTGCCATTCCGTTGGAGGTGACGGCGGGGGAGATTGTCCTTCTGGATGTGAGTTTCCGGTATCCATCCCAGGAAAAGCCGATCTATCAGGGGCTGTCGCTGAGGATCGCACCGGGGAGCCGTGTGGCCCTGGTCGGGGCGTCCGGGTCGGGCAAGACGACGCTGACACGGTTGTTGCAGCGTCTGTATGATGTGGATGGTGGCAATATTCTGATTGATGGGCAGGATATTGCTTACGTCACCCAGCAGAGCCTGCGGCGCCAGATTGCGCTTGTCCCGCAGGAACCCATGCTGTTCCATCGAACATTGGCTGAGAACATTGCCTATGGTCGGCCTGATGCCACCCGGGAGGAGATCGAGCAGGCGGCACGGCTTGCCAATGCTGATGGATTCATTACCCGTCTTGCCGAAGGGTATGAGACGCTGGTTGGTGAACGTGGCGTGAAGCTCTCCGGGGGAGAGCGCCAGCGCGTGGCGATTGCCCGGGCTTTTCTGGTTGATGCGCCGATTGTGATTTTTGATGAAGCCACGGCAAGCCTCGATTCTGAATCAGAAATGCTGGTGCAGGAGGCCATGACCCGCCTGATGGAAACACGCACCGTACTGGTTGTGGCGCACCGTCTGGCCACCGTGCGTGACCTGGACAGGATTCTGGTATTTCATCAGGGGCAGATCGTTGAGGATGGCACGCACGAGAGTCTGATGGCTCTGAAGGGCGGGGCCTATCGGCGGCTCGTGTCGCTGCAATCGCTTGATGCAGCCAGCCCGTAACGGGCTGGCTGATGCTGGATGGTCGTCTCCTGCCCTGCGGAAGGGTCAGATGTAATGTTCATCCAGTGGTGGAAAGCCATTGAACCCGGTCGAGCAGTAAGTGGACACATAGGCACCAGTGGCGAGGATGTTGATTCTGTCTCCTGCCTTGAGCTCTTCTGGCAGGGGAACGGGATTTTTCTCGTATAGCACGTCCATGCTGTCGCATGTCGGCCCGGCCAGGATGCAGGGTGAGCGGCTGCTCGTGGTGTCGTCATGGGGTGTCTGGAAGACATAGCGGATGGATTCGCCTTCTGTTTCCGCCAGACCACCAAAGCGGCCGATATCCAGATAGACCCAGCGGGGAGTGTTGTCCTCACCGCCCCGCCTGCTGGCCAGCACGACCTCGGTATGCACGATTCCCGCACTGCCAACCATGTAGCGGCCCGGCTCCAGCAGAATGCGGGGGGCCCCTTGTGGGAAATGCGCTGCCATGGCCTCCGTTATGGTCGTGCCGAACTGGTCGATGCTGGGGATGGGGCTGTTGTAATAGGTTGGAAAGCCCCCGCCCATATTGATGAAGTCCAGCGTGATGCCCTGCTTCTGGAGGCGGTGGCAGATTTCGGCAGCCTGAGCAATGGCGTCGGCATAGGCTGTCGTGCTGGTCTGCTGGCTACCGACATGGAAAGACAGGCCAGCTGGTTTCAGGCCCAGCTCACGGGCTTTCTGCAACAGGGTAAAAGCGCTTTCCGGCGTCGTGCCAAACTTGCGGGAGAGCGGCCACTGTGCCCCGGTATTGAGAACTCCCAGCCGACAGAAAACCTCACAGCCGGGGGCGTGTTCTGCCAGTTTTTCCAGCTCCTCCATGCAGTCGAATGCATAGAGTGTCAGGCCTTTCTGATGGGCATAGGCAATGGAGCGCACTGTCTTGACGGTGTGGCCGAAAGAAAGCTTCTGCGCCGGAATGCCTGCTTGCAGGCAGATGTCGATCTCTCCGGGGGATGCGATGTCGAAGAACGAGCCGAGGGCATGCAGCTCCTTCAGGATCGCTGGTGCCGGATTGGCCTTTACGGCGTAATGGATCCGGGCAGAGGGAAGGGCATCGTGCAGGGCGTGGTACTGCGTGCGTACGCAGTCCAGGTCCACGACAAGGCAAGGGGTGGCGGGTTTTTGTTCGGTGAGAAAACGGGCGATTCTGGGAGTCATGATACTCACGTCCCCTATAAATTCTCCCCGGTCGGGGGAGATGTTGCGAAACGGTCGAACGGACCGGCGGGATTCCGCCTGCCCCCTGCAGGCAAGGGGATACGGGGCCAGAGCGCTTGACGTCGTTGCGTAACCTCATGAGGGCCAGTGGCACGTGCGTTGCTGCGTGGAGTGCGTGACAATGCCCAGATTTTTTTTCAATGCAAGGGGAAACTGAAGGGTGGCCTCCGGGTAAGGTTTTTATCACAAAAAAGTGATGTCAAGTCAGCCATTCAGCAGGAGGGGGCGGGAAGGGAGCGTCCTGTTCAGGAAGGATTTTTATTAAAATTCAGTGTGTTGTTGAATGGAGGCAGTCATGGTGGCTGATATCATATCGATATGTGACTTTCTTTTGAGAGAACTGTTCTGGTAACAGTGTAGCGTCTGCGTGGACTGGTTTGATGTGTTTTCTGCTAGTGGAGGACATGATGGCGGCAGGTCATGATGATAAGAAAAAACGCCCCTTTCTTGTACGGGTTGGCAAGGCGCTACGCCCCTTGTTCAATGCCCTGATTGCCAGAGGGTCACTGGTCCCCAATACACCTCTGCTGGACAATGGCCTGTTTCCCTGGGCGGTGGCCCTGGAGAAGGCTGCCCCGCTGATGCAGAAAGAGTTTCAGGCCATCATGGCTGAGCGTGAGAAAATTCCGCCCCTGCGTGACCTTTCGCCCGATCATGAGCGCATTGCGCCGGACAGCCGCTGGAAGTCATTTTTTCTGTATGGCTACGGCATTCCTGTTCCAGAGAATTGTGCCAAGGCCCCTGTTACGGCCCAGCTTGTGGCCGGGATTCCCGGTCTCTGTTCCGCCCTGTTCTCGGTTCTGGAGCCCGGTGGGGAAATTCCACCCCATAAAGGGGTTACCAAAGGGATGCTGAATGCACATCAGGGCTTGGGGGTTCCACGAGATCGTGATAATTGCTGGATCAAGGTCGCAGATCACACGCTGCACTGGGATGATGGCAGGCTGTTCATCTTTGATGATACCTACCGGCATACGGTGCAGAACAACACCGATGAGGTGCGTGGCATACTGTTCATTCAGTTTGAGCGGCCTACCCGTGGTCTGGGATGGTTGATGCAGCGTATTTTCCTTGGAGGGGTGAAAAAATCCGCCTTTGTCAGGGATGCCCAGAACAATATCGAACGCTGGAACCGTATTCAGGCTGAACTGGAGAAAGTGTGATGATGGAGCCGTGATCTTGCTGTCACGGCCTCGCAGGGAGAGGAAAAGCGCACCCCGTGCCCGACAAGATCGAGATGCCATTGGAGCCTCCGCCACCACCAAAAGGCCTCTGGGCCACGTTCAGGCAGGTCCTGAGCAACAGCGGAGACAGCCAGACGTCCCTCAGTGCGGCGGGATGCGCCTTCTTTGCAACCCTGTCGCTGTTTCCCGCCCTGACGGCGCTGATCTCTGTCTATGGGCTGGCTTTTGACGTACAGACGGCAGAAGAGCAGCTGCGTGTCGTCAGGCATATGCTCCCTCCTGCCGCCTATGAGATGATCTTCGACAGGATCCATGCGCTGGTGACTCAGCCTCAGTCCTCACTGACCTTGGGGCTGGTTTTTTCCCTGCTGGTGGCTCTCTGGTCCGTCACGGCCAGCAGCAAGTCCATCCTGTCTGCCCTGAATATCGTCTATCATGCCAGGGAAACTCGTGGTTTCCTGCATTTTCAGGTTCTGGCCTTCGGCACAACTCTTCTGGCCGTGATAGGGGCCTGCCTGACGTTGGCGCTCATGGTGGCGGCTCCGGCCATCGTGGATTATCTGCCACGCTATCTGAGTTATGTGGGGGTGACGATAGATAGCCTGCCGCCATCGCTCCATTTTCTGGTGGAGCAGGGCACGCCCGTTCTCGTTCACTGGCTGGCCCCTTCCATCATGCTCTGTTTCGTCTTCATGGCGCTGATCGTGCTGTATCGTATCGCCCCGTGCCGGGAGCGCATGACATCATGGCGCTGGATCCTGCCCGGTGCGTTTCTGGCGACCCTGCTCTGGGTTGGCGTGTCCATTGGTTTTTCGTGGTACGTCTCGCACTTTGCCAGTTATGGCACGACGTATGGGCCACTGGGTGCCGTGGCGGCTGTCATGATGTGGCTTTTTGTCAGTGCGTATGTCGTGCTGTTTGGCGCCGTGCTGAATGCCGAGCTGGAGGAGCGGGGCTACCGGCGGATCGTTCGCAAGGAAATGGGAATCCCCGTCAGGCCAGCGGACCACTGAGGAGCTGCCGGTTACCGGAGCGGGCTGTCCTGTGCGATTTTTTCGGCCTGACGGGCCTGGTCCTGAAGAATCTCGTGCATGTCGGTAGGGTGGCGGAAACGGGAGCGGCGGCGGGGCAGGACCGTTATGGTGATGTGGCTGACACCGTGATTCATGATTCCCAGGCTGGCCGCAGCCCCCTGCGAGAGGTCGATGATGCGGTCGCCGTCGGCTGGCCCGCGGTCATTGACCCTCACGATGACAGATCGGCCCGTGACGGATGAATGGACCAGCAGTTTCGTTCCCAGAGGCAGGGACGGATGGGCGGCCGTCAGCGCATCGGGGCTGAAGCGTTCGCCGCTGGCAGTCCGTTTTCCGATCAGCTCTTTGCCGCCATACCAGCTGGCCAGCCCGCTTTGCGTGGGAGGGAGTGCAGCTGCTTCCGTCTTCTCCACGTCTGATGACATCCCGGCCGCCAGAGCGGATGGGCTGGAGGCGACATGCCCCAGACATGCAAGAATGATCAGACACGGCAGGGTAGAGGCTGTGAAGGGGAACCGCCTGTTCCGCCCATGAGGGACGACAGCTTCCATGGAAGCCGGGAAAGGTGTGTTTGCCTTCATGTTACCCACGGATATTGTTGATGGTCATCCCGAGTGTGTCACAACTTGAACAGATGGGCCAGCGTGGGCGTCCAGATGATTGTAAACTATTGGATAACATATGAAGATTGCGGTGCCAGACTGTAAAAGAAGTGGCTTTACCTGATGAAGATGAAGGTGCTATCAGCCGTTCGGATGAAGCGACCTCTTATTGTTGTCCTGAACGGACCGAACCTGAATATGCTGGGGCTGCGGCAGCCTGAGATTTACGGCGAAGCCACACTGGATGATGTGGAGCAGCTGTGCCTTCAGGCTGCGGAGCGGCTCGATGTGACGATCGACTTCCGCCAGACCAATGGCGAGGGGGAGCTTGTGTCATGGGTGCAGGAATGCCGGGGCCGTGCAAGCGGTATTGTCATAAATCCTGCGGCCTATGGGCACACATCGGTTGCTTTGCTTGATGCGCTGCTGGCTGTTGAGCTGCCAGTGATTGAGGTGCATATGTCTAACATTCATCGCCGGGAAGCATTTCGTCATCACACGTATGTTTCACAGGCAGCCCGTGGAGTCATCTGCGGGCTGGGGATACGCGGGTATGCCCATGCTCTCCAGGCGGTGGCAGATATGATTGAGGATGAAGGATGAGCCGTATGCTCGTGGACAAGGAGGCCATTCGGGCACTGGCCGATATCCTGACGGATACAGGCCTGACCGAGATTGAAGTTTCCGAAGGCGACAGCCGCCTTCGTGTTGCCCGGAATGTGACCGTACAGGCTGCGGCTGCTCCCGTGGCCGCTGCTCCTGCTGCGGCTCCCGCCCCCGTGGCGGAAGAGGCCGTGGCCCCGGCAGACCCGTCATCCCATCCTGGCGCTGTTCCCAGCCCGATGGTGGGCGTGGCCTATCTGACACCGGACCCCTCCTCCCCTCCGTTCGTGCAGGAAGGAGGCCAGGTCGCTGTCGGGCAGACCATCATGCTCATCGAGGCGATGAAGACCTTCAACCAGATCAAGGCACCGCGTGCAGGCAAGCTGGTCCGCTACTGCGTGGCATCTGGCGATCCGGTTGAATTCGGGGCAACATTGGCGATCATCGAGTGATGTTTTCCAAGATCCTGATAGCCAATCGTGGCGAGATTGCCCTGCGGGTGCTGCGCGCCTGCCGGGAGATGGGCATCAAGACGGTGGCGGTGCATTCCACGGCAGATGCTGACGCCATGCATGTGCGTCTGGCCGATGAGGCTGTCTGCATCGGGCCGCCAAGCTCCCGTGATTCTTACCTGAATGTGGCGGCCATTCTTTCTGCCGCCACCATCACCGGAGCAGAGGCCATCCATCCGGGCTATGGCTTCCTTTCCGAAAATGCGGAATTCGCCGAAACGGTGGAGGAGCACGGCATCGCCTTCATTGGCCCGACAGCCGAGCACATCCGCATGATGGGTGACAAGATCACCGCCAAAACGACCATGGAGGCCCTCGGCGTGCCGTTGGTGCCCGGGTCGGACGGGGCCCTGCGGAGCCTGGACGAGGCCCGGGAAGTTGCGGCCCGTGTCGGGTATCCGGTGCTCATCAAGGCCGCTGCCGGTGGTGGTGGTCGTGGCATGAAGGTGGCCCAGACCGCTGATGAGCTGGAGGAAGCCTGGAGCGTGGCCCGGACGGAAGCCCGTGCCGCTTTTGGCAATGACGAGGTCTATCTGGAGAAATATCTCGACAAGCCCCGTCATATCGAGCTTCAGATCATGGGTGACACGCACGGCAATGTCGTGCATTTCGGGGAGCGTGACTGCTCCCTCCAGCGTCGCCATCAGAAGCTGCTGGAGGAAGCCGGTTCCCCCGTCATCACGCCAGAGCAGCGCAACGAGATTGGCAAAACTGTTACGGATGCCCTGTCACGCATGGGGTATCGCAATGCCGGTACGCTCGAGTTCCTGTATCAGGACGGGCAGTTCTGCTTCATTGAGATGAATACCCGCCTTCAGGTGGAACATCCGGTGACGGAAATGGTCTGCGATGTGGACCTCGTGCGGGAGCAGATCCGTGTGGCCGCTGGTGAAAAGCTGAGCTACCGGCAGGAAGACATCGTGATGAACGGCCATGCCATCGAGTGCCGCATCAACGCCGAGGACCCGGAAACCTTTGCGCCCAACCCGGGGACGGTCAAGGTGTTCCATGCTCCCGGTGGTCTTGGTGTCCGTATGGACAGTGCGCTCTTTGCCGGTTACAGGGTGCCTCCCTATTACGACAGCATGATTGCCAAGCTGATCGTTCATGCTCCCACCCGTGCGCTAGCCATCAGCCGCATGCAGCGGGCCCTGACGGAGTGCGTGGTGGAAGGCGTGAAGACGGTCATTCCCCTGCATCAGAAAATTCTGAATGACCCTGAGTTCCGGAAGGGTGAGTACACCATTCACTGGTTGGAAAACTTTGTGGCGAAACTTCAGGCGGACAAAGTCTGAAGATTTCTGCTTGGGAATGGGGAAAGGGCCGCTTCTGTCATCGGAAGCGGCCTTTTCTATGAGTCATGTAGTGTAGATATGATTTATTTTAATGTGTCGGAGGGTATTTTCAATAAATGTCTGATTTGCCCGGAAGAAAATACAATGTGTTGTCCCTCTTTTCGGGATGTGGTGGATTGGATCTTGGTTTTGAAGGAGGCTTCAAGGTGCTTGCTTCGGCGGTCAACGATATGACCCACCCTGAATGGAAGCAGGATACTGGTGGAGATGACCGGTGGGTTTCGCTCCCAAAAACAAGATTCAATACTGTATTTGCCAATGATATCAGGGATGGTGCCAAGGCAGCGTGGGATAATTATTTCAGAAAATTTGGGATGGATGATAAAATATACCATCTTGGAAGTATTGTTGATCTTGTAAGACATCATAGACGGGGAGAATCGGTTTTTCCTCGTGATGTTGATGTTGTTACTGGAGGATTCCCCTGTCAGGATTTTTCAGTTGCGGGGAAAAGATTAGGATTCAAATCACCCAAGAATCATAGGGGCCTGCTCTCGGAGGATGTTTTCCCTAGTCTGGAGAGTAGGGGAAAGCTCTATATGTGGATGAGAGAGGTCATAGAGATCACGAAACCAAAAGTGTTCATCGCTGAAAATGTCAAGGGGTTGGTCAATCTTCATGATGTGAAATCAATAATAGAAAGAGACTTTAGATCTGTTTCCGAGGATGGGTATCTGGTTGTTGAGGCGAAAGTATTGCATTCGGCTGATTATGGTGTCCCTCAGTCGCGTGAACGTGTTATTTTCATCGGCTTCCGAAGGTCTTCTCTAACGCCAGAGGCCTTGGCCGCACTTTCTCAGCCTTCCTTGGATGAACGTTTTGATCCTTACCCAAAGCCAACACATGCTTATACGAATAATGGTGAGGCGTTGGTGAAGCCTGTGAGTTTGAGGGAGGCTCTTGGAGGACTGTTGGAGCCGGACAAAACATCTGATCTTTCCCAGCAAAAATATTCCAAGGCGAAGTACATGGGAAAACATTGTCAGGGGCAGAGCGAGATACGACTGTCTGGTATTGGTCCGACTATTCGTTCTGAGCATCATGGGAATATAGAATTCAGAAGACTTTCTGTAGAACATGGTGGCATGAATTTAGAAGAACTGCAGGCAGGCCTTGAAGAAAGGCGTTTGACAGTTCGGGAATGTGCCCGGATACAGACATTTCCTGATGATTATGAATTCGTATTTCCTCCACAGTCAGGACGGAAGGGTGTTTCTGCATCTGAGGCTTATAAAATTATTGGGAATGCTGTTCCGCCCTTGTTGGGATATCATATTGCGCATAATCTTCAGAGTAAGTGGGATTTATATTTTGGACGAGATTCCTGAATGATTGTTTTCAATGAAAATAGGGTAGATTTATTTGAAGAATTTCGTAATATCCTTGAGCGGACGAATGAACGATTGAATGAGTGTGCAAAGTATAAAAGTGAGTATTTTATAAAGAGAAATGCTCAACTTTTGGAGGAAGATGTTGCGGATTCTTTAAAAGAGCAGTCACTGGGGACTTCGTTCGAGAATACTATTGAGATAATTTCCGGACAAAGGTTTCCTGACATCGTAGCACGTCAATGTTACGGTGTTGAAGTGAAGAGTTCCAAAGATGATAAGTGGATTACACTTGGGGGGAGTGTTAATGAGAGCACAAGGGTAAAGGGTATAGAAAAGATATTTCTAATATTTGGAAAACTGACGGATCCTGTTGAATTCCGTATGCGTTCATATGAGGAGTGTTTGTCAGAGGTAGTTGTTACACACTTCCCACGATACAAAATTGATATGAATTTGGAAAATGGTCAGACTATTTTTGATAAAATGGGAACAACGTATGATGAGATACGTCAACCACCGAATGAAACAGTTTATAAGATAGTCAATTTTTATAAGAAAAAATTGAGAGAAGGGGAAAGTTTGTGGTGGACTGGGAGCCATGTCAATCCAGAGGAAGATACGTCTGCTCCAATGACAGTCCGGCTGTCTGGTAAATTGAGCAAGGAAGAACGGGCTGGTTTTATAGAAAAGGGTTTTGCTTTCTTTCCCAGTATTTTTAGTTCAAAGTCCACAAAGTATGAGAGGTTCTTTTTGTGGCTTGCTACAAATCATGGGGTATTGGCGACGCGTGATTTTTTTACGGCGGGAGGCCGAGGAATTGTCCAAGGGAAGGCAGGACATGAGTTTTTTGACGTCCCCCAGAAATTGATTCAGCTTCACGATCACTGGCTTACTGTTGCCGCACTGATTGTTGAGGCGAATGCGGATTTTTTATGTGAAACATGGGGTGTCGAGAAGATAGAACCAGACCGGATCCGGCAGTGGAAGGGCATGGTATCGGAGAATTTTTCCAGAGAATATGAACAGGTTGGGCTGTTTCTTGATGACCTCATTTTCGGCTGAATATTTCAGCCCCGTGCTTCTTTCAGGCTGACTCCAGCGATGAGGGGGCAGCCCGGCAGGGCCAGAAGGAAAAGGGCCGCCAGAAGGCTCAGATTGGCCGTACAGGCTGTTCCTGTCGGGGTGGTGCAGGCCAGTGTGCCGAAGATGAGACCAGGAGTCATCAGCGGCAGTGTCAGCACGGGGAGCAGAAGGCTGTTGCGGCGTGCTCCCAGTGTTATGGCCGCTGTCATGCCCCCTGTGAGAGAGAGGGTCAGGCTGCCCAGAGTAAGGCTGAGCATGAGCACCGTCAGGTTATGGGCTGGCAGCTGGAAGAACAGGGCCAGCAGAGGGGTGGCCAGCAGGATGGGCAGTCCACCTGTCACCCAGTGGGCGAACATTTTCCCCAGCGCAATGAAGGCAGGGTGCAGGGTGATCTGGAGCATGTCCAGTGATCCGTCTTCCGCATCTTCATCATAGAGGCGCTCCAGCGGCAGGAGTGAGGCCAGCAGGGTACAGACCCACAGAATGGCCGGGCCGGTCTGCTGGAGCAGGGCGGGGGTGGGGCCGAGGGCAAGAGGAAAAAGTGTGCTGCAGACTGTCAGGAACAGCAGCCCCCCTACGGTTTCGGCACCGTTCAGGCGGGCCAGATGCAGCTCCCGGCGCAGATGCAGGAGCAATGGATGAAGGGTCTTTTTCGAGGCTGGCTCCTCATGCACTGGCGGGGTTTGCATGGTCAGGTCTGGCGTGATGGATGGTGCCACCATGCCGGGTGTGAGGTGCTGGCTGCCCGGTAGGGATAGTGGCGCATGGGAGGCAATGGCCACGGCCCCCCCACGGGCACGATGCTCTGCCAGCAGGGTCTCCAGCAGGGCAAGGCTGGCAGCATCCAGACCATTGGCAGGCTCATCCAGCAGCCACAGCCGGGCATCGGGAAGGAGCAGCAGGCGGCTCAGGGCTACACGACGTTTCTGCCCCAGCGAGAGCAGGCGGACAGGGCAGTCCAGAAGATGGGCCAGCGCCAGACGCTTCAGGGCAGCATGGATGGTTTCTGTCCCATGAGGCATGAAGAGACAGAGATTCTGCTCGACCGTCAGGGTGGATTTCAGGGCGTCAGCAGGGCCAAGCCAGGCAATGTCGGCCCGGCGGGTCACTGTGCCTCCAGCAGGGGGACACAGCCCTGCCATCAGCCGCAGAAGTGATGACTTGCCCGTACCATTTGGCCCGGTAAGGAGTAGGGCATCACCGGTAGCGAGGTTCAGGGAGAGATCAGGGACCAGACAGCGTCCTGCCCGCTCCAGCCGGACATGATCCAGCCGGAGAAGGGATTGTGGTGGAGAGGCAGGCGGGCATGAGGTGCTGGAGGCCATGGTGATGTTTCATGTGGAGCTGGAAGGGGCCTGGGGAAGGTCCGGGAGAAAAATATGCCCTTCCGGGTGGAAAATACAGAAAAGGATGTTTTGCTTGAAGGGTGGTTATGGTTAAGAAAGCGCATGGTGAATGACTACAGGATGGTTGTCCATGTTGTAGCGTGCAGGAGGATGTTCGGAACTGACTGACTGGGTGCTGAAGGCGACCGGTATCGCCAAGTCTTTCGCCGGGAATGAAATTCTGCGGGGAATTTCTCTGGAAGTGGAACGTGGGGAGCTGATTTCCATCATCGGGCCGTCCGGCTGTGGGAAATCAACGTTCCTCCGCTGTCTCAATTTTCTGGAACATCCTGATGCCGGAGAGGTGCGGGTTGAGGATGTGACCGTGGCCAGTACGGGCTCATGGCGCCGTGCGGACGAGGTTCAGGCCCACCGTCTGCGCGGCCATGTGGGCATGGTCTTCCAGTCCTTCAACCTGTTTCCACACCGCACGGTGCTGGAGAACGTCATGCTGGCACCCATGCAGGTCAAACGCATGAGTGAGACGCAGGCGAAGCATGTTGCCTGCGAACTGCTGGAGAAGGTTGGCCTTGCCGCCGTGAAGAACCGTTACCCGGACCGTCTGTCCGGCGGGCAGCAGCAGCGTGCGGCCATTGCCCGTGCTCTGGCGATGAAGCCTTCCGTCATGCTGTATGATGAGCCGACATCCGCTCTGGACCCGGAACTTTCCGAAGAGGTGCTGTCCGTCATGCGGGCGCTGGATGCGGAGGGTATGACCCAGCTCGTCGTGACGCACGACATGCGTTTCGCCCGGGCGGCCTCGGACCGTGTGCTGTTCATGGAAGCTGGACAGATTGTGGAAAGTGGCGACCCCGATGTGATGTTCGCCAACCCGCGTGAGGCAGGAACCCGGCGTTTCCTGCGGACACTCCTTTGATGAATGGGGGCACGGTGATGAAGCGTGTGATGTTTGCGCTGGCTCTGGCCCTGTTCGGGCTGTGGGGTATGGCAGGTCTGTCCGCTCCTGCCTGGGCTGAAGGCGGTACTCCAGCAGTAGCTTCCCTGCGGGTTCCCGGTGCTACGGATGACAGGGACCTTCCCTGGGCGTCGGACGGAGAGGCCAACGTGCCTTACGTCTTTCACGATCCAGCCCATGAAGGGCGGATGACAGGTTTTGAATATGACCTGATGCAGACCATCAGCGCCCGGATGGGACGGCATGGGCGTTTCGTACAGAATGGCTGGGACGGGCTGATCCCCGGCCTCTCACGGGACCTGTATGCCCTGGTCATCGATGGCATCGAGATGACGCCGGAGCATAAGGCTGCCGTGCTCTTTTCCCGGCCCTATTATGTGACGGTGGATCGGATTGTCCTGCGGAATGATGAAAAAGGGCTGGACACGCTTGATGCCCTGAAAGGCCATGTGGTCGGGACCATCAAGAGCACGGCTGCCGAGCGTCTTCTGCTGGATCACGATCCGGCCAATGTGCGCTCTTATGATGAAGAGACAAATCTGTTTTCTGACCTGAAGAACGGACGTCTTGATGCCATTCTGATTGATGAGCCTATTGCCCTTTATTACCGGTCGGATGATCTGAAGCTCGTTGGGCCGCCGATCGGTCGTGTGGCTTATGGAATTGCCTTCCCCAAGAACAATCCCGGCCTGCGTGATGCTGTGGATTCCGTTCTGGGTGATCTCATGAGCGATGGCACCCTGCATCAGATTCTGGCCCGCTGGAATCTCTGGACGCCGCAGATGGCCGATTACACGGGGGATCAGACTCTCTCAACAGTCCAGCCAACGGCCTGGGTGGATTACCGCCAGACGATGGAGCGGATGTCCGGCAGCAGCGTGCAGGCCATGGTCCACCGTTATGTCAGTTTTCTGCCTCTGATAGGCAGCGGGGCGTTGATGACGCTGGGCGTGTCGGCTCTGGCGATGGTGCTTGCCGTGGCGATGGGGCTGGTGCTGGCTCTGGCCCGGGCCTACGGGGTGGCACCGTTACGCTGGCTGGCCGGGCTGTATGTGGAGATCGTGCGGGGCACGCCGTTGCTGATACAGGTGCTGTTCATTTTCTATGGACTGCCTGCTTTTGGTCTGCGTCTGTCGCCTTTTGCGGCGGGCGTGCTGTCGCTGGGGCTGAATTATGCGGCCTATGAGGCGGAAAATTACCGGGCGGGGCTGCTTTCTGTTCCCCGTGGACAGATGGAAGCGGCCATCGCCCTGAACATGACCCACATGCAGGCCCTCCGGCTCGTGATCGTTCCGCAGGCCTTCCGCACGGTCGTACCCGTCATGACGAACGATTTCATTGCCCTGCTCAAGGACAGTTCCCTCGTTTCCGTCATCACGCTGACAGAGCTGAGCCAGACCTATATCCGTCTCTCGTCAACCTATTATGACTATATCGGCACGGGGCTCATGGTCGGTCTGGCCTATCTTCTGGTTGGCCTGCCTTTTGTGCGCCTCGCCCGCATGGCGGAGAAGCGCATGGGGCGCGTCGTCGCCAAGGGGCATCACTGAAGGCCCCATCAGGGGATCAGCGGGTCCGGTGGCGGGGTGTGACCCTGCAACTGGTTCCCGAACCCCAGCTGCAGGGCTTTCTGCCATTCCAGCGCCCAGCTGCGCATCCTGGTCAGGAATGTTCTGGCCTCGGGGTAGGGTGACAGCGCATCCCTGGACCAGACGGGAATGGGGGCAAGCAGCTGGTGGGTCTGCTGGTCCAGTGGTGGAATCAGCGTGTCCACAAGGCCAACCTGGGCCTGACCATCCGTCGTGGTAGCGACGTGTCGCCATTGGACAGCCAGAAACAGGGGGGGGATGGGCGTGACGCCGAGGGCCTGCAAGCGGGCGATGGACTGGTTGATGAGTGGATTGGTGCTGACATCATTGCCCTGTATCACCACAGTACCAGAGCCGATGCAGTCTTCTCCTGCTGGAGAGACCGGCAGGCTGTGATTGAGGAAGTTGCGGTCATCATGGCAGATGCCCGTCACGTTCCCAGCCCGGTCCAGAGCAATGGGCTGCTGGGTTGCCTGGGCGATGATGAGGCCGGTAATGGCCCCCTGATGTGTACGGACAAGAGCCAGAAAAGAGAGGGGGGACTCGTTGCTGATCTGGGCGGAGAGAATGGGGTGCCACTCTCCTTTGGGTAGAGGAATGGTATGGCCACCCAGGATAACACGATCCCGTACAATCTCAGACATGCTGGGATATTGCAGATGCACCGGCATCGGCCCGGAGGGTGCGTTGTCAGCATCGCCCGGGCCGCCGTCTGCATGAGCTGAATCGAGAGGAGCGTGCGTTGCTGCTGGCGCCATGCCGGGGAGCCAGGGAGCCTGTTTTTTCAGCCAGGGGGTTGGGAAAAAGGCTGCCATCATCAGCCCGCCAAGCCCGATCATGAAGGAGAGGCGCCACAGGGGGGCCTGCTTCCAAAGGGAGATGCAGGTACGGAGGAGATGCTTCACAGGCTGGCCTTGTTCATTCTTTCCTGAGGCTCTTCGCTTGTTTCAGCCCGGATGCGTCCTTCTCCTTCCATGACGAGGTGGACATGGGTGCGTCCCTGCTGGCGGGCCGTGATGAGGCTGTCGCTGATCATGTCTTCAATGGACCGGAGAATATCCCGGGCACTGGCCATGCTGCCCAGTTTCTGCTGGCGCTGAAGGATTTCGAAGAGAAGGGCAGGGTCGATGCCACCGGCTTCAACATTCAGCCCGTAGCCACGGATCATCTGCTCAATTTCCAGAGCAGCCACACGGGCGAGGTCCAGCCCCCGCAGCGCACGGAATACGAAGATGCGGTCCAGCCTGTTCAGGACCTCCGGCGCAAACCCGGCCCGACGCAGGGCTTCGGTCGATTCGGCCCGCATTTTCTCGGGCTCGTCAGCCAGCCTGTCCGCAATGGCACTGAGAGCATCCGTGGCAATGTTTGATGTCAGAACAAAGATGGCCCGTGTGGTTGGTACCAGCTCGTTGGTGGAGGCTTCCGTTACATGGCCGTCATTCCAGGCCGTAAGGAATTTCTTGAAGACGTCCGGGTGGGCCTTTTCGATCTCATCCAGCAGGACGACGGCATCGGGATTTTCCTTCAGGCCACCTGTCAGCCGCCCGAACGTGTCAGACCCAACATAGCCTTTGGGAGAGCCGAAAAGCTGTGTGGCAGCATGCGGGCTGGACATCTGGGTCATGTCGAAATGCAGCAGCGGGCGTTCCGTCTGGTTGGCAATCTGCTTGGCCAGATAGGTCTTGCCGGTACCGGGCGGCCCAGCAAGGAGGAAGACCCCGACGGGACGGTCACGGTTCTGGAGAGCCAGCCGGCGGCGCAGCTGCTGGGCAATATCCTCGCAGACCTGGTCCTGCCCGATGACACGGGCACGCAGGGCAGCGGCCAGCTCTTCAGCATTGATGGCACTCTCACGCTGCTGGCGTGCCAGCATTTCCTCCAGAGCGGTGCGGTTGGTCAGACGGCTGAGAACATCCATGAGAAGACTCTTTCTGTGGCGCAGGCCACGGCGGGCCAGACGGTCGGACGAGAGACAGTAGAACACCCCGGCAAGAGAGAGGGCAAGCCCGGCGATCCCGGCGGGAAGATAGCCGGGGCGGGCCCAGTTGGCAGCAACGAGCAGCGCATGCAGCAGGGTTGTGGGGGAGAGATGGACCATGAGAGCCAGCTGGACAGCCGCCAGTATCAGGAAGGCCGCCATCATCAGGGGCATCATGCGGGAGAGCCAGGGGATCAGGGATTTCATCATGGGCTTCTGCATCCTGCCGGGAGGGGAACCCCCTGTTTTCACTGGCAGGCCGGGATGGGGTCAAGTCCTTTTCCTGACAGCTACTGGACAACCACCGGGATGGCGAAGGAAGGGCTGGCAGGGGTAAGGGGAGGCAGGACCACGACATTATGGAACATGTCCAGCGTTGCAATGGATACGGGGCCCATGCCTGCTGGACTGGTGCGTGTCAGTGTGACGATGCCTTCCCGGGCGATGGGGAGCAGCACGGCCTGTGCTCTGGGGCCGAGGATGATCTGCTGGCTGATGCCACTGCTGCTTACGGTCAGCATTTGTCCCGCATGGCCTGCCGCATCGGCCAGGGGGAGGGCTGCCAGCCGGATGCGGTTGTCCTTGAGTGCGGCCAGAAGGGCAGGTTTCTGCTGGGCAGGGATTGTGCTGCGGGCAATGGCCCGGGCTGCATCATCTGGGGGAAGCATGGAGAGCGGGAGTGAGCCTGCCGCCATGGGAATGGCCTGTTCCGCCGCCTGGGGTTGTGGTGTTGGCTGGGCGGCATCATGCGGAGATGGCTGGCCATGCCATGCCAGAAGGACGCCCCCCAGTCCCACAACGGCCGCAACCACGGCCACGGGGCGCCAGAGAGGCTGTTTCTGTGGTTCGGGAGAGGGGGAGGGCTGGTTCATGGCTGTCATTTCGTATCACCATATACCATAAGGGCAGGAAGGCAGAATGGCGTTTCTTTCATCTTTTCCCTGTCGAGCAGTTGCGGGCGGGAAGTGCTTGCATTGGGTGTGGCTCTGTCGTATCAGGGAGATGTTTTCACTTTCCGCTCTTTTGGGGGGTGGCCCTGATGGGCCGCCTTTTTTGTTTTGGATCATTTTTCCACATCGTCGGACCAGTCCGGTCCATCCGCTCCGTTTCATGAGGGTGAAAGCTCCCATGGTATCCGCCGTCTGAGCGGGCTGGAAGCACGCATTGCGGACAGGATTGCCCCGACTCTGGCCGACATGGGGTACGAGCTGGTACGCCTCTCGGTTCTCGGGCATGAGACACCGACCGTCCAGGTCATGGCCGACCGTGCCGATGGCTCGCTCATCAGTGTTGATGACTGCGAGCAGATCAGCCACGCAGTGGGCGCTGTGCTGGATGTGGATGACCCGATACCAGGGGCATGGATGCTGGAGGTTTCCTCTGCCGGGATCGACCGTCCGTTGACCCGGGCGAAGGACTGGGAACGTTTTGCCGGGCATCTGGCCAAGGTGGAGCTGGAGGTTCCGCTGGATGGTCGCAAGCGTTTTGCCGGCATTGTCCTTGGCGAGCGTGACGGGCTTGGCCTGCTTCGTCTGGATGACGGGCAGGAAGTGGCCCTGCCGCTGGATGACATGCGCAAGGCACGGCTGGTCCTGACGGATGAGCTGATTGAGGCAAGTGCTGCGCTGGCAGGCGTGGCGCAGGAAGACGAAGCCGAGGCCGATGGCAGGACCCGCCGGGCGCCAAAGCTGAAACCCAAAAAGCCGGGGAAGAAAAACTGATGACCCGTCTTATGCTGGTTGGAGGTCCGATCTGATGGACACATCTGTTACCCGTCCTGAGCTGCTTCTGGTCGCTGATGCGGTCTCAAGGGAAAAGAATATTGATCGTGAGCAGGTGCTCGAAGCCATGGAGCAGGCCATCCAGAAGGCTGGCCGTGCGAAATATGGGCATGAGAAGGACATCCGTGCCACGATCGACCGCAAGACGGGAGAGGTCCGGCTGAGCCGCTGGACGGAAGCCGTCGAGGTTGTGGAAAATGAGGATGCCCAGATTCCCCTGAAGATCGCCCGGAAATTCCGGCCTGAGATCCAGGAAGGTGAGTTTATCGTCGATCCTCTGCCGCCGATCGATTTCGGCCGTATTGCGGCGCAGACAGCCAAACAGGTGATCGTCCAGCGTGTGCGTGAGTATGAGCGCAAACGCCAGTATGACGAGTTCAAGGACCGTGTGGGTGAGATCATCAACGGGACGCTCAAGCAGACCGAATACGGCAACCTTATGGTGGAGCTGGGCGGTCAGGCCGAAGGGCTGCTGCGTCGTGATGAAATGATCCCCCGTGAGGAGTTCCGCAACTCCGACCGCATTCGTGCCTACATTTACGATGTGCGTGACGAGCCCCGCGGGCCGCAGATTTTCCTCTCCCGTACCCATCCGGGCTTCCTGGCCAAACTGTTTGCGCAGGAAGTGCCGGAAATCTATGACGGGATCATCGAGATCAAGGCCGTGGCCCGTGACCCGGGTTCCCGTGCCAAGATGGCTGTCGAGTCCCGTGATGCCTCCATCGATCCGGTCGGTGCCTGCGTGGGTATGCGTGGGTCCCGTGTGCAGGCTGTTGTGGCGGAACTTCAGGGGGAGAAGATCGACATCATCCCCTGGAGTCCCCATGCGGCTACCTTCGTGGTGAATGCCCTGGCGCCTGCTGAGGTGACCAAGGTGGTGATGGATGAGGATGCCGGCCGGGTCGAGGTCGTGGTGCCGGATGAGCAGCTCTCACTGGCCATTGGTCGGCGTGGGCAGAATGTTCGCCTTGCCAGCCAGCTGACCCGCTGGGACATCGACATCCTGACCGAAGCTGAGGAATCGGAACGCCGTCAGGAAGAGTTCCGCAAGCGGACCAGCCAGTTCGTCAATGAGCTGGATGTGGACGACGTCATTGCCGGACTGCTGGTAACCGAGGGCTATCATACCATCGAGGACCTGGCCTATGCCGACCCGGCAGAGCTGCACGACATTGAAGGTTTCGATGAGGCAGTGGCCGAAGAGCTGATGAACCGTGCCAACAATTATCTGGCCAGTCGTGAGCAGGCTCTGGATGAGCGGCGTCGTGAGCTGGGTGTCAGTGATGATCTGGTCAATCTTGGTGTCTTCTCCCTCCAGGTTCTGGTTGAACTCGGGGAGAAGGGGATCAGGACGCTGGATGACCTGGCCGACCTCGCTGCCGATGAGCTGATCGAGCTTCTGGGTGGTGATGAGCCACTTGAGGAAGCCGAGGCCAATGAGATCATCATGGCCGCTCGTGCCCACTGGTTTGAGGGTGACGAGGGAGCTGGTGAAGGAGACTCGGGTCACGACTGAGGATCATATCCCCGATGTGGATGATGGCCCGTCCGGGCGGGGGCGTCGTGCCTCATCCCGGCGGCGCTGTCTGATCAGCCGCACACATGGTGAGCCGTGTCACATGATACGGTTTGTCGTCGGGCCCGATGGCCAGATCGTGGCGGACCTTGCCGCCCGGCTGCCCGGGCGTGGCATGTGGGTGCAGGCGGACAGGGCTGTTCTGGAAGATGGACAGCTGGCTCGGGCCTTCTCCCGGGCGGCGCGGCAGAAGGTGGACGTGCCTGTGGGGCTTGTGGAGTCTCTCAGGGATGGTTTGGCAAAGCGCCTTCTGGATGGTATCAGTCTGGGCCGACGCGCTGGTGAGGCGGTCTGTGGGTTCCAGAAGTGTCGGGAACGGATCGTTGCTGGCAGAGTCGGGGTTGTCATTTGTGCAGCAGGTGCGAGCCAGGATGAGGTGGCCCGTCTGCTGTCAGGCCAGCGGGAGCTGCCGGTGGTCTGGGTGCCGGGGGATATCCTGGCAGCGTCCTTCGGGAGGGAGCGTGCGGTTTATGCCGTGATGGCTCCTGGCGCTCTGGCAGAGCGGCTGAAGGCAGAATATAAGAGATTTGCGGGGGTGGCCGAAGGCACGCTCCCGGGCCCTGATACGGTAGGGCAGTAAGGAACAGGCAGAAATTATGAGCGACGGCAACGAGCGCAACCAGAACGGAACTCCAAAGGGGACCACCCCAAAAGAAGGGCAGGGCAAGAGCTCCGGCCGCCTGTCCCTGCGTCCGGCAGGACGCAAGGACGTGGGGCGGACCGTAGAGGCTGGCTCTGTAAGACAGAGCTTCAGCCATGGGCGCTCCAAGGAGGTCCGGGTTGAAGTGCGCAAGCCCAAGAGAAGCGGGGCCGCAGGGGGGCGTGGCGGTCGTGCCACGGCTGGTGTCCGTGGCCTGACGGCTTCCGAGCAGGAAAAGCGCCAGCGCGTTCTGGCTGAGGCCGCCGCAGAGGCTGCCCGGCGTGAGGCAGAAGAGGAAGCCCGCCGGGAAGCCGAGAAGATCCGTATCCGTTCCGCTGCTGAGGAAGAGGCCCGGCAGAAGGCTGAGGCCGAAAGCCGTCGTGCCCAGGAAGAGGAAGAGGCCCGGAGCCGTGCGGCCGAGGAAGAAGTTCGCAAGAAGGCCGAAGTTGCAGCCCGTCGCCAGGAAGCTGAACGGAAGGTGCCGCCGCCGCTGACGGGTTCCACGACCGGGGGTGTGCAGCTGGCCGAGCCGACCAAGCGTCTGCGTCCGCTGGCCGAGCGGGCCATCATGCCGAGCCGCCCGCTGAATACGGCGGCGTCTTCACGGGCTTCTTCAGCCCGTTCCAGCAATGACGCCAGCGAGACGCTGCACCTGCGGGGACGCACTGGGGCCGTGGGAGGTGCCGATGACGAGGGAGCAGGGCCTTCCCGTCGTGGCGGTGCCGGTGGCGCCCGGCGTTCTTCTCCGTCGTCCCGCCGTTCTTCGCCCCGCCGCAGCGGGGGTGGTGGTCAGGACCGTCGGTCAGGCCGTATTGACGTCCGTGCCGCCATTGAAGGTGATGACGGCAAGACCCGTTCGCTGGCTTCCGTCCGGCGTCAGCGTGACCGCGAGCGCCGTCAGGCCGAGCTGGAGCGCCTGCGTTCCGATCAGGTTCGTGTCGTGCGTGACGTGACCGTGCCGGAAACCATCACCGTGGGTGAACTGGCCAACCGTATGGCTGCCCGTCAGGGCGAGGTCATCAAGATGCTGATGAAGATGGGCGTCATGGCAACGGCTGCCCAGAGCATCGATGGTGATACGGCCGAGCTTGTCGTGAGTGAATTCGGCCATCGCATCAAGCGTGTGGCAGACAGTGACGTTGAGCTGGGCATCGAGGGCATTGAGGACAAGCCGGAAGACATGAAGCCCCGTCCGCCGGTCGTGACGGTGATGGGCCATGTAGACCATGGCAAGACCTCCCTGCTGGATGCTCTGCGCACGACAGACGTGGCCCATGGCGAGGCTGGTGGGATCACCCAGCATATCGGTGCCTATCAGGTAACCGTGGCTTCCGGTCAGAAGGTAACCTTCATCGATACACCGGGCCATGAAGCCTTCACCTCCATGCGTGCCCGTGGCGCTTCCGTGACGGACATTGTCGTTCTGGTGGTGGCTGCTGATGATGGTGTGATGCCGCAGACGATTGAGGCCATCAGACATGCCAAGGCTGCCAATGCGCCGATCATCGTGGCCATCAACAAGATGGACAAGCCTGGCGCCAATCCGGACCGTGTCCGCAATGAGCTGCTGAACCATGAGATCGTGGTGGAGAGCATGGGTGGCGACACGCAGGAGGTGGAGGTCTCCGCCCTCAAGCGTGATGGTCTTGACCGTCTGCTGGAAGCCATCCTGCTTCAGGCCGAGATTCTTGACCTGAAGGCGAATCCGAACCGGATTGCCGAGGGTGCCGTCATCGAGAGCCGCCTGGATCGTGGCCGTGGTTCCGTGGCAACGGTGCTGGTCCAGAAAGGGACGCTCAACCGGACGGACATCGTGGTGGCCGGAGCCCATTGGGGTCGTGTCCGTGCGCTGCTTGATGATCATGGCAAGCAGATCAAGAAGGCTGGACCGTCCGTGCCGGTCGAGATTCTGGGCATGAGCGGGGTGCCGGATGCCGGTGCGCCGTTTGTGGTTGTCGATAGCGAGAACCGTGCCCGTGAGATCAGCGAGTTCCGCCAGCGCAAGGCCCGGGAGAAGGCCACCGCCATGCAGGTTGCTGCCCGTGGTACGCTGGACCAGATGCTGGCCCGCATCCAGGCTGGTGAGCAGAAGGAAGTGGCCCTGATCGTCAAGGCGGACGTGCAGGGTTCTGCCGAAGCCATTCAGGCAACGGTGGAGAAGCTCTCCCATGAGGAAGTGGCCGTGCGGGTGCTGAATGCCAGCGTTGGTCAGATCACCGAAAGTGACGTGCAGCTGGCCAAGGCGTCCAATGCTGTCATCATTGCTTTCAATGTGCGGGCTACCGTTCAGGCCCGTGAGCTGGCCCAGCGTGATGGTGTGGACATCCGCTACTATTCCATCATCTATCAGGTCTCTGATGATGTGGAGAAGCTGGTCAAAGGACGTATCGCACCGAAGCATCGGGAGAAGTTCCTTGGTTATGCAGAGATCCGTCAGGTCTTCAACATTACCAAGGTCGGCAAGGTTGCCGGGTGCTACGTCACCGAGGGTGTCGTCAAACGTGGCTGTGGCGTACGCCTGCTGCGTGACAACGTCGTCATTCATGAGGGTGAGCTGAGCCAGCTGAAACGCTTCAAGGATGATGTCCGTGAAGTGGCTCATAATTATGAGTGCGGCCTTTCCTTCGCCGGTTACAACGACCTGCGGGAAGGTGATGTGGTTGAATGCTATGAGATGGAAGAGATCCCGGCTTGAAGACGCGGCCTTCCTTTGACCTCCTCGGGCCGGCGGGTGAAAGCGCCGTCGGCCCAAGCACCCGCCAGCTGCGTGTAGCTGAAGAGGTCCGCCATGTTCTCGCAGAACTGTTTGCCAGAACGGAGTTCCGCGACCCGGAACTCTATGGTGTGACCATCACGGTAACGGAGGTCCGTATTTCACCGGACCTGCGCCATGCAACGGTGTTCGTCACACGTCTGGGGCGAGATGATGTTGAGGCTGTCCTGCCAGCTCTGAAGCGTGTGGCCTCTTTCCTGCGGAAACGTCTTTCCACGGCCCTGCGTCTGAGGACAGTGCCGGAGCTGCATTTTCAGCCTGATACGTCTCTGGAGCATGCGATGGAAGTGGAGAGCATCCTGCGCTCGCCAGAGGTCCAGCGGGACCTGCACCGTGACCAGGCTTTGGATGATGAAGACTGAGGCCGGGCCAGAATACTGATGGCACGCAAGAGAGGTAGGGACATCCATGGCTGGCTGATTCTGGACAAGCCATTGGGGCCGAGTTCCACAACGATGGTCAACCGGCTGCTGCGTTTTTTTGATGGACGCAAGGCCGGCCACGGCGGGACTCTGGATCCTCTGGCGTCAGGTGTTCTGCCGATCGCCTTTGGTAAGGCAACCAGCACCATTCCGTACATCATGGATGCAACCAAACGGTATCGGTTTACCCTCTCTTTTGGTGAAAGCCGGACGACGGATGACCGGGAGGGTGATGTTCTTGCAACGTCCGATGTCCGGCCATCGGATGAAGATATCAGGGCTGTATTGCCTTCGCTTTGCGGGGATGTGATGCAGGTGCCTCCAGTTTTTTCGGCTCTTCGTGTCGGTGGGCAGCGGGCTTACGATCTGGCCCGGGCGGGGCGTCCGCCGGAACTTCCCCCCCGTCCTGCTCGAATCGATTCGATTACTCTCGTGGACCGCCCCGATGCCGATACGGCCGTTTTTGACGTCCAGTCAGGCAAGGGGGTTTATATGCGGTCGCTTGCGCGGGATATTGCTCTGGCCTGTGGTACTGTGGGGCATATCTCTGTTCTGCGGCGCACAAAATGCGGGCCGTTTGATCTTTCCCATGCTTGTTCAGCAGAACAGTTAGGGCTGGACAAAACGGACGAAACTAGAGACAAGGCATGTGTTCTTCCGGTTCCTCTGCTGGAGGCGGCGACCGCGCTGGTCGACATCCCGGCGCTGGCCGTCACGAAAGCGGAAGGAAAATCCCTGATCTGTGGGCAGGCTGTCACGCTGGCCCATCTTGAGGGGGGCGTGCCTGATGGGGTGGAGACTGTTCCACTCTGGCGGGTCATGATCGGGGAGCATGTCATCGGGCTGTGCCGGGTTGCCGAAGGGCGGTTGCGGGCAGTCAGAATGTTGGAAAATCATTTGTTTTTTGGAGAACAGGATGTCGATTACAGCTGAACGTCGCAGCCAGCTTATCGCTGAATACCGTCGTGCCGAAGGTGATACGGGCTCCCCGGAAGTGCAGGTCGCCCTGCTGACCGAGCGCATCGTGAACCTGACCGAGCACATGAAGAGCCACAACAAGGACTTCCACTCCCGTCGTGGTCTGCTGATGCTGGTCGGTCGCCGTCGTGCGCTGCTGGATTATCTGAAGCGCAAGAGCGAAGAGCGCTACAAGACTCTGATCGAACGTCTCGGCCTGCGCCGCTGATTTTCGACCTTTCTCCGGGGGAGAGGTCTCCCCCGGATTTGGGCCCGGGTTGAGCTGCCAGAAAACGCTTTTCCGGCGTTTCAGGCCACATGGTGTCATGACGCGTCTGGTGCGTCATCCTCGCCATGCCGTCCGAAACGCTGTTTGTAGTCTGGTACCGGTCGGGCCGTGATTATTGCTTCCGGAGGAAGACAGAATGTTTGACAATTATTTCCGCAAAGAAATTGAATGGGCCGGTCGTCCGCTGGTGCTTGAGACGGGCAAGATTGCCCGTCAGGCTGATGGGGCCGTTGTGGTCACCTATGGTGATACGGTCGTGCTCTGTACTGCCGTTGGTGCCAAGACTGTGAAGCCGGGGCAGGATTTCTTTCCGCTGACCGTGAACTATCAGGAGAAGGCCTACGCTGCAGGCAAGATTCCCGGCGGGTTCTTCAAGCGGGAAGGCCGCCCGTCCGAGCATGAGGTGCTGTCCTCCCGTCTGATCGACCGGCCGATCCGTCCGCTTTTCCCGGACAATTTCCGGAATGAGGTTCAGGTCGTTGCCACGGTCCTCAGCCATGACATGGAAAATGATCCGGCCCTGGTGGCTCTGATTGGCTGTTCCGCAGCGCTGACACTGTCCGGTATTCCCTTCTTCGGTCCGGTTGGGGCTGCCCGTATCGGTCACATTGATGGCAAGTTTGTTGTCAACCCGACCCTCAGCCAGGTGAAGGACAGTGCGCTGGACCTCGTGGTGGCCGGTACGTCCGAGGGTGTGCTGATGGTTGAGTCCGAGGCGCAGGAGCTCTCCGAGGATGAGATGCTCGAGGCTGTCATGCTGGGTCATACGGCTTTCCAGCCGGTGATTGATGCGATCATCGACCTCGCAGAATCGGCTGCCCGTGCCCCGTGGGACCTGCCGGAGGTCTCCAAGGAAGAGGTCGCCCTGCGCAAGCGTGTGGACAAGGTGGGCAACAAGCTGATTGCCGAGGCCTACAAGGAACGCCACAAGCAGGCCCGTGTGGAGAAGGTCGCCGCAGCTCGCGAGAAGATCGTGGCCACCCTTGAGGAGGAAGGCTTTGATGCCGAGCTGGCCAAGCCGATGATCAAGGATCTGGAGGCACAGGTTGTCCGTGGCACCATCCTGAAAACGGGCATCCGCATCGATGGCCGTGACACGAAGACGGTGCGTCCCATCATGGCTGAGGTTGGTGTGCTGCCCCGCTCTCATGGGTCTGCCCTTTTCACCCGTGGCGAGACGCAGGCGCTGGTTGTCGCCACCTTGGGGACAGGTCAGGATGAGCAGGTGATTGATGCGCTGGAGGGGGAATACCGGTCCCGCTTCATGCTGCATTACAACTTCCCGCCGTTCTCCGTTGGTGAGTGTGGCCGCATGGGGTCTCCGGGCCGTCGTGAGATCGGACATGGCAAGCTGGCATGGCGTGCCATCAATCCGCTCCTGCCGTCCAAGGAAGATTTTCCGTATACGCTGCGTGTCGTTTCCGAAATTACGGAAAGCAACGGCTCTTCCTCCATGGCTACGGTTTGTGGAACGTCCCTGTCCCTGATGGATGCCGGCGTACCCATGCCGCGCCCGGTGGCGGGCATTGCCATGGGCCTTATCAAGGAAGAGCGTGGCCATGCTGTCCTGACAGATATTCTTGGGGATGAGGATCACCTTGGGGATATGGACTTCAAGGTTGCTGGTACGTCCGAGGGTGTGACCGCTCTCCAGATGGACATCAAGATCACTTCCATCACGCCGGAAATCATGAAGGTGGCGCTGGAGCAGGCCCGTGAAGGCCGTCTGCACATTCTTGGTGAAATGAGCAAAGCCCTCTCCGAGGGACGCTCCGACGTGGCTGGCAATGCACCGAAGATCACGACCATGACCGTTCCTGTTGCGAAGATCCGTGATGTGATCGGATCGGGCGGCAAGGTCATTCGTGAGATTTGTGAATATTCTGGTGCCAAGGTTGATATCGGGGATGACGGCGTCATCAAGATTGCTGCCGCCAGTGATGAGCAGGCCCAGAAGGCCATCAGCCGCATTGAGGGCATCGTGGCGGAACCGGAGATGGGACGCATCTACGATGGGAAGGTTGTCAAGACGGCCGACTTCGGTGCGTTCGTGAACTTCCTTGGCCCCAAGGATGGTCTGGTTCATATTTCCGAACTGACGGATGGTCGGGTCGCCAAGACAACGGATGTTGTCAAGCAGGGTGATGCCGTCAAGGTCAAGGTCATTGGTTTTGATGATCGTGGCAAGGTGAAGCTTTCCATGCGTGTCGTGGACCAGGAGACTGGTGCGGACATTACGGAGAGCGTTGGCGCAAAGCCGGGTCGCCCTCGTCGTGATGCGGAGTAAGGATGTGTGAGGGGAGCCCAGGCTCCCTTTGCATGAGTGAGTTTTGTGATTGAGTAGTGGGGACATCTGGCCTCTATGAAGTCGATCAATGCCGTCCGTTTTGGTGGTCAGGAGGTTCTGCCCCTGGTCGAAGGGGGCAAAGGTGTTTCTGTCTCCAATGGTGTGTCTGCGGGTCATTGGGCTGCGGCAGGTGGGGTCGGAACGCTCTCTGCTGTCAATGCGGACAGTTATGACGAGCAGGGCAATCCTGTTCCGCAGGTCTATCATGGCCGGACACGCCGGGAGCGGCAGGCCGAGCTGGTGCGCTATGCCATAGAAGGGGGTATCGCACAGGCACGGATAGCCCGGGACATTTCCGGTGGCCGTGGCCGTGTTCATGCCAATTTCATGTGGGAAATGGGCGCCGCCGAGGAAGTCATCACCGGGATACTGGAAGGTGCTCCCGGGTTGATCCAGGGGCTGACCTGTGGCGCAGGGATGCCCTACCGGCTGGCTGAAATTGCGGCGCAGTTCGGGATACATTACTACCCGATCGTCTCATCTGGCCGTGCGTTCAGTGCGCTCTGGAAGCGCTCCTATGTGCGTTTTTCCGAGCTGCTGGGCGGTGTTGTCTATGAGGACCCCTGGCGGGCCGGCGGACATAATGGCCTCTCGAATACGGAAAACCCTCTGAAACCGGAGGAGCCCTACCACCGTGTGGCAGCCCTGCGGAAGGTCATGAATGGTTTTGGCCTTCAGCATGTGCCCATCATCATGGCTGGTGGTGTCTGGCATCTGGAAGAGTGGAGTGACTGGCTGGACAACCCCGAGATCGGGCTGATTGCTTTCCAGTTCGGTACCCGCCCCTTGTTGACGCAGGAAAGCCCTGTCCCGGATGCGTGGAAGCAGCTGCTGCTGACGCTGAAGGAGGGTGATGTCTATCTGAACCGTTTCTCTCCGACAGGTTTTTATTCATCGGCCGTGAAAAATGGTTTCCTGCGGGAGCTGTATGAGCGGTCCGAGCGACAGATTGCTTTCCGTGCGGCAGCAGAAGCCGAATTTGATACGCCCATCTGTCTGGGCGGGCGAGGACGGGAGGTTTTTGTCCGGGCTGATGATGCCGAGAAGGTGAATCGCTGGAAGGCCGCCGGGTATATCCAGCCCATGCGGACGCCGGATGATACTGTGGTATTCGAGACGCTGGAGACGGCCCGGCAGGTTCTGGCTGATCAGGCGGCCTGCATGGGGTGCCTTTCCCAGTGCCGTTTCTCCAACTGGAGCCAGAAGGGCCCGACCTTCAGCACAGGCCAGCGGGCGGATCCCCGTTCTTTCTGTATTCAGAAGACCCTTCAGACGATCTCCCATTTGCAGGATGTCTCGCCAGAGGAGCAGAAAAAGATCGTGGATCACAATCTGGTCTTCGGTGGAACGAATGCGTGGCGCTTTGCCACAGACCCGTTCTACGCCAATGGGCATATTCCGACCGTCAAGGAGCTGGTCGATCGCATCATGACAGGGCGGTAGAACAGCCTCTGCCAGTCATGGACCATGGGAAGGTGCGGGTTTTTGGGCCCGCACCTTTTTTTGTGCCTGCTCTCACGGAAAAAGACGCTGTGTTGTCCAGTGCTGGCCATCCTGTGTACGGGTGAAGAGTACCCGGTCATGGAGGCGGAATGGTTTGTCCATCCAGAACTCCATGGAGGCCGGGGTGACGTGATAGCCATTCCAGTATGGTGGCCGGGGGATGGGCCCGATGGCGAAACGGGCCGTTTCTTTTGTCACGGCCTTCCAGAGGGCTTTGCGGCTGGCGATGGGGCGGGACTGCTGGCTGACCCAGGCGCCGATGCGGCTCGCCCGGGGGCGGGAGTCGAAATAGGCGTCCGCATCTACGGCAGGAAGACGTGAGACCCGGCCCCGGATGCGGATCTGTCGGCGCAGGCTCTTCCAGTGGAAGAGCAGGGCCGCCTGCATGTTGCCTTCCAGTTCCCGTCCTTTGGCAGATTCGCTGTTCGTGTAGAAGATGAAACCTGTCTCATCAACGCCTTTCAGCAGCACCATGCGTGCATCGGGCAGGCCATGTTCATCAACCGTCGCCAGAGCCATTGCATTGGGGTCATTGGGTTCCTTCGTGCCGGCCAGCGTCAGCCATTCATGAAAAAGCAGGAAAGGGTCTTCTCCGGTGATGGTCTGCTCATCATCCTGAAAGGCTGCCTCAATGGAGTCATCGGGGGTCTTGTGGGGCGTATCGTTCATGGTGGCGTGTCCTGTCACTGTAGCCATGTTGGCCCGCCATCATGGGAGGGGCTGGGGGGGAATGTCCATAGGGGCTTGGCTGGGTATGGTGTGCATCCCATATGAGGGAGAGAGGATCAGGACAGTCAGGGACGAGGGATGATGGAAGCGCTCCGGTTCATTTTTATGCTGACCCGTGATGACCGCACGGTGGACAATGCTCTGGAGGCTGTGGATATCGCCCTGCGGCTGGGCATCCGGCATGTTGGCTTCAAGGATATTGGTCTGCCCGTGGAGCAGTTGCGGATACTGGCGGACAGGATCCGTTCTGCTGGAGCGACTTCATACCTGGAAATCGTGTCACCGGACCGGGAGCGGGAGCTGGATTCCGTCAAGGCCGGGCTGTCCCTGGGGGTGGACTGCCTGATGGGAGGCACGCATGTGCCGGATGTGTTGCCTCTTCTGGCAGGGCATGACGTAGCCTACTACCCGTTTGCAGGGCATGTTGTGGGGCATCCAAGCGTGCTGAAAGGCTCACCGGAGGAAATAGCCCGCAATGCGGTGGAATGGGCCGCCCATCCCGCCGTGACGGGGCTGGACCTGCTGGCGTACCGGAATGACGGGAATGTCCCGGAGGTCATCCGGGCCAGCTGTGCAGCTGTAAAGAAACCCGTGATTGTGGCAGGGTCCATCAGCACACCGGAACAGATCAGGACGGTCCGGCAGGCCGGGGCGGCGGGGTTCACCGTGGGGACATCGGCTCTGGAAGGGACATTTCCCGCCGAAAGCAGTGGTCTGGAAGATCAGCTCCGGGCCGTGATGGCCTGCTGTTCCTGACCGTTACAGAAGGCCCAGCTCGGACAGCTGGTTGCGGAGGGAGGCCGGCAGGGAACTGATCCCGTCATCGGGGAGATCAGCGGCCTCCTGACCAAGATCGGGTGGAGCATCTTCCGGTTTGAAGTACCGCCAGCCCTGAAAAGGCCGCATGGGCCGTGGCTGGGTCGGGATGACCTCGTCCGAGACGAGGATCAGCGTGCCGGGATGGCCGTCATCCCGGGTGTAGCTGTCAAACCCGATGATGGGCTGCCGACACATGATGAGACCGTTGATGACCCGGTAGATGGACCCGCCACCCTGCACGATTTCCTCAGCCCGTTTGGGCATGGTGCGGGTGCGCACGTAGGCTGTCCCCTTGTGGCGTTCCACCGCCACCCAGTCCCGCAGCATCTCGGGGGAGGTGCAGCCTACGATCAGCTTTATCATGTGGAGGGTGGGGGCTTTCTGTGCAGACATGGCGGGCATCACGCTGTGGATGATGGAAGGCTGCCCCTGTAGATGGGGTGCAGTCTGTTCTTTTCAAAGGTGGCGTTCAGAGAACAAGCTGGCCAAGCAGGGCTTCCAGCCGGAGACGGCCTTCATCCGTGGCCCGGAGGGTCTGGGCATCCTGTTCCAGATAGCCTTCCTCAAGACAGGCCTCCAGCATGACGGGGTCGAGGCAGTCTCGCAGCAGCAGGCCGGTCCGTCTGCTGAAATGGGCCGCATTGATGCCTTCCCGCAGGCGCAGCCCCATGAGCAGGGCTTCATGAGCCTTCATGTCCGGTGAGAGTGTTTCATCGTCCTTTGTGCCATGCCCATGTGTTTCCACACGCTCTGCCCAGGGTTCCGGGGCACGATGGCGGCGTGTGGCGTGGAGCTGGTCCCTGAAGGTCAGGCGGCTGTGGGCACCGGGGCCAATGCCCAGATAGTCGTCATAATGCCAGTAGGTGAGGTTGTGGCGGCTTTCGGCACCGGGGATGGCATAGTTGGAGATTTCATAGTCACGCAGGCCGAAACGGGCGGCTTCGTCACGGGTCATCATGTAGAGGGACGCCGCCAGATCATCCTCAGGCAGGACAAGGTTGCCCCGCCTGTGCTGGGCCTCGAATTTCGTGCCGGGTTCGATCGTCAGCTGGTAGAGTGAAAGGTGGTCTGCGGCCAGAGCCAGGGCCTGCCGAAGTTCCGCACGCCATTTTTCTTCCGTCTGGCCGGGGCGGGCATAGATCAGGTCAAAGGAGAGGCGGGGGAAAATGCTGCGTCCCAGCTCCAGGGCCGCAATGGCCTGTCGTGCCGAATGTTGCCGCCCCAGAGCGGCCAGGTCGGTCTCATCAAGGCTCTGCACGCCGAGGGAAAGACGGTTGACACCTGCCTCTGCAAAGGCACGGAACCTATCGGCCTCCACACTGGTGGGGTTGGCCTCCAGAGTGATCTCGAGGTCATTCACGCTGGGGAAGAGGCGGCGGGCATCCTCGATCAGATGATGGACCGTCTCCGGCTGCATGAGGGAGGGCGTTCCCCCTCCGAAAAAGATCGAGACAAGCTGCCGGGGGGCGTCCTGAATCAGCCGTGTGGTTTCATGCTCCAGCTCGGCCCTCAGGGCGTTGGCGAAACGCTCCTGAGGGATGGTTTCCCGCACATGGGAGTTGAAATCACAGTACGGGCATTTGGCAAGGCAGAAAGGCCAGTGGATGTAGAGCGAAAGCGGAAGGGGCTGGTGGGCCACGATCAGATCGCAACCCGTACCCCGAACTCCATGACACGCTCCGGCGGAATCCGGAAGAACTCGGAAATCGACGTGGCATTGTTGAGGAGATAGAGGAACACCCACATCCGCCAGAGTGACATCTTCGGCACCTTGGAGCGGAAGACGAGGTCATGCGAGGTGAAATAGGACGCCTGAATGGGGTCGAAATCCATTTCTGTCATGCCAGCCAGTGTCAGGGGCAGGTTGGGCATCTCCATGAAGCCGTAACGGATGATGACCCGGCGGATGCCTGGTGCCAGTTCCTTGACAGTCATGCGCTGGTCGGGGTCCGCTTCCGGCTGGTCGAGCGTCTGCACGGTGACGAAGAGGACCGTCTGGTGCAGGACCTTGTTGTGCCGCAGGTTGTAGAGCAGGGCATCCGGCACCATTTCCGGGTCCGAGGTCAGGAAGACGGCCAGACCGGGCACACGGATGGTGCGGGACTGGGTCAGCCGGGTGATGAAGGAGCCCATCGGCACGGCATCACGTTTTTTCGTGTTGCGGATGAGCTGGCGGCCACGTTGCCATGTGGTCATGATGAGTGTGCTGCCAACGGCGATGCTGAGCGGGACCCACCCTCCATCCGGAATCTTCATCACGTTGGAGGAGAAGAAGACGGCATCCATGATGAAGAAGAAGCCGAACACGGTCCCCACGGCATAGCTCTTCCACTGGAAGACACGGCGGAAGACCACCATGGCCAGCACACAGGTGCAGAGGAAGGTCCCTGTCACGGCGATGCCGTAGGCAGAAGCCAGGGCCGCAGAGGAGCGGAAGGCGATGACCAGCACGACGGACCCGAAGGCCAGCAGCCAGTTGAGGGACGGCAGGTAGATCTGCGCTTCCTCATGCGGGTTGGTGTGGATGATGCGTGTGCGGGGCAGGTAACCAAGCTGGATGAGCTGGCGGCAGAGGGAGAAACTGCCAGAGATGCCCGCCTGGCTGGCAATGATGGTGGCCATGGTCGCCAGCAGCAGCATGGGTATCTGCATCCAGTGCGGGGCCAGATAGTAGAAAGGATTGGCCAACGTGGTCGGGTTGTGGATGATGGAGGCAGCCTGCCCGAAATAGTTCAGCGTCAGGGCAGGCAGCACAAGGAAAAGCCATGCAAAGCGGATGGGTGTGCGCCCGAAATGGCCCATGTCGGCATAGAGGGCCTCCGCCCCGGTGACGGACAGCACGACCGATCCCAGCGCAATGAAGGACAGCTTGCCATGCGTGACGATGAAGCGGATGGCCTCCAGCGGGGACAGGGCCAGCAGCACACCCGGATGCAGCATGATCCCTCTTGCCCCCAGTATGGCGATGGTGAAGAACCATACCAGCATGATGGGCCCGAAAGCCCGGCCTATCTTGCCAGTGCCCAGAGCCTGGGCGGCAAACAGCCCCAGCAGGATGATGATGGCCGCCGGGATGATGAAGGCTGAAGCCTCGGGTACCGAGACCTCCACCCCTTCCACGGCGGAGAGGACGGAGATGGCTGGTGTGATGATGCCATCCCCGAAGAACAGACAGGCCCCGGCAATGCCGATCAGCCCGAAGACCCAGCGGAAATAGTTGGATTTGCAGACACGCTGCGCCAGAGCCATGAGGGCGATGATGCCCCCCTCCTTGTTATGGTCGGCCCGCATGATGAGAATGACATATTTGATGGTCACAACCAGCATCAGGGCCCAGAAGGTGAGGCTGGTCAGCCCGATGACTTCCCACGCATGGGCGGGGTGGGTTTCCGACCCGACATTGCGGATGGAGGATTGCAGGGCGTAGAGCGGGCTGGTCCCGATGTCGCCATATACGACACCCAGAGCGGCCAGCATGGCGCCAATGCCCTTGGGGTGGCTGTGCCCGCCGGGCTCCGGCGGCGGTGGTGCTGCCGTTGGCGTACCAACAGAGCTGGGATACCGGGCGTCAGAAGAAGATTCCTTGAGGGACACGCTATCCTGTTCAGACATGGTGAAACCATCCTGTATGACTGATAGACACCCATCCCCCGCAGGAAGACAGGCAGAAGTGCCCCCACGGAAGGAAGCACAGGCTGTAATGATTCTGGCTTCATGACAGTTTTTTTATGGGGAATGCAAGAGACAGCCCGAAAAAACTGTCATCCCTGTCATGCCGATATTACGGGGCGGGGCGGTCTCCAAAGATGGCCGTGCCGACACGGACAAGTGTTGCCCCCTCGGCGATGGCGGTCTCAAAGTCGGCCGACATGCCCATGGAGAGAGCGGGAAGGCCATGGCGGCGGTTCATCTCCGCCAGCCTGTGGAAGAAGGGGCGCGGGTCTTCGTCGGCGGGCGGGATGGCCATGAGACCTTTCACATGCTGGCCAAAACGGCGCAGGGCATCCTCGATGAACCGGTCCGCCTCCGAGGTGGCGATGCCGGATTTCTGCGGTTCATCACCAATGTTCACCTGCACGAACAGCTCAGGCAGGCGGCCCGTTTTCTGGGACGCCTTTTCCAGCGCCGTGCTGAGGGAGGGGCGGTCCAGACTTTCGATCACGTCGGCAAGGGCGCAGGCCTCGGTTGCCTTGTTGCTCTGGAGCGTGCCTATGAGATGCAGGCGGAGGTCCGGCCATTTTTCCCGCAGGGCAGGAAATTTGGCGGCGGCCTCCTGCACGCGGTTCTCCCCGAAAATGCGCTGCCCAGCTTCAAGGGCCTGCTGTACCGCACTTTGCGGATGGAACTTGCTGACGGCCACGAGGCTGACCGCCTCCGCCGGGCGGGCAGCCCTCTGGCAGGCGGCGCTGATGCGGGTCTGGATGCCTTCCAAGGCATGGGCGATGGTATGGTCTGTCATGATTGATGGATTGCAGCCCCTTTGGCGGGGAGGGTCAAGGGGGCGTGTAAAAACCATCTTGACTTTCCTGCCGCTGACTCCTGAAAACGGGCGCATGACAAATGCTTCTTCTCCCCGTCCAGCCCGTTCACACCCCAAGGGTGGCCGGGGGCGGCGGCCTGCTGCCCGCCCTGCCTCCATTTCCCGCCATGAAGACCCGGTGAGGGATCTGGCCTTCGACATCATCTGCGGTGTGGTGGAACACCGCCGGATGCTGGAAACCACGCTGGAGCGCAGCAGCTGCGAGGGGCGGGACCGTGCGGCGGCCCACCGTCTGGCGGCGGCCACGCTCCGCCATCTGGGCAGCATGACGGAGCTGCTCCAGCCGCTCCTCCGCCGCCAGCCGCCGGAGCCGGTCCGCTGTGCCCTGCTGCTGGGTGTGGCGCAGATCATCCATCTTCAGACACCCCCTCATGCGGCCGTGGGCACGATCGTGGACCTCCTGCACCGGCGTGGCCTGTCGCCTTTTGCCGGTCTGGCCAATGCCGTCCTGCGCCGTGTGGTGCGGGAGGCTGAAACGCTGAAGGAGGGGCTGGATGATGCCCGGCTGGATGTGCCGCACTGGCTCTGGAGTTCCTGGGGGCGGCGGGCACGGTCCATCACGCAGGGTTTCTATCAGGAAGCGCCGCTGGACCTCACCGTGAAGCCTGGTTATGAGGCCCCGGAAGGGGGCGAGCCCCTGCCGACGGGGACGGTCCGCTACCCGGCGGGTACGAAAATGGCAGACCTGCCGGGCTTTGCGGAAGGGCAGTTCTGGGCGCAGGACACGGCGGCGGCCATGCCGGTCCGGCTGATGGGCGACATGCGGGGGAAGCGGGTGGCCGACCTGTGCGCCGCACCGGGGGGCAAGACGGCCCAGCTGCTCTGTGCGGGTGCCGAGGTGATGGCCGTGGAGCGTGAGAAGCCCCGTGCCCAGAGGCTGAAGGAGAATCTGGCCCGCCTCCAGCTGAAGGCCGAGGTCATTGTGGGGGATGCCCTTCGCTGGCGTCCTTCCGGGCCGCTGGATGCCGTGCTGCTGGATGCGCCCTGCTCGGCCACGGGGACGCTGCGGCGTCACCCGGATGTCTTGTGGATCAAACGCCCCCGGGACATCACCACGCTGGCAGCGGGGCAGGACCGTTTCATTGATGCCGCCTATGACATGCTGAAGCCGGGCGGGATGCTGCTCTATGCCGTCTGTTCCCTTCAGGATGAGGAAGGTCCGCAGCGTATCGCTCACGCTCTGGAAGATGGCCGGTGGAAGCTGTCTCCTTTTACGGAGGATGAGCTGGCGGCTCTTCCCCGTGCCCGCACGGAGGAAGGGTACTTCCGTACCCATCCGGGCATGAACGTGGCACAGGGGGGCATGGATGGCTTCTTTGCCGCCCGGCTGATCCGCCGTTAGGAGCGGACCAGCCCGGGATGTCACATCCAGGGCGGGGTGGGCAGGTTTTTGCTGCGGAGGAAGTCCGGGTTGAAGAGCTTGGACTGGTATCGTGCCCCGCCATCGCTGAGGATGGTGACGATGGTATGCCCCGGCCCGAGACGGCGGGCCGTGCGGATGGCCGCAGCAATGTTGATGCCTGATGACCCACCCACGGAGAGACCTTCTTTCATGGTGAGCTGGTAGATCTGTTCCAGAGCTTCGGCATCGGGGATGCGTTCGGCGTGATCGGGCGCACAGCCTTCCAGATTGGCCGTCACACGGGACTGGCCGATCCCTTCGGTGATGGAACTGCCGGTGATGCTGAGGTCATTGGCGGTCACCCAGCCATACAGGCCGGAGCCCTCCGGGTCGGCCAGGACGATCTCGGGAGATTTCCGGCCATCCCGCTGGGCCAGCTCCCGCAGGCCGAAGGCGATTCCTGCCAGTGTACCGCCGGACCCGCAGGAGCAGGTGAAGGCGTCGACCTTTCCGTCCAGCTGGGACCAGATTTCTGGGGCCGTGGTCGTGCGGTGGGCGTCCCGGTTGGCCGTGTTGTCGAACTGGTTGGCCCAGAAGGCCCCGGTTTCTTCGGCCAGACGGCGGGAGACATGCACGTAATTGCCGGGGTCCCGGTACGGTCTGGCGGGCACGAGGCGCAGGTCCGCTCCGATCATGCGGAGGAAGTCCAGCTTTTCCCGGCTCTGGGTTTCCGGCACGACGATGACGGCCTTGCAGCCCAGTGCATGGGCCACGAGCGTGATGCCGATGCCCGTGTTGCCCGCTGTGCCTTCCACGATCGTGCCGCCCTTGCTGAGGGCACCACGGGCAAAACCGTCCTGAATGATGGAAAGGGCTGCCCTGTCCTTGACGGACCCACCGGGATTCATGAATTCCGCCTTGCCATAGATGGTGCAGCCCGTGATCTCGGAAGCATGATGCAGGCGGATGAGCGGGGTATTGCCAATGGCTTCCACCAGAGAGGGGCAGGGCAAGGCGTGAGGATGGGATGACAGATGTGACATATGTGCTTTGTTCCGGTGGATGGTGTGGGGCGAGGTCATGATGGCAGAGAAGGTATCATCATTATGTTCTACGTAAAATGGTGTGGAAGAATCATTATAACTATTTAAGATGGTTATAATACTCTCCTCGCCATTGAACTCTGGGGAGAGCGGAACAACATCAGGTTGTATGATGAGTGCAGGTCTGGCTGTACGGTTCCGGGTCGTGAATGTTCGCCCGTCTGTTGGGGGAGCGAAACATGGCCGGGACGGGGCGCCTGCGTAAAAGGAGGCTGACATGGAACATTGTACTGCGAAGGAAAGCTGGGACCGTCTTCAGGCTGATGCACGGGCCGTGCTGGTGGATGTCCGTACACCGGAGGAATGGGCGCAGGTGGGCCTGCCAGAGCTGGGAGCTCTGGGCCGGAAGGTTGTGGCGTTGACATGGGGGGCAGGCAGTGAGGCCGAGTTCCTCCACGGACTGGAAGAGGCCGTGCCGGACAAGGCCACGCCGATCTTTTTCATCTGCCGTTCAGGCATGCGGTCGCAGAAGGCTGCCGCACTGGCTGCCCAGGCCGGGTACAGGACGCTGACGAACGTTGCTGATGGCTTCGAAGACAGGCATGGCCCCGGCACGGGGTGGAAGGCCAGCGGCCTGCCTGTGAAGTAGGATCGTTTTACTGCCCGCTGTTCGGGTCCATGTCGGCATCGTAGCGGGGGGTCAGGATGGCACACCACGGGTAACGGCTGTCGTAGCTTCGCCCGTCTGGTGTGCTGACATGGCCGGTGCTGTCCGTTGGAACGTGGGTCAGCGAGACGGCATCATCCACATTGCCTCCCACGATGCTGATTTCCTTGCCGAAAGGCGGGGCATTCTGGCCCGTGGCCACTACGATGCCGCAATGGGCCGGGAAGCCGTAGGAGGTCGGCAGCATGGCATATGTGATGCTGCGGCTCCGTCCACGGCCCACGCAGAGTATGTCCCCCAACCGTGGGGCATAATTGGCGGGATTCTGTGCTGAAATACCCGGATTATTGCCGGAGGCTGCGGCATTGATGTAGGTGGCGTGGTTCGGGGAGTAGGGGAAGCGGATATTGGCGCCGCCAATGCGCATGACGTAGGAGATGAAGGCGGCGGACCAAGCGTAGTTGCCGTCCCGCTGGAAGGAGAACAGGGTGCCATTGCCATCGGTACGGCCTGTCCAGCGGGCCTCATTTTCTTCCGGGGCCTGGCCGATCCACCAATATTCACCAATGCGCTGCCACAGGCCGGGCAGACGCTCCGGCTTGAGGGCGGGGCTTGTGGGCTCTGGCCTGTCATGCGGGTCCGCATCGGCAACCGGACTTCCGAACATCCGCCATTCCCGCAGGGCGATGGCGGCGACATCCTGACGGTTGAAGGGGGCAAAATTTTCGCTGGCAAAAGCCGGGACATGTGTGTCGTATCCCAGCGGGCCAGTCTGCCCATTGGCATATTGCGTCATGGGGGTGAGAGCAGGAGAATGCTGGCTGCTGCTACATGCGGCAAGCAGGGCCAGACCGCAGAGCGCCCCCCAGCCAGCCAGGGCCCTGCGGGCGACATCCCAATGGGCCGCCTGATTGCTTTCAGAGTGACGAACTGCCTTCATGATGACCTTACGCTTGCCTGCTGCGTCTGTGAGCATTTTTCATGCCCGGAAGAGGCCCAGATTAGAATGTTTTCATGGGATTGGGAACGTATTTTGCTAAAGCGGCAGGAGAAAGGATGGTGGTCTGTCGACTTACCGGGACGGGGTAATATGGTTTCAGGGGCAGGGCGTTATTTTATGTCACAACTATGGCATTTGTAATGCATTTTGAGTAACTGGTCGTATTCGTTCAGAATAAGACTGGGGGCTGCAGGGTATGAGACGATACTCCATTCCAGGTACATTCATGTGTTGCGTGTCCCTGATGGTGCTTGGTGGCTGTGATACGGTCAAGATACCGTATAAGGATGAGGATCATGCTTGGGCGGCCCGGACTGGACATGCAACCGTGATCGTACGGGCGTCCGCCATTTTTGGGCAAAAGCAGTATTATTGTGCCAATCTGGTGGAAAACTCGTTCCTCTTCCCGGATACACCGTACTATCGGGACTGGATACGGGTACTGCAGTCCCCCTATCATTTTAAGGGTGACATTACCCGGAAGGCGAAGGCCCTGTTGCGCAAGGCTCCCCGGCAGGCCATGTGTACATTTGTGTTCAGGAATGTTCCTGCTGGAAAATGGGTGTTTTTTGGCAACATCCAGCATTATCTGGCGCAACCGCAGACGTACTGGGTGAGTGGGATGGAGCTGCGCAGCAATATTTCCGGCTTCAACCTGTTGTGGGGAGGTATTGTCGTGCAGGATGACATGGGGGTCATTGCACGACAGGTTGTTCAGGATGGCAACAGGCGAAATGATATCGGCCTGTTCAAGGCCCGACATTTTGGAGCGGCTGCGGATGTCAGTACGTGGCATCCGACAGAGGAAGAAATGAAGGGGCTGGGACTCTCCGACCAGGAGATGCGACAGGTGGTCGAGGCAAAATGATGGCATTCCGTATCTTTTGCCGCCTATCATGCAGACGGTATGGCTGCGCCATAGAGATTTGACGTCACTGGAAGAAGGATCATTCCGGATAATGGTTTTTGGAAAAATGAGACTGTATACTCTGGCAGGACTTGCCGGGATCATGGGACTGTTGAGCGGATGCTCCGGCTATGACGGAAATTTCAAGGTCAAGCAGCTGGCCTGGGCTGGACAGCCAGGTAACAGGACTTTGGCCGTACTGCTTTCTGGCCACGATAACCTCCATCCACAGTTTTCCTGCAGGGTTGCTGATGTGGATGTCATGCTGATGCCGGACGCCCCGTATTTCCGTGATTATCTCCGCATCGACATGGCACAGGCGGGGTTCAGGGAGAAAATTGGCAATAGTAAGGCCCTTGCCCTGGTACGGCATGCTGCCCGCAATGATGCCTGTCAGCTGGTGTTTGCCAACCTTCCGGCTGGCAGCTGGCTTCTCGCCACACGGCCTCATTTTTATGTCAATGACGAGGCAGCTGCCCAGCAGGGGAAGCCCTCACAGCATGATGTGGCACCAGCCATGTTCATGTGGAACAGGATTACGGTTGATGCGGATAATGACGTGACGGCCGTGCATGTTGAAAAAGACCTGAGCCGGATTGTCCGCAAGAAGCATCAGTATGTGCGTAAGCACACGCACAAGAAATCAAAGAAGAGGATCCGGGAGTTCCATGGTGAAGGCTCCCCGGATACACAGCAGGACAGCTGGATCATGACCCCGGCAGAGAAACAGGCCCTTGGTATTCCGGGCATGACCCTGACACCAACTGCCGTTGCTCCATCCGGCCAGTAAAGGTTGGCATATATGGCAGGAAACGGAGAGCATTGATCCAATGCGGTGTTGGAACAAGCTCTCCGTTATCCATTGATTTATCCCGCTTTTTTGACGGGTTTGTATTTCAGTTCGTTTTGATAGGTCGTCAGCGGATGTTCTGCATCAGCCGGATAAGGCCCAGCGGAAATGATTTCGATGGCCAGCAGTCCAGCTTCCGTTACAGAGTGTTGACTGGTATGGGGTAGATCAAGGGTAGCCGCTCCTTTAGTCCACCTCATTTTAGAATTTTCCAAATCGAACCAGCCTTCCATATCTTCATATGTTAGGTGTCTATCGATATTTATGCAATCTATTCCATGGAAATAAAGTATTTCTCCTACCAAAACGCCAAGCTCGCGCCTGTCATCCACGACAGGACCATGGACGTCATAAGGTCTTCCTGTTTTTGAGAGGATGGTTACTCTTTTTACCCCGGCAGGTATGTGAAATACTTTGTAGTTGTTTGAGGACCGTTTTTCCTGAAGAACATGCCCCTGCTCCGTGAGTAGTTGCAAGGCAGGATTGTGGGACACGGTTTCAGTTTTGTAGGCGTGCTGAACTGGAAACAGAAGCTGTTTTGCACGTTCAAGCAGCTTTTGATGGATAGGAGCTACAAAATTTTCTGCTGTGCATAATGGCGCTGCAGCATCTTTCTCCCATGATAGATTTTTTGAAGTAAAATCATATTCTATGACGTTTGTGTCTCCATTATCTCGCTGAAACTGGAAACGGTTTCCTGTATTGAGATAACTTTCCGTAAGAACATTATTTGCAGAAATGATGCTGTGTGTTGATGTTTCTATATGAAATATGTCATAATAAAAGAATGGTCCGCTCTTTTTGGATGTATCGTGCATGCTCGTATCATAATATATTGATCGTCCGTTCACCATGATACGGACTGGAATAAAATGTTTCTCCAGAAGCAGGCAGTGCTCCGCTGTAACCAGAAGATCCTCGGAAGGTACATTGTCTGCCAGTGCATTTTTTTTGATACGGACCGGATAGCCGGCCATGTCCAAGGGGAGAGATGAGTCTATACGGACCCTGCTCTGTTGGCAGAAGACAACATGCTGGGGAAGAGGCTCATTTCGTCCCGATTCAGGATTGAAAGTAATTACAACGTCATTTCTGGTCAAATTTTCTATCTTTTTCGGCCCTGAGAGGGTTTCAATCATGGTTCCAGAAAGAAAGCATGTATCAAATGTAAATTTCTGGCCAAGTGAGCCATCTGTTGCTGTACCGTTATCGTCCTGCTTGAAGGTGTAAGAAACTCCATTTAGAAGAAGAGTAAAATTGTTTCCCATTGACCAAGGAAGTCTGAAATTGAAACTGTATGAATATTGTGACTGTGTTGGGTCGATCAGGGAGCGTCCATCAATACTGGAAGATGAGCTGCCCGGAACATCAGACGTGATAACGTAATACCCACCACTGCCATTACCAATGATAAAACCATTTACAGCCTTATTCCCCCAAGAGAAATCATAACCACCAGATGTAATGACACTTCCCGTATTGGGATCCTTTATTACAAAGTCCTGTACCTTCTGGTCGGATGCCCGTGTAGGAGTGTGTGTTGTAAAAGTGGCATCAACACCAAACAACTGGGATGTTATGTAGCCATTTCCATTTGCGTCAACAGATAGGGATGCAATATTTACTCTATATGTTCCAAGTGCGACGACAGGCTGCGGATTGCCGGGCATGCATGATTCTCCAAAAGAGCCAATCTTTCCTTTACCGTATAATAATAATATTTTAAGTGCAAATTCAATTATCTTTTGAGTAAAATTAACCAAATATCAATAAATGTACATTCTTTTTTCTGGTAAATCGTATTTTCTGATCGGGCAGGTAGCGCATTTCAGGTGCACAAGAGCGGAAGGAAGGTTCCTTTGCTACTCATGTTCTCTTGGTGTTTCGCAGGAACCAGTATCAGACGCCCCCAGTTTTCCTTCGTTATACAGCCCTGACGAGACCGGGCTGTGTCGTCATGTCAGCTTCATTTTCCAGAGAGTTGTTGGCAGACAGGGGATAGGGGCCTGCCGCCATGATCTGTATGGCCAGCAGCCCCGTCTCCACACCATCATTGTATTCCGGCTGACTGGGAAGAGGGAGTCTTGCAGCCCCCTGCGTCCAGCGCATGGAGGGGTTTTCCAGCCCGCACCAGCCATCCAGCTGATCGGTCGTCAGGTGTGTGTCGATGCTGGTGGAATGGGTAGCCTGGAAGTGGAGAATTTCTCCGACCAGTACCCCTAGTGTGCGCCGGTCATCAACAAAGGGGCCGTGAGTGTCACAGGGGCGGCCTGTTCTGGAGACCAGCGTGACATGGGTTGTTCCGAGGGGAATGGAAAAGAGCCGGTACCCTGCGGATGTCCGTTTCTCATGCAGGACCTCTCCCCGGTCCGTGACCAGGTGGAAGGCTGGATCCTCGCAAAGGGCCTCAGCCTTGTAGGGGTGCTGGATGGGGAAACTCAGCTCTTCTGCACGCTGGAGGAATCCCTGATGAAGGGGCGCCACGAATTCCCGGGCCGTGCACAGGGGAGCAGCGGCATCACGGTACCATGACCGTTTCCGTGTAGAGAAGTCATGGGTGATGACATCGCCCGTATGGCTGTCGTGGCTGGACCGCACGAACTGGTAACGGTTGCCCGTATCCAGATAGCTTTCCGTCATCACATCATTGGCGAAGATGACGCTGTGCATTTCCGTCTCAATGTGGAAAATGTCGCAGGCCATCTGCCGGATTCTGTCTGTCATCTCGAAATGGATGGACCGGCCATTGACCAGCATGCGGGCAGGGACAAAGCGGTCATCAAGAAACAGGCAGTGCTCCGCCGTAACCAGAAGGTCTTCGGAGGGTACGCCATCCGCCAGGGCGTCTTTTCTGATCCGTACAGGGTAGCCGGCCATATCCATATGGGGGGAGGATGTTATCCGCAGCCGATTTCTGCCTGCCCATGTGAGACGTTGCGGCAGGGTCTGCCCGCTGATGGGGTTGTGGGTGAGAATGACATCACCAGTCTTGAGCTCTTCCACCTTGCGGGGGCCGTCTGGCGTTTCGATCAGGCTGCCAGCCAGAAAGCATGTATTGAAGGTAAACTGTTCGTTCAGAGCACCATCAGTGGCTGTACCATCATTGTCCTGATGGAAGTAATAATGCTGACCATTCAGGTCGAGGTCGAAGAAGTTGCCATTGGCCCAGTTTCTGGAGGAATCGTTGATGTAAGTGTAACGTGCCTCCGAGGGGTCAAGCAGGGCGGCACCATCAATGGTGGATGAGGAGCTGCCGGGCACGGCGGAGGTGATGATGTAATAGCCCCCCGACCCATTGCCGATGATGAAGCCGTTTACCGACTTGTTGCCCCATGAGTAATCATAACTGCCGGTAAGCTGTTTTTTCGTTTGCGGATCCTGGAAGGTGAAATCCTGGACCTTCTTGTCATTGCGACCGGTCGGGGTATGGGTCGTGAAAGTGGCTTCCACGTTGTATTTGGGATTGGAGATGGTGGCCCGTTTCGTTCTCGGGTCAACCGTCAGGGAGGCGATATCCACCAGGTAGGTCCCGGTAGCGACAACGGGTTTCGGGTTACCAGCCAACGTCTGTATCCTTCGGAGGTAAGGCTTGCTCTCCGGAAAGGATATAGGTCGTTCATCTTATAATTTTCTTAACAAAAAATGGCATTAAAGTTGTATAAAAACTAATATATTTTTAACAAAATTCAGAAAACTTCATATTTTTCTGCATGTTGGCCCATGTCATATTTTTTTTCATGTTCTGGTCCAAAAGCAGCAGAAGAAGTGGCCAGAAAGCCATGCCACTTCTTCGCCGCATTGCTTCAATTTAATATGAAGTTCTTTCTCATGACTTCCGGGCCGGTGGGGCCATGAAGGCAGGAGAGATGGGCGTGGGGACATGACGTTCCAGAATGGCGTCAATATCCTTCCTGTCCTGATCGGTCAGCTGCCAGCCGAAGACATCCGCAACACCATCAATCTGTTCCGGCTTGCGGGCACCCCACAGGGCAATGGTCGGTCCCTGGTCCAGCACCCAGCGGATGGCCAGCACCATGAGGGACTTGCCGTGGCGGTCCGCAATCGTTTTCAGCTCGTCCACAGCAGCCAGATAGTCCTTGAAGTGCTCTTTCTGGAACTTGGGGTCGCCAGACCGCAGATCACTTTCCGGGAAAGTCTTGTCCGCTGTCATCTTGCCGGTCAGCAGGCCACGGCAGAGTGGGCCATAGGCCAGCGTGACGAGCTTGTGCGTCTTCGCATAGGGCAGCACGTCCTTTTCAATCTCACGTTCAAAGAGATTGTAGGGGGACTGGACACTGGCCAGCGGGGCCACCTCACGGAAGATGTCCATCTGTTCCGGGGAATAGTTGCTCACGCCAAGGGCACGGATTTTCCCCTCCTTGTGGAGCTTCTGGAGCTCACGGGCCGTCTCGTCGATCGGCGTGTTGGGGTCCGGCCAGTGAACCTGCTCGAGGTCGATGGTCTCGACACGCAGGCGGCGCAGGGAGTCTTCCACTTCCTTGCGGATGCGGGCAGGGCTGGAATTGCGGAACGGCTGGTGATCGTCGTTCCAGTCCAGTGCGAGCTTGGTGGCGATGCGGGCCCTGTGGGGTTTTTCTGCCAGAGCACGGCCCACGACTTCCTCGGAATGACCAAAGCCATAGACCGGAGCGGTGTCGATCAGGTCCACGCCTTCATCAAGGGCACGGTGGATGGTACGGACGGCATTGTCGTCATCAGGGCCGCCCCACATCCAGCCGCCAATGGCCCATGTGCCAAGGGCAACGCGTGATACGGGTCTGTCAAAACCGGGAATGAGAATGGTGTTTTCATTCATGGGTTTGTCTCCATCAGAAAATGAGGGCGGAGGATGCGGAATGAATCGTGCCTCGGCCCGGACCTGGAGGGCGGCCCCTCATCATGCGGGGGCGGGCAAGGCCCTTCCGGCCTCTCCGCCCATATTGGGATAGGGGCGTCGGATTATGCAACCACCTGTTCTTCTTTTTGGTTTTGAGACGGGAGAAGAGTATGCTCAGCTCAACTCTCAAGGAGAACAAGGACAGACATCATGGCTGATTCACAGACCAGAAAAATCCCCGTCACGGTTCTTACCGGCTTTCTGGGAGCGGGCAAGACCACGCTGCTCAACCACATCCTGACAGCCGATCACGGGCGGAATTACGCCGTGGTGGTCAATGAGTTCGGGGAGCTGGGCATCGACAATGATCTGGTGGTCGATGCTGACGAAGAAATCTTCGAGATGAACAATGGCTGCATCTGCTGCACGGTGCGGGGTGATCTCATCCGGATTCTCAGCCGTCTGCTGCGCCGCCGTGGCAAATTTGATGGCATCATCGTCGAGACTACCGGCCTGGCCGATCCGGCCCCCGTGGCGCAGACCTTCTTCGTGGATGAGGGCATTCGTGAAAAAGCCGAGCTGGATGCCGTCGTGACGGTCGTGGACGCCTACAACGTGCTCCAGACCCTCAAGGAAAGCCCGGAAGCCGTCAATCAGGTGGCTTTTGCCGATGTCATCATCCTGAACAAATGTGACCTTCTGGATGAGGCCGCACTGGCCGGGGTGGAGCAGAAGCTGCGGGCCATCAATTCCGTCGTGCGGATTCATCGGGCCGAGCGGGGCAAGGTGGCTCTGGATGACATCCTCAACCGTGGCGGGTTCGACCTCAGGCGTGCCCTGTCCACCATGCCGGACTTCCTTGAGGAGGACGGGCATGACCACCATCATCACGATCACGACCATTGCCATTGTCATGACCACGACCATCATCATGAGGCAGCCCACGGGCCGGGCGGGCATCATCACGCCCATAGCGAGGATGTGACGAGCCATTCCTTCACCGTGACGGAACCGCTGGATGAGGAACGTTTCCACGCCTGGATCGGCCTTGTCCTGCAGGAGCAGGGACCGGACATCCTGCGGGCAAAGGGCATCCTGCATTTCAGGGGCAAGGATGAGCGTTTTGCCTTCCAGGCCGTGCACATGATGGCGGATGGCGATTATATCGGGCCGTTCAGGGCGGGAGAGACGAAACAGTCCCGCATCGTGTTCATCGGCCGCAAGCTGGACTGTGCCCAGCTTCAGCGTGGCTTTGAAGGGTGTGTGGCCGTATGAGTGCGCCGCAGAGCAGGACCCTGTTGCAGACCCGTGGGGCCGAGCGTCAGTTTGAGGCTCCGATCACCGGCGTGCAGGCCAGTCGTGATGGCCGGACCTTTGCCGCCCTGACGATGGATGGAGAGCTCATCCTCATCTCTCGGGACGGCCTGCGGGCTTCCGAAGACTGGCAGTGCCTGTCTGTGCATGACGGGGCGGTGTCCCTTGCGCAGGGTTGCGGGAAGGACAGCTTCCTCAGTGGCGGGGAAGATGGCCGTGTCGTGGAAACACGGGCCGATGGCACCATGACAGACCGTCATGAGGGCCGTGGCTGGGTGGACTGTCTGGCCAGTACGCCTACCCACTGGGCCTGCGCCAGCAGGAAGGAGGTTCATCTCTACGCCCACGGCGCGGATGAACCCCTGAAGGTGCTGGAGCATCCTTCGGCTCTGAGCGGTCTTGCCTTCGATGCCAAAGGCAAGAGGCTGGCTGCCTCGCATTATAATGGCGTGTCCATGTGGTTCGTGCAGGCGAAGGATGCCAATGTCCGTTCTCTGGAATGGAAGGGCAGCCATACCGGGCTGTGCATCCATCCGGGCGGCGAGGCACTGGTGACGAGCATGCAGGAGAATGAGCTGCATGGCTGGCGTCTGTCTGACGGGCACAACATGCGCATGAGTGGCTATCCCCGCAAGATCGGGTCCATGAGCTTCACCCGCAAGGGGCGCTGGCTGGCCACATCAGGGGCGGATGCCGTCGTGCTGTGGCCGTTCTTCGGGGGTGGCCCGATGGGCAAGCCCCCCATGGAGCTGGCCCGCCTGCCGGGGCTGTTCGTGACCTGCGTCTGTGCCCATCCCACGGATGACATTCTGGCCATCGGGTTTGAGGATGGCACGGTCCTTCTGGCGGAAGTGCCCAATCATGCTGATGAGGCTGCCGCAGGAGAAGGCCGCATCCTGCCACTCTGCAATGGCCAGCGCAGCGGTGGTGCCGCCCGTGGTGCTGTGAATGCCATCGCCTTCACCCCGCAGGGGGGAGCCGTCATCTTCGGGACTGAAGAAGGCTATGTCGGGGTTGTGGACTTGTCCGCTCAGGGCTGATGGCCATCAGGGATGGTCTGCCTCCAGTCCGGCAGACCATCTTTTTTTCTCAGTCCTTGGACTGTTTGTTCTCTTCGTGTTTCTTCTGGAGATACCCCTCCTGCCGGGCCATGAACTGGTCGGCCAGACGCCCGTAGAGGGAGTGGGGGCAGACCATGCGTGAGACACCAAAGGCCAGAAAAGCCGTGGCCAGCAGGGCCAGGGTGATCTGCTGGTTGTCGCACATTTCCATCACGATTTTTCTCAGTCCTTGGACTGTTTGTTCTCTTCGTGTTTCTTCTGGAGATACCCCTCCTGCCGGGCCATGAACTGGTCGGCCAGACGCCCGTAGAGGGAGTGGGGGCAGACCATGCGTGAGACACCAAAGGCCAGAAAAGCCGTGGCCAGCAGGGCCAGGGTGATCTGCTGGTTGTCGCACATTTCCATCACGATGACGGTGGCCGTCAGCGGGGACTGCACCACACCGGAGAAATAGCCGACCATGCCCAGCAGCACGACGGCTCCGGGGGCTGTGTGGGGTAGGAAGCGGGCAACCCAGCCCCCCACCGAGGCTCCTATGGAGAGGGACGGCGCAAACAGCCCGCCCGGTATGCCGGAGCAGTAGGAGATGATGGTGGCGGCATATTTCATCAGGAAATAGGACATGTGGGCATGGCGGGAGCCAGCCACCAGATGATGGGCCTGCACATAGCCCGTGCCGAACGTGTCACCGTGGCTGGCAAAGCCCAGCATGGCGAGGATGACCCCGCACAGGGCTGTGAACAGGATGGGCCGGTTCTTCTGGATGGACCCGATGAAGCCGGGCAGACCCTTGCCGACCCGGATGAGAATGGTGGAGAAGAGCCCCCCGCCCAGCCCGCCGAGAATGCCGCAGGCCAGCACGGCAATCCAGGCCGTTCCGACGGGAACATCCACCGAGGCATGGCCGAAATAGGTATAGTTTCCGCCCGTCAGGACAATGGCTGTTACACCGGCGAGGACGACGCCCGTCAGCATCACGCCGGATGTCCGCTGCTGGAAGGAACTGGCCAGTTCTTCGATGGCGAAGACAATGCCAGCCAGCGGCGTGTTGAAGGCGGCGGCCACACCGGCAGCCCCGCCTGCCAGGATGACACCCCGACGGGTCGAGACGTTGGCATGGCCCAAGAAGCGGGAATAGGCGTTCATGATGGCCGCCCCGACCTGCACCGTGGGGCCTTCCCGCCCGATGGAGGCCCCGCAGAGCAGGCCGAGTGTGGTCATGCACACCTTTCCGACGGCAATGCGCAGGGCAAGGATGCGGTTGACGAGGGAGAAGTCCTCAATATGTAGCGTGGCGATGGTCTGCGGGATGCCGGACCCCTGCGCCCCGGGGAAGAAGCGTTTTGTCAGCCACATGGAGAGGGCGAGCCCGCTGGGAATGACAGCGAACATGACATAGGGATTCCAGTGCTGGAGGCCCATGCAGAGGGAGCTGGCATAGTCAGCCGCCCGGGCGAACAGCCACGCCGCAATGCCGACCGTGATGGCCCCGGCCCAGAAGATGAAGGTCCGTCGCCACTGCGAGGTGCGCATCCGGGCCGAACGGCGGAAATGCGTGATGCGGTTGCGCCGCCTCATGGCGTGGGGTGAACCGGGGGCAGGAGCGGGGGCGCTTTGGGAAGAATCGGACACGTCTGGGGTGGATCCGCCACAGGGCTGGGGGTGAAGAGGTCATGCCCTGTTTCGGACGGAGCCTTCCCTGCGGTCAAGGGGGGCCATGGTTTTGCATGGCAGATGTGACATGACGGTTACATGACGAGCACACCGCTGGCCCCGGGCTTGTGGCGTTTGGCGAGGTCCTCCGGCTCCACATGGATATGGATGGAGGAGCGGCCCAGCACGGCCCGGATGGCATTTTCGATCCGGTCGCAGATGTCGTGGGCGTCCGTGATGCGCATCTCATCCGGCACGATGAGGTGGAACTCCACGAAATAGAGGGACCCCACCCGCCTCATGCGGAGGTCGTGGGCCTCCAGTGCTCCCTGGCCTGCCTGCGTGATGGTCTGGCCGACCTCATGGACCAGTTCCGGCGGTGGAGCCTCGTCCAGCAGGCCGGTCATGGAATGGCGCATCATGCCGAAGCCGGTCCAGAGGACATTCAGGGCCACGAGGGCGGAGAGCAGCGGGTCCAGCCAGAGCCAGTGCAGCAGGGGGATGAGGCAGACACCGACCAGCAGGGCCAGGCTGGCCCAGACATCGGAGAGAACATGATCCCCGGCCGAACTAAGGGCCTGTGAGTGATGTGTCCGGCCCATCCGTCGCAGGATGAGGGCCCAGATGAGGTTGATGACCCCGGCAGAGGCATTGAGGAGCGCCCCCGGCAGGGGAGCTTCCGGGGCCTGTATGTGCAGGGCATCGTGCCCGGCAATGGCCAGGATGACCAGGGCCGTCAGCACCACCAGAACCCCCTCGATGACGGCCCAGACATATTCCGCCTTGCCGTGCCCGTAAGGGTGGTTGTCATCTGCCGGGCGGGCGGCAAAGGCCACGGCCCAGAGCGTGCCGACGGAGGCCAGAACGTTGAGGATGGTTTCGATGGCATCGGACAGCAGGGCACCGGAGCCGGAGACGGCCCATGCCGCATATTTGATGCCCAGCACCACGAGGCTGACGAGGATGGAAAGACGGGCCACCCGCAGGCGGAGTGGCGTGGTCGTGTTCTCCCTTGGCACGGCGCTTTCAGGCGTGGTGGTGGTCATGGGGGCAGTCCGTCTCTTTCGGGGCGGTGTGGGGGGTGTTGCAGCCGGGTGTGGCGCAGCCGGCTCCTTCGGGCGGTTCCACCTGGAAGGTGGGATGGCCTATGGCGAATTCCTCCCGCAGCAGGATGGTCGCCCGGGCCAGAAGGTCGGCCGTCCGGCTCTGGGCTTCCAGAATGGTGCAGTCTTCCGGCACGGGGTGGAGGACCAGATGGACCGTCAGAGCCGTCTCGGTCGTGCTGATGGGCCAGATGTGAAGGTGATGCAGGTCGGCAATGCCGGGCAGGCTCCGCAGGGAGTCTTCCACGGCACGGGGAGTGATGGTCTGCGGCACGCCATCAAGGGCCAGGCCGAGTGCATGGGTCAGCAGGGACCATGTCCCCCAGATGATGAGTCCCGACACGATGAGGCTGGCCAGAGGGTCGATGCAGGAGAAGCCGGTCAGCGTGATGAGGACACCGGCAATGACCACGCCCAGGGCCATGAGGGCATCGGAGGCCATGTGCAGGAAGGCCCCCCGCATGTTCAGGTCATGATGGGCGCCCCGCATGAGCAGCAGGGCCGTCCCGCCATTGATGAGGATGCCGATGCCCGCCACGATGCTGATGGTCTGTCCCTGCACGGTTTCGGGATGGATGAGGTGCCAGATGGCCTGCCAGATGATGCCCCCGGTGACGAGCAGGAGGATGGTGGCGTTGAGCAGGGCCGTCAGGATGGTGGCGCGTTTCAGCCCGTAGGTGAAGCGTTCGCTGGGGGTGCGGCGGGCGAGTATCTGGGCCCCCCATGCGGCAAGCAGGCTCAGCACGTCCGAGAGATTGTGCCCCGCATCGGCCAGCAGGGAGAGGGAGTGGGCGGCGAAGCCCCATCCGGCTTCCCCGACGAGATAGAGCGTGTTGAGGATGATGGCGATGAGGAACGTGCCACCAAAGGAGGCCGGAGCGTGGACATGCCCGTGCCCGCCATGATGATGGTGTCCATGCCCATGCCCATGCCCGTCGTGGTGATCATGGTCGTGGTGGGAGCAGGCTGTGCCTTCTGCCGGCTCGTGTGGAGGATGGGGCGTGGTCGTCATGGAGGAACCCTGATAGGCACGAAGATGTATGAGGGGATGCAGTATAAGTTAGACCTATCCAGCTTTCACCATTTTTCTTGTCCTGTTTCACATGGAGCAGGGCAGGGACCGGGACCGGTGGCCTGTCTGCCCTCCCTGCTTGCCAGTGCCCCGGTGCTGGCTTTAAAGGAACGGGCATGACAGCCTTTTCCCCCATGCTCCGCCTCAGCAATCTTGCCCTCCCTCTCGACCACACGCCGGAAGACCTCCGGGCCGCCATCGTGGCCCGTCTGGCCGTAAGGCCGGAGGAGCTGCTGGCCTATCATGTCTTCCGCCGGGGGCATGATGCCCGACGGCGGGGGAACATCCAGCTCGTCTATACGCTGGACTGTGAGTTGCGGGAGCTGGATGCCGTGCTGGCCCGTTTCAGCGGGGACCAGCATGTCCGTCCGACGCCGGACATGCGCTGGATTCCGCCCGTTCTGCCCTCTCACGCCGCCGGGCGGGCGCAGAGGCCCGTCGTGATCGGGGCGGGGCCCTGTGGCCTGATGGCAGCTCTCGTGCTGGCCCAGGCGGGGCTGAAGCCGATCATCATAGAGCGTGGCCGGGCCGTGAGGGACCGTACGGTCGATACGTTCGCCCTCTGGCGGAAATCCCGTTTCACGGCAGAAAGCAACGTGCAGTTCGGTGAAGGGGGAGCCGGAACATTCTCCGATGGCAAACTCTATTCCGGCGTGTCGGATCCCCGCCATCTGGGGCGCAAGGTGCTGGAGGAGTTCGTGAAGGCCGGTGCGCCGGAGGAAATCCTGACCCTCTCCAAGCCGCATATCGGGACGTTCCGGCTCGTGACGGTCGTGCAGTCCCTGCGGGCGCAGATCGAGGAGCTGGGAGGGGAATACCGTTTCGAGACCCGGCTGGAGGGCATCGAGACGGCACCCTGTGAGGGTGGTGGCCGACAGGTGACGGGGCTGCGTCTCTCCACCGGGGAAGTGCTGCCTGCTGACCGGGTGATTCTGGCGGTCGGTCATTCTGCCCGGGACACGTTCGCCATGCTGCATGAGGAAGGTGTGCCGATGCAGGCCAAGCCTTTCTCCATCGGAGTGCGGATCGAGCATCCGCAGGCGGTGATCGACGTGGCCCGGTTTGGCCCGCAGGCGGGGCATCCGCTGCTTGGTGCGGCCGATTACAAGCTGGTGCATCATGCCAGCACGGGGCGGGGTGTCTATTCCTTCTGCATGTGTCCCGGTGGGCAGGTCGTGGCGGCAACCTCGGAGAAGGATCAGGTCGTCACGAACGGGATGAGCCAGTATTCCCGGGCCGAGCGGAACGCCAATAGCGGCATCGTGGTGGAGGTCCGCCCCGGTGTCGATTTCCCGGATGAGCCGCTGGCGGGGATCGCCTTCCAGCGTCAGTGGGAGAAGGCGGCCTTCGTGGCAGGTGGCGGGGATTATCGTGCTCCGGCGCAGCGTGTGGGGGACTTCCTTGCAGGGCGGGCCTCCACCTCTCTGGGCACGGTCGTGCCCTCTTACCAGCCCGGTGTGACGCCGACTGACCTTTCCCGTTGTCTGCCGGATTTCGTGGTGGCCTCCATCCGGGAAGCCCTGCCCCGGTTCGAGTGCAGGATCAAGGGTTACAGCATGGATGATGCCGTGATGACCGGTGTCGAGACACGGACATCCTCGCCCTTGCGGATTGACCGTGACGCCACGGGCCAGAGTCCAGCTCTGCGGGGGCTTTTCCCTGCTGGTGAGGGAGCTGGCTATGCTGGGGGAATCCTCTCCGCCGGGATTGACGGCATCCGTGTGGCGGAGTGGCTGGTGGCCTCCCTGTGATGGGAGGCCAGATGGGAGTTCTGCGGGCTCCCTCATGAATATTGGAAATCATTTATTAATGAAACATATCATTATCACCTAACACAGCAGAGCATATTAACATAAAATTAAAAGAAGTAATTTGTTAGTCAAGTTTCTGCCAAAGTTATGTGATAATTAGACCCCAATCATCGGATACCGGTCTCCATAGTGGGCGGAGGTATACGCAGCACCTCCAGTTGCAACAGTGTGGATATTAAAGGATAAGCCGGTGTTGATTACTGGGCAGAGCGGGCAGGCCCCGCTGCGGTATCTGGCGAGCCACAAGGCAGGGTATCGCCGTTTTGGTTACATGTTGGCTCTGCTCAGCGGAGTATCCTTGGTCGCTGGGGTGGGCAGTGTGGCCCGTGCCGATGATGGTGCGTCTGTTTCTTCCGGAGACATGACGAACACTCAGACGCGCAACCTTCCCCAGGGAACGGAGGTCAAGGGGGACCTGTACCAGAAGGATGGTCAGCTCGGTCTGGATGGTACAAGCGTGGCTGGTACCCTGCATCTGGATGGGGGCACGGCCATTTTCGGGCATAACGGGGCGAGCCATGGTGGTACGCTGGTGCAGTCCCTGGCAGGCAGTGCAGATGCCGTGCTCGACAAGGCGGGTGACAACACCAGTTTAGTCATGACACCGTCCCCCGATCCGTCCGCCCCTTATCAGGGGGAGCTGGCGATCGCCCAGGGTAAAGGGGAGACGTATGGCGGGTCCCTCAAGGGAACGGGTGTCCTGAGTCTGCTGTCTGGCACACAGGTGCTGACAGGCCAGAACCAGATCGACGGCACTGTGGACATCCGCAATGGTACGCTGATCCTGCGGGACAAAGGGTCCTTGTCCACGGCAAAAGGTAGTCCAATAGGTCCGCTGAGTGTTGGTCTGGCACGGGGGAATGAGGGTCATCTGGTGCTGGAAGGTCCGGACGCCAGGATACAGCGGAAGTCCGTCTTCATCGGTAACGGCGACCCGACTTATGGTGGTGGGTCTGGCCCGATCGGGAAGAGTGATGCCACACTGACGGACGGAGCGCAGATCAACAACCGTACCAACGAGGGTGCGTATGTTGCCGTTGGCATTTACCAGAATGGTGAGCTGAACGTCGAGAATGGTTCCCGTGTTGAGGCTGATGAATTTTATGCCGCAGCTTCACCGTCTCTGACTGGCACAGTGAATGTGACGGGCAGAGGCTCTGCCGTGGAAGCTACCAATGCCCACATCGGTAACGAGGGGACCGGTGTTGTGAATATCAGCGACGGTGCCAGCTTCCGCGCTGATGAAGCAAGGTTTGGCGAGGATGGCGGCAACGGGAGCCTCGTTGTCGGTGTCGATGGTACGATGCAGAACGGCAACACGATCATCGGTGCTGGTGGCAAGGGGACCGTGACGGTTGATGGCGGGCGCTTCCAGAATGACAGGACGATCCGCTTCGGTGTGCCGGGGACCGGCGCAGCCTCCGATGGCACGCTGAATGTGCTGGATCATGGTGTGCTGGTAGCTGGTGATGATGGCTCTTCTCCTGCCATTGCCGCAGAGGACGGAGCCAAGGCTGCCATCAATCTTGATGCCGCCACGATACGGAACATCCAGGGGCGTGATTTCACCAGCACGGTTGCTGCCAATCTGACTGGTATGAACGAGTTCAATGTCCAGGACAGCAACACCATGTCATGGAAAGGCGGCCTGACGGGGGATGGTGGGGTCGACAAGACCGGCACGGGGACCCTGGGTCTTTCGGGTAATCTTGCCTACAAGGGCATGACGAACGTGGAAGCCGGTACCCTGTCCGTGACGGATGCGACGCTGTCGGGTCAGGTCATCAACCAGACCAACGGCACGTATGTGCAGAAGGGTGGTGAGCTGGACGGGACACTGGCCAATATCGGTACGGCGTCTGTTGATCATACCAACGTCAAGGGCGTGGTCACGAACAACAGCAGCTTTACGGCTACGGACAGCACGCTGGCCAATCTTGTCAATCTTGGTGGCAATGCGACCCTGAGGAACACGCTTGTTCATGAAGTGACCAGCACCGAAAAAAGCATGCTGGACTTCAAGGATACGGTTGTTGATGGGCGGTTTGCGAATACCGGCAAGGTTCTGGCTGTCCATTCCAAGGTTCCGGGCCTCCCGTCCGCTGCGGACTCGGAGAGCAATTCGGACGTTCTGGCAGGCCGCAGTGGGGATTCCGGAGCAACGATCACCAACCGGATGGGGGATGAGGATGACCTCACCAACCGGGCGGGTTCCGTGCCCAGGAAGGGCAACTTCACCAATGGTGGCGATGCAGAGTTCTATGACAGTGAGCTGGCGACGTTCACCAACACGGGGACATTCCTTCTGGCGCAGAAGAGTGTCGTCAATGGTGATATCCTTCAGAATGACGGCAAGCTGACCCTTGATGATTCTCAGGTCAACGGCGTGCTTTTTGCCAGGGGCGGCACGTTTGACATTACCAGCGGTGGCGCCAGTGTAGAATCGCTTGCCGGTCGTGCGAATGGTCAGCTGGAAGGCACGCTGAACCTGACCAAGGCAGCTGACACCTATGCAGGCAACATCTCCGGCAATGGCGGGCTGACCATCTCCGGGGGACGTGAGACCCTGGCAGGCAACAACACCTACACGGGTGAGACCGATGTCACGCAGAATGGTGGCCTGACCCTGAAAGGGAGCCTTGCCAGTGCGCTGAACAATGCCGGAACGACAGACATCACTGGCGGACGTGTTGCTGGTACGACCACGAACAGTGGAACACTGACCGCCAGCAAGGCGACACTGGCTGATGTCACCAACGAATCCGGCGGGACCTTCAGTGCAGCGGGCGGGCAGCTGGACTCTGTCGTGAACAATGGCAACATGACGCTGGATCAGGGTGTCATTGTCCATGGGAGCATTGCCCAGCACGCAGGCGACCTGATGCTGGATGGTTCCAAAACAAAGGGCGTGCTGGCAGCTCATGGTGGCCAGTTCACCGTCGGTAATAACGGCTTCACCGCCGGATCTCTTGAAGGGAGCGGCAATGCCCAGTTGGAAGGCACGCTGAACCTGACCAATGCCAGCAGTACCTATGCCGGTAGCATGGGTGGCAATGGCGGGCTGACGGTTTCTGGTGGGCACGAAGTCCTGACAGGCAATAACAGCTATTCTGGCAACACTCTCGTGCAGACGGGCGGGCAGCTCGATGTGAACGGTGACAACAGCGCCGCCAAGGGTCTGACATCCGTTACCGATGGCGCCACGCTGCGCGGTACGGGGACGATCGGTGGCGATGTGAATATCGGCTCTGGCGGGACACTGGCCGCCGGGACGGCTGAGGCGCCGTCCACACTGACCGTCAACGGGAGCCTGAATCTGGCCGATGGGTCCCGTCAGGTTTTCCGTCTGGGGCAGGCTGATACGGAAGGTGGCGCCTACAACGACTTCATCAACGTCAAGGGGAACCTGGCGCTTGGTGGCACGCTGTCCATCCAGCCGGTTGATGCTGGTCCGGATGTGAATAATTCTTCGCTGATGGCCGGTCTGTACCGCCTGTACAGCTACGGTGGTGTGCTTTCTGGAACCCAGCAGTCGGTTGACGTGGCCTCCAAGCCTCTTCCAGAGGGGATGGTTGTCCAGACATCCATCGACCATCAGGTCAACCTGGCGGTCAATACAGGTGGACTCAATTACTGGGATGGTGGCAGCAGCGCCCACCGCTCCGATGATGGAAGGGGCAATGGCCGCGTTGACGGTGGGGATGGTGTCTGGACGGCAGCAAGACCGCAGGGCACACCCAGCTGGGCTACAGCCGACGGCTCTGCCAACGGCCAGTGGCAGAATGGCAACATGGCCATTTTTGCAGCCTCTGCCGGTACGGTCCATGTCAATGACAAGGCCGAGGATGGCACGCAGGCTCCGGTCATCTTCTCCGGTGCCCAGTTTGCCAACCTTGATGGCAAGAATTACCTCGTGACAGGCGACAACCTGTATGCCTCCACCGGCAAGACGGTCATCCGTGTGGGTGACGGGACGTCTTCTGGCAAGGACATCACGGCAGAGATCGCTTCTGTCATTGATGGCAGCAAGGTTGATGGCGGCACAGGGCTGGAAAAGACGGACCTTGGTACGCTCATCCTCAGCTCCGACAATGACTTTGCAAAGCCGACCCATGTTGAGGCTGGCACGCTCCAGCTCGGCAATGGTGGGACGACAGGGTCTGTCGGCCAGCAGGACATTGTCAATGACGGGACTCTGGCTGTGGATCACAGCAATGATGTCACGTTGGGTCAGACGATCTCCGGTACCGGCTCCTTCGTCCAGAAAGGGCAGGGCACGACAACGCTCAGCGGGGCGAACAGCTACACGGGGGATACGGATGTCCAGAACGGTCGTCTGAACCTGACAGGGTCCCTTGCTGGCAATCTGAACAACGCTGCAGCGACTGACGTCAATGGTGGCAAGGTTGCAGGGACCACGACCAACACTGGTACCCTGACGGCACAGAACGCCACGCTGGCTGATGTCGCCAACCAGGCTGGTACGGCCTCTCTGGCAGACAGCACGGCTGGTCACGTGACCAACGCTGACGGGGCGACCTTCAAGGCGACGGGTGGCACTCTGGCCTCTGCGGACAACAGCGGCAACATGACACTGGGTGCAGGCAACCATGTCACGGGTGATGTCACCAACAGCAGGGGTGACCTGACCCTTGACGGGAACCAGATTGCCGGGACGACGGCCAACCATGGTCAGCTGACGGCACAGAACGCCACGCTGGCTGATGTTGCCAACCAGGCTGGTACGGCCTCTCTGGCAGACAGCACGGCTGGTCACGTGACCAATGCTGACGGGGCGACCTTCAAGGCGACGGGTGGCACTCTGGCCTCTGCGGACAACAGCGGCAACATGACACTGGGTGCAGGCAACCATGTCACGGGTGATGTCACCAACAGCAGGGGTGACCTGACCCTTGACGGGAACCAGATTGCCGGGACGACGGCCAACCATGGTCAGCTGACGGCACAGAACGCCACGCTGGCTGATGTTGCCAACCAGGCTGGTACGGCCTCTCTGGCAGACAGCACGGCTGGTCACGTGACCAATGCTGACGGGGCGACCTTCAAGGCGACGGGTGGCACTCTGGCCTCTGCGGACAACAGCGGCAGCATGACGCTGGGTGCAGGCAACCATGTCACGGGTGATGTCACCAACAGCAGGGGTGACCTGACCCTTGACGGGAACCAGATTGCCGGGACGACGGCCAACCATGGTCAGCTGACGGCACAGAACGCCACGCTGGCTGATGTTGCCAACCAGGCTGGTACGGCCTCTCTGGCAGACAGCACGGCTGGTCACGTGACCAATGCTGACGGGGCGACCTTCAAGGCGACGGGTGGCACTCTGGCCTCTGCGGACAACAGCGGCAGCATGACGCTGGGTGCAGGCAACCATGTCACGGGTGATGTCACCAACAGCAGGGGTGACCTGACCCTTGACGGGAACCAGATTGCCGGGACGACGGCCAACCATGGTCAGTTGGCGGCACAGAACGCCACGCTGGCCGATGTTGCCAACCAGGCTGGTACGGCCTCTCTGGCGGACAGCACGGCTGGTCACGTGACCAACGCTGACGGGGCGACCTTCAAGGCGACGGGTGGCACTCTGGCCTCTGCGGACAACAGCGGCAGCATGACACTGGGTGCAGGCAACCATGTCACGGGTGATGTCACCAACAGCAGGGGTGACCTGACCCTTGACGGGAACCAGATTGCCGGGACCACGACCAACACTGGTACCCTGACGGCACAGAACGCCACGCTGGCCGATGTTGCCAACCAGGCTGGTACGGCCTCTCTGGCGGACAGCACGGCTGGTCACGTGACCAACGCTGACGGGGCGACCTTCAAGGCGACGGGTGGCACTCTGGCCTCTGCGGACAACAGCGGCAGCATGACACTGGGTGCAGGCAACCATGTCACGGGTGATGTCACCAACAGCAGGGGTGACCTGACCCTTGACGGGAACCAGATTGCCGGGACGCTGGCGGCCAATGGCGGATCTTTCAGCGTCACGGATCATGGTTCTGATGCCGGCTCCCTTGCCGGGTCTGGAAATGGTGTTCTCAATGGCACCCTGACTCTGACCAATGCCAAGGATACCTATGCCGGGTCCCTGTCCGGCAATGGCGGGCTGACACTTTCCGGTGGTCATGAGACGTTGACAGACCAGTCCCATCTTGGGGGGCCTGTCTCCGTGGCTGGTGGTACGCTGGCTCTGGCCGGGGCGAAGGCTCAGCTGACGACAGACAGTAGTGTGAAGATTGGTGCAGGCAAGGCGGGTGACGTCAGCCTCTCTGATGGTGCAGCTCTCCACAGCCATGGCCCGGTCGTGTTTGCCAAAGCGGAGACAGCTCCGGCTGATGGCACCGACGCCAGACTCGATGTGCTGAGTGGCAGCAGGCTGAGTGCTGGTGATATTGATGGCAAGCCCGGCCTGGTGGCCGAAGAGGGTGCCAAGGCCCAGCTGACGCTGGATGGCGGTACGCTCCAGAACATCAAGGGTTCTGATCTGACCAGCAACGTGAATACGGCCATCGGCTCCAAGGGGGCAGTGTTCGACGTGCAGGATGAGAACCGGATGACACTGGGCAATAATGTCGTCCTGACGGATGATGGCAGTGCCGGTGATCATGCCCTGACCAAGACGGGCACTGGGGTGCTCACGTTTGCTGGTGATGGTTCCAGCTTCAATGGTCCGACGGACATCCAGTCCGGAGACATGATTGTTGATGGCAACATGGGCCATTCTGCCATGACCGTGCAGCATGGTGCCGTTCTGGCCGGTAATGGCTCCGTGGGCAGCACGGTCGTGTCCAGCGGTGGTATGCTGGGAGCTGGCAACGAGACAGATGCGGGTGCCCTGCATGTCATGGGTGATCTGACCATGGCCAAGGGCTCGGTCCTGTCCATCCGCGGGAGCAATGAGGCGACCGGGCGTCAGCTGGTCGCACCGGACGGCTTCTCCTACAGCGAGCTGAAGTCTGACCAGGTTCTGGTCTCAGGCAAGGCGGACCTCCAGGGGGGTACGCTGGCTCTGAAGGTGAAGGACCCGACGGCCCTGAAATATGGTCAGGCCTACCATGTGCTGACGGCCAATGGTGGCGTGAATGGTCATTATGATGACCTGGAGACCAATATCGGTCAGGATTACGCCTATCTTGATCCTCGTCTTGTCTATCAGGGCAATGATGTGGATGTGATGCTGCGTCGTTCCATCCATGGTTTCGAGTATGTGGGCCAGACCCGCAACGAGATCGCTGCCGGGGAAGGGCTGAACCATATCTCCGAAAACAGTGATCTGGCCAAGGCCATGACGGTCCTGACAAAAGACCAGGCCCGTCATGCGCTGAACAACCTGTCTGGTGAGCTTCACGCCTCCATCCGTACAGGGTTGATCCAGGACAGCTTCTATATCCGCAATGCAGCCCTGAACCGTCTGGCTGCGGCCGACTGTGACTATGGTCACAATGGCCAGAGCTTCTATGACCTGAAGACACGCAGGAAGGATGGCGCCTGCTATTCCGATCATGCGGTCCTGTGGGGGCAGGCCTATGGTGGCATGGGCTTCAACAGTGGGGACGGCAATGCTGCCCTCATGCACCATAACACCGCAGGCTTTGTCATCGGGGCGGATGGGCCAATCAACCATAGCAACTGGCGTGTTGGCGGGCTGATCTCTTACGGTCATTCCCAGTTCAACGTTCAGCGTGGTCGTTCCTCCTCGGCCAACAGCAACAATATCAGCATTGGTGCCTATGCCGGGACGCACTGGGGTCGCCTGAATCTCCGCTTCGGGGCCATCTATAGCTGGAACGTCATCAATACCCATCGTCATGTTGCCGTGGGTGATTATGGTGGGCGTCTCAGCAGCAGCTATCTGGGTGGTACGGCCCAGGGCTTCGGGGAGCTGGGTTACAAGTTCCGTGGGGAACGCAGCATGTTCGAGCCGTTCATGAACGTGGCTTATGTGAACATGCAGAGCGACAGCTATCGTGAGCATGGCAACGAGGCTGCCCTGCACAGCCACGGGACGGATACGGGTGTGACCTTCTCGAGCTTCGGCTTCCGCACGGCAACGACTGTAGGCATTGGCAAGGCGGTCTTCATGCCGCACCTGTCCGCTGCATACCGTCATGCCTTTGGTCGGACGGGCTCCCGCCAGCGTGAGACCTTCGCCATGGGTAGTGGTGCCGGTGACATGGATGTGGCCGGTGTGCTGCTTTCCAGAAATGCGGCCGTCGTGCAGGCTGGTGTGACCGCCCGGGTGAGCGAGCGTGTTGACCTGGACCTGTCCTATATCGGGCAGTATGGCAACCAGTCCACCGAGAGTGGTGGGACAGGGTCCGTCAAGGTCCGCTTCTGAGAGGCGGACCGGGGGACATCTCCTGCTGGAAGGAACGGGGTGGGGCGCAGGCTCCACCCCGTTTTTTCATGCCCTTCTGCCAGGGAGAAAGGCCTTCAGGGAAGGCGGAACGGTTCAGAAATCCTGCACGTCTTTCGGGCGGAAGACTGTGATGCCGAGGCTGATGAAACTTCCCGAAAGAACGCAGAGGATGGCGGCAGCAGGCAACCCTCCTGCCAGCAGCGGAGCAAGGGAGGGGACCAGCCGCCCGGCCACACCCTGCCCCAGAGAGCCGACAGCATAGCTGGTGCCCATGCCTGCGCTGCGGCCTGCATCGGGGAAGCGCTGGGAGAGATAATGGGGCACCAGAGCATAGATACCGGAGGCCGCTGCCCCGATGAAGAAGGCGGAGGCCAGCAGGATGGCCCATGGTCCAGCTGTGAGGAAGGGGATGATCAGCAGCATGACAGCTCCGAGCGCCACCCGCATGACGAGCCCTTCCCCGAAGCGGGTTGCCAGTGCCCCGCAGAGGATCTTCCCGGCAAGCGAGCCGAGGCAGTAGAGGGCCACCGGCCAGAAGATGAGCTGGGGGCTGAGATGGTGGTTGTCCCGCAGGATAGCAGGATAGAATGTGTAGAGGGCGGCTTTCTGGAACTCCAGAAAACACATGAAGGCAATGGCCTGGAAGGCGGCGCCGTTCCAGAACTGCCGGGCAGTCTGCCAGAAAGAGGCGGCCGGTTCTGCCGGAGCCTGATCGTGCTGACGCTTTTTCTCTTCCTGCGCAGCGAGCCAGAGAGGGCTTTCCTTCACCCTGAAACGGATGAAGAAGATGAGCAGGGCAGGCAGCAGCCCGATGAAAAACATGACACGCCAGCCATGATGGGGCAGGATGAGGGCCTGTGCTCCGGCCGCTGCCATATAGCCGATTTCGTAACCGGCCATCATGGTGGCGGAGGCCAGAGGCCGCAGCGGGCCGGGAACACTTTCCATCAGCAGGGTGGCGGAGGCCGTCCATTCTCCACCAAAACCGATCCCGAACAGGAATTGTGTGATGACCAGCGTGGTGATGCTGTGGGTTGTCCCCGTGAGGGCGGCAAAGAGGGCGAAGAAGAGGATGCCGAGCGTGAAGGCAGGCTTGCGGCCGAAACGGTCGGAGAGCCAGCCCCAACCCGTGTTGCCTACGGCCCGTCCCAGAGCCTGTGCCAGAAAGACACTGCCAAGGGCGGCCAGCGTGCAGCCGAAATCCCGGGCAATGTCGGGCAGGGTGAACATCAGGGTTGTCTGGTCAAAGGCATCGAGAAACCAGCCGCTGAAAGCAGCAAGGGTGACCTGCCAGTAAGGCAGCAGGGCGCTGAATCCGGGCCGGCCACCCGGAGAGGAGGAAGAAGCGGAAACAGGCAAGACAGGCCTCCGGCAAACGATGTTCCCCGCCTGGGGAGATATGGAGCCACCAGCTATAGAGGAGTGGGTAAAAAAACTGTAGCCAGACAGTCCTGTTTAATGGGTCCTGTAACCATGTTTTCGTTTATAACAGTGTTTAAACCTTGCTTTCTGGGGGGCGGACCATAAATTGATGACCCTGAGGAGAGCAATGTCTATGAATTATGATACCCTGTTCCAGAATGCGCTGGATGGCCTCCGGGCTGATGGCAGCTACCGTTATTTTGCGGAGCTGGAACGTCACGTCGGCAGGTTTCCCAAAGCCTTCCACCATGGCGTCGGGCGTGATGTAACGGTCTGGTGCTCCAACGACTATCTGGGTATGGGGCAGCACCCCGCAGTGCTGGAGGCCATCCATAAATCTCTGGATGAAAGTGGTGCAGGTGCAGGCGGGACACGGAACATCTCCGGCACCAACCATCATCATGTTCTGCTGGAAAAGGAGCTGGCCTCCCTGCATGGCAAGGAAAGTGCCCTGCTTTTCAATTCCGGTTATCTCTCCAACTGGGTGACGCTGGGCACACTGGCCGCACGGCTGAAAGGCTGTGTCGTGCTGTCTGATGAACTCAATCATGCCTCCATGATCGAAGGCATCCGCCATTCCCGTGCGGAGAAACGCATCTTCAGGCACAATGATCTTGAAGACCTTGAGGCCAGGCTGAAAGAGCTGCCTCTGGATACGCCGAAGATCATCGCCTTCGAGTCCGTCTATTCCATGAATGGCGACATTGCTCCGATTGAAGAAATCTGCGATCTGGCCGACCGTTACAACGCCATGACCTATCTGGATGAGGTCCATGCCGTGGGCATGTATGGCCCGCAGGGTGGCGGCGTAGCGCAGGAGCGTGGTCTGGAACACCGGCTGACCGTCATCGAGGGGACGTTGGGCAAGGCCTATGGCGTGGTGGGGGGCTATATCGCAGCCTCTGCTGCCCTGTGTGATTTCGTGCGCTCTTTTGGCTCAGGCTTCATTTTCTCCACCTCCCTGCCGCCGATGATTGCGGCGGGTGTGCTGGCCAGTGTCCGGCATCTGCGCCACAGCGATGCCGAGCGCAAGGGGCAGCGGGAGGCCGTGGCCCTGCTGAGGAAGAAGCTGGACGAGGTGAAAATCCCCTACATGCCTGGTCAGTCGCACATCACGCCCGTCATGGTGGGAGATGCCACCCTCTGCCGTGAGCTGACGGACAGCCTGCTGAAGCGCTTCGGCCATTATCTCCAGCCTATCAACTATCCGACCGTCCCCCGAGGGACGGAGCGCCTGCGCCTGACCCCGGGGCCGCTCCATACGGAAGAGGAGCTGACCTCTCTGGTCAGTGCGCTGGACACGCTCTGGACAGAACTGAAACTGCCCCGTTCGGAGGCTTAAAAGCCTCCGACAATCTGAAAGTCGCAGAAGGTCCCACGACGGTTTGCCAGTTCCGTCGTGTGGATGCGGCGTAGGCGGATGCCAGCATCAAAAGTGACGTTGATGTGCTGGTTCAGGCTGCCGGTAAGGTCGGCGCCCACGCTGGCGAGGGTGGCCGCCCGGGCGCCCGTGCCCACATGGTGGACCTGCCGGTTGTCCGCCCAGTCCCAGAAGATGCCAAGCTTGTTGCTGTCCGGCTGTCCCGGCGTGGGCAGGTGAGCCAGCTGGAGCAGGGAGAGAGCGGGAGTGAAGACTTCCTCGCTGACGGCATTGCCGTTGCTGCCGAAGGATGTATTGGCAAAATAGCCACGGGCATTGCCCATGCCGCCGATCATGAGCTGTTCACTATAGAGCAGGTTCTTGCTGGCCCGCTGGAATGTTACCTTCGTTGTGGAAGAAAAGCCGTAGGGCAGGTTCTGTGTCCGGGTGAGAATCAGCCGGTCATAGACATAATTGGGGCTGGAGAGAGGGAAGATGCTCTCATACGCTCGCCGCGTATCATTTTTCATCAGGCCGCCGGGACCGTAGAAAAACTGGTTGTTGATCTGCGTCTGCCCCCACGGGTCCTGTATGGACCCTGTATAGCCCACGACAAACTGGGCCGTGGCGGCTTTGGAGAGCGTGATGGTGTGGGCATGGTAGAACTGGTCGGAATGGGTGTTTTTCCAGTCAAAACCGAGCTGGATCATGCCGTCCAGCCCGGCATCCCGGCCAAGGGCAATATGGTCGAACATGTGCAGCCAGCGCAGTGAGACCTGCCCGCTGAGACCCCGGTTGATGAGGCCCGGCGTGTTGCTGGTCGGGTGGGAGAGGGCATAGTTCCCGAAAATCTGCAAGGCATTATGGCCGAGGAGCGGGATGGTCCAGCTGCCCGTGTGGTTGTCGAACCGGTTCATGAAGGTGCGGTTGAACTGGTAGGTCAGTATCTGTCCCAGCCCGAAGGCATTGCCCCATGAGGCCCCTGTGTACCAGTTGAGCCGGCCCAGTGAGCGGTCCGCCTGATTGTTCATGGCGGCATAGCCATAGACGGGAAAGCGGTCTGTCACGTTGATGTCCACATCCGTGCTGCCGGGGTGGCTGCCGGGGCGGTAGATGAGGTCCGCCGTGCGGAAGGGGTTGAGGTTCAGCCAGTCCAGGTCTGTCTGGAGGGCCGTCAGGGCCATGGTCTGGTTGGGAGTGAGGTTGCTGGCCTGCCGGACCTGCCAGGCAGGCGTCCAGCGGTTGCCATGCACGGTGATGCGGTCAAGCCGGTATTCCGAGACATCAATATGCAGCACGCCCCCGTGTACACGCTGGGGAGGTACGGTGATGCTGATGAAGGCCCGGTCATGCTGGCGGAAGAAGATGGCGATGGCTCCCGTCAGCTCATGCATTTTCTGGAATGTCAGAGGATGGCCGATATAGGGGAGGATTACCCGATAGAGACCGGGTGCGTGGCTCAGCTTCAGCCCTTCGGAAGAAATGGGCTGCTGGGCTGTTCTGTTGCCTGTATGGCCTGCCGGCTGCAGGATGACGGCCTGGAGGCGGGGCAGGGCGAGAGTGTCTTCCAGATGCGGGGTCGGGTTGGGGCCCGCAGTCCCCGGCTGGAGAGGGATGATGGGGTGGGATGATGGTGTACGGCTGGTACCCGGTTCGGTCCCTCTGGTATCGGCAGAGGGACTGCCGATCGTATGATGATTGAAAAACCCCAGGGGGGTGGGCAGGGCTGTAGCCGGAATCCCGGCGGGGGTGCTGGCCGGAGGAATGGTCTGGGCCATGGCTGTTCCCGGTAGAAACAGGGCCGCCAGAGCCATGGCGGACCCGCAGGACGGGAAAGAGAGGACGGGCAGGGCGAAAAGACGGAACGGGCTGACGGTCACGGGGCAGCAGCACCGGGGAGAGCACTGTTGCGCAGCTCCACATCTCCATCAGGCAGGATTTCCGCCTTGTTGACGGGAATTTCGCTGGAGCGGTTTCCCGCAAGGGTAAAGGCATTCCCGTCGGCACTGGCCAGGCTGGCGGCGGCATCCAGCGTCAGGGCGCTGTCGCTGGAGCCGGTGCGGGCGCAGGGTTCCGGGAGAATGTAAAGCCCGGTCGGGCCGAAGGAGGCATTCAGGGTGGCACGGCGTGCCCTAGGCGCCTTGGGGTCTGTCGTGGTCAGGTCGGGCTGGGCGCTGACTCCGATGGTTACCGTTTCGAACCCTTTGCCGTGTCTCAGCGTGCCGAAGCGGTACGGCGTGTGTGGCCCTGCAGTTTTCATGGAGGTTGGCAGATGGGCCGTACCCGGTGTCTGGCACCCGCCGGGAGAGACAAGCAGCCCGTTGGGCGCAGTGACCGTGCCATCCGCTGCAATATGGTAAAGTTCCCCGGTGAGGCTGGTCTGGTTCTTTATGGGGGAATGGGTGTTGCCCACGACACTGTCGAGCATCGTGTTGGCGGTGGTTGCGCTCCGGGCGCCCGGGGAATAACCGGCCACCGGTGTGCTCTGGCCCAATGCTGACCGGGGAGTAGAGACATACAGTACACCGCCAGCCAGCAGGGCAGGCAGGATTCTGGTCAGAATGGCTGTGGTGCAGGCACCCATGACAGATGACCCCCCCCTTGGTGGACAGACAATGCAGCCGTTCACGGACAGGGGATGTATAAAGTATCTTTCATGAGTGGCAAAGTATTTCGGGGGAGTGGGAACAGTCCCGGCCTGTCCCGATATGGTCGGGACAGGCCGGGAGGGGCCTCATCTCTGTGCCACACTTTCAGGCAGGGAAATGGTTGGCTGGGCTATCCCGGCCTCATCAACATAGGGCCCTTCCGCCAGGAGCTGGATGCTCAGCATGTCCCGCTCATGAATGGTGGGAAACTCTTCCAGAGAGAGGAGGGCGTTGCCGTTTGTCCAGCGGCAGGGGCTGTTCTCCATCACATCCCAGCCGGAAGCGTGAGGATCCGACATATGGGATGTCAGGCTGTGGGTCTGCTTTTCCTGGTACAGCTCCACGGCACCGACGAGGACACCGAGGAAACGGCGGTCATCCACATAGGGGCCGATGGTGTCGCAGGGGCGGCTTGTGCGGGAGCGAAGGTAAAGGGCTGTCACGCCTTCCGGCAGAAGGAAGATGGCCCGGTCCTGTATCCGGCGGACAGGGTAGAGAACGTCCCCGGCATTGGTGACCAGATGGAAGTCTGAATCCTGCACCAGGGAGACAGGTGGCACCTGCCGGGCAAAACCGAGGGCGCGGGCCCGCTCGTCCAGCGCCTCATGCAGTGGCCGGATGGAGGCGGTATCCACGGTCAGCGGAGCGCAGGCATCCTTTTCCCAGCTCTTGGAGGGCGGGAAGGCCACGACATTTCCTTCCTGGAGGAAAGTCATCTCATGGAAATTGCGGCGGCTGCTGCCGCTGAGATAACTTTCCGTCATCACGCTGTTGGCACGGACGATGCTGTGCTCTGCCGTCTCAAAGTGATAATAGTCGTAAGAGAGACGTTCACGGTCATAGTGGATGGACCGGTGATTGACGAGCATCCGCACCGGGACGAAATGGCCATCAAGATAGAGCGTGTGCTCTGATGTTACATACAGGTCGGCATCAGGGCAGCCATCTCCCAGTGCATTTTTTCTGATGCAGACGGCATAGCCTGCCCGGTCATCCGGCAGATGGGGCTGGACATCGATACGGCCCCGCCCTGCCCATGTTATCGGCTCCAGCTTCTGGTTGCCGTCAGGGCCGGTCAGGACGAGGTCACCGACAGCGAGAGTTTCGACAGCCCGAGGCCCAGCATCCGTCATGATCATGGACCCGGGGAGGAAGCAGGCAATGTCGATGTTGGTGACGCCGGTGTCAAAGGTCCAGTCGACATTGCTGAGTGTTACAGGCGATCCCGGTGTCGCTGGGCTGCCCTGATTCAGGGAATCAAAGCCCGTATTGGGGACAAGCTGTAGATAGAGATAATGCTTCCCGGTTTGGACGGCTGCTGCCAGATTGGACAGGCCAAGATACGTCTGTTGTTCGTCAGGAGGAAGAGGGGCATACTGTTGCCCGTCCCCGATCTGTTTTATGAATTGAACATTCTTTATCGCAAACTCTGCAACGACAGAAGGAGTTGGAGGAATGACATCCCTGTAGGTAAACGAACCTACATAAGACAGGTACGTTACAGCAAAAACATTTGTGTTGGGGATATGCATGAGGACAACAGCCTTGTCCCCCGACTGGCTTATGTTCACGCCCTGGACCATGGCCAGCTGATATATCGGCTGGGCAGAAGTGAGCTGGTTTGTTGCAGTGAGCCGGGTATTGAAAACGTTCCCGGTCGCTGGGTTCGGGAGGGTCTCCGGACCAAACCAGAAGCCGGGGAGACCAGCAGTATTGCCGCCCCCTGTATCAGGAGACAGGTTGGAGTACTTCTGTGGTTTTTCCCATGTGATTGACATGACTGTTCTCCAGTAGGGTGCAGACCGTCGATGATTCTGTACGAAATAGGGAGATGATGATGAGGTTCTGTGGTATTTTTGTGGTGTAATTTCAGCGATGGTATCTGAATTCCTTGAATGGTATTAGAAAAAGAAAAGATTTTCCTGTTAATGAATTGTATTATTTTTCACTAACATAGTATTAATCAATTTATTATTGAATTTTTATTAATTTCTGTTCCTCCCTTGAATGTGGGTAACAGACCCGTGTGCCCTCTCCTCTTTTGCAGGAGAGGTAGGGTGGATATGATGGGAGCCGAAATGACACAGTCTGCACGATATGGGCCAGCCATGGCTGGGGTCAGAGACAAGGATGGGCAGGAATGCAAGATGCTGGCCGAGCAGGCTACCGATTGTCTTCTGGACTATCTGTACGGGGAGCCGAAGGCCCTGGTCGAGGATAGTGCGGTGTTCCTGCTGGAGATACGGAAGATATGGCAGCAGCATGGTGTGGATGAAAGTGCCATCTGGCAGGAACTGAGTGAGCGGATTGACCTTTCATCCGATTTGCTGAAACGTGGCATCCGGGCCCGCAAGGGGGGCCGTTACCGCTCCACGAAGCTGCCCTGACAGGCTGGTGGCAGGTAGCGGGATTGATGGTGAAAGAGCGACGGGAGCCGCAATGACAGGCCTGCACGGAACATTTCTGGAGCATCTTGGCGCGATGGACTGGGCCATGCTGGTTCTTGTTGGCCTGTCGGCCCTCTGGGGGCTGGTGAGAGGGCTTTCGCACGAGAGCGGGGCCCTGCTGGTCTGGATAGGCAGTTTCTGGCTGGTAGGCCGCTGGGGGGGCGTGGCCTTGTCCCATCTGGCTCCGCTTGTTTCCCCTACTTTTCAGGGGACGGCTGTTTTCACCTGGGGCGGGCGGCTGGGGCTGTTCGTTCTGGTCATGATTGTTCTGAATCTGGTGACCAGCCAGCTGGCCCGTGGCATGAGAGGGCTGCTCTCCGGCCCGTTGGACGCGCTGCTTGGGGCTGGTTTCGGGCTGGTGCGGGGTTATGTCGTGCTGGTGCTGCTCTTCTGTGCGGGCAGCTATCTGGCGCAGGACTGGCTGGAAGCCGCCATGCAGGGGAGCGTCCTTGCACCCTTCGTGGTGCGTGGCGTGGCTTTTTTGCAGGGATATATACCGCTTTCATGGTCGGAACATCTTGCCTTTCTGCCATCGAATAGCCATTGAAGGGGGGTCGCAGGCATCACCCTGACGGACAGGCTGCCCTGAAGAAGGGCAATGGCCGGTTTTTTCAAGGGGTTGGCTGCCTGTGCCGCTGTGCCACTTAGATATGAGCGGGATTCGCCCGTCAGGTTTGCTCCATCGATATGTCTTTTCCTGAATCGTCCAGTCGTCCCTATGAGGAATGTGGTGTTTTTGGTGTCTGGGGTGTGCCGAATGCGGCAGCGCTGACAGCTCTCGGCCTGCATGCCCTCCAGCATCGTGGTCAGGAGGCGGCCGGTATCGTCAGTTTTGATGGCGACACGTTCCACCAGCACAAGGCGCTGGGCCTTGTCGGAGATGTGTTTGGCAATCAGGACGTGATAGCAGGCCTGCCGGGGGAGGCGGCCATAGGGCACAACCGTTATGGCACAACGGGTGGCAGCCATGTGCGCAATGTCCAGCCCATCTATGCCGATTACGCCTTTGGTGGTTTGGCCGTGGCCCATAATGGCAATCTGACCAATGCCGCCACCCTGCGCAAGGCGCTGGTAAAGCGTGGCTGTATTTTCCATTCCACGATGGATACGGAGGTCATCGTCCATCTTGTCGCCATTTCGCTCTATGACACGGTGATCGAGCGGTTGATGGATGCGGCAAAGAAGATCAAGGGGGCTTATTCCCTCATTACCCTGACACCGGATGACGGGATGCTGGGGATGAGGGACCCGCTGGGCGTGCGACCGCTGGTTCTGGGCCGCATGCCCGGGCATGAGGACAAACAGGGCGGCTGGGTGCTTGCCAGTGAGACCTGTGCGCTGGACATCATCGGTGCTGACTATGTGCGTGACATCGAGCCGGGTGAAATTGTCGTCATCAATGCGGATGGGGTGAAATCTCTCTGGCCGTTTGGGGATGTTGGTCGTCGGTTCTGCATTTTTGAATACATCTATTTTGCCCGGCCGGATTCCGTGCTGGAGGGACAGTCCGTCTATGAAGTGCGGACCCGCATCGGTGGCGAATTGGCCCGGGAGAGTGGGGTCGACGCTGATGTGGTCGTGCCTGTGCCGGATTCTGGCGTGCCTTCTGCCATCGGGTATGCTCATGAGAGTGGCCTGCCCTATGAGATGGGCATCGTGCGCAACCATTATGTAGGCCGGACGTTCATCCAGCCGACCGATCAGGTCCGTAATCTTGGCGTGAAGATGAAACACTCGGCCAATAAGGCCGTGCTGGAAGGACGCCGGGTCATTCTAGTGGACGATTCCATCGTGCGCGGCACGACATCCCGCAAGATTGTGGACATGGTCCGGGCAGCGGGAGCGAAGGAGGTGCACATGCGCATCACTTCTCCACCGACCAAACATCCCTGCTTCTACGGGATTGATACGCCCTCCGAGAAGCATCTTCTGGCCGCCCGTCATTCGCTGGAAGAGATGTGCAAGGCCATCAATGCGGACAGTCTGGCGTTCATCAGTTTCGATGGCCTCTACCGTGCCCTTGGTCATCAGGGGCGCCCGGTGGAGAACCATACAAACTGCGATGCCTGCTTCTCCGGGGATTACCCCATCACACTGGTGGACAAGGATGGCAATCTGATCCAGCAGTAAGTGGGTCAAGCCCACGCTGCATAAAAAAGGGCCTGGCGGCTGGTTCTGTCAGGCCTTTTTTGTGTGTGGATGCTGCCTCTCAGTTTTTGGGTGGTTTGATGTTCGGCTGGAGCATCAGTTTCGGGTCGGCCACACGGTCATATTCCTCACCTGTCATGAAGCTGAGAGCCAGCGCACTCTGGCGGGGGCTGAGACCGTTCTCCACGGCATGGTGAGCGACCTGCGAGGCTCTGTCATACCCAATGCTGGGGGACAGGGCCGTGACCAGCACAAGGGAATGGTCCAGCTGCTGGCGGATATGGTCCTCATTGGCGGTCGTGCCCTCGATGAGGAAGCGGCGGAAATTTTCCATGCCGTCATGCAGCAGGGTCAGGCTCTGCATGATGTTCTGGATCATCACGGGCTTGTAGGCGTTCATGTCCAGCATTCCGCCAGCGCCCGCCATGCCCACGACCACGTCATTGCCCATGACCTGAAGGCACAGCATCGTCAGGGCTTCGGCCTGTGTGGGGTTGATCTTGCCGGGCATGATGGAGGAGCCGGGTTCATTTACCGGCAGGTTCAGCTCACCCAGCCCCGCCCGGGGTCCGCAGGCCAGCAGGCGGATGTCGTTGGCGATCTTGAAGAGGCTGCCCGCCAGCGTCCGCAGGGTAGAGGAGAGATGCACCAGAGCATCATGTGCTCCCTGCAGGGCAAATTTGTTGGCCCCGCTGGTGAAGTCCAGCTGGGTGAGGCGGGCAATCTCCTTGCAGGCCCGGGCAGCGAACTGCGGGTCGGTGTTCACGCCCGTACCAAGGGCCGTCCCCCCCAGAGCCAGCGGCAGCAGTCCGTCACGGGCCTGCTCCAGCCGCTGGAGGTTGTCTTCCAGCATCCCGGCATAGCCTTCCCATTCCTGTCCCAGCGTGATGGGCACGGCATCCTGAAGATGTGTCCGCCCTACCTTGACGATGTGCTTCCACTGTGCGGCTTTGTGGGCAATGGCCCCGTGCAGGCGTTCCAGCGCCGGGATCAGGCGGCGATGGGCTGTCAGGGCGCTGGCAATGTACATGGCACTGGGGAAGGTGTCGTTGGTGGATTGTGCCATGTTTACATGGTCATTCGGGTGCAGCGGCTTCTTGCTGCCCAGTTTCTGCCCGGTCATCTGGCTGGCCCGGTTGGCGATGACCTCATTGACATTCATGTTGAACTGCGTGCCGGAGCCAGTCATCCAGACATGGAGAGGGAAGTGCCGGTCATGCATTCCGCTCATGATCTCGTCACAGATGCGGACGATGAGCTCTGCTTTGTCCTTTTCCAGCCGTCCGCTGGCCGCATTGGCTACGGCGCAGGCCCGCTTGAGAATGGCATAGGCCTCGATCATCTCACGGGGGATGAGTTCCTGCCCGATGCTGAAATAGCGGAGTGACCGCTGGGTCTGGGCCCCCCAGAGGGCTGTCTGGGGAACGTCGATCGGGCCGAGGCCATCAGTTTCTGTACGGTTTGCCATGATGAAGAGGTCCTGCCGGAAGTAGGGTGAAAAGGGAGGGTCAGGCCGCCTGATAAGGCTGGTAGCGGGGCCGCCAGCTTAGGGTGGAGAGGGCTTCCTGCAAGGCTTCATCATCAAGGGCAGGGCAGAGCTGTTCTTCCTGGGCCTGCCGGGCTACGGCGTGGGCAACCTTCAGGGCGACATCATGAATGGTCTCAATGGGGGGAAGCAGGTTGCTGCCCCCGGTCTGCATCGGGGAGAGGGCCGCAACAGCCTGTGCTGCGGCCATGATCATCCCCTCGCTGATGTTTTCTGCCTTGCAGGCCAGCGCCCCCAGCCCAAGACCGGGGAAGATGTAGGAATTGTTGGTCTGGTCAATGATGATGCTGCGGTCATCAAGTTCAACCGGGGAGAACGGGCTGCCCGTGCTGACGATGGCCCGTCCGCCTGTCCATGTCAGAATGTCCATCGGAGTGGCCTCGACATGGCTTGTCGGGTTGGAGAGAGGGAAGATGAGGGGATGGGAGCAGTATGACGCCATCTCCCGGATCATGGCTTCCTTGAAGAGGCCCGCCTGACCGGAAACACCAATGAGGATGGTCGGGTGATTCTTGCTGATGACCTCCGCCAGAGTCCGGCCCTGTCCATTCTGGGCTGTTTCATCCTGCCGGGCAAAGAGGGCCTGCCCTTCGCTCAGCCCGTCCATGTCATGGGTCAGCAGGCCTTGGCGGTCCACGATATAGAAACGCTTCAGGGCCTCTTCCTGCGACAGCCCTTCGGCCTTCATGGCGGCAAGGAGAAGCCCGGCAATGCCAATACCCGCCGCACCGCCGCCTGCAAAGGCAATGCACTGCTGCTCCAGTGTTTCGCCTTTGGCCTTCAGGCCGCTGAGGATGGCAGCCGTGGCAATGCCTGCCGTGCCCTGAATGTCATCATTGAAGCTGGGAATACGGTTCCGATAACGCTGGAGAAGTGGTGCGGCATTGCGTCCGGCAAAATCCTCCCAGTGCAGCAGGCAGCCCGGCCAGCGGGCCTGAAGGGCCGTTACGAATTCCTCGATGAAGTCTTCATAGTCCTGCCCTCTCAGGCGGGGGGTGCGGCTGCCGATATAGGTAGGGTCATTGCGGAGGGCGACGTTGTCCGTCCCGACATCCAGCATGATGGGCATCATCAGGGCTGGATTGATCCCGGCGCAGGCCGTGTAGAGGGAAATCTTGCCAATGGGGATGCCCATGCCATTGGCTCCCAGATCGCCCAGCCCGAGGATGCGCTCACCATCCGTGACGATGACAAGGCGGATGTCGTCATTGGGGATGGCAGCCAGCCGACCTGCCATGTGCCCACGGTCCGACCCGGAGAGAAAGAGCCCCCGTGGTTTCTGCCAGATTCTGGAGAACTCCTGACAGGCCTGCCCTACACCCGGTGTGTACACGACAGGCATGAGCTCCGTGAGATACTTCTGCAACAGGGCATAGAAGAGGGTCTCGTTCGTGTCCTGTATGGCACGGAGGCGAACATGCCGGTCCAGCATGTCCGTTTCACTCATGATGTTTTCATAGGCCTGTGCGACCTGCTCTTCCAGCGTGTGGATGCCGGGTGGAAGGAAACCATGCAGCCCCAGGGCCGTGCGTTCTTCCCAGGGGAAGGCGGTGCCCTTGTTCAGGAGGGGATCATTCAGCACTGCCATGCCACGCTGGGTGACGGGATGGGAAGATGGCGTAGCGGACATGGGTATGATCCTCCGGAATCATGCAGGCTGGAAAACGGGGCAGATGATAGGCTCATGAAGGGTGAAAAGGAACCCGCCTTCAGTCTTTGTGGAGGTGCAGCCACCGGTCTCCGGCAAAGCGGAACTGGGCAAAGATGAACCCTACGGCCAGTCCTGCCAGCATGAGCAGAATCAACCATGGGGAGAAGGGGGCGAAGAGCTGGGGAAAAAGCAGCCGGGTGAGGCCAAGGACCAGCGCCAGACCGCAGAGAGAGGAGAGCAGGACCTCCCGTTTCACAGGGCCATAATGTTTTTCGGCCCGGCAGTGCGGGCAGACACTGGCCGTGTTCTGTAGCGGCTGATGGCAGCAGGGGCAGGCACTCATGCTGCGTGGGGGCAGGCTTTGCGGGGTGCTGTCCAGACGGGTGGCCGCACTGCGTGTCAGGCGGGGGAGTGGACCGGGTTTCATGGCTGTTGGCCACTCTGGGAAGTGGATGATGGTGTCATGGTGCTGGCCGGTGGGCTGATGGGCGAGGTCCTGAAGGCGGATGCTGGAATCTGGCTGGCAGGCTGCGGTCCGAAGAAGGGCTGGCCATTGATGGCATAGAGCAGCAGGGCCAGCAGGGGGATGAGCAGCAGGGTGGCAAGGCCGATGATCTTGTGGGCATTGCCTGCACCGGAGAGGCTCCGGGGCGGGGTGGAGACATGGTTGACGATCTCCCGCTCCGTCTCGATGCGGGCTGCATCATAGGGCTGTTTTTCCAGCAGGCCGGCCTTCCGGTCCCGTTCCAGCGAATCAAGCCGACGTCTGTAGAGGGACAGGGTGGGGTCGTCCGTCTGGCTGGAGACCTTCATCCGCAGGATGAGGCTGAGGCCGATGGGCAGCCCGATGAACAGGCAGATGAGGGCAACGATCAGCAGTGACATGGGTCAGTCCTTTTTCAGCAGGCTGTCCAGAGTGCGGCGTTCTTCCGGTGTGAGGGGTGCCGGTGGCGGAGCGGGACGGTACCAGAAACGGCAGGCCAGAAGCAGGGCCACCATGAGGCCGAGCAGGGGCATGAGCCAGAGCAGCGCCGTGGCTGGCGAGAAGGCGGGGCGTAGACGGATGAATTCTCCGTATCGCTGGACCATCCAGGCCCTGATCTCTTTTGCCGTATGTCCCTGCTGGAGCTGCTGGCGGACAGCATGGCGCAGGTCCCTGGCCAGAGGGGCAGAACTTTCCTCGATGCTTTCATTCTGGCAGACGAGGCAGCGGAGCTGCTGGCCGATCTGCTGGGCCTTCCGCTCAAGAGCCGGGTCAGACAGCATCTCATCCGGCGTGTCCACGGCCAGACAGGTCGGGCTGACGAGAAGCAGCAGGAGCAGGGTGACGGCCAGCCTCATGGTGCTGCCTCCAGATGCGGAACGACACGGGTCTGGTAGACCGCCTCCGTCAGGCCACCCGTTCCATGCCAGACAATCCGTCCGCCCATCTGCGGGTCAGGCATGATGAGAAAGGCTTCCGGCACGCCGGTCACGCCCCATTCAATGGCGGCCTGTCCATCCTGATCCAGACCAAGCCGGGTGAAAGGCTGGCCTGCCCGTTCCAGCCAGCGGGAGGCACTGGCGGGCTGGTCTTTGTAGCAGAGGCCCCAGAGGGCCAGCGGTGCATCACGCTTCTTCCGGGGAGCGGCGAGGGAGGCGGCAAGCTGGCTGATGAACGGGATTTCTTCCACGCAGGGCAGGCACCATGAGGCCCAGACGGACAGCAGGACCGGCTGCGTCATGGTTCTGAAATCTTCCCGGGTCAGCCTGGCCTGTCCGGGCAGGGAGGAGAGGGCGGGGAACTCCGGCACGGGCTGGCCCGTCAGCGGGGTGTTGATGGCTCTGGGATCAAACTGCCCCCGATCCAGTCCATGAAGCATCCTGATGAATCCAAGTCCCAGCCCCGCAGCCCCCAGGGAGGGCAGGGCGGCCAGAAGATGGCGGCGTGTCAGCTGCATGATCCGACCTCCCCTTCCACCGGTTTCGGACGCCGCCGTGAGGGGAGCAGATGCAGCCCCCCGCCAAGGGCCATGATGATGCCGCCCAGCCATATCCATGAGGCCAGAGGATTTTCATGCAGGCGCAGGATGGCACTGTAATGGCTCTGCCCCTGTGGGTCACGCTCTTCCTTCACGCTGCCAAGGGCAGCATAGAGGTCTTCCAGCGGGCGGTGGAGGATGGCGACATGCAGTGTACGCTGCCCCTGCCGGGGGAAGAGGCGGATCTCTGGCGTCAGTTCGGTGAGAACCGGCCCGTGGGCATCGTGATGGCGGATGGTCAGGTGTGCTTCCACGGCCTCATAATTGGGGCCGTGATGGGCGGTCAGGGCGGTCAGTTCCCAGTCCCGCCCGGTCAGCGTGGCATGGGTGCCGGGTCTGGCCTCTATGAGGCGTTCCTGGCTGCCCGCCATGCCGCAGAGACCGAGGATGGTCACCCCCACGCCGACATGGGCCAGGCTGGCGGCCCAGAGACTGCGGGGCAGGCGGTGCAATTGGCGGCTGCCTTCAGGCAGGCCACGCAGGCGGAGGATCAGGTCACAGAGGGCGGCGCTGATGACCCACAGGGCCAGCAGGGCCGACAGGGCCGCCAGTGGTGTGGGGAACAGCCAGAAGGCGGGCAGGATGTTTCCGGCCGTGATGAGCAGGGCCGGGGCCAGACGGGGCAGGAGCCTGTCCGCTCTGGTCTGTCGCCATGGCAGGGCCATGCTCACTCCCATGACGGCCAGAAGTGGCAGGGTGAGCGGAATGGTCGTGGCGTCAAAGAAGGGTTTGCCAACGGAGAGGGTGCGGCCAAAGAGCAGCTGCATGAAGGGGGGGTAGAGCGTCCCCGTCAGCACGACGGCGCAGAGCGTGCAGAGCAGGATGTTGTTGAGCAGCAGCGCACTCTCACGGGAGAGGGGCGAGAAACCTGCCTGCGGGGTGGGCAGGGCAGGAGCACGGATGGCGAAGAGCAGCAGGCTGCCGCCGCCATACAGGCCCAGAAGCCCCAGAATGAACAGCCCCCGGGCCGGGTCGTTGGCGAAGGCATGGACGGAATTGAGAATGCCCGACCGGACGAGGAACGTCCCGGAGAGGGAAAAGGCAAAGGTGGCAATTGCCAGCAGCAGGCACCAGACGTGCAGCAGATTGCGTTTCTCCACGACCAGAACGCTGTGCAGCAGGGCCGTGCCCGTCAGCCATGGGATGAGGGCGGCATTTTCCACCGGGTCCCAGAACCAGTATCCCCCCCATCCCAGCACGGAATAGGACCACCATGATCCGAGCGTGATTCCCAGCGTCAGCAGGGCCCAGGCACTGATGACCCACGGGCGCATGTGGCGGGCCCAGAGCGCATTAGCCCTGCCGTCCAGCAGTGCACTGATGGCAAAGGCGAAGGGCACGGCAAAGCCGACATAACCGCTATAGAGCAGCGGGGGATGCACGGCGAGGCCGGGGTCCTGAAGGAGCGGATTCATGCCCATCCCGTCGGCCGGAACGGGCCAGAGCCGCAGGAAGGGGTTGGAGGTCGTCAGGCAGAAGAGCTGGAAGCCAGCTCCCACCAGTCCCAGCAGGGCCAGAAGCCGTGCCCGCAGGCGGAGGGGCAGCCCTTCCGGCCGGGCGGCACTCTGGCCGGGGAGAAGGGCCAGCCCTGCACACCAGAGGCTCAGCAGCGTGACCCAGAGCAGGAGGGAACCCTCATGATTGCCCCAGAGACCGGCGATCTTGTAGGCCCACGGCTTGTTGATGGCCGAGGTTTCGGCAATGAGTTTCAGGGAGAAATCATTGCCCAGAGAGGCGGTGACGAGGCAGGTCCATGCAAAAAGCAGGGCAAGGCACTGGCTGAGGGCCAGAGGGCGGGCCAGGGCCGTCAGGGGGCTGTCCGTCCGGCGGAGACCGGCCAGCGGCAGGACACCCTGCATGAGGGCCAGGGCACAGGCCAGAGCCAGCGCAAAATGCCCGCCCTCGGGGCAGAAGATGGTGGCCAGCATGGTCATGTCACGGTGCGGCCCCTGGCCCGGGAGGCGTGTCCGGGTGGGGCACGGTCATGCTGTTCCAGTCGGCGGCATTGGGAGGAGGGCCGAAACGGGGGTCCCACCGGCCACTTTTCTGGAGAGCATCGGCAACCTCTTTGGGCATGTAGGTTTCATCATGCTTGGCGAGAACCTCGCTGGCGGTGAAGCCGTGGCCATCATACCGGCCCAGAGCCACCACGCTCTGCCCTTCCCGGAACAGGTCCGGCAGGATGCCCCTATACTGCACGGTGACGGCAGCCTGCCCGTCCGTCACGTCAAAGCGGGCCTCTGGCGTGTTGTCGGAGGCCCTGCCAGTATGGAGGGACCCGGCCACGACCATGCCGCCCAGCCGGATGGTCCGGGTTGGTGCCGGCGGATGGGCCAGCACCTGTGAAGGAGCCATGAAGAAGACGATGGTGCTGGAAAGCGCATTGAGAACCAGCCCGACCGCCCCACCTAGGCAGAGCAGGCAGGCCAGGATGATCCAGAAACGTCCGGCCTTGCGGCGGGTGAGGGGAAATGACGCAGACATACCGTTCCCGTTTAAAGACACGAGGGCGGGCTGTTAATCCCTTTCCTGTCCGGCAGGCAGATTTGCCGTTTTCTGCTGGAGACGCTGCATGAGGGCAAGCCGCCGTTTGGCCCGGCGAAGGCGGAGCAGGCTGCTGCTGACCGTCACGGCCAGGATGACGATGACCAGCCCGTAGCTGGCCAGCACGAACCCCCAGTGCGGGGGCCAGAAGGCGGGTGCGGTCATGGTGAGACGTCCCGCAGGGCCAATGCCTGGGTGCGGCGCTCCAGCAGGGCGGCCCGGCAGCGTATGAGGAGCAGGGCCGTTCCCGTCAGTGTAAAGCCTGCCGTGCAGACGAGCAGGGGCCAGAACATGCTCATGGCCATGGTGGGGGCACCGGTCAGGGTGATGCTGTCGGGCTGGTGCAGGGTGTTCCACCACTGCACGCTGAACTTGATGATGGGCAGGTCCACCACACCGGCCAGAGCCAGCAGGGCAGCGGCCCTCTGGCCCCGCACGGGGTCGTCAAAGGCCCGGATGGTCAGGATGTGTCCGAGATAGAGGAAGAACAGCACAAGCATGGAGGTCAGCCGGGCGTCCCAGACCCACCATGTCCCCCAGCCCGGCTTGCCCCAGAGCGACCCGGTGATCAGGCACAGGGCGGCGGCCGTGGCTCCCAGCGGTCCGGCTTCGAGGGCGACGATACCGGCCAGCGGATGCCGCCAGACGAGGGACAGAAGCCCGCAGGCAGCCAGCAGCACGTAACCGGCAGAAGCCAGCCACGCCATGGGGACATGCAGATACATGATGCGCACCGTCTCGCCCTGCTGCCAGTCTGCCGGGGCGAAGCCGAGGCCCCAGATCAGACCGGCAGCCAGTACCGCCAGCCCGACAAGCAGGCAGGGCAGGGCCATGGGGCGGGTGACATGCAGGAATCGGGCCGGGCTGCCTGTCCATCGTCCGGATGGTGCGGGGTAGGTGGAAAAAGACATGGGGCAAGTATGGCGGCTTCACGGAAAGAAGAGAAATGAAAAATGGTGTCATCATGGCGGCAGACGTTCCGGGAAGCCCCCGCTTTGAAAAAGCCTCAAAGTCAGGCATTGTAGAGTGGCTGGCCACACACGATATGGCCGTGGACAGATGGAGCGGAAAAACCGGGAGTGCCGCCCCGGAAAACAGGGAGATTGTGACGCATGGCCTTCTGGCTGATCAAATCGGAACCGGCCTCTTTTTCATGGGATGAGCAGGTGAAGAATGATGTCGAACCGTGGACTGGCGTACGGAACTACCAGGCACGCAACAATCTTGCCGCCATGAAGTGCGGGGACAGGGCCTTGTTCTACCATTCCGTGACGGAAAAGCGCATCGTCGGTGTGGTCGAGGTCGTGCGGGAGGCCTTTCCGGACCCGACGGCGGATGATCCCCGCTGGGTCTGCGTGGACGTGAAGGCCGATGGAGCCTTTCGCTCCCCCATCACGCTTGCGGAGATCAAGGCTGACCCGGCTCTGGAAAGCATGGCATTGCTCAAGCAGTCCCGCCTTTCTGTTGCCCCGGTGACAGAGGAAGAATTCGCCTATCTGACCCGCAAGGGCCAGTGGGAAAAAGCGCAGTAACGATGGACCCGGCCCCCTGCTGTGGTGGCCCGCTCTGGAAATGAGGAGATTCAGACCATGACGGAACAGCGTAAGGACCATGTGCCCAGTGCGAGTTTCCTGTCCCATGATCTTGATGCAGAAGCCCTGTCCCAGCTCCATGCCGTGCTGGATGGGGTGGAGAAAGGTCGGGGCACGCTGGCCCGTCTGGGTGACCTGATGGGTGGTGCTGTGGGCCGGGCAGCCCATATGGGGTTGCAGGGCCTGTCTCTGGCGCCGGGCCTTCAGGAAAAACTCCAGAAGCTGGCCAGTTCTGCGCTGGACCAGGCCTACCGTCTGGCCATTCTTGGTCTGGACCGCAAGGCAGGTGGGGCCGGGGCACGGCGTGAGAATCTGATCCAGGCCGCCGTGGCGGTCTCCGGTGCGGCGGGTGGTTTTGGTGGCTTTGCCAGCATGGTGCCGGATGTCGGGTTCACCACGCTGGCCATCATGCGGGAGATTGCCGCCATCGCTCAGGAAAATGGTGAAGACCTGCGGAGCGAGGAGACACGCCGGGCCTGTCTGGAAGTCTTCGCCCTGCGGAGCATGGGAGAGCAGAAAGGCGAGGGGGAGCTGGGCTTTTTCGCTGCCCGTGGCCTGATGCGTGGCCAGCCGCTTGTGATGCTGATGGCCGAGGTGGCGGGACATTATGGCATGGCCCTGTCCCGCAAGCTGGCAGCCCAGATGGTGCCGGTAGCCGGGGCTCTGTGCGGGGCGGCCATCAACTCGGCCTTCCTTGCTCATTATCGGGCTCTGGCCAAGGCCCATTTCACCATCCGCAGGCTGGAGCGCCTGCACGGGGCTGCTGTGCGGGATGCCGCCGAGGCGTATCGAGGTCGCAGCGCAGAAGCGTGAGCAGGGCTGTCTGCACGGCTTTCAGAGGGGCGGACTCCGGCAGGGGCCGCCCCTCTGTTTTTCTGTCCGGGTGGCGTTTTCAGCGTGGGGCCATGCGGTAGAGCTGATACAGCTCCAGTGGTCCGAAGACCAGAATACCCATGAGGGCAAAAACGCGCATGACACCCATGAGGGGAGTCAATGCAGGCCAGACCAGCTGAAGAAGGAAGGACAGGGCCAGTGCGATCGTATAGATGTAGGTCTGCGATGAAGGGCGTGAGGGAGACTGGCTGGACATGATTCGGCTTCTCTGTAGGGAAAGATTATCTGATGGAGCCTATCACATCTGACCTGCTTCTGCGTGCTTATGGGGAAGGTCTGTTCCCCATGGCACCGGATGAGCAGAGCGATGAGCTGGAATGGTTCTGCCCGCAGGAGCGGGGGATCATTCCTCTGGAGACACCAGCCCTGCCCCGGCGGCTGATGCGGACCGTCATGGCCGGGCAGTACCGCCTGTGCAGTGATGAGGATTTCGATGGCATGATGCAGGCCTGCGCCCGCCTGACGCCCTCCCGGCCGGAAACATGGATCAGCGGGCGCATCCGCCAGCTTTATGGCGAGCTGCACCGTCTGGGCCATGCCCATTCCGTGGAGGTCCGGGACAGGGAGAGCGGAGCGCTTCTTGGGGGGCTCTATGGTGTGTCCCTGCATGGTGCCTTCTTCGGGGAGAGCATGGTGTCCCATGTGCGGGATGCGTCCAAGATAGCGCTGGTACATCTGATGGCGGCCCTGCGGCAGGGGGGATATGGCCTGCTGGATACGCAGTACGTCACCCCGCATCTGGCCAGTCTTGGCTGTGTGGGAGTGCCCTTTGCGGCTTACAGGCAGCAGCTTGCGGCGGCCATGCAGCAGCCTGCCCGATGGCCTGGAGATGTCAGCCTTGCTGCTCTGGGGCCGGAACTGGAGGCCATGGTGCAGGGCTCTGCCGGGCGGGCAGAAAGGTAACCAATTTCTCTCTGGCCCTGCTGTCATGGTCTGATATGCTTCTGCCCGTTTGCAGGCTGGGCGGTGTCCGGCGCCGGTCATGGATGGAGATGGAGGAAGACGTGCGGATGCAGTGGTGTATCAGGGAAGTCATGCCGGGGCGGGATAAGGTCGTGCGGCGGGCCGGGGGGACAGTGCTGGCGGCCCTTGGGGCTGCCGTGCTGGCCTGTGGCATTGCCGAAGCCGCTGCGCCAGCGGATCATCCCCCTCTGGCACCGATGCGGGATGCTGTGGTGACCTACCGGTTCCAGACAGAAGTGCTGCCGGGCAAGGGGAAGGAAGCCGGGCCGGAGCATCAGGTGGCGGTTTCTTTTGCTGCTTCGGGTGACCGGCTGCGGATTGATCCTGATGATGGGCAGAGCGCCACCATTCTGGATCGCCCCAACCAGATCATGACGCTCGTCAGCATGCAGGAGAGGCGCTACATCCAGTTCCGTCCCATGCATGGGCTGCACAATACGTTCCTGCTCAGTCTGGATATGACCTACCATGCTGGCGGGATGAAGCAGATTGCTGGCGTGCCTTGCCGGGAATGGGCCATTGAAAGCCCTCGTGGCAAGGCAACGGCCTGCGTGACGGAGGATGGCCTCATCCTCGCCGAGGATGGTGTGGATGCTGATGGTCTTCAGGGCCATCTTCAGGCCGTGTCCGTGCGGTATGAGGACATTCCGGCAGACCGTTTCCAGCCGCCTGCCGGGTTTCAGAGGGTCAGTCCCTTCCTCAAGGGCAGGCCGGCATCCCAGCCGGCACAGGCCCGTCCCGTTCCGGATGCTCCACTGGATGGTACGGCGCATGGTGCCGCCCGTACCGGGGGTGAGGGCAGCAGCGTGCCGGATCAGCCACACAGCCCTGATGATTCGGTGGGAGATGGCAGTGTCTCCCATGGTGACCAGCCCAACAGTGCGGAGCAGTAAAAGCATGACACAGGCAGAAAAGGTTTCAGGTTCCGGTGAGGGGCTGGCCGTGGGGGCCCCGGTGCCCGATTTCGATCTGGCGGGGATGGGCCCCACAGGCGAGGAGAGGGTGAACAGCCATGCCCTCCGCGGGCAGCCCTATCTTCTGTATTTCTATCCACGGGCTTCCACGCCGGGCTGCACCACTCAGGCCTGCGATCTGCGTGACCATCTGGCCGAGCTGCGTATTCCCGGTGGGGATGGTCTGCGTGTGCTGGGTGTCAGTCCCGATGGTGTGGGAGCACTGGAAAGATTCATTCTGAAACAGGCGCTCAGCTTCACCCTGCTGTCAGACCCCGATCATGCATTGGCCGAAGCCTATGGCGTGTGGGTGAAGAAGAAGCTCTATGGGCGGGAGTTCATGGGGATTGAGCGGAGCTCCTTTCTGGTCGATGCGGAAGGGCGTCTTGTCGCTTTCAAGCGGAAGGTCAGCCCCGCCAAGCATGTGGCATGGGTGCAGGAGGCTCTGTCCCGGCTCTGACAGCCGGTTTCCGCCAGTCTCCGGTCTGTTCCGGGCAGCCGCTCTCCTGTTTTTCTGTTTCAGGACATCACGGGATGTCTCTTTATCCGGGGTATCGTGGACATGACATGGCAGACAATCCTGCGCCGTGTGGTCTTGGGGCTTCTGGTGCCGCTGGTGGGGCTGCTGCTGGCGGTGGCCCTGCTGTTGGGACGGATGGCCCAGGGGCCTCTGGATGTGACGGGGCTGTCCCATCGTTGGGGAGGGGCCCTGACCCATGCTGGTGGGGGGCGTCTCCACTGGGAGCGCATGGCCCTGTCGTGGAAACCCGGAAAGAACGGTCATTCGGCCAAGATTCTGCTCAGCCTTGAGGGTGTCCGGTATCGTGCCCTTCCAGAAGGCGGGGGGGCTGATGAGGTGGCTGCCGAAGTGCCGGAACAGCAGCTTGATCATGTCGGGGTTGTTTTCCGGCTTGCGAGCCTGCTGCATGGGCAGGTGGGCCTGCAGTCGTTGGATGTCCGGGGGCTGCGCCTTGTGGCGTTCCGGGATGCGGAGGGTCATGTCAGCCTGGGCGGTGTGAGGCCCGGGGCGCAGCATCCGGGTGGAGGCACTCTGCCACCTCTGGCTGCCATCATGCCCTGGCATCTTGATCTTCAGGATATCAGGCTGACCATAAGGGATGAGACGGCACCGGATTCTTCGCTCATTGTAACCCTGCCGGAATTGAAGGCGGATCATGACAGGCAGACCGGCTGGCAGGGGCGGATGGAGGCGTCCCTCCAGGGGGTCGGGCTGGGTGCAGGGCAGGAGGAGGCCACGGTCCATCTGGCAGGTGACATGGCTCCCGACGGAGCGGCACGGACACGCTGGCAGCTGACTGTTTCTCCGGTCCGTTTTCCGGCTCTGGCGGCCTGGCTGCCGCTGTCGCCAGCCGGGAAAAAAGGCATGGGCATCCCGAACATGCCTCTGGCGTTTCATCTGGAAGGGATTCTGGAGGGGCATGGGCTGGTCGGCCATTTTGCTCACATGGCAGGGGAGATGGACGCTGGAGCTGGTGAGATTGACCGGCCTGGCCGCATTCCGTTCCGTCTCTCATCGGGGAAGGTATCGTTCCATCTGGATCCTGCGGAGGCTGGCCAGCAGGCCCCCCTGGTTCTGGCATTGCATACGGAGCTTGCGGCACTGGACTCCCTGGGGCGGACGGTCCCTTTCATCATTGATGCTCATGGGCGGCTGGATCATCTGGACAGGCCAAAGGATGTGGAGCTGTTGGTGGATGGCCATGTGCCAACATTCGATTTTGCCACATTGGCGAGTGTCTGGCCGGATGGCACAGCCCGTGGAGCCCGTCGCTGGATGACCACCAACATGACGGCAGGACGTGGTGAGAATCTGCATCTTCAGCTTGATTTTACCAGCAATACCGGTCTCGACGGGTTGGATGTCAGGGCGCTGGGGGGTGAACTGACAGGCCATAGCCTGAGCGTGACATGGATGGAGGGTATGCCACAGGTCACGGGGGAGGATGCCTACGCCCATTTTGTGGATGATGACCGTCTGCTGATCGACGTGCAGCATGGTCATCTTGCGGATGGTCGAGGGGGCTCGGTGACCGTACCGACGGGGCATATTGTTCTGAGTGATCTTCTCAAGCGGGAGCAGACAGGTGAATTCTCGTTGGGGATGGAAGGTCCCCTGTCAGCTTTTGTGGCGGTCCTTTCCTATCCACGGCTCAATCTGCTGTCCCGTCATCCGGTCAATCCAGCCAATACGGGCGGGATGCTGAAAGGCACGCTCTCGCTGAAGCTGCCGCTCAACAGTCACCTTCTGATGAAGGATGTGGGATATGGGGCAGAGTTTGATTTCCAGAACATCTGGTTCGCTCTGCCGTCCCTGGGGCGGATACAGCAGGGGAATGGGCACTTTTCGGTCAATGAAGCCGGACTTGCCGTGAAGGGAGGTGCCCGGTTCCGTGGCGTGATGATGACGGGCAGCCTGTTCGACAGTTTTCAGGCCAATGTGCCGGGACGCCTGATGTTGAAAGCAGATCTGCAGGCCTCATTGGGGGCAAAGGAGTTGCGCAGTCTCGGGGTTCCGGCGGGGCTGGCGCAGGACTCCATCATGCAGGGCAGTGGCGTGGGGCATGTTGTCTACAGCCAGTACGGTGGGGGCCCCGGCCATAGTCGGGGGACTGCCTCGGTGCAGGTGGACCTGAGAGGTTTGGGTGTCCGGGCCCGTTTCTGGCACAAGCCTGTTGGTGTCCCTGCGGGCTTGCAGGCAGGAGTGACATGGCAGGATGGGCAGATGATCCGTCTGGATGATGTTCGCGCCCATGGTCCCCAGCTGGCCCTTCAGGCAGAAGGGCGCATGAGGTCTGGTCAGCTGGGAGGGATCAATCTCACCCATTTCCAGTTTGGACGGACGAGCGGCAGTGCCGTGATGGACTGGCCGGTGCGGGACGGAACGGCGGATGACCGGCGGTACCAGATATCCGTGCAGGCCAGTACTCTGGACCTGACCCCCTGGTTCGGGCATCCGGCCACCGGAAAGTCACGCTCACAGCCTATTCATCCCGTGGAGAAAAAGGTCAGACGGGCACCCGGCAGCGCCGGCCAGGCATCCATCCTGCCGGAGGGGATATGGGCTATCGGGTTGCGGGCTGACAGGGTGATCTATGGAGCTGAACAGACAGCCAGCCATGTGTCAGCCAACCTTCGCTGGGCAGCGCAGCGGGTGCAGGGGGCTTTCCTGCATGTGGCCCAGCCGTCCCTCACGTTTGATCTCGCACAGGATTCCAGACGGATAGGCGTGCTGGATGTAAGGCTCATTGCTGCTGATCTGGGCAGGATTCTGGCGTCTCTTGGTGTGTATGACCGGCTGGCTGGTGGCACGGTGGACCTCCAGGGCCATTGCCAGCCCGTGGCGGCCGATGCGCATGTGACCAGTGCCGAGCGTACCATGGGGCTGGGACTGGGGCTGCCGCCCTTTGATGGCACGCTGGCCGTGGACCATCTGACGCTGAAAAATCCGCCGACGGCTCTTGTCATTGCCACGCTGGCTGCCCCTCTGCATTGGGGGCAGATTTCCCGCAAACAGTTTGAAGATGTCCAGTTGCGGGCGTCCTTCCGGGTAGCGGGGGAGCGGCTTGATCTGGCAGAGGCGCGGGCCGGCAATGCCATTCTGGGGGTGACGATGAAAGGGCAGATGGATTTCGGGCAGGCCATGATGCAGATGCAGGGCACCATCTCGCCATTCTTTGGGATCAATCAGGCTGCGGGCAGTTTTTTCGGGGCCCGGAAGGGAAGTGGTATCATGGCCATGACCTACAGGCTGGATGGCAGTTTGGCCAAGCCACAGATGCATGTTAACCCTTTCTCCGCCCTGCTGCCCGGTGGGCTGCGGCGTCTGTTCGAATGAGAGGCTGCCGGGTCTGGCAGTGGTGGGAAAGGCAGGAGGGATGATGATGTCGGATACCATGCCGGATCTCTTTGGGGGTTCCTCATCGGGTGGTGTTTCCCGGCATGAGGAGGGGGCACGCCGGTCAGAGGCCTCTCCGTCACGCCGTGCTGCGGGTACCCAGCCGCTGGCGGACCGTCTGCGTCCGCAGTCATTGGATGAGGTGCAGGGGCAGGTCCATCTTCTGGGGCCGGAGGGTACGTTGACCCGGATGCTGGGAAGCGGCCATCTGTCCAGCCTGATTCTCTGGGGTGGGCCGGGATGCGGCAAGACAACCATTGCCCAGCTGCTCGCCGAACGGGTGGGACTGTTTTACACGAAGATTTCCGCTGTTTTTTCCGGTGTGGCGGATCTGAAAAAAGCCTTTGATGAAGCCCGCCGCAAGGCTGAGGCCACCGGGCGTGGCACGCTGCTCTTCGTGGATGAGATTCACCGCTTCAACCGGGCGCAGCAGGATGGCTTTCTGCCCTATGTGGAACGGGGAACGGTCGTGCTGGTGGGAGCCACGACCGAGAATCCGTCCTTCACGCTGAACTCCGCCCTGTTGTCACGCTGTCAGGTTCTTGTCCTGCACAGGCTGGATGATGCTGCGCTGGAGCAGCTTCTTGTGCGGGCCGAAACGGCCACGGAGCGGACCCTGCCCCTGACGGATGAGGGCCGGGCCTCCCTGCGGGCCATGGCGGATGGGGATGGGCGCTATCTGCTGAACATGGTCGAGCAGCTTCTTTCCCTGACGAAGGATGGAACCCGCCCGCTGGGGCCGGAGGAGCTGGCCCGGTCCCTGTCCCGGCGGCCTGTCCTGTATGACAGGGACCGGGACGAGCATTACAATCTGATTTCCGCTCTGCACAAATCCCTGCGGGGGAGTGACCCTGATGCGGGACTTTACTGGTTCGCCCGTATGCTGGAAGGCGGGGAAGACCCCCGCTACATTGCCCGCCGTCTCGTCCGCTTTGCCAGTGAGGATATTGGCGAGGCTGATCCGACCTCCCTGCCGTTGGCACAGGCCGGAGCGATGGCTTATGAGAGGCTCGGCTCTCCAGAGGGGGAGGTGGCCCTGGCGCAGGTTGTGGTCCATCTGGCGGTCGCCTCCAAGTCCAACGCAGTGTATCGGGCTTATAATGAGGCCAGGGCATTGGCGAAGCAGACGGGCAGCCTCATGCCTCCGGCCCATATCCGCAATGCTCCGACAGCCCTGATGAAGGAGCTGGGTTACAAGAAGGGCTACGAATACGATCATGACTGCGAGGATGGTGTTTCCGGCCAGAACTACTTCCCCGACGGCATGGAACGGGTGACGCTCTACAGGCCGGTTGACCGTGGATTTGAAGAAAGAATCAGGAAACGGCTGGACATGCTGGCGCAGAAACGGGCATCTCGCCAGTCATGAGTGTTGAGAATCGTATTGTCAGCGAAGATGAGGCCGATCTGCGTCTCGACCGCTGGTTTCGCCGTCATTATCCCAACCTGACACAGGGCGGGTTGCAGAAGCTGTGCCGCAAGGGGCAGGTGCGGGTTGATGGAGGGCGGGTGCAGCCCAATAAAAGGCTCAATCCCGGCCAGAGCATCCGTATCCCCCCTCTGCCGGACCAGAGCCGCCCGGCCCCGCCGCCACCGCCCAACCCGGAACTTGTCCAGCAGCTGCGGGACATGATCCTTTATGAGGATGACCATCTCATCGTGCTGAACAAGCCGTCCGGTCTGGCAACACAGGGTGGCCCCGGCATCACCGTACACGTGGACATGATGCTGGAGGGGCTGAGGCCGGAGGGAGGCGACAAGCCCCGCCTCGTGCATCGCATTGACCGTGACACGTCCGGCATCCTGCTGCTGGCCCGCACGCCCGGTGTGGCGGCAAAACTGGCAGCGGCCTTTCGGGGTCGTGAGGTGAGCAAGACCTACTGGGCGGTGGTTGTCGGGCGGCCCAGCCCTGCTGAAGGTGTGATCGACCAGCCTCTGGCCAAGGTCGGGGCCGGGGGGGCCTCGCTTATCGTGCCTGTCTCCCGTGGGGAAGAGGATGCGATGAGTGCCAAGAGTTCCTACGAGACGCTGGATGCCACAGGCAAGCGTTTCAGCTGGCTGGCCCTGTCCCCCTGGACGGGGCGGACGCACCAGCTGCGTGTCCATACGGAGAGTCTGGGCACGCCCATTCTGGGTGATCCCCGCTATGGGGGCGAAACGGCCCATGTGGAGGGTTTCCCGGACAGGCTGCACCTCCATGCAAGGATGCTGGAGTTCCCTCATCCGGCGGGGGGAAGGTTGCAGGTGGCGGCTCCCTTGCCGCCCCATATGCGTGAGACGTTCCAGACGCTGGGTTTCATTGCTGGTGACACACCAGCACCACGCCGGACACGGTGAAAGACTGACAGGGACGGCTGGCCCTTTGCAGGGGGACTTGGCCGCCTGAGAAAACGAGGACACAGGCAGATGAAAAAGCTGGCAGCAATCCTGATCGGGCTGGTGGTGGTGGTGACAGGCGTGAGCCTTGCTCCGCAATTTCTGATAGACCAGAACAGGCTGCGGCAGCGTGTCACGGAGGCCTTCCAGCAGCAGACGGGGCTGGAGCTGAAGATGGGGGAAACGTCTTTCCAGCTGCTGCCATGGCCGTCTTTTCAGGCAACAAATGTCGTACTGACAAGACCGGGCTGCACGCCCTTCGTGGCGGCCCGGTCCGTCCATGCGGACCTGTCTTTGCTGGCGATACTGAACCGGGAGATTTCCTTTCAGGAATTCACGGTGAGGGGAGCGGGCATCATGCTGCATCGGGCCAGCGAGAAACAGTGCTCCACGTGGCTCCCTGTAATCTCGCAGGATCAGAGGGCCGCAGCGCCTGTGGCCGGTGATGCCGTCACCCCCCGCTGGAAGGTCAGTTTCGGAGGGCTGCATCTGACTGATGCTGAACTCTCATGGCAGGATGATCTGTCGGACAGTCATGTCCCGGAAGGAGGCCACCTTCATCTGGCCAGTCTGGAGATGGCGGGCATGCGCAGTGTGAGCCCGTGGGTGGATCTGCGGGGCACATATGGGCACACGCCTTTTACGCTGCGGGGACGGCTTGGCCCTCTCCATCAGCTTCTCTCTGCGTCTGCCGGACAGAAAGACCCGTGGGCTTTCAGCCTGGGGTTGACGCTGGGGACCGGCGAGCACCAGGACCATGCCACGCTTGATGGCCTCATGCGGGACGCCCACCGGCTGAAAGGTGTGAATTTCACGCTGTCCGGTCGCTGGACATCCCTGCGGGGCCTGCGGCATCTGCTCTCACGGGCGATGCCGGTTGATCTGGGGCAGCTTGAGGGGACAGTCCGCTTCCACAGTGATGATGACATGGTGGCTGCCAGCAACGGAACGGACATGGCCCTGACGGATGCCCTGCTGCATCTGCCCCGGCGTCTGGTGCTGGATCAGGTTCATGCCCATTTGGGCAGTGCGACCCTGCCTGCGGGCATGTGGCATGTGGCGGCACCGCTGCAGCTGAGCGACATCCAGATTGATGCTGACAGTGCGCAGGCACCATTTGTCCTTCAGGGGCAGGCTGCCTGGGGGCGTTATGCCTGGCTGTTTCATGGTGAGGCAGAGAGTTTGCAGAGGGCACAGTCTGCTCTTTTGGGCCGCATCCCGGCATCTGTCGGGCTGAAGCTGAACGTGCAGGGGCAGGACAGAACATTATCCAGCCTGTTCAGCCGGGGTGATGCCGCCAGAACGGATGCCAGACAGGACAATGTGTCTTTCGACCTTCAGGGACAGGCCGGGCGGCAGGGCAGTACGCTGGCTTTTTCCGGCCAGGCAGCCCTGTTCCAGTTTCCTGACATCAGGGGAATTCCGGGCCTGCTGGTGCATGATGGTCATGTGAAGGGGCAGCTTGTCTTTGGGCCGGTGAAGGATGCAGGCCTTTCTTCCCTGTCGCTTCAGGACGTGGTGTTTGACAGTCAGGAAGCGGGCGGAAACCTGTCGGCGGACCTGCCCATGCAGCCGGATGCGGGGCTTGTGGGCAAACTGCATCTGACCCATCTGGAGGGGGAGCGTGTCTCTTCCGCGTCGCTCACACCTGCTGCCGAGCCGGCAGTGCAGGCGGGGCCTGTGCCCGCTGCGGGCAAGGGAGAGCCCGGTGATGCTGCGCAGGCATCCCGGCCGCCAGAGGTGGCCCCCGCGGAAGGAAAGGCGTCTGAGACCCGGCTGACGCAGTGGTTCGGAAGCATGGCGGGGCGACCGTTCGATGTGGATATGACGGCAGATCAGCTCCATGTGGCAGGCATCGCCTATCAGGGGCTGCATCTGCATCTTCTGGGGCTGGAGGGGCGGTTGAGTCTTTCCGTGCTGGGAGGGAGCGTGCAGGATGTGCCGCTTGCTGGTGAGGTTGTGCTGGATGGCACGGCTGACCCTCTGCGGATGGGCATGAAGGCGCATCCATTCATTCTGCCGGCCAGCTGGGTACAGAGCCTGCTGGGGCAGCCTGTGATGTTTGAGGGGCCTGTGCAGCTGGAAGGGGCTCTCGGGACGGAAGGCGCCCAGCCTGAGGCCCTGTGGCAGGCCCTGGATGGCCAGATGGGCCTGTCCCTTGTGGATGGCCGTGTCCAAAGGGAGGTTCTGGCACCATTGGCAGGCCCTGCGGCCAGTCTCCTCAAGCTGGGTTCTGGCACGATGGGGCTGCGCTGCTTTGCCGGGACGGCGACATTCGGGCATGGTCAGGCACATTTCAGTGACATGGCTCTGGAGGTGAAGCATCTTTCCCTCATCGGGCAGGGGACGATGAAGCTGGGTGACATGAGCTACACGTTCCAGCTCATGCCGCATGTCACGCTTGTAGGGGCGGATTTTTCCACACCACTGGCCCTTTCAGGGCAGAATGGCACGGTTCATATAGGAGCGCAGGACAAGGATCAGGCTGTTCTGGATACAGCCCGTTTTGGCAGTGATGCTTGTGCTCATGCTGTCCAGCAGGCTCGTGGCGGGCAGAAGGGTCTGGCCCTGCCTGCACGGGATGATGGCCATTCTGGCGGGGCAGGCGGGATTCTCCGGGCCCTTGGTCTTGGTGGCAACTGACAGGAAGGAAGAGCAGTGTCATGGCACAGTTGCACAGGCGTTTCTGGAAACAGGTGACAGTGGGGCCAGTCGGTGAGTCTGGCCAGCAGGGACCATTGCTGGATGGCAGGCCCGTGAAGCTGCCTGCCGGAACGGCCCTGGCCGTGTCATCTCCTGCTCTGGCAGAGGCCCTTGCGGAAGAATGGCGTCAGATTGCCGAGGGTGCCCAGTTCACCCCGGATGATCTGGTCCTGACCCGCATGGCGGGCAGTCATATCGAGCGCATCCTGCCCGATCGTGCAGCGATGGAAGCCGCCCTGCACGCTTATGGCATTGATGACAATCTCTGCTACCGGAGCGTGGCGCAGGATGATGCCGTGACGGCCCGCATCCGGGCCTGGGCAGCGGAACAGGGGCTGCATCCGGCCATGACGGATGGTCTCATGCCTCTGGAGCAGCCTGCCGCCTATGGCGAGGCCCTGACGCATTACCTGTCGCAGCTGGAGCCTGCCCAGCTGACGGCTCTGGGTGTCATGGTGCCCATCATGGGCAGCCTGCTTCTGCCGCTGGCTCTGGTGCATGACGTGGTCAGCTTTGACGAGGCCGTGCATCTTGCCCACGCCGACGAATACCGTCAGCTGGAAAAATGGGGCCACGACAGGGAACTCGCCACACTGCTTGAGAAGCGGAACACAGACATTGCCGATGCGCTCCGTTTCCTGCATCTGGCGCAGGGGCGGGTGAAAGCAGCCTGACCGGACAGGAAGCGTGATTTCATGGAACGGAAAAGCCCCTCCAGAACGGGTCTCTGGAGGGGCTTTTTCACGACTGGCCCTGCGGAGGAGGGAGCGCCTTACTCCCCGCTGTCCGGCACCATGATGCTGACGGCAGCCGTGGCGGCGATGCCTTCTTCCCGCCCCGTGAAGCCCAGACGTTCGGAGGTCGTGGCCTTGACGGAAATGCGGCTGGGACTGACCTTCAGCAGCTCGGCAAGGCGGGCGCACATGGCCTTGGCATGAGGGCCGATCTTCGGGCGCTCGCAGATGATCGTCAGGTCCGCATTGACCAGCATTCCTCCTTTGGAGCGGATCAGCTCTCCAGCATGGATGAGGAAGCGGGCGGAATCCATGTCACGCCATTTCTCATCCGTGGGGGGGAAGTGACGGCCAATGTCGCCCTCATTCAGCGCACCATAGATGGCGTCGCAGAGTGTATGGATGCCCACATCGGCATCGGAGTGACCGGCAAGGCCCTTCTCATGAGGAATTTCGATGCCACAGAGGATGAGCTTGCGGCCTTCGGCAAAGGCATGAACATCATAACCCAGACCGACACGGGGCAGAAGAACGGGAGCCTGCGCAGGCTGGGTTTTCTGGTCCTCAATTACACGTTCAAGCCGCATCAGATCCTCCGTAACGGTCAGTTTGATATTGTCTTCCGAACCCATGACGATCGCCACCTTGTGCCCTTCCGCCTCCAGCAGGCCGGCATCATCGGTCAGGGCGGTGCGGTGCCGGTCATGCAGGTCCCGCAGCAGCGGGAAGGAGAAGCCCTGCGGGGTCTGGGCACGCCAGAGGCCCTCCCGTGAGACCGTCCCGGTGATGAGGCCATTCTCCACCTTCTTCAGCGTGTCGCTGACAGGCAGGGCCGGGATGACACCCTCATGGGTCTCCAGTGCCTCAAGGGTACGGGTGATGACAGCAGCCGGGACGCAGGGGCGGGCCCCGTCATGCACGAGAACGACATCAGGCGGCTCGGGCAGTTTTGCCAAGGCCTCCAGTCCGGCCCGCACGCTGTCATGCCGTTCGGCTCCGCCCTCGACCGGGGGAAGGACATCCAGCCCTGCCAGGGCCTCGGGCAGGAGCGGGTCGCTGCCAACCGGCTGGAGGACATCGACATGCGGCAGCAGGGCCATGGCGGCGTGCCGGATGACCGGCTGCCCGGCCAGAAGATGGAACTGCTTGCTTATGCTGGCCTGCTCCTGCGGGGCACCGGCAGAGAACCGCCGCCCACGCCCCGCCGCCAGAAGAAGGGCGGCAATGCGTCTGTGTTTCGGGCGGGCATGAGGGGCGTTCAAGATGGCGGGTCCTTTTCTGCTGTCCGTCAGTGGGTCATGCCCATGTGATGGGGACTGTCCAGACTGAATACGGGCACGGTGACATCAAAACGATGGCCGCTGGCCGGGGTGACCATGTGGTAGAGGCCCTCCATGAAGCCGCTCGGTGTTTTGAGTTCAGCTCCGGATGTATATTGATAGCTGCTGTCTGGAGCAATGACGGGCTGCTCGCCCACCACGCCTTCACCATGCACGTCTTCACGCCCACCCCGATCATCCGTGATGGTCCAGCTGCGTGAGAGAAGCTGGATGCTCTCCTTGCCTCTGTTTTCAATCAGCACATGATAGAGCCAGACATAACGGTGTTCCTCCGGGTCGGAATGTTCATCAACCCAGAAAGGGCGGACATTCACGGTCACGTCGCCGGTATGGGCCGTAAAGGCGGGCAGGGACGTGATGGGCTCCATCTCGAGGGTTTCCGTCTCGGCCATCGGGCCTTCCGGGGGGAGGGAATTATCGGACATGGGCCTTTACTAGAATCATTATGGGGATTTGTCAGGTCATTCTGTCAGGAGCGGCGGATTTTCCCTTACTGGTATTCTGGAATGTCTTCATATGTCTGACCTGTCGTGGCCGCCCGTCCCGTTCACGGGGAGTGCGGGGACGGGCTTGCAGGCCGGGTCGTTCAGCCTGCCTGCCGGGCGGCTTCGGCCCCACGGCGCAGGTCCTCGATAAGGTCCTCCACATCTTCCAGCCCGACCGAGAAGCGGATGGACCCATCCGTGATGCCCAGAGCATCACGCTGTTCCTGTGTCAGCTTGCGGTGGGTGGTGGTGGCGGGGTGGGTGGCAAGGCTGCGGGCATCCCCCAGATTGTTGGAAATGGCAATGAGCCGGAAAGCGTTGAGGCAGGCAAACGCCCCTTTCTTGCCATTGGCGACGCTGAAGGCCACCAGTGTTCCGCCATTGCTCATCTGTTTCCGGGCAAGGTCGGCATGGGGGTGATCCTTGCGGCCGGGATAGCGGACGGACGTGATGCCGGGCAGTTCGCTCAGGGCGTCAGCAAGGCGGGCGGCATTGCGGGCCATGGCCTCCACACGCAGGCGCAGCGTTTCCAGCCCCTTGGACAGCACCCAGGCATTGAAGGGAGACAGCGTGTTGCCTGTATTGCGGACGAAGGGCTGGAGTGTTCCGGTGATCCATTCCTGACTGCCCAGAATGGCCCCGCCCATCACACGGCCCTGACCGTCAATATGCTTGGTACAGGAGTAGATGACGACATCCGCCCCGAGTTCCAGCGGCTTCTGGCCAACGGGCGTGGCGAAGACATTGTCCACCATGAAGATGGCCCCCGCCTTGTGGGCAAGGTCGGCAATGTGGCGGATGTCCAGAACATCCAGCATCGGGTTGGAGGGGGTTTCGATCAGCACGGCCTGGGTGGGTTTGGAAAGGGCCTCCTCCCAGGCCTTGAGGTCGGTGCCGTCCAGCATGACGGTCTCGATGCCATAGCCGGGCAGCAGCGAGTCCAGCAGCCAGTGTGTGGAGCCGAAGAGCGCACTGCTGGCCACGACACGGTCACCGGCCTTCAGCTGGGCCAGCAGGGCACAGGAGACGGCTCCCATGCCGGTGGATGTCGTCTGGCAGGCCTCGGCCCCTTCGAGCAGGGCGAGCCGGTCCTGAAGCGCATCAACCGTGGGGTTCCCATAGCGGGAATACTGAAGATGCTGGATCGTCCCTTCAAAGGTGGCCTCGGCCTGCTCTGCGCTGTCATAGACAAAACCGGAGGTCGGGAAGATGGCGTCCGACGTTTCACCATGTTCGGTGCGGTTGCGGGCCTCGTGCAGCAGACGCGTGTCGGTGCGGCAGGAGGAGAGGAAGGACTGGTCGGTAGAGGGCATGGGTTCCTCCAGCTGAAGAGGCAGACCACCCGGCGGCCTGCCCGATTAGGATGGAGGCCGTATGAAGTCCTGATTCTGCGGGAGAGAAACAGGGCCTCTTTAGCGCATGTTCTTTTACCTCGCCGCAAGCCGGCCTATCAAATCACGAGGGTGGGTTACCATCCAGCAACGCCACACCCCGACTATGCGCCCGGTGGAAGGGGGCGTCAAGGAGAACCGGTCACGGTTCGCTGGAAGATGTTCGGGGAAGGGCGATACTCTGCTGGAAAATATGATGGAAAGGGGATTGCGCAGGGTTTTGCCAGCCGGTATAAGAGGCCCCACGAAGCGGATGTAGTTCAATGGTAGAACGGCAGCTTCCCAAGCTGCATACGGGGGTTCGATTCCCCTCATCCGCTCCAGTCTTTCCCCTGGAAATCAGAAGGTCGTCCCTTCATCCGCCCGGTTGTTGGGTGTGGTGGGCTTTTCCGTACCGTGCCAGCAGAAGATAGCTGAGCGTGGAGACGAGCAGGGCCGTCAGCCATGAGATGTCCACGCCATGCAGCCGTTCCAGCAGCGGGCCGTGATAGAAGGACAGGTTGAGGAAGGGGATCTCCGCCAGAATCCCCAGCCCGTAGCTGAACAGGGCCGGGCCGTTCACAAGCCCATAGACCCCGCCATCCCGTTCGAAAAAGGATGGGACATGATAGTCCCCTTTGCGGATGAGGTAGAAGTCCGCAAGGTTGATGGCTGTCCATGGGATCATGACGGCCATGAGCAGGTCCAGCAGGGCGCTGTAGGCGGCATTGAAGGACTTCGCCATGAAAAGGGCCATCGCCGTGGCTGTCAGGATGATCAGCAGGGTGATGATGAGGCGGCTGCGCCCCCGTGGCTGCCAGCTGGTGCGGCAGCTGTGCAGCAGCGTGATGAGGGAGAGCGTGCAGCAGTAGAGGTCCATGGCATTGGCGAAGGCGATGGACAGCCCCAGGACGAGGATGATCAGCCCTGCCCATGGTCCCGTCATGTGGGTGATGGCGACGGCGGGTGATAGCCCTGTGGCGGCACTGAGGAAGGCCCCCGCTGTCATCGCCAGAAAGGTTCCGCCGACCGTGCCGCCATGACAGGCGAGGAAGATGCGGGGATAGCTGGCTTTCTCATCCGGCAGGTAGCGTGAGGAATCGGAGACATAGGGAGCCGTGGCGATCTGCCAGAGCACGGCGATGGAAAAGGCCTGGAGAAACCCGGCAAAGGAGCCGTGCATGTCTGCCAGAAAGGCCTGCCCGTGTGGCAGGCTCGCCAGCCCGACAAAGAAGCAGAGCAGGATGACGGCCGTCGTGATGAAGGAAACCGCCGAGGAGAATATCTCGATCGTCCGGTAGCCGATGATGCAGGGCAGCAGGCTGAGGACGGCCATGATGAGGATGGCCGGATGTGCTCCCAGCGAGGGCAGGACACTCCGCAGCGCATCGCCGCCCACCACGCAGTTGGAGGCGACGAAGCTGACATACATGACGACGACCATCAGGATGACCGGCATGGCCCCCCATGCACCGAACTGCCCCCGGCTCTGGATCATCTGCGGCACCCCAAGCCGTGGCCCCTGCACGGCATGAAGGGCCATGAAGACAGCCCCGAGCAGGCTGCCAAGCAGGAAAGCGAGGGCCGTTAGGGTGAAGGAGATGTGGCACTGCAACGGCCCCAGCGCACCCGTCACGACCGTCAGCAGCGTCATGTTGGTGCTGAACCAGATGGTGAACTGGTCCCGCGGGCGGCCCCGCCTGTCCGAGGCGGGGATGGGGTGGATGGTGTGCTGCTCGATCGCTGAGAACATGGTGGTCTGCCCTGTCGTGGTCCGTGCCTGTCTCCGGGGTTACAGGCTGATGTTGATGCGCCCGTAGTAATAGCCGCCCGTCATGGGGATACCGGCGGAATTGTTGTCGTAGAACAGTGAGCCGGTGTAGGAGTTTTCCAGCGGCATCCGGCGGGGCCGGACGTTGAAGAGGTTGTTCCCGCCGACGGCCAGATGGATGCGCTTCGTGGCCTGGAAGCCGACCTCAAGGTCCGTCAGCCAGGCAGGTGTGTTCACGAAGCGGTGGAACTGGCTCTGCGAATATTGCAGGGCCGCCGGGGCCTGGTCCTGATAGGTCACGTTGTTGACCGTCTCGCCATAGCGTGTCTGGCGGAGGTTCACATTCCAGCGGTCCAGCTTCCAGTATGCGTTGAGAACGATCTTGCTGCGGGGTGACGCCGTGGTGAGGTAGCCGATCTGCTGGGCATTGAGGATGGGCGATCCGTCCGCATAGGTGTTGAGATGGTGGATGCGGGTGCGGTTCAGATTAAGGGCCAGGCTGAGATTGAGTGACCCGTAGCGGTGCAGCTTCAGGGCGTAATCGGCCATGATGTCCAGCCCCTGCGTGCGGGTGCTGGCCCCGTTGGTGAAGTAGGTGGCTGTGACGTTGTCCGGGTCCAGCCCGCCGGGCAGGGAGGCCCCCATCAGGGCGATGGCATTTTCTGCCGCACTGCCCTGGAAGCTGCCGCCCGGTGAGATGCGGTTGCGGATGTTGATCTGGTACACGTCAGCCGAGACATGAAGGTTCGTGACGGGTTCCAGCACGATGCCGCCGCTGGCGTTGGTGGAGCGTTCCGCCTTCAGCCGCTGGGCACCGAGGGAGCTGGCCGCTGCGGAACTGACAGGCAGACTGGCCGAGGCCCCGTTGGGGATGACGCTGAGCACGCTGTAATGCTGCTCCAGCAGGGTGGGAGCACGGTAGCCGTTGCTGATGGTGGCCCGCAGGGCAAAGCGTTTCGTCACGTCATACCGGGCGGCGATCTTGCCCGTCTCGGCATTGCCGGAATCGGTATAATGCTCATACCGCCCGCCGAAATCGACATCAAGATGCCGGAGCGGGTGGAAGTCCGCATCAATGTAGCCCGCCCAGACGTTGCGGGTCCATGATCCCGCATTCTGCGGCATCAGGCCCGCAAAGCCCTGGAGACCACCCTTGTAGTAGGAGGCAGGCTCACCGGCCCCGATGGTGTATTTCTCCAGCCTGTGCTGGGCGCCGAAGGAGAGGTCCAGCGAGCGGCCGGGAGCAAAGGCGAACCTGCGGCTGATGTTCAGCGTGTTGTTCCACTGTTCGTTCTTGAAGCGTTCCGTCCGGACCTTCGTGGGGGATGTGCCATAATCGGCATAATAGGCCGGGCTGCCACTGTTCTTCAGGGTCATGTGGTCATCATCGGCCCCGTATGTCGTGTTGGCATCCCAGTGGAACCCGGCAGGCAGGCGGCCCTTCAGCCCCAGTGTGACGGCGTAGTCCTGTTCCTCCATGGCCTCGATGGGAGAAAACCCGTCGGGATAATATTGCGGGAACGTGTCCGGCGTCCGGTAATCCTGGAAGCCTTCACCGTGACGGTGGGCATAGGTGACAAAGCCGTAGCCTTCCAGGGATTGGGTGAAATGCTTGCCGAAATTGAGGCTGAGGGTCTGGCGGGTTTCCTCGGCAAGGCTGAGGGCCGGGTCGTCATAACGGTTCGTGCGGACGTCCAGACCTTTCTGGATGAAATGGTCGGTATGGTACATCTGCCCGGCCAGATTGACGTACCCGTCCTCGCCCAGGGCTAGGCCCTTGTCGAAGCCGAACTGGTACTGCCAGCCATCGCCGTTATAGGCATTTGCGCCTGTCTGGGCATCAATGTCGGAGCTTCTGACGTCCTTTTTCAGCACGATGTTGATGACACCGGCCAGCCCGTCCGCCCCGTAGCGGGAGGCGGCACCGTCCCGCAGGATTTCGATATGGTCGATGGCTTCCGGGGGGATCATGTTCAGGTCCACCGGGCTGGAGCCTTCCTCTGGCCCGCTGTCGGCACTGATGTTCGCCGTGGTGTGGCGGCGTATGCCGTTGACGAGCACGAGCGTGTGGTTGGGGTTCAGCCCCCGCAGGCGGATGGAGGAGGTCAGGGCCGAGGCGTCATACCCTGCTGCACTGATGGTGATGGACGGATTGATGCGGGCCAGAGCTTCCGCCACGTTCAGCTGCCCCGTGCGCTGGAGCTGCTGTGCCGTGACGATATCCACCGGTGAGGTGCTGGCCCGTGCCCGTTTCAGCGGTGTGTTTGTCCGGTGGACGGTCAGATGTTCGGCTGATCTGGCATTGATGGCATGGGGCCTGTGGCGGGTTGTGGATGTGCTCTTGCGGGCCTGTGTCTTTCTGCTGGCCGCTGGGGAGGTCGTGGCCGTGCCTGTCACTGTGGCGGCTCTGGCGGTGGATAGTGAGCCTGACAGGGCCGTGGCGAGGCCAAGGCCCATGCCGCATGACCCCATAAGCCAGGAGAGGGACAGCAGGGAGGCAGGCAGACGGTGAGAGCCATGCAGGCGGGGCATTGTGGTGTCTCCAGAGTGCGAAATGGGCGGTGGGTCAGCAGGTCAGGAAAAACGGGCGGCGAGGGCGGCGACATGCTCCGGCCCGATGCCACAGCAGCCCCCGATGATGTCGGCCTCGGCAGCAAGCCAGTGCTGGGCGAAGTCGGCGTAACGCTGGGATGTCAGCGTGCCATCCAGTGGAGTGATGCTTTCATTGGCTCCTTCGCCTTCGCCGTCATGATGGTTGTGGGCGAAACCGTTGGCATACACGCCCAGTTTCAGGGTGGTGGAATCTCCGTGGGTCTTCAGCACCTTTCGGGCTGTGTGCAGGGCCGTTTCCATGATGCGGGGGTCGCTGCAGTTGAAGAGCAGGGCCTCCAGCTTCAGCTGAAGGGCGGCTTCCACGGCTTCTTCCAGCAGTTCACCCGACCGCAGGCGGACCGGGGCGTGCTGGTGGATGAGAGCGGCGGGATCGGAATCATCCAGCGTGAAACTTCCCCAGAAGGGGCGTGCATCGTCCGTGCTCTGCTGGACGAGCCTGTGGGCTGTCTGCAGTTCGGCGATGCTGCTCTGTGTTTCTGCCAGCCAGAGATCGGCCGAGGGTGCCAGCCCACGGATGAGCGGCGTCAGGATAGCCTCTGCCTTCTGGGGGGTGAACAGGTCGGGACGGTAAGAGCCGCCTGCCGGTGGCAGGGAACCGGCCAGAAGAGACGGCTTTCCACCCTGGGCCTGTGCTGCAATGGCCTGCCGTCCCAGATGGCCGGAGAGGCGGGCCAGTTCCTCGCCCCGTGCGGCAAAACGTTCCTCACCGATATGGAATGGCACGACGGCATAGCTGTTGGTCGTGATGACATGCGCCCCGGCCTTGAGGAAGTTCTCATGGGCCTGCTGCACCAGATCGGGCCGCTCTATCAGGCTGAGGGCTGACCATTCCGGCTGGCGGAACGGAGCTCCCATGCGGTGCAGCTCCCGCCCCATGCCACCATCAAGGATGAGAGGTGTCCGGTCAGCTACGGAAGAGAAGGGCGTGGTGGAAGAAGGCATGGCGCTGGCTCATTGGGGGGGCTGTGGTCTGGTCCCCGTTTTCTGTCTGTTGAAGGAGCGCCATGGGTAAAAAAACTTGACGAAAATATCAATCCCATACACATATAAGCATGATGTTATATGTAAAGTATAGAAGTGGGCGGAGAAGGGTATTATTGAGAGCTAAAGGTGACGGCAAGTTAATGTATTGTATTTATCATATAATGATATGATTATATCTATATAAAAAACTGTAAAAAATATTTTCTCCGGTATCAGCCGGATTTTGTCATTCCTTTGCAGAAAGATGAAAAAGGGCCCCAGCGCCTGCCAACATGACGGTGGGGCCCGAAGAATCAGGGGCTGTTGAGAGTGTCCTCGTATTTCTGCCCGTCAAATACCCAGCGGTCGTTGTCATCAATAATGATGTCAGCCAGACCGTTGTGACGCTGGCGGGCAATACGGATGGAACCGTTCACGCTGTCCAGCAGTGTGTCCCATTTGTTGCCATTCCTGCGATAGATGGAGGTGGTACAGCCTGCAGACCCGCAGAGGCGGTATGATTGCAGCTGCACGAACAGGATCATGTTTTTCTGCTTTGGGGCGAGTTTGGCTGTCCCTGTCAGGACGATGGGTGTCTCGTTGTGGCGGGCCGCATCGTCCAGAAGGTCTGCATTCAGGCTGCGGGCCTGCCTGTCCAGCTCCGTGCCGGGCTGGGCTTTCAGCTCCACGGGTGTCGTGCTGGAGTGCTGTGCTGAATGATGATGACGTGACGGATGCTTCTGGCTGGCCGCCTCGGCCGGGCTGGTCTGGATGAAACCGAAGAGACCCATGACGATGGCGGAACGGCACAGGTTTCCGGCAAGGCCACGGAGGCGGACAGGAACAGGTGATGAACGTGTCATGGCGTCGTTATCCTCTGGGGGACGGGTCAGGAAAAGACAGGGAAGCCCGCCATGAATGGCAGGGTAACGGGGTTGTGCTCATTCATACCGCAAGGTGACGACGAGCACGTCACGGTAGGCGGGCAGGGTGGGGTCTTCCGGTTCTACCGCCGTCACACCGTGATAGACGCGGTGATCGTCCACAATGGCAGTATCCAGCGGCTCTGTCAGGGTGAAGGACCCCAATACGGTCTGCTGGTCCAGCGCATGGATGCTCGTGACGCCTTCCCGTATGTTGCAGCGGTTGACCATGAAGACGAAAACCCAGTCCACGCCATCACGATGCATCCCTTCCGGCGTGGGAAGAGCCTCTGCATCGTTGGCGGCCTCGATGCGGAACTGATGGACCTCCACATGCCACGGGGCTGGCTGGGGTCGTTCCGGGGAGAGGTGGTCCGCCATGGTGGAGGTGGCCTGGAGAATGGCCGCAAGGGCCGGATGTCGCCCCACCTCGTCAGTGATGGGACTGAACCAGCGTTCTACCCCGCCATTGAGCAGATTGTAATCCCGGCTCTGATAATGGGGCTGATGGTCCTTGCGGGTCAGGCTGTTCCCGGTGATGGAAAAAGTTCCATAGCGACGACGGCGGTAGCGCCCGCCATCAGCCATGTAGAGGTCCATGCCCAGATCATTCCAGCTTTCAGCAAAACCCTGCCAGTCTTTCAGGCCGCAGGGCTCCAGCCACGCTCTGGCCTGTCGAGCGGGGAGAAAGGCAAAACCGTTTTTGATGATCTGCTGTTCGATAGAACCGGTGGAAGCTGTACAGGATAGGGTCATGGCAGGCGTTCCCCTGTCGCCGCAAGGGGAGCAGACTGGGGCTGCCCTTTTCTGGCGGTACGGATCATGATGGCACAGAGCCCGAGTATAAAAGGTCTCCCGGCAACTGTCTTGCGCCTTGTGCCGTCCTGGTGAGAAACCTTGATGGTGGAGTGTACAGGCCTTTTGAGCCCCCGCAGGGCAAATCCCCTTCACCTGCCGTGAAGGGGGCTGCCGGGTTGGGGGGAAGGGCCGCTTCAGTCCTGTTCCGGCTGTGCTGACGGTTTCTTGCCGTTCAGATCAGGATTGTTGGGCTTGAAGCGTTCGCCGAGGGCTGCGCAGACGGTACGGAAAAGACCGCTGATGCCCATCTGGTGCTGGCGGAACAGACCTTCATGGATGAAGCGGGCCAGCTGGGCCCCAAAGCCATGGCCGCCGAACCCCTTCTTGGAGGGCCACATGCCCCAGGCATTGTACCGCCCCAGGGCCACGACGGCGCCACGGTCGTTATAGACGAATGGGACCGCTGCCTTGCCAGCCAGCTGGCGGGGAATGGCAACCCGGCCGACATAACGGCCTTCCTGCCGGGCGGCCTGCGCCGTGGGGGCTGTGGGGTTGACCTCCATGCGGGCGCAGTCACCGATGGCATAGATGGACGGGTCTTTCGTGGTCTGGAGCGTGTTGGTGACCATGATCTGCCCGCTGCGGCTGAGCTCAAGATTCTTCAGGAGAGAGGTCGCCACGCAGGCTTTCACCCCAGCAGCCCAGATGGGGAAGTCGGACTCGATGCGCCGGCCATCCTTGAGGGCGATGTATCCGCAGCCGACCTCACTGACCATGCCGCCGGTGATGACATCGAATCCCAGCTTCTCCAGCTCGGCCTTGGCCTCGGCCGAAACCTGCTCGGGGAAAGGCGGCAGCAGTCTGTCCTGCGCCTCGATCAGCGTGGGCCTGAGCAGCCTTTTGCGGGCAGAGGGGCCAAGGCCGGGAGTGCTGTCGATGGCCTGGCAGAGCTCGGCAGCCAGCTGCACCCCAGTGGCACCACCCCCAACAATGTTCAGGTGGACAGGCTTGTTTGTCAGCTGCGCCCGCTCGATGAGCGTACGGAAACGGTCGTGGATGGCGTTGGCATCAGCCAGGGTATTGAGGAAGAGGCAGTTTTCTTTCGCCCCGGGCGTGCCGAAGTCGTTTGCGCAGGAGCCCAGAGCCACGATGAGCAGATCGTAATTCAGGACCTGCCCGTTTTCCAGGTTCAGCGTCTTTGTCGTGCTGTCGATGGTGTCCAGCGTGCTCTGGATGAAGGAGAAGCCGAAACGTTTGGAAAGCTCATTGAAGGCGAACAGGTTGCCTTTCTGACCGATCGTGCCGGATGCCAGCTCATGCAGGACAGGCTTCCAGATATGGACGGCGTTCTGATCAATCAGGGTAATGCGGACATGGGAGTTGTGGCTGAGCTGGGTTGCGGCTTCCAGCCCGCCAACACCACCTCCCAGAATGACGACATGTTTCTTTGCGGACATGGAACCGTTCCTCGTTTTTCCGACGTGACAGGCGCAAACAGAACGCGCAGCAATATCTGAGCTCTAGCGGTCCGCCCTGCCATATACAAGCCCTGTCATGGTCATCGATGTTGTTTTCTGATTGTCCCGGTCCCCTGTCACCCCGGGGGGTACCGGTGCCTGCCGGGGCAGGGCCTGCCCCCGTCCGCAACTGGGGGGTGACCCTGCCGGATATGGGCGGAAATGCCCCCGGTATCAGCTTCTGTATGAGCCGTTTATGTCGATGTAACCGTGTGTCAGATCACAGGTCCAGACGCTCGCACGGCCGGATCCAAGCCCCAGATCTGCCGTGATCGTGATCTCCTGCTGGCGCATGTAGGCATTCAGCGCCTCGACATCATGGTCCTTCACACTGCCCTGGCTGGCCACCCAGTGGTCCCCGATGGCAATGGAAAGGCGGTCCCTGTCGGCAGGCTCACCACTCTTGCCAACGGCCATGACAATACGCCCCCAGTTGGCATCCTCTCCGGCAATGGCGGTTTTCACCAGCGGAGAATTGGCAATGGCCATGGCGATCCTGCGGGCGGACCCGTCATCCTGAGCTTCCTGCACATCGACACGGATCAGCTTGGTGGCACCCTCGCCATCACGGACGACCAGCAGAGCCAGCTCATGGAGCAGGTCCTTCAGGGCCGTGCGGAATTCCGCCAGGGCGGCATCCTCATGACTGCCGATCTCTTCATGCTCGGCCTGCCCGGTGGCAAAAAGCATCAGCATGTCGGATGTAGAGGTATCAGAGTCCACCGTGATGGAGTTGAAGCTCGGCCCTACGCCTTCTTCCAGCAGGGCCTGAAGGACCGGCTGGGGCAGGGAGGCATCTGTGGCGACGTAGGCCAGCATGGTGGCCATGTCCGGCGCAACCATGCCCGACCCCTTGGCTATGCCCTGGAGGCAGACCGTTGTGCTGCCGATCTTCACTTCACGACGGGCCGCCTTGGGGAAGGTGTCCGTGGTCATGATGGCCCGGGCCGCTTCTTCCCATCCATCAACATGCAGGGCTTCAATGGCTGCGGGCAGGGCAGAGAGGATCTTCTTGTAGGGAAGCGTCTCGCCAATCACCCCGGTAGAGGCCAGGAAGACATCCTCGACAGGGCAGCCCAGCTGATGGGCGACCTCTCCGGCACAGGCTACCACGGCCTCTTCCCCGGCACGACCAGTGAAGACATTTGCATTGCCGGAGTTCACCAGCAGCGCCCGGGCATGGGGCGTGCTGGCGAGCGCACGGCGACACCAGGGGATGGGAGCCCCCGGGCAGAGATTGCGGGTATAGACACCTGCGGCCGTCGTGCCAGGGGCGAACTCGACCAGCATGAGGTCGGTCCGCCCGCTGTAGCGGATGTTGGCCTCCACACCACTGAGCCGCACCCCGGCAATCGAGGTCAGCTTGGGCAGTGAGAGTGCCAGTGGGGAGCGGGGGTATGGTTTGGCCATGGCTCAGTGTGTTGCCTGTGCCGGGGCAGCGGCAGGTGCCGGTGCACTGGTGATGGGCTGGCCCTTGGCATCATAATGCACGATTCGGGCCTGCTTCTCGGCAGCTTCCACCACCTTGCGGACTTCCTGGCGTATCAGGTCGCGGCGGATCTGGTCACGCACCTGCTCAAAGCTCGGCACGGGGGCCGTGCGGGTCCCCAGAACCTGGATCACGTGCCAGCCATACTGGGTATGGACCGGCTTCTGGGTGATGGTGCCGGACTTCATGGCAAAAGCGGCGTTGGAGAAATCCGGGATCATGTCCCCACGCTTGAACCAGCCAAGATCGCCACCATTCGTGCCGCCGGATGCCTTGTCCGTGGAGAGACGGCCAGCCAGCTTGGCAAAGTCGGCCCCCTTGTTCAGCTGCCGGATGATCCCTTCAGCCTTGGCCTCGCTATCCACGAGGATGTGGCGGGCATGGACTTCCTCCTCAGGCTTCTTGGAGGCGAAATGCTCCTGATAGTAGGCCTTCAGGGCATCGTCCGTCAGCTTCGGTGCAACCTGCTCTTCCAGATAGGCATTCTGGAGCACATTGTTTGCTGCTGCTTCCATGGCAGCCTTGACAGCCGGCTTGCTGGCCAGCCCGGCCTTGTCCGCCTGGAGCTGGATGGCCTTCTGGTCGATGAGCTGGTTGATCAGGAGCGGAATGATGACGGCCGGCTGGAGCTGGCGCGCTTCCGGCGGCAGGGTGGCAGCAGCGCGCTGGACATCGCCCAGGGTGATCTTCTGGTCATTCACGGTGGCGAGCAGCATGTTCGGGTCTGCTGCGGGCTTGGCCTGCGGCTGTGCGGCGGGGGCCGGCTGGGCGTCGGCGGCCACGGCCTGCGCTGTCAGCGAGGCAGAAGAGGAGACACCCCCGATAAGGGCCGTGCACAGGAGAAGAGAGCGGGAAAGCCGCATGTAAGACCTCATCATTTCGATCTGTTAAAACTCAGCCCTTTCACCATGACAAAGCCTGCCTGCCCTAGCAAGGGCTTTGGTGTCGGAAAGGCGAAGTATTGCCTATATTTTATGTTGGTACGGACGTCAGGTTGGGCTGCTGGGGCCTGGCAGGGGAAAAAGCGGAGAATTGCGCTGCGTCCGGAAGCCGGACGGGGGCTTTCCCATTGACCATGATGACGAGGGCCCTTATGTCGGACATGATATGAAAAGCGTTGTGACCATCCGCAGCGGGCGTTTCTTTGTTTCCCACAGGGGAGAGGGGCGCACATGGTTGCTGGTGGCAAAATTTTCAGGGTAACTCATGCTTTCACGCCTTGCTCGCGCCCTCTTCGGCCACTCCAACGACCGCTCACTCAAGAAGTATCAGCGGCGCGTGCCGGAGATCAATGCTCTGGAGCCGCAGATGCAGGCTCTCACGGATGATGAACTGAAGGGTAAAACTGCGGAATTCCGCCAGCGTCTGGCTGAGGGTGCCTCCCTTGATGATCTTCTGGACGAGGCCTTTGCTGTCTGTCGTGAGGCCTCCCGCCGTGTGCTGGGGATGCGTCATTTTGATGTGCAGCTCATCGGGGGCATGGTCCTGCATGATGGGCGGATTGCCGAGATGCGGACGGGTGAGGGCAAGACCCTTGTCGGGACCCTGGCTGTCTATCTGAATGCATTGTCTGGCAAGGGCGTGCATGTTGTTACCGTCAATGATTATCTGGCGAAGCGTGACGCTGAGGAAATGTCCCGCCTCTACGGCTTCCTTGGCCTGACCACCGGCGTGATCATCCCGAACCTGACGGACGACCAGCGCCGTGCGGCCTATGGAGCGGACATCACATACGGCACGAACAACGAGTTCGGCTTCGACTATCTGCGGGACAACATGAAGTATTCGCTGGATGAAATGGTCCAGCGTGCCTTCAGCTTTGCCATTGTCGATGAGGTGGACAGCATCCTCATTGATGAGGCCCGTACGCCGCTCATCATTTCCGGTCCGGCGGATGACAGCTCCGACCTTTATCGCCATGTGGATGCCGTGATTGCCCGGCTGGTGAAAGAGCCGGATGTTTATGACAAGGATGAGAAGCTGCGTACTGTCACGCTGACGGAAAAAGGCTCCGACCGTGTCGAGGAGCTGCTTCAGGAGGCGGGCCTGCTGCGTGAAGGCGGTCTGTATGACCTCCACAACGTCTCGGTTGTCCATCATGTCCAGCAGTCCCTGCGGGCCCGGACGCTTTTTACGAGGGATGTCGATTATATCGTCCGTGACGACAAGGTGATGCTGATTGACGAGTTCACGGGCCGCATGATGGATGGCCGCCGGTACTCTGATGGCCTGCATCAGGCGCTGGAAGCCAAGGAAGGTGTGGAAATCCAGCAGGAAAATCAGACGCTGGCCTCCATCACTTTCCAGAATTATTTCCGTCTCTATCCCAAGCTGGCTGGCATGACCGGTACGGCCATGACGGAAGCTGACGAATTCGCCGAGATCTACAATCTTCAGGTCGTAGAGATTCCGACCAATCTGCCCGTGCGCCGCAAGGATGCGGATGACGAGGTCTATCTCACGGCGGAAGAGAAATATGAGGCCGTGGCTGAACTCGTCCGCAAGGTGCATGAGACAGGCCAGCCCATTCTTGTCGGTACGGCCTCCATCGAGCAGAGCGAGGTTCTGTCACACCTGCTGCGGCAGAAGCGTATTCCGCATAATGTGCTGAATGCCCGGCATCATGAGCGTGAGGCCAGCATTATCGCACAGGCCGGTGCGCCGGGTGCCATCACCATCGCCACGAACATGGCAGGGCGTGGTACGGACATCAAGCTCGGTGGCAATGTCGAGATGCTGGTGGCTGAAAAGACTGCCGGTATTGAGGATGAAGCTGAGCGGGCTGCCATTGCGGAACAGGTCCGGGCGCAGGTGGCCGTTGACCACAAGCGGGTACACGAGCTTGGTGGGCTGTATGTCATCGGGACGGAGCGGCATGAGAGCCGCCGGGTGGACAACCAGCTGCGTGGGCGGTCTGGCCGTCAGGGTGACCCGGGCAATTCCCGCTTTTTCCTTTCCCTTCAGGATGACCTCATCCGCATTTTCGGCTCCGACCGCATGGGGGCGATGATGCAGAAGATGGGTCTCAAGCGGGGTGAGGCCATCGTGCATCCGTGGCTGAACCGTGCGCTGGAAAAGGCGCAGAAGAAGGTCGAGGCCCGCAACTTCGACATGCGCAAGAACACGCTGAAATACGATGATGTCATGAATGCACAGCGCAAGGAGGTCTATGCCCAGCGCCGTGAATATATGGCATCCGCCGATGTGTCTGGCGTGATTGCCGAGATGCGGGGGAAGGTGATTGAAGAGCTCGTCCATGCCCATATTCCGGAGAATTCCTTTGTGGAGGCCTGGGATGTGGATGGCCTTGCTGGTGAGCTGCATCGCATCCTGAATCTGGACATGCCGATTGCCGACTGGGCAAAAGAAGATGGCATGGATGAGGAGCATCTGATCGACCGCATCGAAGAAACAGCCACGAAGGCCCATGCAGCCCGTTCAGCGACTGTTGGCCCGGAAATGATGCGGTTGATCGAGAAGCATATTCTTCTGACGTCATTCGATGCGGCATGGAAAGAACATCTGCACGGGCTGGACCAGATGCGTCAGGGGATCGGCCTGCGGGCTTATGCCCAGCGTGACCCGCTGAACGAGTACAAGCAGGAAGCCTTCCAGATGTTCACATACATGCTGGAGGACCTGCGGCTGCGTGTCGTGCAGTCTGTCGGGCATGTCCAGCCCGTCAGCGAGGCACCGTCCATGCCGCCGGGGCCGACTGCCTTCATGGAGGAGGATGGTCCCGCTGATGAGGAGGCGCTGGATACGGCCACGCTGGCCCGCTGGCTCAATGAGGTCCCCCGCAATGCTCCCTGTCCCTGCGGGTCCGGGCAGAAATTCAAGCACTGCCACGGCAGGATGATCTGAGAAGGCGGGCTGCTTCCTGCTGGGAGCAGCCCCTTCTGATGCACGGTGTGCTGGTGCATGGTAATGGGTGTTTCAACATTGTTTTGGGAGAAGTAGGGTCCATGGCAGGACATTCACAGTTCAAGAACATCATGCACCGCAAAGGTGCGCAGGATGCCAAGCGCGCCAAGCAGTTTGCCAAGGTCATCCGTGAGATCACGGTGGCCACACGGTCCGGCATGCCAGACCCGGCCATGAACCCCCGCCTGCGTGCTGCCATCACGGCAGCCCGTGAGGTCAACATGCCCAAGGATACGGTCGAGCGTGCCATCAAGAAGGCCAGCGGTGCCGGTGGTGGTGAGGATTATGTGGCCGTCCGTTATGAGGGCTACGGTCCGGCTGGTGTGGCCATCATCATCGAGGGGCTGACCGATAACCGCAACCGTACGGCCTCCGAAGTCCGGGCGGCTTTCTCCAAGCATGGTGGTTCCATGGGAGAAACCAATTCCGTGTCCTTTGGCTTTGACCATATCGGCGTGATCACCTATCCGCAGGATGCTGCTTCTGAGGATGACATGCTGGAAGCCGCCATTGAAGCCGGGGCTGATAACGTGGAGACCACGGAAGACGGCCACGAAATCACCACGGCCATGGAGGCCCTGATGAGCGTGCGTGATGCGCTGGAAGGCCGTTTTGGCGAACCCCGTTCCGCCAAGCTGGACTGGCGTCCGCAGACGACCGTCACGCTGGATGAGGATCAGGCACGCTCCGTTCTCAAGCTGATTGACGTGCTTGAGGAGAATGACGATGTGCAGGCCGTCTATGCCAATTTCGACCTCCCTGATGAGGTGGCCGAGGCTCTGGCAGCTTGATCCGTCTCATGGGGATCGATCCCGGCCTGCGTTTCATGGGCTGGGGTATCGTGGATGTGGAGGGGAACCGCCTGCGCCATGTGGCTGACGGTGTGCTGGCGACCCAGAGCGGTGATGACGTTCCCCGCCGTCTGTGCGACCTGCATGAGGGGCTGATGAGGCTCATCCAGCAGTATGGTCCTGCAGAAGCTGCCGTTGAGGAAACCTATGTGAACCGCAACGGCTCCTCCACGCTCAAGCTGGGCTATGCCCGTGGCGTGGCCCTGCTTGTGCCCGCCCTTGCCGGGCTGAGCGTGCATGAATATGGGGCCATGGCTGTGAAGCGGGCTGTGGTTGGTACGGGGGCGGCCACGAAGGAGCAGGTCAGCATGATGGTCCGCCGTCTGTTGCCGGGGGCGGAGGTCCGGCGGGCTGATGCGTCCGATGCACTGGCTATCGCCATCTGCCATGCCCATCATCGGGCCAGTGCCCGGCATGTAGCCGCAGGAGTACGCATGGCATGATCGGACAGCTGACAGGCCTTGTCTCTCATATCGATGGTGATCACTGCCTCATTGATGTGAATGGGGTGGGGTATGTTGTCTCAGCCTCCAGCCATACGCTGGGGCTGCTGCCCCGCCCGCCGGAAGTCGCCCGTGTACTGGTGGAAACGGTTGTGCGGGAAGATGCCATCCAGCTCTTTGGTTTTGCGGAGGCGGATGAGCAGGCATGGTTCCGTCTTCTCACGACCGTTCAGGGTGTAGGGGCCCGTGTGGCTCTGGCCATTCTGTCAGTCAGCCGCCCCAGTCTGCTCTGGCAGGCTGTCCATGCTGAGGACAGGACAGCCTTTACGCAGGCTGCCGGGGTTGGCCCCAAGCTGGCAGTCCGCCTCCTGACGGAGCTCAGGAGCAAAGTGGCCAAAATGCCGGCTCCTGCCAGCATGAGTGGGACGTCCATGAGTGCTGGGGGGGGCGGAGCAGCCATCAGTACCAGCCTGCATGGCAGTGCCGGGCTGGAGCAGGATGCCCTCATGGCGCTGGAAGGGCTGGGCTTCCGTCGGGCTGAAAGCTGGCCCATCATCAGCCGTCTCATTGGAGACCACGTTGGGGAAGGGCTGGATGTCATCATCCGTCTTGCTCTCAAGGAACTGGCCCGGTAGGCAGAGGGTAGAGGGAAAGAACGGGGCCGATGAACCAGTTTGTGCCAGATATGCCGCCCGGCCGTGCGCCGGAGACGGATGCCACACGCCAGCCGGAGGATGTGGCCGATGCTACCCTGCGGCCGCAGACCCTGGCCGACTTTACGGGCCAGAAAGCCAGTCGGGAAAATCTCTCCATCTTCATCGAGGCAGCCCGCAAACGGGGTGATGCGCTGGACCACGTCCTGCTGCATGGCCCGCCGGGGCTGGGAAAGACGACTCTTGCGCAGATCGTCTCCCGTGAGCTTGGCGTGGGCTTTCGTGCCACGTCCGGGCCGGTAATCCAGCGGGCTGGAGACCTTGCGGCCATCCTGACAAATCTTCAGCCTCGTGATGTGCTGTTCATTGATGAGATTCATCGTCTCCAGCCAGCGATTGAGGAAATCCTCTATCCGGCGATGGAGGACTTCCAGCTGGACCTCGTCATCGGGGAAGGCCCCGCGGCCCGTTCCGTGCGGATTGATCTGGCGCCTTTCACGCTCGTGGCAGCCACGACACGGTCCGGCCTGCTGGCCACACCATTGCGGGACCGGTTCGGCATTCCGTTGCGTCTGGTGTTCTATACGCCTGATGAATTGCGGCAGATCGTCAGCCGGGGGGCGGGGAAGCTGGGCATGGCCCTGACAGATGAAGGAGCCGAGGAAATTGCCCGCCGTTCCCGAGGGACGCCGCGCATTGCCGGAAGGCTGCTGCGCCGCGTGCGGGACTTTGCGCTTGTGGCGAAGAAAGAGATTGTTGACCGTGCGCTGGCAGATGCAGCCCTCTCCCGGCTGGAGGTGGACAGTCATGGTCTTGATGCGATGGACAGGCGCTATCTGCGCCGCATTGCCGAGCATCACAGGGGTGGCCCAGTAGGGGTGGAAACTCTGGCGGCAGCTTTGGCAGAAGCCCGTGATACGCTGGAGGACGTCGTGGAACCCTATCTGATACAGGAAGGGCTCGTCCTGCGGACCTCACGGGGGCGGATGCTGGGTGAACCGGGCTGGCGTTATCTCGGTCTCACACCGCCATCAGACAATCTGGCACCACGGTTCCTGTAGGGGCCGTCATCGGGGGAGAACAGCATGGCGGCACATCACTGTCAGTTCCGTATCTATTATGAGGATACAGATGCAGGGGGCATCGTTTATCATGCCCGGTATCTGGGTTTTGCCGAACGGGCCCGGGCTGAGGCCTTGCGCAGCCTTGGGCTTGGCGTCGGAGAGATGGCAGAACAGGATGGAATCGGTTTTGTCGTCAGGCAGTTGGGTATCCGGTATCATGCGCCCCTGCGGCTGGATGAACTGATGGATGTGGAGACGGTGCTGCTTCAGATGTCGGGAGCCCGGCTGAATCTGCGGCAGGTCATCACCAATCTTTCCCGTGCGGGGCAGAAGTCAGTGGTGATTGAGGTGGAACTGGCCTGCCTGAAGCTGGCTGGCATGAGCCCCTTGCGTCTTCCGGCATCCTACAGGGAAAAACTCTCAGGACTGACGGTGCCGGAAGAACGTTCCGCCTGACAAAAGATTTAAAGATAAAGATGTTTGCTCTTTCTGCGTCCTGTGCCATTGAAAAAGGAGCATCCTGCCGCAACATGGGGCAGTAGTCCTTTATCCAACAGAACCATAGAAAACAGGAGAAAGCGGAGTGGATCAGGCTGTGAATTCGAGTGCTCTGGGTGCTGCCGGGGCAGCGGGGCTTTCGCCCTTTCATCTGTTCCTGAATGCTTCGCTGGCTGTGCAGCTGGTCATGATCGGGCTGGTGCTGTGCAGCATTTTTGTGTGGGCGGTGATTGTGGAGAAGGTGCTTCTCCTCCGTCGGGTCAATCGCGAGGCCACGGGGTTTGAGGACAGATTCTGGTCCGGCGGGTCTCTGGATGATCTTTATGACAGCGAGGGTGCCCGGCCTGTCCATCCGATGGCTGCCGTTTTCGGGGCGGCGATGGGGGAGTGGCGTCGGTCCTCCCGTATTGCGGGCATTGACGTGATTCATGGGGGTACGTCCGAGCGCATCGACCGGGCCATCAGCATTACGGTCGCTCGTGAGACCGAACGTCTGAGCCGCTACCTCGTCATGCTGGCCACCATCGGCCCGGTAGCTCCGTTTGTCGGGCTGTTCGGGACGGTCTGGGGTATCATGCACGCATTCAGCTCCATCGCTTCCATGCACAATACGAACCTCTCCGTCGTGGCACCGGGCATTTCCGAGGCCCTGTTTGCGACGGCCATCGGTCTGCTCACGGCCATCCCGGCCTATGTGGCCTACAACCTCATCAGCCGTAGCGTGGACAATTTTGCTGAGCGGATGGAAGGCTTCGGGACCGAGTTTGCAGCTATCCTCTCCCGCCAGTCCGAAGAGCGCGGCAGCGGGAGGGGCTGAGCATCATGGAGGCTTCATCACGCAGTGGACGCAGGGGCAGGCGGCGGAGCCAGCCTGAAGCTGGCATCAATGTCACCCCGCTGGTGGATGTCATGCTCGTGCTGCTCATCATCTTCATGGTGACGGCACCGATGCTGACCAGCGGTGTGAATGTCGATCTGCCGCAGACAAGCGCCAAGCCGGTCAACTCGGACGACAAACCCATTACGGTATCCATCAAGAGCGACGGCAGCCTGTATCTGGGGGATGACCCTGTCAGTGGGGATGACCTCGTGACACGGCTGAAGCAGATGGCAAGCGATGATCCTAGCCGTCGCATCTTTGTGCGGGCCGATGCCCATATCGACTATGGCAAGGTGATGAGCACGATGGGGCAGATCACATCTGGCGGCTTCACGCATGTTGCCCTGCTGGCACAGCAGCCGCAGGGCGGCCAGTAAGGAGAGACTGTGTGAGCCTCTCTGCGTCATCACCGTTTGACGAAACACCACCGCCCTATCAGCGGCGGGAAAGGAAGCAGTCCAGCCTGGTGACGGGCGGGGTGCTGGCTTCCCTGCTGCTGCATGGGGGAGTGCTGGGCTTTCTGCTCTGGCATCCACAGCCACCGCTGCCGGAACCTCAGCCGGACGAGCAGACGGTCACCATGGTGTATGAGACGACCGGCGGGGCCCGGCCAGCGGCCCGGTCTTCTCACAAGGCCGAGGTTCCGGCGCCGCAGGCACCTACGGAGACAAAGGCCCCACCGGCGCCACAGCCGCCCAAGCCGAAGCCGGTTGAGCCACCTCCGCCCGCTCCGCCACCACCCCGGCCTGTACAGGCTGCGCCGGAACCTTCCCATGTGGCGGTGAAAACGCCGGTCCAGCAGCGTGCTCCCGTGCAGGAAAAGGGTGAGGTAAGTGAACAGGCAAAGCCGAAGCCGGAGCCCGTGCATAAGCAGGCACAGGTCAAGGCGCCGGATCACAAGGTGGAGAAGCCCCCTGCCAAGCCGCAGCTCTCCCATACCCAGCAGGAGCATGAGGCCAAAAAAACGCAGGAGGACAGCCGCTCCCTGCTGGCCACGCTGGATGAGTACCGGAGCCAGGAGAAGCAGGAGCGCCCGCCCAAGGCGATGCCCAATCAGGCGCAGGGTGGGTCACCCCGTGGTGGTGGCCGTCCTGATGGCGATACCGGGGCGCTGACAAGTGGTGAGCAGAATGCCATCGGGTCGTCCGTGCAGCGCTGCTACCAGGAGGATACGCTGGCCCGGAATTACCAGAATTTCTCTGCCCGCATGATGGTGACGGTGGATGCCTCCGGCGAGGCCCGCATGGTCACATTTCTGCCGGAGACCCGTGCCCGTATGGCAGCGGATCCGACCTATCGGGTCCAGGCCGAGCGGGCGAGGGATGCCGTGTTGAGTCCAACCTGTTCCCGCCTGCCCGTGCCGAAGCGCCTGCTGGGGCAGGTGCGGCAGTTCCGTTTTCTGTTCAAGCCCTGAGGCTGGATTTATCTGAGGTTGTTTCATGTCGTTTTTTTCTGATACCGAAGCCGGCATCCTCCAGCGGCATCTGTCCCGCCGCTCCCTTCTGGGCGGTGCTGCCGCCAGTGGTGTGCTTGTCACGCCGCTGGCTCTTCTGGGCGGGACGGCCCGGGCAGCAGGTGACAGCGCTCCGGCAGAGATCACGGTCGCTGGCGCCCATCAGGCCCCCATTCCCATCGTGATTCCTGATTTCGGGCCGGGGCTGGGGAACCAGATTTCTGGCGTCATTTCGGCCGACCTGTCCAGCACAGGGCTTTTCCAGGTCATGGGGGGAACGGTACCGGCTTCCGTTCAGCCGGATTTCTCGGCACTGAAGGGCCGTGGGGCCCGTGTGGCCGTGGCTGGCAGTGCCGCCGGGTCTGACAGCGTGCGGGTCGAGATGCGCCTTTGGGACGTTGTGGCGGGCCAGCAGATGGAAGGTCGGGCCTATACGGCCTCCCAGAGCAACTGGCGCCGTATTGCACACATCATTGCGGATGCCATCTACAAGCGCCTGCTGGGCGAGGATGGTTATTTCGATACCCGCATCGCCTATATTTCCCGTACAGGTCCCCGGCGGCATCAGTCCACCCGTCTGGCCATCATGGATCAGGATGGGGCCAATGCCCACATGCTGACCAATGGCAGCTGGCTGACGCTGGAACCCCGCTTCAGCCCGATCAGCGAGCAGCTGGCATTTCTGTCCTATGCCAACAATCGGCCCCGTGTGTATGTCTATGACCTCAATACGGGACAGCAGACCATTCTGGGCACGTTCGAGGGTATCTCTTTCGCTCCCCGCTTTTCTCCTGATGGGCGGAGCATCATCCTGTCCGCCACGACAAGGGATGGCGGGGCGGATCTGTATCTGATTGATCTGGCGACCCAGCATCGGCGTCGTCTGACATCGGCCCCGGGTGTGATTGATACCAGCCCGTGCTTCAGCCCGGATGGCCAGAACATCGTCTTCAACTCCGACCGTGGCGGTTCGCCACAACTTTACGTGATGAGCGTCAATGGTGGGGATGCCCGGCGCATTTCCTACGGCCATGGTCACTATGGCTCGCCCGTGTGGTCACCAAGAGGGGACCAGATCGCTTTTGTCCGCATTGGTTCAGGGGGGTTCACCCTTGGCGTGATGGGGCCGGATGGCGTTGGTGAGCGGTCTCTGACACAGGGCTTCACGGTGGAAAGCCCAAGCTTTGCTCCCAATGGCCGTGCGCTGGCATTCTGTCGCCAGAATGCGGCAGGGGCTGGGGGAGCGGGCTTCAGCTCTTCCATCGCCGTGATTGACGTGGCAGGCTTCAATGAGCATATCATTCCTACTACGACCGGGGCTTCTGACCCGGCGTGGTCGCCGCTGCGGCGCTGAGCGCAGGGAATGTTTTTCTGGCCATGGGAGACCTTGTGCTTCCATGGCATCGGTGGCCTTCGGGCTGCCAGCCGCCTTTCCCCATCTGCGTCTTGCAGGTGGGTGAAAAACTCCCCATCTACTGGGGTGCATCTTTTTGCAGGAGATTGTCATGAAGTTGAAGATGTTCGCCGTGCTGGGCATGGCCTGCGCTCTGACCGCCTGTAGTGGTAACCACAAGGACCACGACAACAATGGCGATGGGCAGAACATGCAGCAGATGAGCCAGGGTCCCGTTCCGGGCAGCCAGGCTGATCTGGTCGCCACTGCCGGGGACCGCGTCTATTTCGAGCTGAACAAGAACCAGCTCAACAGCGAGGGCCGCGCCACGCTGGACAAGCAGGCTGCTTGGCTTGCCCGTTACCCGCAGGTCAACATCCTGGTGGCTGGCAACTGTGACGACCGTGGCACCGAGGAGTATAACATTGCTCTGGGTCAGCGTCGTGCCAATGCTGCCCGTGAGTATCTGGAGGCCAAGGGTGTGGCGCCGTCCCGTATCATGACGATCTCTTATGGTAAGGACCGGCCGACAGCTGATGGTGATACGCCGGAAGCATGGGCACAGAACCGTAACGCCATTACGTCTGTCCGTTAAAGCAGGCCCGGTTCCGGGAAACCTGTAGGAAGGGGCAGATGATGCCCTTTCTGGGAAAGGTCGGGCCGGTTGAGGAAACCGGCCCGATTTTTTTATGTGTGATGATTGCCTGTCCGTTGGGAGATGAGATCATGGGTCATTCTGCTCGGCCTGTTCTGGGGCCTGTTTCAGCCATTCTGAAAAGTGCGCTGGGGGCCGTGCTGCTCTCCTGCACGGCAAGCGCAGCATTTGCTCCGGCATGGGCGGAGGATGGTCTCTCCCGCGAGGCCATCATGCGGCAGCATCAGGCACTGGCCCGTCAGCATGATGGTGGTGGCCTGGGTGATGGTGTGGGCAGTGTTGATGAGCAGGGTGAGGATCTTTCCGCTCCCCTTCCGACATCCAGCGGTGATGACAGCAACCGGTCTTCGGGTGTTTCATCAGGGCGTAGCGGAGGCGATCTTGTGGCCAATCTGCTGGAGCGTGTGAATTCTCTGGAGAGCCAGGTGCGGGAGATGCATGGCCAGATGGAGCAGATGAGCAATCAGCTTCATCAGGATGAGGCTGCGGTGGCGAAGCAGATGGGGGACATGCAGTTTGCCCTCGAGAATGGTCATCATGCTGCGCCCCGTCCGGCTCCCGAGGCCGGGGAAGCGGCGGCATCAGCCCCGGCGGCGGTCGTAGCGGCACCGCCGGCAACGCCACAGGCAACCTCTGTGGCCGATACCCTCAAGGCAGGTCGTGCGGCCCTGAAGGCCCATCAGTATGAGGCTGCGGAGACACAGGCCCGGCAGGCCCTCAAGCAGAGCAAGACGGGCTGGAGCCGCACGGAGGCCCAGTATCTGCTGGCGCAGTCGCTGGCCGGGCAGAAATCCTACAAGAATGCCGCCCTGACCTACTACGATGTGTACAGCCATTCGCCTGATTCCCCACGGGCACCAGAGGCCCTGCTGGGTGTTTCGGCGTCCATGCTGGCACTGGGCAACAGGACGGCATCCTGCGAGGCCCTGCAACGGCTGCACAAGGAATTCCCCAATGCTTCGGCCCGGGTGAAGTCGTCCGAGAAAATTTTCAGCGAGCGGGCAGGTTGTCATTAAGGAGCATGGTGGGGACGACGGAGCTGGATAAAGATGGGGTGAGGCCCGTCACGCCCGGTGAGTTTGCTGACATCATGTCCCGGATCGGTCCTGTGGGGCCGGATGAGGCGGCGCATCCACTCTGCATCGCCGTGTCTGGTGGGGGCGATTCCATGGCATTGGCCCTGCTGGCCCGGGGGTGGAGGCGCCATGTTCTGGCGCTGGTCGTGGATCATGCCCTGCGGCCTGAATCGGCCGGGGAAGCTGCTCTGACCTGCCAGCGTCTTGCGGAACTGGATATTCCGGCACGGCAGCTCACGTTGGCCCCTCTCAGACCCGGCGGGATACAGAACCGGGCCAGAGAAGCCCGTTTCGGTGTTCTGGAAAGTGCCTGTATCGACGCTGGAGGCTCCGTTCTGCTGGTGGCGCATCATGAGGCGGACCAGGAGGAAACACTCTGGATGCGTCAGGAGCGGGGCAGTGGACCCCGGGGATTGTGTGGCATGGCGGCCCGGACTGTGCGGGGGCGGATCACTCTGCTGAGGCCGTTATTGGGGATTCGGCCGGAACGGCTGAAAATGACGCTGCGCACCGCTGGGGTGTCCTGGTGTGAGGACCCATCAAATCAGAACCGCCGTTTCCGCCGTGTGGAAGTCCGGCAGGATCTGACAGATGCCGGGCGGCGGGCGATGCATGTTCTAAGGCAGGGTGCCTGTGCCAGACAGAAGAGGGTTGAGGATCGGCTGGCGGCTCTCATGGCCTGTGGGGTGGCCTGGCAGCCGGAAGGATGGCTGAAACTTGCACCGGAAATTCTTCAGCTGGGGGGCGGTGAGGATCATGACACGGAGCCGTTGCTGGAGGATGAATTGCTGGGGCGGCTGATCCGCCTTGTGGGGGGGCAGGATTATGTGCCTTCCCGTCAGGCTGTTGTGGCCCTGCGGCGGGCTGGAAAAGGCTCTCTGGGGCGGGTCTGCCTGCATCCTCTCCGGGGGCGGGAAACAGGCTGGATGCTGTACCGCGAGGCCAGGAATCTGACGGAAAAGCGTCCGGCCCGGCATGGGCAGTGCTGGGACGGGCGCTGGCGGTATCTGGGGCCTGATCATACGGATGCGGTCGTGGCGGCTCTGGGGCCGTGGCAGCGGGCGGGCCGGGCCGTTCCGGCCTGTGTTCTGCCCGCTCTGCCTGCCCTGTGGGTTGGGGGTGAACCTGTTGCAGTTCCAGAGGGCATGAGAGGGCTGCGGCCCGACCTGCCCCGTGTGACTTTTGTCTGGGATGGGGGAACGCCCCTGACAGGGGAACGGGACTGGACGGGATGAAACAGGCCGTGCGAATGAGGCGGAATCAGGGTTTTTCATCCATTTTGGCCTGATGGGGGTGGGAACGCTGCCAGAAATACCTATCTTGAAGGCACTGAGTGTGACGCCGGCCCGGCCTGTGCGTCCCGATTTGTGAGGTTTTTGAAGAGATGAAAAACATTGGCCGTAATGTTGCGATCTGGGTGGTCATCGTCCTGGCGGTCATCGGCATGTTGGCGGCATTCCAGCCTGGGGGCAGCCGACAGGCCGTTCAGAAGATCGCCTATTCTGACTTCGTGCATGATGTGGAGCGTCATGAGGTCCGGTCCGTTACCATCCGGGAGCAGAACATTTCCGGCGTGCTGACCAATGGTACGTCGTTCGAGACCTATGCTCCGTCCGACCCCTCGATGGTGTCCCGGCTGACGGCGGCTGGAGTTGAGGTGACTGCCCACCCGCCCCAGAGTGATGACAATCCCGTTCTTCGTTACATTGCGGCTTATCTGCCGATCATCCTGATGCTGGGCCTGGGCTTCATGGTCTTTCGCCAGATGCAGAATGGCGGGGCCGGGCGGGGGGCGATGAGCTTTGGCAAGTCCCGTGCCAAGATGATGGTGGAGAAGAAGGGGCGTGTCACCTTTGCCGACGTGGCCGGGGTGGATGAAGCCAAGGAAGACCTTGTCGAGATTGTCGACTTCCTCAAGGACCCGCATAAATTCACCCGTCTGGGGGGACGCCTGCCCAAGGGTGTTCTGCTGGTTGGTCCTCCCGGTACAGGGAAGACCCTGCTGGCCCGTGCCGTGGCTGGCGAGGCCAATGTGCCGTTCTTCAGCGTTTCCGGATCCGATTTTGTCGAGATGTTCGTCGGTGTTGGTGCATCCCGTGTCCGTGACATGTTCGAACAGGGGAAGAAGAATGCGCCCTGCATCATCTTCATCGATGAGATCGATGCCGTAGGCCGCCAGCGTGGTGCTGGTCTGGGAGGTGGCAATGATGAACGTGAGCAGACACTGAACCAGATGCTTGTGGAGATGGATGGTTTCGACAGCAACGAGGGGGTCATCCTCATTGCAGCGACCAACCGTCCCGATGTGCTGGATCAGGCTCTGCTGCGTCCGGGTCGGTTCGACCGGCAGGTCGTCGTGCCCAACCCGGACATGCTGGGGCGTGAGAAGATTCTTCAGGTTCATCTGAAGAAGCTGCCCCTGTCTGCGGATGTCAACCCAAGGGTGATTGCACGGGGCACGCCCGGTTTTTCGGGTGCGGAACTGGCCAATCTTGTCAATGAGGCCGCCCTGTTTGCGGCACGGCAGAACAGGAAGGTCGTCTCCATGGCCCAGTTTGAGGAGGCCCGGGACAAGATATGGATGGGTGCCGAGCGCCGGTCTGCCGTCATTGAGGAGGAAGAAAAGCGCATGACAGCCTATCACGAGGCTGGCCATGCCATTGCTTCCGTGCTGACCCCGGGGACAACCCCCATCCACAAGGCTACGATCGTGCCTCGTGGGCGGACTCTTGGCATGGTGATGAGCCTGCCGGACAAGGACCCTGATGTCATATCCCGTCGGGAGGCCTATGCCCGTATCGTCGTGGCCGTGGCCGGGCGTGTGGCGGAGGAGATCATTTATGGTCATGATGCCGTGACCAGCGGTGCGGCCTCCGACATCAGCCAGGCGACCAGCACAGCCCGGTCCATGGTGGCACAGATCGGCATGAGCGAGCTTATCGGCATGGTGGACTGCACGGACAGGAGTCAGATTTCCGGCCAGACAGGTCGTGAGATCGACCAGGAAGTCCGCAAGCTGATCGATCAGGCATATGGCCAGTGCAAGCATACTCTTCTGACCCATATTGATGCCCTTCATGCCCTTGCTGCGGCGCTGGTGGAATATGAGACGCTGACGGGCGAGGAAGTGAAAAAGGTCATCCGGGGGGAACCGCTGGGCAAGGAAGAAGAGGAGGAATATTCCTTCAATGGGCGTCGTCCGTCGGTGCCATCTTCCGGTGCCATGTCGGGCGCTGCCAGTGGGGGAGAAGTGGCCTCCCAGCCGGCCTGATCGGGCTGAGGCTATTCTGGTCTGACTGACAGGGATGACGGGCGCATGGCAGCACTGGCCATGCGCCCGTTCTGTTTATGAAAGGCTTGCGTATCGGGGGAATGGCTGGCATTGCAGGGAGCATCTGGTGCAGGAAGGCAAGCCCTGTCAGCTGTTGGCAGAAGCCGCATATGGTATGGAAGACGGAGGGGGAAGTCATGGCAGACGGGCGGAAGTTTTTCGGGACTGACGGGATCCGTGGCGAGGCCAATACGGCACCCATGACGGTGGAGATAGCCCAGAAGCTGGGGCAGGCGGCGGGTCTGTATTTCTGCCGGCAGACAGGGCGCCAGCATCGCCACACGGTTGTGCTGGGCAAAGATACGCGTCTTTCCGGTTACATGATCGAGTGTGCCCTGGTGTCCGGTTTTCTCTCGGCAGGTGTGGATGTCGTCCTGCTGGGGCCGCTGCCTACGCCTGCTGTTGCTTTTCTGACCCGCTCCCTGCGGGCTGATCTGGGTGTCATGATTTCGGCATCCCACAATCCTTTCACGGATAACGGGATCAAGCTGTTCGGCCCGGACGGGTTCAAGCTTTCCGATGCTGTTGAGGCAGAGATCGAAGCCCTGATGGGGGACGATCTGAGCGGACAGCTGGCATCGCCTGCGGCCATAGGGCGGGCCTCCCGCCTGAATGATGCGGCAGGCCGGTATATTGAGAGTGTCAAATCGTCCTTTCCGCGGGGATTGCGGCTGGATGGTCTGAAAATCGTGCTCGATTGTGCGCATGGTTCTGCCTACCGTGTGGCACCTGCAGCCCTTTGGGAGCTGGGGGCAGAGGTCATAACCATAGGGGCCTCACCGGATGGGTTGAACATCAATGATGGTGTCGGCTCTACCCATCCGCAGGCACTCTGTGAAGCTGTGCGGGCTCATGGGGCAGATTGCGGTATTGCGCTGGATGGGGATGCGGACCGTGTCCTGTTCACCAATGAGCGGGGCGAGCTGGTGGACGGGGACCAGATACTGGCTCTCATCGCTACACTCTGGAAGCGCATGGGGCGGCTGAATGGTTCCGAGATCGTGGCGACTGTCATGTCCAATATCGGGCTGGAGGATTATCTGGCAACGCAGGGGCTAAGCCTGTATCGAACGGCTGTCGGGGACCGTTATGTTGTGGAGCGCATGCGCCAGACGGGAGGCAATCTTGGCGGGGAGCAGTCCGGCCATATGGTGCTGTCCGATCACGCCACAACAGGGGATGGCCTGCTGGCAGCGCTTCAGGTTCTGGCAGCTCTGGTGGAATCCGGCCAGCCAGCCAGTGAGCTGTGTCATCTTTTTGAGCCTTATCCCCAGACCCTGAAAAATGTGGCCTACAAGGGTGATAATCCTATGAAGCATCCGGCCCTTGGGGAGATTGTCAGCTGGGCGGAAGAACGGCTGAAGGGGAAGGGGCGTCTTGTACTGCGGGCCAGCGGGACAGAACCGTTGATCCGCGTGATGGTGGAGGCCCGGGACAGGGCTCTGGTAGCCGAGGTCGTGGACCGGGTCAGTGCCCATATCCAGACGTTGGCCGGAGCCTGAAAAGCCTTTCCCTTTCAGTAAAGAAAAAGCCCCTGCACCATGGGGCAAGGGCCTTTTTCTTTACTTCACGGGAGATGGGAGGGCTGCTCCGTGCCTGGATTTCAGCCTGCCTGACGCAGGGGAGCCGACCCTTCGGTAAAGCCTTGCGAAGAAGCAGAGGTACCAGCCGCCACGGCCGGATCCTGAAGGATGTAACCCCGACCCCAGACAGTGGTGATCATGTGTTCGGCACCGAAGCGCTGAAGCTTGCGCCGCAGCTTGCAGATGAAGACATCAATGATCTTCATTTCGGGTTCGTCAATGCCACCATAGAGATGGTTCAGGAACATGTCCTTGGTGAGGACTGCCCCCTTGCGCAGGAGCAGCAGCTCCAGAATGGAATATTCCTTGCTGGTGAGGTGCAGGAAGTGACCATTGACGCTGACCATCCGGCTTTCAAGGTCCAGTTCCAGCGGGCCAACGCACAGGCGTGATTCAGCGATGCCGTAAGAACGGCGGGTCAGAGCCTGGATGCGCGCCTGGGTCTCGCTCATGTCGAAGGGTTTGGTAACGTAGTCATCAGCCCCAGCTGAGAAGGCGGCCACCTTGGTCGGGGAGTCTGTCCGGACGGACAGAACCATGATGGGCGTGGAGATCCGGGAGCGTCGGACCTGACGGATGAGCTCTTCTCCCGGCAGGTCGCTCAGTACCAGCTCGGTTATGAAGAGATCATATTCATAGTGCTTGAACATGTTGAGGGCTTCATCGGCGGTTTTGACGTGGTCGACCGCGTAAGAGGACTTCCCCAGTACCTTTACCAGATGGCTTACAGCGCCGCTGTCGCTATCAGCGATGAGAATACGCATAATTTCAACTCCCCTTGGAACGGTTGTATTATGGAAGAGATTTTTTATGAAATGCAACCTTTGATTGTTTTTTTAGCAATCCATACAACCAGAACTTTCGTCGTATATGTCGGAATCATAGGACTTTTTTGTGTCAAATAAGGGGTTTTTTGATGTTTTTCTTTACAGAAAAGAAGAATATGATAGGCTTCTGATAAGGTAATATGAAGTTATACTTACATTTAATTTATAATTTTTTTTCGCATACTGAAATTATTTTCAGCAATTACCATAGTAAAAAATTGTATTTAAATATAAGTGAAAAATTAAGCAACAATATAGTTTTGCTAAATAGGCCTGTCGAACAAGGGTTATAGAACGTTCCTAATTTTTTTTATGGGAACGGGGCAGGTCATCAATTCTTTTAATGATAAAATAAAACTGTTTTAATCCTATTTCGAGGGTAAAACATTTGGAAATAGGATGTAGGAGGTCCGAATCGTTTCAGGCTTCACCGCTCTTCGTATCGGTGGAGGCCAGAAGCTGGGTGATCTGTTCTGGCGTGCCGATCAGGGCGCAGGCAACGGGATGGGTCCTGTCTGCAACCAGGACAATGCGTGTCTGCGTAGAGCTGGGGAAAAGGTCTGTTTCCACGGTAAAGACGGAGGCATCCTGCCTGTCCTGTGCCTTTGCCCCACGGGCCGCCTCGCTGAGGAGGCGGGCGCAGATGCGCTCCAGTGCGGGGAGCAGGCGGTTGGCTGTCTGCTCCTCCGTTTCAATTCCGTCGGTTGTGGAGCGACGGTGATGGGTGACCAGCTCGACCCAGCCTGACCGGGTCAGGAAACTGGGAATACCCGTATCGGGTGTCTCCCGCTCGGCACGGAGGATGAGGCCGGTCCGGGCGAGGGAGAGGATGTCCAGCTTTGGCAGGCGGGCGGGGTCAAGAGCAATGGTCACGGTTACTGTTTCCTTGGAGGGGTCAGACCCATTCGCCAGAGCGCATGAGGGGTGTGCGCTGGCCATCCTTCAGGCCGTCAATGTTGATCCTGTCGGAACCGATCATCCAGTCGATATGGATGATGGAATGATTGGCTCCACGGGCGATCAGCTCTTCTTCGCTCTGCCCTTCAGGGTTGGTCATGCATTTCGTGTAAGCCTGCCCAAGAGCGATGTGGCAGGCGGCATTCTCATCGAACAGGGTGTTCTGGTACAGGATGCCACTCCGGGAGATGGGGGAGGAGTGGGGTACGAGGGCAACCTCGCCAATGCGGCGTGCGCCTTCATCACTGTCCAGAATGCGTTTCAGCACATCTTCGCCTTTGCTGGCATGAGCCTCCACGATGCGCCCCTTTTCGAAGCGGACCCGGATTCCGTCAATCAGCGATCCCTGATGGAAGAGTGGCTTGGTGCTGGAGACGGTCCCTTCCACACGGGCACAGTGTGGGGTGGTGAAGACTTCCTCTGTCGGGATGTTCGGGTTGCAGACAATGCCATTCTTGGCTTCTTCGGCACCACCGGCCCAGAGGTGGCCATCCGCCAGCCCGACCGTCAGGTCTGTGCCCGGTCCGGTGAAGTGCAGGGCGTCGAAGCGGCGGTCATTCAGCATGGCAGCACGGGCATGGAGGGTCCGGTTATGGTCCGCCCAGGCCGCTACCGGGTCGGCCACATCCACGCGGGAGGCCTGGAAGATGCCATTCCACAGGGCGGTGAGGGCTTCCTCTGCTGGCAGATGTGGAAAAACCTGCTCGGCCCAGGCCGGTGTGGCGCAGGCAATGATGTTCCAGTTGATGTCAAAATTGGTGATGCGTTCCATGGCCGGACGATAGGCCGTGGAGCTGGCCCGGCTGACACGGGAGATGTGGTCCGGGTTCTGGTCCTTCAGCAGGGTCGGGTTCCCCCCCGTGATGGCCATGCGGGCGGCTCCTTTGCCAAAGGCTTCCGCCATGCCGTTGGCCAGCCAGCCCGCTGCCGTGTCAAAGCTGTCTTCATGACCGTGCTGGAAGCGGGCCAGCGTAGTCTCATCATCCTGATACAGGGTTGTGACCAGTGACGCTCCAGCCTTGTATGCATGGGCCGTGATGCGCCGGATGAGGGGTACGGCTTCCAGCCCTGCCGTGATGATGAGCTGCTGGCCAGGTGTGATGTTCAGCCCCGTACGGACGGAAACTTCGGCCAGACGGTCCAGAAGCTGGTCATGTGTGAAAGAGGATGTGGGCATGGGTCTGTCCTGTTAATCTGTAAAATGATGAGGGGGCTGATGCGTCAGCGGGGCAGCAGGTCATCCAGTGCGGCCAGCAGGGCGTCCATCTCCTCATCCGTGCCGATGGTGATGCGGAGCCAGTCGCTGATGCGGGGGCTGCCGCCCTGATGGCGGACGATGATGGCCCGCTCCCGCAGGCCGGTGAAAAGCGTGTCAGCTGGGCATGAGGGGTGATGGGCCAGAATGAAATTGGCCGTGGAGGGCAGGACCGTCATGCCACGCTCCCGCAGGGCTGCCACGGTGCGCTCCCGTGTGGCGATGATGCGGGTGGTGGTCTGTTCCAGCCACTCCGTGTCCCGGATGGAGGCTTCAGCCCCGGCCTGTGCCGGGCGGGACAGCGGATAGGAGTTGAAGCTGTCTTTTACCCGTGTCAGCCCTTCCACCAGCTCCGCCGAGCCGATGGCATAGCCCACGCGCAGCCCCGCCAGACCGGAGGATTTGGAGAAGGTACGGACGATGAGAAGGTTGGGATAACGCTGTGTCAGGGCCACGGCGCTGGTCCCGCCGAAATCGACATAGGCTTCATCGATGATGACCGTCTGGGCATTGAAGCGCTTCAGAAGTCCTTCAATGGCTGGCAGGGGCAGGCTGATGCCGGTGTTGGCATTGGGATTGGCGATTATGACACCACCAGCCGGACCGTCATAATCGTCTGGTGCGATGGTGAAATCATCCCGCAGGGGAATGGTGCGGTAATCCAGCCCGAACATCTGGCAGTAGATCGGGTAGAAGCCATAGGTCACATCGCTGAACAGGACCGGCGCATCGTCACGGAAGAGGGCCCGGAAGGCGTGGGCCAGGACCTCGTCAGAACCGTTGCCGGTGAAGACGCACTCGACCGGAACTCCTTCCTGTTCAGCAATGGCCGTGCGCAGGGCCAGGGCTGTCGGGTCTGGATAGAGGCGCAGGTCATCAGTTACGCTGGCCTTCATCGCTTCCAGCGCACGGGGGGACGGACCGTAGGGGGACTCATTGGTGTTCAGCTTGACCAGATTGGTCATGCGGGGCTGTTCACCGGGGATGTAGGGCTGGAGGTCGTGGACCTGCCGGTTCCAGAAACGGCTCATGGGGCGGTGGCCTCCGCAAAGAGGCTGCCAAGGCCCTGGCGGTGGGCAAGGTCTCTGGCGGAAAGGCCTTCCGTATCCCGGATGTCCGGGTTGGCGCCACGTTCCAGCAGCAGGCGGGCCATGCCCTGCCGTCCGAACATGATGGCAAACATGAGCGGCGTGCGCCCGGCATGGTTGGCCTGGTCGATATTGGCGCCACGCTCCAGCAGCAGGCGGGCAATGGCCTCATACCCCTTGAAGGCCACACCGGAGAGCGCCGTGGCCCCCTTGGCGTCCACGCCGTTCGGGTCGGCCCCGTTGTCCAGCAGCAGGCTGGCCGTGTCGAGCTGGTCGTTGTAGGTGGCGACGATGAGGGGTGTATAGCCCCGGCTGTCGGCACAGTCTGCCGGCATGCCGGCCTCAAGAAACTGCCTGACCAGATCATTCTCACCATTGCGGGCCGCATCGATGAAGAGAGCGGTGATCTGCTCCGGGGTGAAGGACATTTCGGGCTGCGTCATGGATGGGCTGCCTTTGCGGTAAAAGAATGGGTCGTGTCAGAGGCCTCTGAATGTCCTGCCTGCCGGTGGTCAGGTCAAGGGGGAAAAGGCCTTTCTGGCGTGCAGGATATGTGGTTGCGGCAGGCCTGATGGAAGAGGGCAGGCTGACCGGAATCTGCCGCCGGGTCTGACAGGTCCAGCCTGTCTGTAAGGGATGGGTAGGAAAATTGATCTTATTTGCCGGTAGGGCATTGCGTTCTTTCGCAGGATAAGGCCACTTGTGAAATATCCGGACTGCATCGGGCCGTGTTAAGGGGCATGAGCCTGCTGTGGGTGATCGGATGATTGTTTGAATTGAGGACGTTAGATCAGTGAACAGTATGCTGTCGAAAATGAGCATAGACACGATCCGCACATTGGTGATGGATAGTGTGGAGCGTGCAAAATCCGGCCATCCGGGTACCGCAATGGCTCTGGCCCCGGCCATGTATGCTTACTGGCAGTTTACGATGTATTATAACCCGGCTGATCCCTTTTGGCCGGGGCGTGACCGATTTATCCTCTCGGGTGGGCATGCGTCCATCCTCCTCTATGCCACGGTGTTTCTGGCCGGGGTGAAGGATATTGAGAACGGGCAGGTGGTCGATCGCCCCGCCCTGACGCTGGAAGACCTGAAAAATTTCCGCCGTTTTGAATCCCGCACACCGGGCCATCCCGAATACGGGCTGACAGCCGGGGTGGAGATCACGACCGGCCCGCTGGGGCAGGGATGCAGCAGTGCGGTGGGCATGGCCATGGCCGAGCGATGGCTTGCCACACATTACGGCCGCCCGGGGTTCGACCTCTTTGGCTATCACATTACCTCTTTCTGTGGTGATGGGGATATCATGGAGGGGGTTGCGGCCGAGGCCGCATCCTTGGCCGGACATCTGAAGCTGGGCAACCTGACATGGGTGTATGACAGCAACCGCATTTCCATTGAGGGCTCCACGGATGTGACCTTCACGGAGAATGTGGCCATGCGGTTTGAATCCTATGGCTGGCAGGTGCTGGAAGTTGCTGATGGCAACGACGTGCCTGCCATCTGTGAAGCCCTGAAACAGGGACGGGAGGAAACCTCCCGCCCGACCCTGATCATTCTCAGGACGATCATCGGTTATGGGGCACCGGGCAAGGCGGGAACGGCCTCTGCCCATGGTGAGCCGCTTGGCATGGAGGAGCTGGCAGGGGCCAAGAAGGCCTATGGCTGGCCCGAAGATGCGCCGCATTTTACTGTGCCGGATGGCGTGCAGGAGCATTTCGAGGCACTGGCCGGGCAGCGTGGTGCCAGAGCACAGGCGAAATGGGAGGCACGGTTTGCCGAGTACTGCGCCCGGTATCCGAAGGAAGGGGACGAGCTGCGGCACATTTTTGCCGGAACCCTGCCAGAAGGCTGGGAAACGGAGCTGCCTGTCTATCCGGCGGATGAGAAAGGGCTGGCCTCCCGCCAGAGTTCCGGGGAGGTGCTCAATGCCGTGGCATCCCAGTTCCCTTGGCTGGTTGGCGGGGCGGCGGACCTTGCGCCTTCTACCAAGACACTCATCAAGGGCGCCCGGTCGGTGCAGGCCCCTTCAAACATGGTGCAGGAAGGGGCTGGCTATGATGGCCGCAACATGCACTTCGGTGTGCGTGAACATGCGATGGCCGCCATCTGCAACGGCTTGGCCCTGAGTGGCCTGCGGCCTTTCTGTGCGGGCTTCCTGATCTTTTCTGATTACATGAAGCCCGCCATCCGTCTGGCAGCGCTGATGCACCTGCCGGTGATCTATGTGTTCACGCATGATTCCATCGGCGTGGGGGAGGATGGCCCGACCCATCAGCCCATCGAGCAGCTCGCCCAGTTCCGGTCCATGCCGGGGCTGACCATGCTGCGTCCGGCAGATGCCAATGAGGTGGTGGAAAGCTGGCGTGTGGCCATGCAGCATCGTGCTGGCCCCGTGGCCCTTGCCCTGACACGGCAGAACCTGCCAACGCTGGACCGTACCCGGTATGCCTCGGCCGAGGGTGTGGCCCGTGGTGGCTACGTTCTGGCGGACTGTGAGGGTGAGCCGGAGATTCTGTTGATGGCGTCCGGCTCCGAGGTTTCGCTCGTGGTCGGTGTCTATGAGCGGCTGAAGGCTGAAGGCGTGCGGGCCCGTGTGGTCTCCATGCCAAGCTTCGATCTGTTCGAGAGCCAGGACAGGGCCTATCGTGACACCGTCCTGCCACCTTCTGTCCGTAGGCGTGTCGGTGTAGAGATGGCTTCCGGCTTTGGGTGGGACCGCTATGTGGGGCTGGATGGTGTCGTCATTGCCATGAACAGCTTTGGGGAATCCGGCGCAGCAGCAGAGCTGATGGCGAAGTTCGGCTTTACGGTAGACTCTGTTTATGAACAGGCCCGCCAGTTGTTACAGAAGGCAGACTGACTGGATAAGGAGTGAGAGTGATGGAAAACACCCCGCCAGAGACACCTTTGACCCGTCTGGTCAGCCATGGGCAGTCCATCTGGCTGGATTTCATCCGGAGGGATTTCATCGAGGATGGCCGTCTGGCAGCCATGGTGAAGGAGGACGCCCTGAAAGGGGTGACCTCCAACCCGGCCATTTTCGAGCAGGCCATTGGCCACGGTGCGGAATATGAGGAAGCCGTGCAGGCCCTCCTGGCCAGCGGCAGCCTGACAGCCGGTGCGCTTTATGAGGCGCTGGCCGTGGAAGATATCCGTCAGGCCTGCGAGGTTCTGCGGCCCGTGTTTGACGAAACCGGCGGACGGGATGGCTATGTCAGTCTCGAGGTTTCTCCTTACCTGGCATATGATGCTGAAGGCACGCTGGCAGAAGCCCGCAGGCTCTGGCAGCGTGTTGGTCACACCAATGTGATGATCAAGATTCCGGCGACGGAAGAGGCCATTCCAGCCATTGAGCAGGCTACTGCCGAGGGCATCAACGTCAATGTCACGCTCCTTTTTGCGCTGGGCATGTACGAGAAGGTGCTGGACGCCTATCTGCGGGGGCTGGAGGCCAGGGTGAAGGCCGGTCTGCCGGTGAATCACGTTGGCAGTGTGGCGTCTTTCTTTGTCAGCCGGATTGATGGGCGCATTGATGCCCGCATCGACCGCCGTCTGGCCGCCGGTGACCCGGAAGCCGAGGCGTTGAAGGCCCTGCGGGGGCAGGTGGCCATTGCCAATGCCCGCATGGCGTATCAGCATTATCTCAGGGTAACGGAAAGCCCGCGCTGGAAAGTTCTGGCAGGGAAAGGAGCGCAGACGCAGCGTCTTCTCTGGGCCAGTACGAGCACGAAGGACAAGGCCTATCGTGACGTGCTGTACGTGGAGGAGCTGATTGGCGCTGATACGGTCAATACATTGCCACCCCGTACGCTGGAAGCCTTCCGGGATCATGGCATCCCGGAGGAGCGCCTTGCGCAGGGTGGAGAGAGCGCCAGCCTGATTCTGGCAGAAGCAGGGCGATTGGGGCTTGATCTGGACAGTGTGACCACCACCTTGTTGGAAGAAGGTGTGACGGCTTTCGAGGTCGCTTTTGATGGATTGCTCGGTGCGGTGGCAGCCCGCCGGGAAGCTGTTTTGGGGGAACGTCTTATGCGAGTATCCTTGGCATTGTCGGGTGAGTTGGAAAATGCCGTGGTTGCGGCGGGCAAGAGCTGGAGCCAGGATGGCAAGGTGCGGCGCATCTGGGAGCGTGATGCGTCCGTCTGGACCGGTGGGCCGGAAAGCCGATGGCTCGGCTGGCTGGATGTGGTCAAGAATGGCCGTGCGGCTCTTGAGTCTTATGAGACCTTGGGCCGTGAGGTGAAGGAACGTGGCTACAGCGACGTGCTGCTGCTGGCCATGGGCGGTTCCAGCCTCGGACCGGAAGTGCTGGAGGAAACCTTTGGCCGAGCCCCCGGTGGCCCAAAGCTGCATGTTCTGGACAGTACGGACCCTCAGCAGGTTGCCAGCTTCGGCCGGGCCATCGACCCGGCCAACACGCTGTTCATCGTGTCCAGCAAGTCCGGCAGTACGCTGGAGCCGAACATCCTGTTCGCCTATTTCTGGGATCAGGCGGAGAAGGCCCTTGGCCGTCAGCCCGGTGAGCGTTTCGTCGCCGTGACGGACCCCGGCTCATCGCTGGAAACACTGGCCAGAGACCGTGGCTTTGCCCATATCTTCCACGGCAACCCGGAGATCGGCGGGCGGTATTCCGTTCTGTCCGCCTTTGGTCTCGCTCCGGCGGCGGCAGCAGGGTACGATGTCCGGGCCCTGCTGGACAGCACGCAGCTGATGATCGAGGCGTGCGATGCTTCCGTTCCGCCTGTGACAAACCCTGGTGTCAGTCTGGGGCTGGCCCTTGGGGTGGCGGCCACCAGTTTCCGGCGGGACAAGGTCACGTTCATGGCTTCGGAGAAGATCGCCTCCCTCGGTGCCTGGCTGGAGCAGCTTCTGGCTGAAAGCACCGGCAAGAACGGCACGGGGCTCATCCCTATTGATGGCGAGCCGCTGGGGGCGCCGGAGGTTTATGGTGATGACCGCATGTTCGTGGAACTGCGGCTGGGGCATGAGCCCGTCAGCCCGGGGATCAAGGCCCTGCGGGAGGCGGGACATCCTGTCGTGACCCTGCATCTCGAGGATGTCGGGCAGATCGTGCAGGCGTTCTTCGTGTTTGAATTTGCCACGGCGGTGGCTGGCTCCGTGCTGGGAATCAATCCTTTTGACCAGCCTGATGTGGAATTCAGCAAGGTTGAGACCCGCAAGCTGACCAAAGCCTATGCCGAGACGGGCCATCTGCCGGAAGAGACGCCGTTCGCCCAGGATGGAAACCTCGCTTTTTACGCTGATGAGCGCAACCGTGAGGCGCTGGGCAGCGGTAGTGCAGAAACCATTCTGAAAGCTCATTTTGACCGTGTGGGCAAGAACGACTATATTGGCCTCCTCGCTTACATTGAGCGGAACAAAGCCCATATCGCCTGGGAGCAGACGGTGAGAACAGAGTTGAGGGATCGGCTTCATGTCGCCACGGCGGCGCAGTTTGGTCCACGGTTCCTCCACTCGACAGGTCAGGCTTACAAGGGGGGCCCCAACAGCGGTGTCTTCCTGCAGGTGACGGCGGATGATGCTGCGGACCTGCCCATACCGGGACACGCTTACAGCTTTGGTGTCGTCAAGGCCGCTCAGGCCCGGGGGGATTTCGACGTTCTGGCCGCTCGTGGCCGTCGTGCGCTGCGTGTGCATGTTGTCGGTCCCCTGCATGAAGGACTGGACCGTCTCGCTCAGCTGGTGACAGATATTCTAAAAGGAGCTTGAGGATGCGTATCGGAATTATCGGACTTGGCCGCATGGGTGGCAATATTGCCGTCCGCCTGACCCGCAAGGGGCATGATGTTGTCGTGTTCGACCGGACTCCCGCTGTCACCGAGAAGATTGTCGAGCGGTCAGAGAAGGGGCGTGCCCAGGGGGCCGAGACCTTCGAGAAAATGGCCGAACTCCTTTCCAGTGAGGAGCGTCGTGTCATCTGGGTCATGCTGCCAGCTGGCAAGGTGACGGAAGACTGCATACAGAAGCTCGCCCCGCTGTTGGGCAAAGGTGACATCATCATCGATGGTGGCAACACCTATTACAAGGAAGATATCCGCCGGGCGAAAGAGCTGGGCGAGCGTGGCATCGATTATATCGATGTCGGGACCTCTGGTGGTGTCTGGGGGCTGGAGCGTGGCTACTGCATGATGTATGGCGGCGAGAAGCACGCTGCGGATTATGTGGACCCCATTCTGGATGCGCTGGCTCCGGGCATGGGTGATGTGCCCCGCACGCCGGACCGTGAGGATGATGGCCGCCACGACCCGCGGGCCGAGAGGGGATATCTTTATTGTGGTCCGGCCGGGGCTGGTCATTTCGTGAAGATGATCCATAACGGCATCGAATACGGCATGATGCAGGCCATCGCTGAGGGTTTTGATGTGCTGGCCAGCAAGAACTCCGAAAAGCTGCCGGAAGATGAGCGTTATGACCTGCATCTGGCTGATATTGCCGAGGTGTGGCGCCGTGGTAGTGTCGTGTCCTCCTGGCTGCTGGACCTGACAGCCGAGGCGCTGGCCCGTTCCGGTGATCTGAGCGAGTTCAGTGGCGAGGTGCAGGATTCCGGTGAAGGCCGCTGGACGATCGAAGCCGCCATTGAGGAGGCCGTGCCTGCCCCGGTAATGACCGCAGCCCTTTATACCCGTTTCCGGTCCCGTACCGGCAACAATTTCGCCGAGAAGGCTCTTTCGGCCATGCGGTATGGATTTGGTGGCCATACCGAGCGCAAGAAATAAACTGTTCTGGAGAATGGGGGATGCGGTAGGGGGCCGCACCCCTTCTTCCCCCGTGAGGGAGGAAGATACTCATGACAGAAACATCCCCCAGGATCAGGCTGGTGCTGTCCGATATGGATGGCACCATTCTTGGTTCTGACAGAACCATTTCTCCCACAACAGGCACGGCCGTCCAGCATCTGGCAGAGCGGGGTGTGGCTCTGGCGCTCGTCAGTGCCCGCATCCCGGCGGCTGTGCTGCCTTATGTCCGGCAGCTCGGGCTGAAAGGGCCCTGTGCCGGATTTAATGGGGGCGTCTTTTTCATGCCGGATGGCACCATTCTGAAGAGCCACCATTTTTCTGTCGGGGATCTTGCGGCCATTCTCGAAGCTCTGTCTCCTTTCCCTGTGGAGGTCTGGTTTCAGACAGAACAGGAATGGCTGGTGCGTGACAGTCGGACGCTGCTGGCAAAGCGGGAGCAGGAGTTGACGGGCATTACGCCCCGGGCAGTATCTTCATGGCCCGTCACGCCGAAGACCGTGAACCGCCTTATGGTCTGTTCTGACGATACAGCCCTGATTGCTCGGCTGGAAGCCGAGCTGGCGGCTCCTTTTGCCGGGCGGGCGAGCCTGCTGCGTTCGGCCCCACACAAGTTGAACATCACACCTGCCCTGGCCACGAAGGGCGAGGCGGTGGCAGAGCTGGCCAGACTGTATGGCGTAACACCGCAGGAAGTGGCTGCTCTTGGCGATGCCCCCAATGACATCCCGATGCTGCAGGCGGCTTGCATGGGCATCGCCATGGGGCAGGCGCCGGATTCCGTGAAGAAAGAAGCCACCCATGTGACCGGAAAACCTGATGAAGGTGGCTGGGCATATGCTGCCGAGACGTTCATTATGCCGCTAGCCCCCTGCCAGCAGGGGAGATGACGTGATTCGGAGGGTACGGGTATGACGACAGACATGCGCCATGCGGTCGTAGAGGTTCTGAAGGACTCAGAAGCCGTGGCTATGGAAATGGCCAGACTGCTGATCAGGACGGTGAAAGAAAAGCAACAGGGCAGGGTGCGCATTGCTCTCTCTGGTGGATCCACGCCCAAGCAGCTTTTTGCGATTCTTGCCCAGCCCGACATGGCCCGGCAGGTGGACTGGTCCCGTGTCGAAATTTTCTATGGGGATGAACGTCACGTGCCCGAGGGCCATGCGGACAGCAACCATGCCAGCGCCCGGGAGCTGCTGCTCTCCAGGGTCTCCATCCCGGCGGCTCAGGTCCATCCGATGCCGACAGCCGCTACGGTTGCGGAAGATGCTGCCAGCTACCAGAGCGTTCTGGAACAGGCCTATGGTGCCACGAAGCTGGAAGCAGGCCGCCCGCTGTTTGATATCGTCATGCTTGGCCTGGGTACGGATGGGCATACGGCATCCCTGTTCCCGGGGGAGCCTGTCCTTGAGGAAAAGAAGGCCTGGGTTGGCGTCGCAGCGCCCCGTACGGCCCCGCATGAGCGCCTTACACTGACCTACCCGGCCATTGCCTCCAGTGCACTGGTCGTTTTCCTTGTCACCGGGGAAAATAAAGTACCAATGCTGGCCCGTTTGCGTCAGGGGGATGGCAGCATCCCATCAGGGCGTATTGTTTCCGAGGGGAAAATCCTCATACTGGCCGATGAAGCCGCTGCTGGAGAGCTTTCATGAATGTAGATGACTGTAAACGTGCTGCTGCCCATCTTGCTGCAAGCCTCGTCAAACCGGGGATGGTCGTCGGGCTGGGGACAGGCAGTACCGCAGCATTCATGATTGAAAGGCTCGGTGAGCGTGTTGCCGGGGAAGGGCTGGATATTCATGCCATCCCGACCTCCGAGGAATCGACAAGACTTGCCCGTGCAGCGGGGATTCCGATCACGACGTTTGCAGAACATTCCGTAGTCGACATCACCATTGATGGCGCAGATGAGGTGGAGCGCAAGACGCTGAATCTCATCAAGGGGCTGGGGGCTGCTCTGCTGCGTGAGAAGATCGTTGCCCAGGCGTCACGGCGTTTTGTCGTGATCGTGGATGTAACCAAACCGGTTGACCAGCTTGGCCAGCGGGTGCCTGTACCAGTGGAGGTTGTTCCATTTGGCTACGAGGCAACGGCAGCCCGTCTGGAGGCTCTGGGGGCAAGGGTCATCCGTCCCCGTCGGCATCTGACAGGCGAGCTGCTTATTACCGATAACGGGAACAGGATACTTGATTGCGCTTTCGGTCCGATCAGTGACGTGCAGGCTCTCGCCACGCGGCTGGATGGTACGGTAGGCGTGGTGGAGCATGGTTTGTTCCCCAATATGGCAACCGATGTGCTGGTTGCCACCGAACGGGAGGTTGAACAATGGACGCCATGACAGAAAAAGAAGCCGCCAAGGCTGCATCGGGTATTGCTCCGCATTACATTGTGGTGATGGGGGTTTCCGGCAACGGCAAGACCACTGTGGCTGAGCTGCTTTCCAAGAGCCTTGGCTGGCCGTTTCAGGAAGGTGATGACCTGCATCCCAAAGCCAATGTGGAAAAGATGCGCAGTGGCCACCCGTTGACGGATGAAGATCGTGCCCCCTGGCTGGAGCTGTGCCACGACTGGCTGGCCAAGTGCGCCGAGAAGGGGACCGGTGCCGTGCTGACCTGTTCCGCCCTGAAGAAGAAATATCGTGATGCGTTGGCCAAGCATATTCCGGTCCAGTTCGTCTACCTGAAGGTGGACCCGAAGATCATAGAGGACCGGCTGAAGCACCGTGTCGGGCATTATATGCCGCCGACCCTTCTGCCGAGCCAGCTGGCCACTCTGGAGGAGCCGACAGATGACGAGCCGGTGATCCGTGTTCCTGGTGATGCAACGCCGGAAGAGCTGCGGGACCGTGTGATTGAGCGTCTGCGTGTTGTCCCCCCGCCGAAGGTGGTGGACTGATACAGGGTCGGTTATTACCGGTTCAGTGATGGCCCTTTCTTTGGGCATCAGGAAATGGCGGGGCCTCTGGCTCCGCCATTTTTCGTGGGGAAAGGAGACCCTTGCCCGGGCGGCTCCTTCCCATGGGGGCTGTTTAGGGGGGGCAGGCCGGGGAGGCTGTCTGCCAGCCCGGGCCAATAATGGCGATCCGACGGTGGCGGCCCGTGCCCTGAAGGATGATGGCTTCGCATTTCTCAAGATAAGTAAGCTGCCGCCGTGCCCGCCCTAGAGAATGGGTGCCATAGGCCCGGGCCAGAGCGGCATCATCCGGGCAGGGTTTGCCTTCCATGGCTGCATGGGCGAGCAGGAAATAGACAGGCTGCATGTCGTCCGGCAGGCGGCTGGCCCGCTGCTGGATGTCCTGCCAGGCCTCGGTCTCGGCCTGTTCACGGGTGATACCGCAGCGGATGGTGCTCAGCATGGTCTGGAACTGCGGCATGGGCAGGATGTTGCGGGAGAACCCGGCCAGCCGTGCCCTCATCTGGAAGTCCTGATACAGGGTGGCGAGTGGCCGGTAGGCGGCATCCTCATCCTGTCCGGCTTCGGCGACGAGAGTCCAGAGAGTTTCCGGGTCCGGTGCGGCCATCTGCTGGCTCTGCTGCTGCTCTCTGGCGTCACGGGAGGAGCTGTAGGCATCAAGCTGCGCCAGCAGGTCCGGTTTGGGGGCAGCCGGTTCCTTGCGGGGGCGGGAAGCGGGTTCCGGCGGGGCCTCGAGGATGAGATCCCGCAGCTCATCCACAGGAATGTTGGGCTGTTCAAGTGGCATGAGGGCAGGGCCACCTGCATGGCTGGCTGTCTCGACCGGACCGATGGTGACACGTTGGGGGCGACGGGCGAGGGCGGGTCCCAGCGCCATGAACTGCCCACGGGCAAGGTCCCTGAAGCCTTCGGCAGCACGGCGCTCCATGCCCAGAAGGTCGGCGGCACGAGCCATGTCGATATCCAGAAAGGTCCGTCCCATCAGGAAGTTGGAAGCCTCGGCGGCGACATTCTTGGCCAGCTTGGCCAGACGCTGGGTGGCAATGATGCCTGCCATGCCCCTTTTGCGTCCCCGGCACATGAGGTTGGTCATCGCATTGAGGGAGAGGCGGCGTGCCTCGTCAGAGGTATCACCCCCGGCAATGGGGGCGAAGAGCTGGGCTTCGTCCACCACGATGAGGACAGGATACCAGTAGGCCCTTGGCGCTTCGAACATGCCGGTCAGGAAGGCACCGACAGAACGGAGCTGCCCTTCCGGCTCGCTCTGCTCAAGATTCAGCACGACAGAGGCCCGGTGCATCCGGACCCGTTCCCCCGCACTTCGCAGGCTGGCTTCGGACTGTGTGTCCGTCTCGATGACGAGATGGTCGTATTTTTCTGCCAGCGTGACGAAATCCCCTTCCGGGTCGATGATGACCTGTTGGACGAGAGTTGCGCTCTGCTCCAGCAGACGCCGGAGGAGGTGGGATTTCCCAGAGCCGGAATTGCCCTGCACGAGCAGGCGGGTAGCCAGCAGTTCAGGCAGGTCGATGTGGGCATCCTCACCACGGGCTGTGGTGCCAAGAAGAAGGGGGCCAAAATGTGATGAACTCATGGCGCCACTTTACCGGGCAATGGACGGGAGAGCCAGTGATGAACAGCCTCTGCACAGAAGCAGGCGGTGGAAAAACAGCCCTGGAGCAGATAGCCCCCTGTAGGAGCATCCCAGTCCAGCATTTCACCACAGGCGAACAGGCCGGGCTGGTGGCGCAGCATGAAGCCTTCATCCAGCGCTGCCTGTTTCAGCCCTCCGGCGGTGGAAATGGCCCTGTCCAGCGCAGCAGGAGCCACAAGGTGCAGGGGGGCCTGCGTGATGGCGTCTGTCAGCTCACCGGGTGTGCGGGCGTCCGGGCAGAGCTGGGTGAGCAGCTCCCGCATGGTACGGTCCAGCCCCAGAGCCTTGCGCAGCCTGTTGCTCCGGCTTTCACGGAGACGCTGGCGGGCGAGGCGTTCCAGTATGCGTTCCTGCGTCAGAGTCGGGCGGAGATTCAGGTGGACGGTTACGGTGTCTCCGCCTGATTTTGCCAGAGCCTGTCGCAGTGGAGCTGAAAGGGCGTAAAGTGGTGCTCCCTCCAGCCCCCGTTTCGTGATGATGAGATCGCCACGATGTGTCTGGCCGGCGAAGTTGAGCGTGACTCCCCGCAGGGTCTCGCCTTCGTGGCGGAGCAGGAATTCGGCAGGCCAGTCCGGCATGAAGCCGCAGTTGGAGGGGGCAAAAGGCGTGCAGTGCTGTTCCAGCAGCGATGCCCATTGCCCGTTACTGCCCAGTCGTGCCCAGCTGCTGCCCCCCAGGGCGAGGATGACGGCACGTCCTGTCTGCTGGACCGGGCCTTCCGGTGTCTGGAAGGTGAGAGACAGGCCCTGCATATCTGTCAGCCTGTGGCGGGGAAAGAATTGCACGCCCTGTTCCTGAAGGCGGACCAGCCAGCGGCGCAGCAGGGGAGAGGCCTTGAGGGATTTCAGAAAGACCCGGCCAGAACTGCCGGTGAAGCAGGGTTCGCCCAATCCTTCAGCCCAGAGGCGGAGAGCCTCGGGCGGGAAGTGGCGGATGGCAGGTTCCAGCCAGTCCCGTGCTGTCCCGTAGCGTTGCAGGAATGGTTCCAGCGGTTCACTGTGGGTGAGGTTCAGGCCGCTGCGGCCTGCCATGAGGAATTTCCGTCCCGGCCTGGCCATGTGGTCGAACAGATGGACCTCATGGCCCTTCCGGCTCAGACATTCAGCGGCAAACAGCCCTGCCGGGCCAGCCCCGATGATGGCAATGGGGAGTGTACGGGCCGTACTGGTGTCGGGCATGGGCAGTCCGTTCTGGCTGGGTGTGGCGGCGGTGAGGTGTTGTTAGCCTGTTCCGGCCTGTCGGGGAAGACAGACAGGAGGCAGACAGGGTATGGAAAGGCGTAGCCTGCGAGGGCAATCATCCGGGAAAGGGACGACATGAAACTCTGCACGACGGTTCAGGAGATGCGGCAGGAGCGGGCGCAGCTTGGCAGGGTCGGCTTTGTACCGACGATGGGCTTCCTGCATGAGGGGCATCTTTCGCTTGTTCGCCGTGCCCGGGAGGAGACTGATGCTGTTGTCGTCAGTCTCTTTGTCAATCCCATACAGTTCGGGTCGGCGGATGATCTTGCCAATTATCCCCGGGCGCTGGAACGGGATATTGCCCTGCTGCGCAGGGAGGGCGTGGCCTGTGTTTTTACGCCGGAAGCGGCAGAATTCTACCCTGAAGGGTTCGCCACGCAGGTGGATGTTGGTGGTGTGGCGCTGGAGCTTGAGGGGCCGTCCCGTCCCGGCCATTTTGCAGGTGTGGCGACGGTGCTGGCGAAATTCTTCAACATCATCCAGCCGCAGCGGGCCTATTTTGGGCAGAAAGATGCCCAGCAATGTGCTGTTGTCCAGCGGTTCGTGCGGGACCTGAATATTCCGGTAGATATTGTGACCCTGCCAACATGGCGGGAGGCGGACGGTCTTGCCGGGTCGAGCCGCAACAGTCGTCTGACGGAGGCGGAACGCCACAGGGCCCCGGTGCTGCATCAGGCTCTCTGCCGGGGCCGGACCCTGGTGCAGGCTGGTGAACGCCGCCGTGCCGTGCTGGAGGGGGCCATGCGGGATGTGCTGGTGCAGGCCGGGCTTGTGGATATTGACTATGTCACCATCGTGAATCCGGATACGTTCCAGGCTGAAGAGGAGGTCCGGGAGGGGGCTCTGGCCTTGCTGGCCGTGCAGCTGGGGGCCGTGCGGCTGATCGACAATATGCCGCTGTTCTGAAAAGTGGTCCTGACCCTTTGTTGAGAACAGGATGCAATAATTTTCATATTGGTAATTGCGTTTGCCGGATATTCATCCCTCAATAAAGAGGGTTGTATTTGTCCTGTTATTTGCCAGCCATGAGGTGAGATCAGAGAGGAGGCGGGACACGCCTGTCACCTATGCATGGCAATACATGCTGGCATGTTGTGAAAGCCAGTAATGTCTTCTGGTCAAGTGGCGGGCGAAGGGGTAGCGTGGCGGGGTAACAAGGCCTTTACATATGCTTGAAGGAGATATCGAGCATGGTTGAGAAAACCCCGCGCACCGTTTCAGCCCCCAAGAAATTCATCATCGGTACGGGTCTGCTGGCCCAGCTGCATGACTATGTAAAAGATTTTGGCGACAACGCTTTCATCATCAGCGATGAATTCTTTGTGGAGCGTGTCCAGAAGGAATCCGTGGCTGGGCTGGAGAAAGCCGGGCTGAAAGGCACAGCCGAGAGGTTCGGCTGTGAATGTACGGATGCCGAGATCAAGCGTCTGGGCGAGCTGGCCAAGACACGTGGTGCCAATGTCATTGTCGGTATTGGTGGTGGCAAGACGCTGGATACCAGCAAGGCCGTTGCCCATTATTACAAGCTGCCGCTCATCCTCTATCCGACCATTGCCTCCACCGATGCACCCTGCATTGCGCTGGCCGTGATCTATACGGAGAAGGGCGAGTTCGACCGGTACCTCTTCCTGCCGCAGAATCCCGATGTCGTTGTGGCTGATACGGGTGTGATTGCCGGTGCACCGGTGCGCTTCTTTGCTGCTGGTATCGGTGATGCCCTTTCCACATACTTTGAGGCCCGTGCCTGCTACCGGTCTGATGGGGTGAACCTTTCCTGCAAGCGTCCGTCCCGTACGGGACTCGGTCTGGCCCGCATGTGCTATGACCTGGTCTGCAAGAATGTTGATCTCGCCATGGATGCCGTGCGCAACAAGGTGCCGACCCGGGCTCTGGAAGAAATGGTCGAGGCAACCATTTATCTCAGTGGGACCGGTGCCGAGACGGGTGGTCTTGCCGCTGCTCATGCCGTGCATAATGGCATGACCGCTATCGAGGATCTCCATCATGCCCAGCATGGTGAGAAGGTGGTCTTTGGTCTGATGACCCAGCTGGTGCTGGAGAATGCACCGAAGGAAGAGATTGAAGAGGTGCTGCGTGTCGTGCGGGCAGCTGGCCTGCCGATGACCCTCAAGGAGCTGGGTGTCAAGGAGTTTGTAGAGGCTGACTGGCGCAAGGTGGCCGAGATCGCCTGTGACAAGGACGATACGATGGGCAATCTGCCCTTCAAGGTCACGCCGGATGATGTCTATCATGCCATGGTGGCTGCGAACGCCCTTGGTGAGCGCTATCGTGCCGCCCATCAGGCCTGAAAAGGTCCGACAGGGTGAGGTCATGGCAACATGACCCATTAGGGAAAAGGTCCGGGGTGCTAGACTCCGGACCTTTTTTCATGGGGGATGGACACCATCAGTGATCTGTTGTTCAGTGGGGCCGTCTTCCGCTGTCTGGCCAGTGCGGCTTCAGGTTGGGTGGATGGTCAGAGAAGGGCGTTTGTTGTCCTGTCTGTCCTGTACTGCTCCATGGTGCAGTATGCCGACCGGCTGGAGGGGCACGGAGGCCCCCCGTATCATTTCTGTCCCCGGAGAACGAACCCATCCAGCAGCTGCCGTAGCTGGCGTGTCCGCTGGGCCATGTTGGAGGTGGCCGCAGAGGTTTCTTCCACCATGGCGGCGTTTTCCCGGGTGCCCTGGTCGATGGTGACGACGGCACCATTCACGTCCCGCAGGGCCGATGCCTGCTCAGATGTGGCCTTTGATATCTCTCTGAGATGTGTACCGATATTGGCCACGCTGGAGATGATGGTGTCGATGGCGCTGCTGGCATCCTTCATGATGGCTGAACCGGAATCAACATGGGTCTGGGAGGTATTGATGAGGTCCTTCACCTCTTCGGAAGCATCGCCCACCCGGTTGGCCAGTTTGCGGATCTCCTGCGCCAGGACACGGAACCCGCTGCCGGCTTCGCCCGCATGGGCGGCTTCAACACCGGTGTTCAGTGCCAGAAGATTGGTCTGCGTGGCAATGTTGGAGATGACGTTGGTGATCTTGTTCACGGCTTCGGCAGAACGTTCAATCTCTTCCATGGCCGTGCTGGCACGGCGGATCATGGTGCCGAAACGTTCCGTGATGGCCTGGCACTCCTCAACGAACTGGGTCGCCTCGCTGACACGGGATTCGGTGGAAGATACCGTAGCGGTGATCTGCTCCACGGCAGCGGCCGTTTTTTCGACAGAAGCAGCCTGCCGTTCCGTGCGCTGGGCGAGGTCCTGTGCCGCGCTGTTGATCTCATCAGCGGTATTGTCGATGCTCTCCGTTGCCTCGCTGATGGTATGAAGCGTCTGGCAGAGAGACGAGATGGCGTGATTGAGGTTGTCCCGCATGGGGAGGTAGGTATTGGGGAAGTTCCCATCCACCGTGTGGGAGAGGTTCTTGTTGGCAAGGGCGTCGATGATGTGGCCAAAGCGCTCAGTCACAAACCGGCGTTCTTCTTCAATGGCCTCATCCAGTTTGCTCATTTCTTCCTTGTTGAGCTTCTTGGCTTCATCAATGTAGATGGAAATGGTGAGGTCCATGTCCAGGAAGACGGCCTTGCTGAGGCTGGCGAGGGAGTCCGTCAGCTTGGAGAAGGACATCTTTGGGGGCAGCAGTGGTGCCGGAGGGGCCAGCTGGTTTGAGACATCTGCGATGATGTTGGCAAGCAGCAGGGCGTAGCCGCCGATGTACCAGCGTGGTTCCAGCCCGATTTCGGCGTGGGTCCGGCCGATGCGGCGCACCGTATTGGCATATTGCAGGCCGAAATTGGCACCTGCGATGTTCTTCCAGTAAGTCAGCTGCGCCTGTTTGGCTTTCTGTATCTGTGCTTCTGAGGAAAAAAAGCTTCTGGTCTGGGGGGTCCGGCGGACCGTGTCATAGAAGGCATCCAATGCCTTGGGCAGGCATCTGATGACGTATTTTTCAATACGGCGGATGGCCAGGCAGTCCTGTTCATCCAGCTGGAGGAAATGCAGCCGCTCTCTCAGGTTGTCAGTATCCTCAAGGCTTTCATTCGGGTTGTGCATGATAGCTGAAAATTTTGACATGATTCCCTCGTGAAGTAACAGATATTACCATGAATAAGACTTAAAAAAGCCTTTTTAAAGCCTTGTGGCGGATGGAAGCCTTCTGAAGTATTAAAAGAAATCTTATTTTAATATATTTGGTGTTCGTGTAGCCTGATGTTACCTTCTTCAGCATGTTGCGTTAACCATCTCATGCCGTTCCCTCTCTGAGGGCCAATCCCATTGGCTGTGTGGCTGTGTGGCTGTTGGCGAGGGCGAGGGGCATGAGGCTGGCCCATCAGCAACCATGTTACGTTTTTGTAACGCAGGTGTGTTTTATGGCATTCATGTCATGAATTGCCAGTATTCATCAGGGAAAAAGCCAGATTCCAGCATGAGGATGAGGTTGTGCGTGGGGCGTGACTGACCCCTGAGGGGGTGTGCGAGGCTCCCTGTTCTGGTAGAATGGGCCCCGGCAATTTTTTCATCCAGGAGGGGGCCATGGCCACAACCGCCAAAATCAGTGTTACTCTTGATCGTTCCAAGATGCTGAATTTCAATTCATCCATGTATGGGCCTGAGTTCCTTGAGCGTATTCTGGAGGCTGTGAAGGCCATTGCGCCCGAGCCTTATCAGGTGCAGGCCAATTTCGGGTCCGACATTGCTACGGTGGATGTCACCACGACAGAGGATGTTGAAGAATTTCCCGATACGGCAGCAATCTATGCGGCCATCCGGAAAACCTACGAAGAATGGAACCATGCCGTCCGTCAGATCGACGAAGAAAAGCTGGCTGACCTTCCGTTCGCCAAGAACCAGAAGCTGGTGAAGACGGAAGAGCATCGTGGTGAAGGCGATGCGTCCGACCGCTTCCTCGTCATTGATGTACATTATGATGATGAGGGTTTCATCGTGTACGAGATTGAAAAACTGGACCACGAGGGCAAGCCCATTCCCGATACCCGGGAGGCTGTCTCCTTGGAATATCTCGAGGAAATTTTTACAGCAGCTGAGTAAAAACGGGTCGCAGAAAAGCCACCATGGACCGTGATACGTGTGTGGCTTTTCGTTGAGTGTTTGGGAGAAAGGTCCCGAAATGTTCCAGTTTCTGTCTCACGGTCTGTCGTCGCTTTTTGCGCAGAGTCCGGAGCTGGCTTTTTTTCTTTCCATCGGTCTTGGTTTTTGGATAGGTCAGATAAAGATCGGTACGTTCCAGCTCGGCGGTATTGCAGGGTCGCTGGTGATGGCGGTCCTGATCAGCCAGTTTGGCGTCAAGATGGATTCTGACCTCAAGATCGTTCTTTTCGTTCTTTTCATCTATGCGGTGGGGTATAGCAGCGGGCCCGATTTTTTCCGCTCTCTGGGGCGGCAGTCCCTGCGAGAGATCATGCTGTCCGTCATTCTGGCTGTCAGCGGGTTTGCAACGGTTGTCGGGGTAGGGCGTCTGTTCCACCTGGACAAGGGCATGGCGGCCGGTCTGGCGGCAGGAGGGCTGACGCAGTCTGCCATCATCGGTACGGCCAGTTCGGCCCTTGCAGAGCTGGGATTGTCCGCTGCACAGTTGCAGCAGATGCAGGCCCATGTGGCTGCAGGTTATGCCGTGACCTATATTTTCGGTTCCATCGGTACCATCATTTTCTGTGTGGATATCCTGCCTTTCTTCATGCGGCGTGACATGAAGGCCGATGCCCTGGCGGCAGAGGCAGGGGGACTGCCGGAGGATGTGGGGGGTGAGACCGAGCAGCGTGGCGTTGTTCCAGCGGCGACCGATCTCGTCTACAACATGCTCGGCGTGGCTGTCGGGCTGGTCATTGGCCTTGTGGTCATCCGTGTGTGGGGTATGTCCCTGACGCTCGGTTGTGGGGGTGGGGCACTGATGTCCGGCCTGCTGTTCGGCTGGTGGCACAGGCGGCACGCCGGTTATGGGGAGATGCCGTCGTCTGTCTGTTCCTTCTGGGGCAATTTCGGTCTGGCTGGCTTCGTGGTGGTGACGGGGTTGCAGACAGGCCGGGAGGCTGTGGAAGTCATTGTCCATCAGGGGGTGCTCCTCCTGCTGCTCGGTATGGTGGTGACGATCCTGCCGCTGGTCATTACGGCGCTTATTGGCCGTTTCTTCATGGGGTACCGGAATGTCGCCCTGTTTGCCGGGGCCCTGTCGGGGGCACGTAGTGCCAACCCGGCCTTCAGTGAGGTCCTGGCCAAGGCAGGCAACAACACACCGGCCATCCCTTTTGTCATTACCTATGCCGTGGCCAATGTGCTGCTGACTCTTCTGGGGCCGTTCATTGTGGCTTTCGGGTAGGCTGTTCGCTGGCATCCATCCCGTCTGGATGGAACGTCCCATAATCGGTAAGTAATGTTCTGTAGAGAAAGCCTGGTTGGGAAACCGCCAGGCTTTCTCCATGACTGTTTGGAGAAAAGGTCACGGCATGTTCCAGCGTCTGTTTCACGGGTTGTCTCATCTCTTTGGAGAGAATCCAGAGCTGGCTTTTTTCCTGTCCGTCGGTTTTGGCTTTCTGATCGGGCGCATAAGGATAGGCGTGTTTCAGCTTGGGGGCGTGGCAGGGTCATTGTTGGTGGCCGTGCTGATCAGCCAGTTTGGTGTGCATGTGGGGTCCAGCCTCAGGACAGTACTGTTCATCCTGTTCATCTACGCTGTGGGATATCGCAGTGGCCCAAACTTTTTCCGCTCTCTGGGGCGGCAGTCCCTGCGGGAGGTGGCACTGGCGGTCATCATGGCCATCAGTGCGTTCGGGACCGTTATCGGGGTTGCGCGGCTGTTCCATCTGGACAAAGGCATAGCCGCCGGTCTGGCGGCAGGGGGGCTGACGCAGTCTGCCATCATTGGCACTGCCAGTTCCGCTCTGGAGAAGCTTGGCCTCCCTCTGGCTCAGGTGCAGCAGATGCAGGCGGATGTTGCTGTCGGCTATGCCGTGACCTATATCTTCGGGTCCATCGGCACCATCATTTTCTGCGCCACCATTCTGCCACTCTGCATGCGTCGCAATTTGCGGGATGATGCGCTGCAGGCAGAATCCCTGCCAGAAGATGCGACGGAGGATACGCTGCCTGCTGTCCAGAATGGGACGGTCCAGCGGACTGCCGTGCCGGTTACGACGGACCTTGTCTACAATATGCTGGGCATGGCGCTGGGGCTGCTGTTCGGGCTTGTGGTCGTTCATCTGGGCGGGGTGCCCATCACGCTGGGCAGTGGTGGTGGGGCCCTGCTGTCCGGCCTGCTTTTTGGCTGGTGGCATGGGCGACATCCGGGCTACGGCGCCATGCCGTCTTCTGTCTGCCTGCTCTGGGGCAGTTTCGGTCTGGCAGGTTTCGTCGCAGTGACAGGCCTTCAGACAGGTGGGCAGGTCGTGGCGATCATTACCCGCCAGGGGGGAACGATTCTGCTGCTGGGCATGATCGTCACCATCGTGCCATTGGTGATCACGGCTCTTGTCGGGCGTTTTCTGCTAGGGTATCGGAATGTTGCCCTCTTTGCAGGGGCTCTTGCGGGGACACGCAGCTCCAATCCGGCTTTTGGTGAGGTTCTGGCCAAGGCTGGCCATGGCAGCCCTACTGTTCCCTTTGCCATCACCTATGCCGTGGCCAATGTGCTGCTGACCCTGCTTGGTCCGCTCATCGTGGCTTTCGCATAAGAAAGGGCCGTCCATCATGACCATCCGACACACGCTGAACAGTCTGAAACCCCATAAGGGGGCCCGGCGCTGCCTGAAGCTGGCTTTTTCCGCTCTCAGGGTTCTTCCGCTTGGTACCGGGCTGGTGGCCGCCACCCCGGCTTCGGCGCAGGCAGGGCAGGGCATGGGGCGGTTGCCCCGTGTGCTCGTTCTGGCCACGGGGGGGACCATAGCGGGAAAGGCGGACCCACGTTCTGCAATCGGTTATGATGCAGGCTCGACAACGGGGCAGCAGCTTGTGGCCGCTGTGCCGGGTGTGGACAGGCTGGCCCAGCTTCAGGTGGAGCAGATCGCCAACATTCCTTCGCAGGACATGAATCACAAGGTCTGGTTCCGGTTGATGGAGCGCATCAATCAGGCTTTTGCCCGGCATGAGGCCGATGCCGTAGTCATCACCCACGGGACGGATACGATGGAGGAGACAGCCTTCTTTCTGGATACCGTCCTGCATCATGACCAGCCTGTGGTGATGACAGGGGCCATGCGTCCGGGCTCGGCCATCAGTGCGGATGGTCCGGCCAACATTTATGAGGCAGTCAAGGTGGCAGCCCATCCGCAGGCGAAGGGGCGGGGGGTGCTGGTCGTGCTGAATGATACCATCCATGCGGCCCATTGGGTCAGCAAGGCGGACAGCACGGTCCTGCAGACCTTCGTGTCCCGACAGACAGGGCCTGTGGGTATTGTGGACCCTGCCGCTGTACGCTTTTACGGGCCGCCGCGGCCCCGTCTGTTCCTGTCCCTGCCGGATGGAGCAACGCTGCCTGCTGTGGATGTGGTGTATGCGCATGCGGACATGGATGGTCGCCAGATTGATGATGCCATCCGTGCCGGTGTGAAGGGGATCGTCATTGCTGGAATGGGGGATGGCAATGTGTCGGCCCAGGCCATGCAGGCGTTGGACAGGGCCGTCCGGGCGGGGATTGTAGTCGTACGTTCCAGCCGTGTCGGTGACGGGTTTGTCAACCGTGATGTGGAAGTGGATGATGAGGCCCATCACTTCGTGGCGTCATATGACCTCAACCCGCAGAAGGCCCGTCTGTTGCTGCAGCTGCTCCTGGCCGGTGGGGTGCAGGATGTCCAGGCCGTGCAGCGTGCTTTTGCCTTCGGGTATTGATTGCGTCGTGCTGAGTTCTACCTTGGTGTGAGTGCTGGATGTCGGCATGAAACGGGCCGGGGGAGGATGTGAATATGGATGGACCGATGCGGGATGGAAAAGCAGGGGCTGGTGGTTCTGCCGGCCGTCTGACACGCCGCGGTCTGCTGGCGGGTCTTGCAGGGGTAGCGGCGTCTCCCGTGGCGGGACATGCTCTTGGGTCCATCGTGTCGGGTCCGAGTGTGATTTCCTCCCCGCCCCGGACATGGGGTGCGGAGGAGACACCGGTCAATCTGCCCGACCCTGACGTGCTGGCGCTTGATCCATCCTTCGGGCTTGTGAATTACGGCAATGCTCCCTTGCGGAAGCTCTGGCAGGGGGCTGGCTGGCTGGAAGGCCCGGCCTGGTGTACGGTCGGGCGTTTTCTGCTGCTGAGCGATACGATCACGGGGTGCCAGTATCGCTACGACCCGGAGGATGGGCCGCAGGGCCATGTGAGCCTGTACCGGCGGGAAAGTTTTAATGCCAATGGCAACACGTTTGATACTGAAGGGCGGCTGGTGACCTGTGAGCATGGGATGCGCCGGGTCATACGCTGGGAGCATGATGGCAGTGTCACCGTGCTGGCGGACCGGTACAGGGGCAGGACGCTCAACTCTCCCAATGATGTCGTGGCAGCACCCGATGGCAGCATCTGGTTCACAGACCCGGCCTACGGGGACGGAGTGGTGGAAGGCCACGCCGATGTGGATGGTCCTGCCAATCCCCAGCGTCATCTCAATCCTTATCTGGATGCTGAGCTGACAAGCCAGTATGGCGGGTTGCGTCGGCAGGAGGATCATATCTTCCGGGTGGATGCAAAAACCGGGAAGGTGGAGGCCGTGCTGGGGCAGAAGGATGTGGCAGGGCCCAATGGTCTCTGTTTTTCCCCTGATGGTAGCCGGCTCTATGTGGCGTCCTCTGGTGTGGGCCCTGGTGCGCAGCCGCCTTTGCCGGACCATGCCATCCATGTGTTCGACCTGAAACAGGGGCGGCCGACCAACGGGCGTCTCTTCACGGATTTTACGCTGGCTGGCCGGGCCATGCGCCCTGATGGCCTGCGCACTGATGTGGAGGGCAACCTCTGGTGCGGTGCTTGGGGGCCGCTGGGGCTTTGCGGTGTGTTCATCTATAATCCACATGGCCAGATGATTGGCCGTATCCGCCTGCCTGTCGGCTGTTCGAACCTCACTTTTGGGGGGCCGAAGCGCAATATCCTCTATATGTGCTGCGGGACGGCCCTGTTCAGCCTCATCACGGCCACGCAGGGTGCGGGGCACAGCTGAAGTCCTTTGTAGAGTTTACCCACAGTTTCCGCGGATGGAATGGTGGATGATCTGGGGATGAGCGTGTGAATAGCGGGTATGGAAAGGCGGGCAGGGCTGTCTGTCATGTCGGGGGAAGAAGATAGCCGATGCGGTGTACTGCTCCAGCCTTGTCAATTTCATAGGTAAGTGGCGTGCCTGTCGGGATTTCCAGCGTCTGCGTTTCCTCGGGGGACAGGCCGTCCAGATGGCCGATGAGGGCCCGCATGACAGTCCCATGCGTGATGACAAGCAGGGACTGGCCCTGCCGCAGGGCTGGCAGCAGCGTGTCCTGCCAGTAGGGCAGCACCCGCTTCATGGTCATGGCCAGACTTTCGGCGCAGGGAAGATCGCATCTAGGGATGGAGGCATAGCGGGGGTCGTTCCCCGGATGGCGCGGGCTGTCCGGCTTTACAGCTGGCGGTGTGACGTCAAAACTCCGGCGCCATTGCTGCACCTGTTCCCGGCCGTAGCGTGCGATGGTGTCGTCCTTGTTCAGCCCCTGCAGGGCACCATAATGGCGTTCATTCAGCCGCCAGCTCCTGTATTCCGGCAGCCATGACTGGTCCAGCTCGTCCAGACAGTGATGCAGTGTGTGGATGGTTCTTTTCAGCATGGAGCTGTGGGCTGCATCGAAGCGGAAGCCGTGGTGCCGCATCAGGCGGCCTGCCCTGCGGGCTTCCTCATGGCCGTTGGCGGAGAGGTCCAGATCATTCCAGCCCGTGAACAGGTTGGCCTCATTGCCCAAGCTCTGCCCGTGGCGCATCAGCACCAGCTTTGCCCCCGTCATCATGAGGGTCCTCCTTTCTGCTCCATGCCGTACTGTCATGCATGTGCGCATGGCAGGCCAAGATGGCAGGATATGTCAGGCTGGAAAAGATGGCAGGCATCATTATTACGCATGGCTTCTGATACTTGTCAGAAATGTGAATATACGTCATCCTTTTCAGGGAAGATTATGGAGGGATAAGGCTCATGACTGATAATCAGCAGAAAAATCTGGTAAAGCAGGAAGGTAATTGTGGAATCGTCATGGGGGTCCTGATCGTCCTCACGGGTGTGCTTGTGGCCATGACACCCGTGCTGAGCATCATCTCTCTTACGGCCCTCATTGCAGTCGGGCTTCTGTTCGTCGGGGTTTTCACGCTGGTGGATGTGTTCCGCCGGACAGGCATGGAACGCCGGATGCTGGATGGTCTCCTGGGTATTTTCTTCATCATCCTGGCCATCCTGATCTTCTTCAATCCCGTAGGGTCGGCCATCGGGCTGACGATCTGGGTTGCTGCATGGTTCATCGTGCGTGGCGTGATGGAGCTGGCCGGAATGGGGGCTTCGCCTTATGGCCGCAGCTTCATGGCGCTGGATGCCATCGTCAATATTGTTCTGGGCGTGACACTGTTCTGCATCAACCCGATCACGGCACAGGCGGCGCTGGGCTATTATGTGGCCATCAGCCTGATGTTCTGGGGCTTTTCGGTCATCCATCGCAGCATCCTGCTCAAGCATCTGGTCTGAGCCCTGCTTTCAGGCCTGGATGAGGTCAGAACCCGGCCAGAAAAGGCCGGGTTTTTTCATGTTCCGGTTCAGGGTCTCTCCAGGGCGTTTATGACGGCCCTGGTGAACTGGTCTGTTGTGGCAGTGCCACCGAGGTCGCCCGTGCGTGTGCCGTTCTGGAGTGTCTGGATGATGGCGGTTCTCAGGCGGGTGGCCAGGGCTGCATGGTTTGTGTGGTCCAGCATGAGGGCGCCTGCGAGCAGGAGAGCCGTGGGGTTCGCCCTGTTCTGTCCGGCAATGTCGGGAGCGGAGCCATGCACGGCCTCGAAGATGGCCATGTCTTTTCCAATATTGGCCCCCGGAGCCAGTCCCAGCCCACCTGTCAGACCGGATATCTGGTCGGAAAGGATGTCACCGAACAGATTGGTGGTGACAATCACATCAAACTGGGAGGGGTCAAGGCAGAGCTGCATGGCGCAGGCATCCACGATCCGTTCATCACAGGCGATGCGCCCTTCATAACGGGCGGCAACCTTGCGTCCTGTTTCCAGGAACAGGCCGCTCATCAGCTTGAGGATGTTGGCCTTGTGGACCAGCGTTACCTTTCTGCGACCATGGGCCAGTGCATGGTCAAAGGCATGGGTCACGATGCGTTCGCATTCGGCCCGTGTTGTATAACCAGCTGAAAGAGCCATGCCCTGCGGGTCATCGCCCTGGGGAAGATAATAGTCACGGGCGGCGTAATAACCCTCGATATTTTCCCGGATGAGCACGATGTCCAGCCTGTCATAGCGGCGCAGGTCATCCCGTGGGAGAAGAGTACGGGCAGGGCGTATGTTGGCGTAAAGGTCGAATTTCTGGCGCAGTGTGACATTGACGGAGCGGAATCCCGTGCCGCTGGGCGTGGCCAGCGGTGCCTTGAGGGCAAGGCGGGTGCGTTCCAGGCTGCGGAGGGTGGCGTCCGGCAAAGGGGTTCCTTCGTCTTCCAGAGCATGGACTCCGGCTTTCTGCTCGTCCCAGAGGAAGGGGGCGCCAAGGGCCGCCAGAACCTCTTTTGTGGCCCGTGTGATTTCCGGGCCGATTCCATCACCGGGAATCAGTGTTACGGGTATGGGTTGTCCTGCTGTGGAGGATGTGTGGGCTGACATGGGGGAATTCTCCCTGAAAATGGGGCTGTGTGCCCTCTTCATGCCCGTGGTGGGTGAACCTTTCTGTCTGGCCGGTGGCATGATCCAGCCAGAGAGCACCAGCTCATCATGCTTCATGGGAATGTGACAAGAGCTGGAAGATAAAGATTTTTTTGTAGAGCATGATGCTTGCGGGGGCAGGAACCATGTGCGTTACTCAAATATAACGATACCGAAATTAAATGGACTGTTCCGGTGTTGTTTCGCAGGGAGGTCACATCATGGGGATCCGTGAAGTAATGGCAGCACAGCAGGATGCCGGGCAGTGGGTGCTTCGCAGGGTGGAGGGAACCGCGCAGGAGGTGCCGCTGGGCAGCATGAAGGGGCAGCTGGGGCCGGATGTGGTGGACATGCGGACCCTCTACCGGCGGGCGGGTGTGTTTTCCTATGACCCCGGTTTTGCCAATACGGCATCCTGCATGAGTGCCATCACCTATATTGATGGTGAGGCCGGGATATTGCTGCATCGTGGCTACCCGATTGAGCAGCTTTGCCAGAAAGCGAGTTTCCCGGAAGTCGCCTGGCTGCTGTCACACGGAGAGCTGCCTGATGCACGGCAGAAGGCCCGTTTCGAACATGGGTTGATGGCTGAGGCACATCTGCATGAGCAGATACGCAACTTCTTCAACGGGTTCCGGCGGGACTCCCACCCCATGGCCATGCTCTGCGGGACGTTGGCTGGCCTCTCCAGCTTCTATGGCAATCAGGGAGCGGACCAGCGGCACCGTATCACATCAGAGGAGCGGGAGATGTCTACCCTGCGGCTTGTGGCCAAGATGCCGACTCTGGCAGCCTGGGTCTACCGCTACAGCCGGGGGTTGCCGCTGATCTACCCCCGTCCGGGACTGAGCTATGCGGAGAACTGTCTGCACATGCTCTTCTCCATGCCGGAAGCAGCCTGGGAGGTGAATCCGGTTCTGGCACGGGCCTTCGAGAGGATTCTGATCCTTCATGCCGACCATGGGCAGAATGTTTCTACATCCACCGTGCGGACGGTGGGGGCCACGGGGGTCAATCCTTTTGCGTGTGTCGCTGCTGGTGTGGCGGCGCTCTGGGGGCCAGCACATGGCGGTGCGAACGAGGCCGTGCTGGATATGCTGGATGAGATCGGTACGGTGGACGGCATTCCGGATTTTATGAACCGTGTCAGGAATCAGGAGGATGGTACGCGGCTGATGGGCTTTGGCCACCGTGTTTACAGGAATCTGGACCCACGGGCCGGGCTGATGCGGAACATCTGCCATGAAGTGCTGGCAGAGCTCGGGATGGATCATGATCCCCGTCTCGAGCTGGCCATGAAGCTGGAAGAGACAGCCCTGAATGATGAGTATTTCATCTCCCGGCGGCTTTATCCCAATGTGGATTTCTATTCCGGAATCATCCTCCGGGCGATGGGGATTCCGTCCTCCATGTTCACGGTGTTTTTTGCCGTGGCCCGTACAGCGGGATGGGTTGCCCAGTGGAAGGAAATGCTGGAGAGCCGCGCAGGCATCAGCCGTCCCCGTGCCCTTTATGTCGGGCCGGACAGGCGGGATGTGCCGGCGTCCTGAGGAGCAGCTGGCTGAAGAAACAGGGCACGAGACTGGCAAGCGGGAGGGCATGATGACTGGAACAGACAGGACAGCCGGGCAGGGGGGCATTCCATGGCAGAGGCTGGAGCATGAGGGGCAGAGTTATCGATATGTATCGCTCCCCCAGGCTCTGGCCGGAGCGGGGGAGAAGGCGCAACGCCTGCCTTATGTGTTGAAGATCGTTCTGGAGAACGTGTTGAGGCAGGGGCAGCATGATGCGGCGGCGCTGGTGACGGGTTGGGCTGAGACCTGCCATGCCGAAGGTGAGATTCCGTTCCGTTCGGCCCGTATCCTGATGCAGGATTTTACAGGTGTTCCCGCTGTGGTCGATCTTGCCGCCATGCGTGACGGCATGAAACGGCTGGGTGGTGATCCGGAGGAGGTCAATCCGTTCATCCCTGTAGATCTTGTGATCGATCATTCCGTGACAGTGGATGTGGCGGGGCAGAAAGATGCTCTGGAGCAGAATGTGGCCCACGAGTTCAGCCGCAACCGGGAGAGGTACAGCTTTCTGCGCTGGGGGCAGCAGGCATTCGACAATTTCCGGGTCATTCCGCCAGAGGCCGGCATCTGCCATCAGGTGAATCTGGAATATCTGGCTCCGCTGGTCATGCGGAAGGAGGAAGAGGGCGTGACAACCCTTTTCCCGGATACGGTCTTCGGAACAGACAGCCATACGACCATGATCAACGGCCTTGGTGTTCTGGGCTGGGGTGTTGGTGGCATCGAGGCCGAAGCCGCCGCCTTGGGAGAGGCCATTGCCATGCGTCTGCCCGATGTGGTGGGGGTGTATCTGGAGGGACGGTCCGCTCCCGGCGTGACAGCGACGGACATCGTGCTGACCCTGACAGAACAACTCCGGGCGGAAGGGGTTGTCGGCAAGTTTGTGGAGTTTTTCGGTCCGGCGCTGGATCACCTGCCGGTGGCGGATCGGGCCACCATTGCCAACATGGCACCTGAATATGGAGCGACCTGCGGCTATTTTCCACCCGATGCACTGGCCATGGACTATCTGACCCTGACAGGCCGTTCGCCGGATCATGTCCGGCTCGTGGAAGCGTACCTGCGGCAGCAGAGACTGTTCCGGGAGGGTAATGAAACACCGCTTTTCACCACTGTGCTGCGTCTGGACCTGGGGACTGTGAAGCCTTCTGTTGCAGGGCCGAAAACACCCTCTCAGCGTCATGACCTTCCTGCCGTGGCAGAGACCAGCCGGGCCGCCTTGGCGGCCGAAGGACAGGGGGATGTCCGTTTCCCCATCCGCACGAAGGATGCCGCCCTTGCGGGGGAAAGCCTTGGTGCCGGGGATGTCGTGCTGGCAGCCATTACATCCTGCACCAATACATCCAACCCTGCGGCCATGCTGACAGCAGGGCTTCTGGCCCGGAAGGCCCTTCAGCGGGGCCTGAAGGTGGCACGGCGCATCAAGACCTCTCTGGCCCCGGGCAGCCAGGCCGTAACCCGGTATCTGGAACGGGCCGGTCTGCTGGAGGATTTCAGTGCGTTAGGGTTTGAGATCGTTGGTTATGGCTGCACGACCTGCATCGGCAATAGCGGCCCCTTGCAGGCTGACATTGCCCGGACGATCACGGAGCATGATCTGACAGTTGCCGCAGTGCTGTCCGGGAACCGTAATTTCGAGGGGCGTGTTTCCCCTCATACGAAGCTGAATTACATCACCAGCCCACCGCTCGTGATGGCCTATGCATTGGCCGGGACCGTGACACGGAATCTTGCGGTGGAACCTCTTGGCCATGATGAGGCCGGTCAGCCTGTCATGCTGGCCGATATCTGGCCCGGCGGGGATGAGGTGGCGAATCTCATGGCGCAGTCCGTCGTGGCGGAGGCCTTTGCCCGTGGCTATGCGACTGTGGAGCAGGGGCCTGCCCAGTGGCAGGCACTGGGAGACGGCAAGGCCGGTGCAACGTTTGCGTGGGATGGGTCTTCAACCTACATCCAGTCACCGCCGTGGCTGGAGGAGGCTGCCGGCGTGACGGGGCCAATCCGCAAGGCCAGGATTCTGGCCCTGTTCGGGGACAACATCACGACGGATCATATTTCTCCGGCCGGAACGATTGCCATCGGTTCGCCTGCTGCCCGGTATCTTGAGGAGCATGGCGTCTCACCGGCGCAGTTCAACTCTTATGGCAGCCGCCGTGGGAATGATCGTGTCATGGCACGGGGGACATTTGCCAATATCCGTATCCGTAATGAGATGATCCCCGGTAGTGAGGGTGGCGTGACCCGGCACTGGCCAGATGGGGAGGAAGGAGCCATTTTCGATGCTGCTGCCCGGTATCAGCAGGAGCAGGTACCGCTGGTGGTGGTAGCGGGGCGGAATTACGGCATGGGGTCATCACGGGACTGGGCAGCGAAAGGCCCCCGTCTCCTGGGGGTAAAGGCTGTCATTGCCGAGGATTTCGAACGGATTCACCGGGCCAATCTGGCAGGGATGGGGGTTCTGCCCCTTACCTTTCCCAAGGGGGTGACCCGTCAGACGCTCGGCCTGACGGGGCAGGAAGAAGTGAGCATCGACCTTCCGGCCCGGCTTGAGCCCCGGCAGCCTGTCCGTGTGTGTTTTACGGCACCGGATGGCATGGAGCAGGTCGTGCAGGCCACCCTCCAGCTGGAGACGGAGGCTGAGCTGGCCTATGTCGCCCAGGGGGGTATCCTGCCTTATGTGTTGCAGCGCATTGCGGATGGCGGGAGCGTGCGGTGACGGCATGGTCCATGTTTTCCTGATGATGTGTGTGCCGGTTGGTGTTACGGTGGCGGCATGACCGTAGAAGGAGAAAGAAAGATGTTCAGATGCCCTCATGCCGTCATGGTGATGACACTTGGTCTGCTGTCTGCCGTGCCAGCTTCTGCGGCTGGGCCGAAGGATGGTCGGGCCGCAGCTGTGGAAGCCGTGACGGAAAAAGGGGGAGGTCTGCCGGAAATCATGGCGGCTGAACATCCGGGAGTAACGGCCCGGTCCGCTTTTGCCGGGCCATGGCGTTATGGTTGTGCCTATCCGGCCAAGGGCAGCCGACAGGGGACGCAGTTCTGCACCATCCAGCTGGAACGCATGACGGGGACGACGATGGATAGCGGATTTTTCCTGCTGGCTCATGCCACGCCAGACCTCATCAGGAAGCCGCTGGCCCAACAGCCCTGGCAGATCAGCCTGAACCTGCCGACACGCTTGCCGTTCGACATGAAGGCCACTCTTCAGCTGAGCGTGGATAACGGGCAGGCCGTGCCTTTGCCCCTGCAATCCTGTGACGAGACAGGCTGCATGGCCCAGCAGGAGCTTCCGGTCAGTGCCGTGCAGGCTCTGTCATCGGGGAAGACGGCACAGCTGACGGCGAAGACGAAAACGGGCGAGACATGGGCCTATGAGTTCCCGCTCTCCGACATCCAGACGGGGATGCAGCAGATCGCAGGCTGGCTGGAGCGGGGCGAGCTGAACCCGTAAGAAGCGGGCCGGCCTTCAGCCCTTCCTGCCATCACGGATGAGCAGCAGGAAGACGAGGCTGAACAGCGAGGCCACGCAGATGATCGTGGCCATGGGGCGGGGTGTGGCATCTGCCAGCAGCCCTACCAGCCCGGACCCGATGATGCCGCTGCCATAATGGACGGCTCCCGTCATGGCGGAGACGGTGCCCGCATGGGCGGGGTCATCATGCAGGGCACCGGAGAGGGAATTGGCCACGATGAATCCGGCCATGGCGACATAGAGGAAGAGCGGCAGGAACAGCCCCCACAGTCCGCCATAATCAGTCCAGACATCAGCGACCAGCCAGAGCGAGACCAGAACGCTGATGATGACCCCCATGACAAGCAGCCTGTCGCTGCCCCATGCGTGGACCAGCCGGGCATTGATCATGTTGGCCGTCATGATGCCCACGATGCCCATTCCGAAGAGCAGCGCATAGAGCAGGGAGGAGGCGTGGTGGTAGCTGATATAGGCAAAGGGGGAGCCGGAAATGTAGGCGAACGTCCCCGCATAGTAGCAGCCGCCGGCACAGGCATAGCCCAGCAGGCGGGGGCGGCGGATGAGGTGGGCATAGTGTGAGAAGGCATGGAGAACGGAGTGGGGGCGTTCATCCCGCTTCGGCAAAGTCTCCGGCAGGAAGAACAGGCTGCCGAGCATGATGAGGCCCACACAGACCAGACTGACGAAGATGGCCCGCCAGCCCCAGAAGGCCAGAATCTGTCCGCCAACCAGCGGGGCCAGCAGAGGCGTGATGGCCGTGACGGTCATCAGTGTGGAGAGCATCTGGGCGGCACGGTGGCCGTGATAGAGGTCCCGCACCATGGCCCGGGCGATCACGACATTGGCGCAGGCCCCGATGGCCTGAAGGAGGCGGAAGGCGATGAGCGTCGTGATGGAACCAGCAGCGGCACAGCCTGCCGACCCGAGAGTGAACAGGACCAGCCCGATGGCAATGGGCAGCCGTCGGCCATAATGGTCACTGACCGGCCCCCAGATGAGCTGGCTGAAACTGAACCCCACCAGATAGCCGGAGATCGTCCAGGCCATTTCACCTCCCGGCGCCTGCAGGGCCTGCGCCATGGTGGGCATGGCTGGCAGGTAGAAATCGGTGGAGATGGCCGCAAACCCCATCAGGACGCTGAGAATCCCCAGCAGGCGGAGGGAGTGGACGGTTGGTGGCTGTGTGGCGGTGGAGGACATGCCTCAAGAGATGCGGGGCCGTTGTCGGCCTGTCAAGCAGGGGCGGTACATGGGCATGGCGGGTTTCTGCCGGAGTGACCTTGCCATGCCGGTCCAGATCGGCACGATGGGGCTGGTGATGGATGGTGCGGATCATCCGGCAGCGGGAGGCCGGGCCGGTGGAGATGGAGGAGAAAGACCCATGCCGACAGGAACGCAGACGGACGCTCACGTCCCGCCCATGCATGTGCTGGCACGGCGTGCCCGTGAGGCAGCCGGGATTCTGGCCGTATGTCCGGCAGGGCAGCGGACGGCGGCACTGCGCCATGTGGCCGCAGGCTTGCGGGACGGAACGGAAACCTTGCTGGCTGCCAATCGCCGGGACCTTGAGCAGGCCAGTCTCAGCCCGTTCTTTCAGGAGAGGCTGACCCTGACGGCGGAACGGCTTGAGGGCGTGGCCCGCAGCGTGGACGCCCTTGCGGGCCTGGAAGACCCGGTCGGACAGGTTCTGGCCGCATGGCAGCAGCCGAATGGCCTGAAGCTGCGTCGTGTGGCCACGCCACTTGGCGTGCTGGGGATGATCCATGAGGGGCGGCCCACCATCGGGGTGGATGCGGCCATTCTGGCCATCCGGTCCGGCAATGCCCTGCTGCTGCGGGGCGGGCCGGAGAGTTTTCACAGCACACAGGCCCTGCATCATGTGATCCAGCAGGGGCTGGCCCGTGCTGGCCTGCCGGAGGATGCCGTGCTCATGGTGCCGGATGCCGGGCCGGAGCATGTGGGGGACATGCTCCGTGCAGCAGGGCTGATTGACGTGACCGTGGTCCGTGGCGGGCGCGCGCTGGTGGAGCGTGTGCAGGCTGAGGCACGGATGCCGGTTCTGGCCCATGCGGCGGGGCTGTGCCACAGCTACGTCCATGCGGCGGCGGATCATGAGCTGGCCCGGAGGGTCGTGCGCAATGCCAGGCTGCGCCGTCCCGGCATCTGTGGGGCCACGGAAACGCTCCTGATCGACGCTGCCATTGCTCCGGGTCTCCTGCCGCAGCTTGTGGCCGATCTGGCAGCAGAGGGCTGCACCTTCCGGGCTGACGAGGCCGCCCGCAGCATCCTGCCGGAACTGCCCGCTGCCACGGAGGAAGATTTTGCCACGGAATGGCTGGACAAGGTTCTGAACATTTCCGTTGTGGCAGGGGTGGATGCGGCACTGGCGCATATTGTCCGCTTCTCGTCCCGTCATACGGAGGCGATCCTGACGGAAGATGAGGCCGTGGCGCAGTATTTCATGCAACGTGTCCCCAGTGCCATCGTGATGTGGAACACCTCGACGCAGTTCAGTGATGGTGGTGAATTCGGACTGGGTGGGGAAATCGGCATCATGTCAGGCCGCCTGCCGCCCCGTGGCCCGGTTGGTCCGGCCCAGCTCATGACATGGCGTTATGAGGTGCACGGAACAGGGCAGCTGCGCCCGTGACGGACCGGGATGATCCTTCCAGACCATTCCTGAACCGGAACGGGCCGTGCATGGTCATGTAAACGGATCGTGACGTGAAACCGTTTGATGCGCTCCGGGAGGGCGGTTGACGTGCGGGGCGGGGCAGAAGGTGGTCTTCATCAGGAAGAGCTGTTGAACTGAAACAGCTTGACGTGATGGCCGATATTCGCAGAAGGTGGTCTTCATCAGGAAGAGCTGTTGAACAGGAGATGCCCCATGTTCCGAGATGAGATGGATACGACCCGGCCAGGTGAGGCTGCTGCCAGCCATGAAGGCGAGGGCGTGTCATCCGTGGGCAGGTGGGCGTTTTTCTCCGGTGTGGCGGCTCTTGTCATTGGTCTGCTTCTCGCCGCTCCTGTAGTTGCCGAAGCTGCTCCCCTCTCCATTCCTGCCACCATTACCATGACCATGCCCAAGGGTAGCGAGACAGTCATGGTCTGTACGTCCAAGCTGAATCTTTCGGACGTACAGGTTGCTTGTCGTCCTACTGAGAAGGTCGTCAAGAAGTTCCTGATAATGGCAGGGATTTTCGAAGTGGTTGGCATCGTCCTTCTTGTTCTTCTGATTGAGGGCATTGCCTTCTTTCTTCGGAAGCTGTGGTCACGGAGGAAGTCATGACGTTCTTGTGTGAACACTGGCCTCGTCTGTTTGCGATGAACATCCTTCCCATTGGATTCAATATCGGCATCACAGTCTATGCCTGTGCGAATGGCATCATCTCGTTCCCAGTCTGCTGTTGCCGTCAGCTATCTGCCGCAGGAAGACAGCGATGCCCGTGAAGTCGCCGTACTGATCCAGAAGGCCGGACGGAAAGCGGTGTTTCTGCCGGGTGACATACGGAAGGAGACGACCTGCCAGAAGATCGTTCACAGGGCCGTTCTGGACGCCGTTGCAGGTCTGTGGCGCTCAGCCGCAGTCCGTCGTGCAGCATTTCGGGGAGGAGACACCCTAGTACCGTCCCGGACAGCCGGTGGAGATTGCGCCGGTCTATGTCACCCTGGCCTCTCAGGAGAGCAGCTACGTGACCGGGCAGGTCTGGGGCATCACCGGCGGTGACGGCGTACCGGGCTGAGGGAAGGCGGGCTGCCTGTGGAGAACATGAGGCGCAGGCTCTTTCGAAATATTTTTCCGAGATCGTAACATTCTCTGGGCTGCATTCTCTGGATTATATGGCAGACATGAGGTAATAAGCCGCCAGAACAGCCTGAGAATAAGGATGGTCATGGCGGCAAGGGTGCGGAAACTGCTTTGTACAGCTGCAATGTCGGCTGGTGTTTTTACCGCTTCTGAAGCATCTGCGGACGTGACCCTGTTTTCCCGCAAGGATATCACCCTGAATGCCGCTCTCGATATTGGGGGTGATGCCTTTTATTTCCCCAATGCCAATTTTGGCACGGGCTCTTATGCACCGCACAAGGCGGGTTATTACACACGCACGAAAAATGTTGGTCTTGGTGAGCTGTATGGCCAGCCCATGCTTTCAGGCACATGGCAGACCCCGTGGGGTTTTTCAGTGTTCGGGTTGGTTTCGGCCATCGGGTCCACGACGTTGGGTGACGGCGATGCAGAGAGCGTGAGCCAGACCTCCGGCACGCCCCGGCAGGTGAATCTTGAGGATGCCAATCTGGGTGTGAAGATTCCGCTGAATGGGAAAAGACGTCTGATCATCGAGGGGGGACGGCAGAAATTCCAGATTGATGACGGTTTTCTCATGGGGAAGGGAGCCTACAGCTCTGGTGAGCGTGGGGCCTGGTGGTATGCGCCCCGGTTTGCTTTCTCCGGGCCGGGGGTCATCAAGTATGAGGGGACATCCATCCGGTCCGATGTGTTCATGCTGGAGAACAACAGCAACAACCGGCAGACCTACGGCAATGACAAGCCGGAAACGAAGTTTGTCGGTTTTGACGTGACGCTCTTCCGCAGCCGTCCGGATGGAGATGGCGGCTCGTCCTACGGAGACCGGGCGGCCTATGTCACGCTGACCTATTTCTATGTCCGCCATGCCGACAAGGGAGCGGCCTACGATTACTCCAACAGGGCGGACCGGCAGGGTATGAGCGTGACGGCCCTGAGCTGGGGGGGAACGCCCTTTGCGATGAAGAGCCGCCCCTTCACGAAGAACATCACCTTCTATGGCAATTTTGTTTCCGAGCAGAACAGCCACGCAGGCAATGGGTACAAGGGGGTCAGTGCCTATGCCGTCTATGTGGAACCGGGCTATACGTTTTCCCGGGTTCCGTGGCGGCCTCATGTTTTCTACCGTTACACCCGCTTCAGCGGGGGGCGGGATCCCCACAGCCGGACGAAGCACAATTACGATACGTTTTTTCTTTATGATGGTGCCCGTTACACGTACGGTGGTTACTGGCCGGGGGAGATTGTGGGGAACAACATGTCCCCACTCTCCAACATGGAGGTCCATCAGTTTGACATTACCGGTGTGCCGCCCGTCCATCTGCTGAAGAAGGATGATGAGCTGAAGCTTGGCCTGCATTTTTACGATCTTGCCTATCTGTATCCCACGGGCGCAGGCCTGCCTGCGGGTACGAAGCGACATATGTCGGATGAAGTCAACGTTTCAGCAGAATATGCTTTTGATGCGAATACATCCGGTGCGATTGCAGCGGGTGCTGCCTTTTCTGGTCCAGCAGGGCGGGCACTGGCCAAGGCTGGCGTGCCGGATGGACAGACCATGCCGAAGATCCATGGAGCTTCCGGTGTAATGGAAATTTATTTTTATAAACATTTTTAATATTAGCGCCCATCATTCCGTTTCTGTTCTTCTGTCCGGTTTGATACGGAACAGGGCGTGGAAGGGTTACTAAACTGCCATTTAGAGCGTGTTTTCGTGAGGCAGTATCGTCATGATGAAGAAAAAGAATAAATTTTATATTGTCTCCATTTCATAGACTGTACTGATAAACAAGTCAGACGGTCGATAGACAAGGAACGGTTCTTCTGTAATAAAATTGTGAGGAAAATTTCCAAAAGGTTCCTCATATGTCATCAAAACTGCGGAAACTCTTCGTTTCGTTGGCCGCTTTGGGCAACGTTTATGTGATTTCTGACGCTTATGCTGACCAGACACTTGTTGCGACCAGAAACATTTCTCTCAAGGCCTCTCTGGATATTGGGGGTGATGCGTTCTTTCTGCCCAATACCAACTTCGGGACAGGGTCGTACCGTGAAAAGCGGACGGGCGGCTATGCCCTCATCAAGGATACGACGTATGCCGAGCTGTACGGCAAACCCATTCTTGCAGGGCAGTGGAAAACGCCCTGGGGGTTCAGCGTATTCGGGCAGGCATCGGCCATTGGCTCCACGACATTGGGGGATGGCGATGCCGAGAGCATTTCCCAGACGACACGGACCCCTCGTGCGGTCACGCTGGAGGAGGCCAATCTGGGCATAGACCTGCCCTTCAACAAGGAGCGGAAGCTGATCATTGAGGGAGGACGGCAGAAGTTCCAGATTGATGATGGCTTTCTGATGGGGAAGGGTGCTTACAGCTCCGGGGATCGTGGCGCCTGGTGGTATGCGCCCCGGTTTGCCTTTTCCGGCCCTGGTGTCATCAAATATCAGGGGAAGGCGCTGCGGGCGGATGTCTTCATGCTGGAGAACAACACCAACAACAAGCAGACCCGCAATAATGACAGGCCGGAGACCAAGTTTGAGGGGTTTGACATCACATGGTTTCGCAGCAGGCCAGGAGGGGATGGCGGGGCCGTCTACGAGGACAGGGCGGCTTATCTGACCCTGACCTATTTTCATGTGCGGAAGGCGAATATCGGTTCAGCCTACGACTACGCCAATCGTGGGGACAGGCAGGGGATGAATGTCAGTCAGCTGAGCTGGGGTGGTACGTTCGTGCCCATCCGGGCGCTGGGCATCTCAAAGCACTTCACGCTCTATGGCACATTCGTTTCCGAGCAGAACAGCCATGCGGGCAATGGTTACAAGGGGGTCAGTGCCTATTCGACATATATCGAGCCAGGCTATACGTTCACCAGCCTGCCATGGAAGCCGCACGTCTTTTACCGTTATACCCGTTTCAGCGGGGGGAAAAACCCACATAGCCGGACAAAGCACAATTATGATACGTACTTTCTGTACGATGGGCGCCGGTATACCTATGGTGGCTACTGGCCGGGGGAAATCACGGGCATGTATCTGTCTCCCCTGTCCAATATGGAGATCCATCAGGTGGATCTGACAGGTGTCCCACCTGTCCATCTGTTGCGCAAGGCGGACGAGCTGAAGCTCGGCCTGCATTTCTACGACCTGTCTTTTCTCTACCCCACAGGGTCGGGTTTGTCCCGCAATGTGGGGAGCCACATGTCGGATGAGCTTGATTTCTCCGCAGAATACACGTTTGATGGCAACACATCAGGAGCGATTGCTGGCGGTGTTGCTTTTGCGGGGCCAGCGGGAAAGGCACTGGCAAAGGCCGGTGTTCCGGGAGGCATGCCTATGCCGCCCATACATGGGACATCAGGTGTGCTGGAGCTTTATTTTTACCGTCACTTCTGAGAAGGAACGGAGTTTTAATCTGTTCCGGCTTCCATTTTGACAGTAGATGTTACAAAATGGGAATGACTTAGCGGAGAACCCGTCATCTACTGGATGGGCGATTTGCACGGCCAACTATTCATAAGGACCTTTTCATGAAGGAACCCACCACTGACCAGGCTCAGGCCGAAGATAAGGGGCTCTCGAGTCGTCATATTGCGATGATTGCCCTCGGCGGCGTGATCGGCGCCGGGCTTTTTGTTGGTAGCAGTGCCGCCATTGCCAAAGCGGGACCAGGCATTGCGCTTGTGTTCGTTGTCGTCGGATTCCTGATCATGGGGATCATGCGGATGCTTGGCGAGATTGTTGTCAGCGACCCGGGGCGTGGCTCCTTCGTGGAGTATATCCGCCTTGCGCATGGTGACCGGATCGGCTTTGCCTCCGGCTGGCTCTACTGGTTCTTCTGGGTGGTCGTGATCGGCTCGGAAGCCATCGCTGGTGCCATGATGCTGCGGGACTGGATCGACCTGCCTGTCTGGCTGCTGTCGATCATCCTCATCCTCAGCATGAAGTTTGTGAATTTCTTTGCCCCGAAGATTTTTGGTGAGTGCGAGTTCTGGCTTTCCAGCATCAAGGTTTTCACCATCGTGGCCTTCATCCTGCTGGCGCTGCTGTATGTCCTGCATGTTTTTGGTCCGGGTGTGCCGGTCCATCACAACCTGTTTGGTCGTCGTGGGCTCTTCCCCAACGGGATCGTGCCGCTGCTGGCGCTGGTGCCGACCGTGCTGTTCACCATGATGGGCTCCGAGATCTCCACCGTGGCGGCGTCCGAGACGTCTGATCCGGGGCAGAATGTCTCCCGTGTGACGCGGACACTCGGCCTGCGCATCATGATGTTCTACGTTTCCTCCATCTGCCTGATCACGATGATCGTGCCGTGGTGGAGCCTGTATCCGGGCAAGTCCCCGTTCGTGGCCGTGCTTCAGACCATGGGTGTGCCGGGTGCTGCGCTGATCATGCAGATCGCCATCCTCAGCGCCGTGCTGTCCTGCCTGAACTCCAGCATGTACATCACGTCCCGCATTCTGACAGAGCTGGCCATCCAGGGTGATGCCCCGGCGTTTCTGGTGCGTACGTCGCCGGACAAGGCGCCCCGCATGGCCATTACCATCAGCTCCGTGGCTGGTCTTCTGGTCGCCTTCTCCTCGATCTTTGCACCGAGCGAGATTTTCGGCTTCCTGCTGAACTGTAGTGGTGGTCTGATCCTGCTGACTTATGCGCTGATTTCCACGACGTACATCGTGCTGCGCCGCCGGAGCAAACGCTCTGGGACGAGCAAGCACTTCACCCTGCCGCTTTTCCCGTATCTCAGCCTCCTGTGCCTGGGTGCCATCATTCTGGTATTCGTGGCCATGCTGATCAATCCGGGTGAGCGCAACACGGCTTTTGCTTCTCTCGGTACGGCGGTCGTCTGCTACCTGATGGCCTGCAACTTTGCCAGCCGTCTGGCTCCCGTAACGACGGAAGAGCCGGCTGCGGTTGAAGAAGAAACCGGTAAAGAAGGCGAGTAAGCTGGAGGAAGAGGGAAGGCCTGCCTCCCTCTTCTGACAGAAGAGTCTTTTCTGAAGAAAACGGACCTGCCCTCTGGGTGGGTCCGTTTTTTTGTGGCGACTGATAACGGGGAGAAAGGTCTACCCCAGGGAGACCAGAATGGCTCCCAGCCCGATGAACAGGACTCCCAGCCAGCCCTTGAGGGAGAGTTGCTCCCCGAGGACGGTGACACTGAGTATGGCCACGAAAACAACGCTCAGTTTGTCAAGGGGGGCAACACGGGCAGCATCGCCCAGCTTTAGGGCACGGAAATAGCAGAGCCATGAGGCCCCCGTCGCCAGACCGGATAATAGCAGGAACAGGCAGCCCCGCATGTTGAAGCCTCTGGTCTCGTGAAATTTGCCTGTAATCAGCAAGATCATCCCCAGTACGCCGAGTATGACCAGCGTGCGGATGAAGGTGGCCAGGTCGGAATCAATGTTGTTGACGCCAATCTTGGCGCACAGAGCTGTCAGTGCAGCAAAAACTGCTGAAAGCAGAGCCCAGAAGACCCATGAGGTGGAAAGCATGATGATGTGTCCTCCTGATATTGTGGCAGAGACGTTCTGAAAGATGATCGGATGGGCCTGCGGGCTGTCTTCGTGTTTCAATCATGGTGGGGAGTAGACATCATGGCAATTCTGCTTCTTTGACGGGAGGGGAATGGGCTGTTCAGAGTGCTGGTAACGTCTTTCAATTGCGAATGAGAATCAATTTTTAATTGAATCGAAAAATTTTTCCGATATCAATAATAAGAATCATTAACAGTTATCGGAGCCGCCATGCCCACCCTTACTTTCAGAAGGCTGTTCACCCGGTCCCGTTATTGTGCTGTGCAGGTTGCAGTGATTGGCCTGCTCTCGTTTTTTATGGGAACTACAGCTCAGGCCCGTGCCCCCGTGGTCAATCTGGGCAATGCCGCAGCGGCAGGGGATGAGAGTGCAGACGGCCTCTTCGGGTTTCTGTCAAACTGGAAACGGGATTCCAACCTGCTCGGCAGCATGTGGGGCCTGCGGACAGCCATGGGGAAGGCGGGGCTGGTTTTTGCCCTTCAGGAGACGTCGGAGATTTTCGGCAATGTCACGGGCGGAACACGGCGGGGAGCCGCCTATGACGGCCTGACTGTTGCGGTGCTGCAACTGAATACGCAGCGGGCCTTTGGCTGGTACGGCGGTACCTTTCAGGTCAGCATGGAACAGATACATGGGCGCAGTCTCAGTGATGACAATCTTCAGGTGGCCCAGACCATCAGCGGGATCGAGGCAGACCGTTCCACCCGCCTGTGGGAAATGTGGTTTGACCAGAAATTTCTGGACCAGCAGGCTCTGGACATAAAGATTGGCCAGCAGAGCCTGGACCAGGAATGGATGGTGAGCAGCAATGCGCTCGTGTTTGCCAACACCATGTTCGGCTGGCCCATGGTGCCTTCGGCGGACATGCCCGGTGGCGGACCGGCCTATCCGCTCTCCTCACTGGGGGTGAGGGCGAAATACTGGATGGCCACACCATTGTATGTGCAGGCTGGCGTGTTCAGTGGCAGTCCTGCTCATAATGTCAGTGTGGATGCTCAGAAGAGCAATCCATCCGGGACGAGTTTCGTGTTGAACCGGGGTGTGCTGGCTCTGGTGGAGTTCCAGTATGTCTATCCCGCCCTGGGGGCCATGGTCTCGCCAGATCAGGCCGATGCGCTCTCACGGGTCTATCGCATCGGGGCCTGGTATGATTCCGAGCCTTTTGCGGACCAGTACTGGGACAACATGCACGTGCCGCTTGCGTCTCCGGCCAGCAGTGGCGTGGCCCGCCGTCACCGTGGCCTTTTCAGCCTGTATGCGGTGGTGGACCAGATGCTGTGGCACAGCCATTACGATCCCAACCGGACATTCAATGTCTTTGGCCGGGCGATGGGGACGCCGCAGTCCGACCGTGCGCCCAACGATTTCAGCCTGAATTTCGGCTTCACGTTCAAGGACCCGCTGCCATACCGGCAGGATGACACGCTGGGGCTTGCCATGGGCTACACGCATTTCAGCAAGGCGCTGGCCAAATTTGACAGGGCGACCCGGTTCTACAACGGGAGCTACATGCCGTCCCAGAGCGGGGAAACCTACATGGAGCTGATGTATCAGTGCCAGATGACAGGCTGGCTCCAGCTCCAGCCGGACTTCCAGTACATTTTCAATCCGTCAGGTGGGGTGCCGAATACTCTTCACCCTGACAGGCGCGTGAAGGACATTGCCGTCCTTGGTCTGCGTGCGATCATTGCCCTGTAGGAGGTGCTTCATGAAACAGTTTCTACGCAGAGTTCTGCCCGGCCTGGCCTGCTTCGCTTTCGCTGCCGTGTTTGCTCCACAGGGAGGGGAGGCTGCTCCGAAGGGGTTTCTGGAGACCATTCGCCGCCATGCCATGCTGGCTTCCACAAGTCCGGGCAATGGCGATCTCAATCCCTATGCGATCTATCTGGTGCCGCAGGACATGGGCAGCCTGAAGAAGGATGAGGTGCTCATCACCAACTTCAACAATGTGAACAATCTTCAGGGAACCGGCACGACCATCGTGGCCTATTCGCCCGTGACAAAAAACATACGCCTGTTTGCCAGTGCTCCGGCCAATCTGGCGGCCTGCCCGGGGGGGATCGGCTTCACGACGGCCCTGACGGTGCTCAAGGCGGGCTGGGTCATTGTCGGTAGCACGCCAAGCAAGGACGGGACAACAGGCACGAAGGGGGATGGCTGCCTTCTGGTTTTTGATGCCAACGGAAAATTCGCCACGGCGTGGAAAGGACCGGACATTACGGGGCCGTGGGGGAATATTGCCAGCATTGATAACGGAGACACGGCCACGCTTTTCATCTCCATGGCGGCGGCGGGTCTGCCAAGTCCCTATGTTCTGGACCCGGCAACGCATTATCCACCCATCCTGCACAATGCGACGGTCATGCGTTTCAATCTGCATGTTCCGCCGGGTAAGCCCCCTGTGCTGGACAGACAGTCAATCATAGCGACCGGGTTTGCCGGTCGTGCCGATCGTGACAATTTTCTTTTTGGGCCAACCGGACTGGCTCTGGACAGTGACGGCACGCTGTATGTCACGGATGGCTATGATGAGGAGGTCACGGCCATTGATGATGCCGTGAACCGCACGACCCCCGTGACACGTCAGAATGATGCCGTAGGGCGCATCATCACCAGAGGGCAGCTGCTCAACTGGCCACTGGCGATGATCTGGGTGCCGGGGCATCACCTGCTGGTGGCCAACGGGCGCAACGGGCAGGTTGTCGAGATAGACCCCGTGGCGAAGAAACAGCTCTATGCCCAGTGGGTGGACAATGACCAGGCCCAGCAGCCCCCGGGCAATGGCGATCTGTTCGGTCTGGCGATGACCCCTGACAACAGGGGATTCTATTATGTCGAAGATGACATGAACACGCTCAATGTTGCCCTTCCGTGAAAGTAGAACCATGACATTTTCTCTTTCCCGCCGCACTCTTCTGGGGGGGGCGCTGGGGCTGGCAGGGCTGGAGCTGATGCGCCCCGCCACCAGCCTTGCGATGGCCTCTTCCCTGCGTCATCAGCCCGGCATCATGCTGCCGCAGCTGCCGTTCCTGTATTTCATCACGTTTGATCTCACGGCGGAGAAGAAGGCCGATGTGGCCGACATGATGAGGGCATGGACGGAGGCCGCCGAGGCCCTGATGGCGCACCGGCCCGCCCCGCATCTTGTTGATTCCGGTGATGTGGATGGTCTGGAGCAGGCGAGCCTGACCCTGACCTTCGGCTTCGGGCCGGGGTTGTTCACGAAGGAGGGGAAAGACCGGTATGGTCTTGCGGACCGGCGTCCGGCTCCGCTGGCCGACCTGCCCCGCTTTACGGGGGATCAGCTCGTTCCGGCCCATACGGGAGGTGATGTCTGCATCCAGAGCTGCGCGACGGATCCGCAGACGGCCTTTCATGCCATCCGCATCCTGGCCCGTCTGGCGGATGGCAGGGCGACCCCACGCTGGGCACAGACCGGTTTTTCACCGGAGTTTGGCCGGCATCAGACACCCCGCAATCTGATGGGCTTCAAGGATGGCACCATACAGCCCGATATAGCCAATCCCGCCGTGGCGAAGCGGGTCCTCTGGGCAGCTCCGACGGACGAACCGTGGATGCAGGGGGGAACCTATCTTGTGGCCCGCATCATCCGCATTGCCCTGGAGCATTGGGACCGTACGAGGACGGGCTTTCAGGAGGAGACGATGGGGCGTCAGAAGCAGAGCGGTGCCCCCATTGGTGGCCATCATGAATATGAACCACTAACGCTGAAGCAGACGGATAAAGACGGTAACCCCATTACGCCTGAAAATGCACACGCCCGCCTTGCCGCCCCGCAGGAGAATGGTGGTGCGGAGCTGCTGAGGCGGTCTTATTCCTATGATAACGGTTTGAGCTACATTGCCGAACGCTGGCCCCCGTGGCGGCAGGGCAACGAGTTTGACGCCGGGCTGATGTTCCTTGCCTATCAGCAGGACCCCCGCACGGCCTTCACCAAGATATTCGAGCGCATGTCGAAATTCGACATGATGAACCAGTATACGACCCACATAGGCAGCGGCCTGTTCGCCTGCCCGGGGCGTCTTGATGGCCATTACATAGGTCAGGAGCTGCTGGGGTGAGGGGCTGGTTCCCCCTTTGTGTGGGGAGGCTCCAAGACTGAGGCACAATCTGGAGGGTAAAGTTTCCATGGCGGGTTGAGTGTGGGGGGTTGTAGAGTGTTCTCTGGGATGTGAGATGGGAGGGGTTATTTTGTATTGGCTGACGATGTATACGTCTCTTAAAGTGAGAATTATTCTGGCGTGGAGGTAGATTTCTAGTGTCAAGAAAGTGATTTTGTCAAAATTTTTAATGGATTTTACAAGTGTATCCCCAGCTTAACTTATACTATTTTTGTACTTTCATTAAAGTTTCGATTTTTAATTTATTCGATGATGAATTATATTTTATTTATGCATGGGCATCTTCATTTCGGAATCAATAAACGTATCGGCACTATAAATGCTCCCAATGTCTGTTTTTTCTTGTTCTTTTGGAGGGTGATGCGTGTGGAGCCGGACATGAGAAATGTGTTAGGTCATGTTGCTGAAAATGGAGCTTTGAGACCACAGTGACGACTGTGAGTCTATGGCTGGAGAGTAAAAAATATGATTGATGAAAATTGTTGTGATTTTGATGTTTCTTTGGTTTCGCTGAAACCTGCCTACATAGAAGAGGAACATGGCACATATGTAAAAGCACTTGAGGAAGCTCTCAAGAATAAGGAAAATCTTAATATAGCTTTATCCGGTCCTTATGGAACGGGGAAAAGCAGTATTCTAAAGAAATTTACAGCAGGTAAGAATGGTGTAATTGAGTTGTCTTTATCCACTCTATCTTTATCTGGGAAAAGTACATATGAGAAAATAAAAGAAGGTAATATTCCAGATAATGAGGAGCAAGCTACTTTGCCTCCACAAGCAATGACGCTAACAAACCAGATTCAGAAAGAGATTGTCAAGCAGCTTTTATATAGAGAAAGTCCTAAAAAGGCTTCTGCATCACGTTTCAGGCGAATTGAGCGTTTTCAATGGATGAGATGTATATTCATATCTTTTTGGGCAAGCGTGATATTAACCGTTATTTTTTTTCTTGCGGGGTGGCTGGAGAAAATTCTAAAGGAGTTTCCTTTATTATATGCATATAAACCTTTGTCATATGCGGTATTTCCATTTATCTTTTTTGTTTCTATATTTTGTCTGTTTAAGATTTTTGATGGACGAATTAGAGTAAAGCAGTTATCAGCAGGATCAGCTACTGTTTCATTGGATGAAAATTCTGCGTCGTATTTTGATCAATATCTTGATGAGATTGTCTATTTTTTTGATCCTTCTAACAAGGATATAGTAATTTTTGAGGATATCGATCGTTTTGATGACTGTCATATTTTTGATACGTTACGTTCATTGAATACATTGTTAAATAATTCTCCTCAAATAAAAAAGAATATTAGATTTATTTATGCTGTAAAGGATAGTATCTTTGAAAGGAGAGAAGGTGAGATGGATTTGGACGGATTTGTTCATAAGGAAGCGGTCAACTCTAATAGAACAAAATTTTTTAATATAATCATTCCTATTGTCCCTTTCGTGACATATTTGACATCCAAGAGTCTTGCAAAAGATATAATTGATGAGAAAATTAAAGATCATAAGATTGATAATAAGTTGATCAATATAGCCATGTCAGCCATCCCGGATATGAGGTTACTAAAGAATATATTGAATGAATTTATTGTATTCAGAAAAATGATTTTCTCAGGAGGTGGTGAAGCTCTTAAATTGAAGGATAATGAGCTTTTTGCGATGGTTGTGTATAAAAATACTCATTTAGAAGATTTTGAAAACATACGCTTTAGAAAAAGCAGGATAGATGATTTGTATAGGATGAGCCGTGAATTTATTAATAGACGCATAAATTTGAATGCTACTAAGATAAAAGAGATGAGAGATAATTTGGATAAAATTGAAAATTTAGAAGGGAATAGTGTGCGGCTACATGATATAATAAAAAAATACATAGAAAATGTGGGGCAGGATATGGGTGTTTCTGTGAATGTTAAGAATTTTACTGTTGGTAGTGTTCATCATTCTATGGATGAGATGAAATCTTCTAAATTCTGGATGGATATTGAACAGGGGGCTTATAATCTTGTCTGGGAATGTAATGAACGTATAAGTAGGTCAGCTTATCTAAGTCATTTTGAAGAATTAAAAATAAATCTATCGAGAGATCGTATCTGTGATTTGGTAGGGCGTGAGGTGGATTTTCTAAAGTTGATGGAGTTGGATAGAGAGGATCTGGAAAAGGAGATAGAGAAATTAGATAAAGAAAATAGATATTTGAATGTATGTGACTTTCATGAATTGATAACTTATTCAAGTTCTATGGAGGTCTCCAATGCGGAGGAAGGTGACAAAGATTTTATAACAGAAGTTCGTACACTATTGCAGAGCAAGCTGGCTTATCAACTTGTCGAGCACGGCTATGTTGGACGCAATTTTTCTTTATATACGACCCGTTACCATGATTCCTATTTTAGTTCCAATGCAATGAATTTTATCATCCATCATATAGAGTGTGACGTTATGGATGAATATTTTCACCTGGATCATTGTGATGTTGAGAATATCATTAATGATTATAGGGATGAAATTTCCTCAAAATATTCTTTTTATAATATTGATATTCTAAAATATCTTCTAGATAAGGAAGAGAATGCTTTAGATATTATTTCTAGAAAATTGAGTATTCTAGGAAAACATGAAAAAAAGTTTCTTAATTCTTATTATAAGTCAGATTCGGTGACGAATGAGGACAAGATAAAACTTGCTCAAAAACTGGCTAAATTCTCATCTGAGATTATTTTTCACTTCATAGGTGGAGAGGACTTTAACAATAACATTCGGATAATTTTAATAAATGGGATATTGTCCGACATATCTTGTCTCAAAGAGCAAAGCATAGATGAATCTGTGGCAGATTATTTTTTGGAAAATTATGATAAATTTTCTGTTCTGTCTGGTAGAATGTCTCATGAGAATGCTGAGAGTATTTCTCAACTCTATAGGAGAGCTAAGGTATGTGTGCCTGCATTGCGGTATCTTGGTGAGGAACTTCAGAAGGCTTTCGTAAGGAAAAATATTTATAAGCTTACATGTGAAAATATTTCTTTAGCCGCAGACCTTTCAAAGGATAGTATTTCACTTAATAGAATTAGAAGAAATAATAAGGAAGTATATGATTATGTATTGTCCAAAATTTCCGAGTATATTGAAGTTATCAAGGGGAAAGTTTTTTCTATAGACAATAATGAGTCTTTTGTTGAAGTAATTAGAGAGCTTTTTTCTTATAATGTTTCTTGCCTTAAAGATGTATTAATTAATGTTCATGATAGTTGTGTGGTGGAAAAAATAGAGTCTCTTCCTGATGATGTCTGGCCCCTTTTGGCGGAAACTGGAAGATTTCAACCGAAACTTCATAATATCTGTTTATATGTTGGAGAAAATGGAGAAGTGGATGAAAATCTTGCTTCTTTACTTAAGGCCAAAGAGGGTATATCGGAAGTTGAAGTGATAGATGAGAATAATTCTGACGAAGGGGAAACGAGGCGTGAAAATATAGCATATCGTATTCTTAATTGTCCTGATAATTTCTTTTCATCCGACTTGCGGACGAAATTGGTCTCTGATTTGAAGTTAGGAAAGTATCTACAAGTTGATAAAATTGTCTCACGAGACAACAAGCTCTTTGGATGGCTGATTGAGAGGGATATTATTGCTGATGATGAAAAATCTTATGAACGACTCTCTCAAATGGAATGGTCAGCACGTTCTGATTTCATAAGTAAGTCCAAGAATTTTTGGTCGTATATGACTCCTGATCTCGTTGCAGGAGATCTAACTCAACTCTTTAAAGATAAGAAAATTCCATCGGATATTAAAAAGTATATTGTCCAGAACACAGAAAACTTCATGGAAGTTTTTGATGGATCTTCCTGGGAGGAAGTAATAAAATATGCTCATGAAAAAAATATTCCTATTGTTGGAGCAGTATTGGAAAGGGCTGTACATAGCCTTGAGAGGATTGATAGTAAAATTTTTGTAGGACTCTTGGTAAGAGTGATTGATCAGGTTGGAAAAGATGTTTTCTTGCGTATTCTGTGTGGTTTAGGGGGTGTTTATCTTCAGCTTTCTGATGAAAGTACCAGTAGGCTTCGTATTGAGGACAGTAAGGAGAACATTAAAATATTAGAGCGTCTTCGGAATGAAAATATTGTAAGTTCTTGGAAAAAAGCGGAGAAAGACAGCATAAAGGTGTATAAGAAACGAATGAGAAATTCATGATAGGTAAATATCAAGATCAAGAGATGGGGTTTATATCCATAACATATGATTATACCCTCTAACTCTTATCAGATGGTGGGATTGTTCCTTTAAAAGGAGCATAAATTTTACTTTATATGGGACTTGCTGATCAGCCGCTGTAAGGAATGTCGTTTGGATTGACTTAAATAATAAGTTTATTCTTCAGTGCTGTTTTGCTTGTTCTCGTTAGAGGATTCCTTTGTAGGAATGAATGATCGAGGCTATTTTTCTTCAGAATCATTTTCGATCTGATCAAAAAATACCATGGCTTAGTTCAAATCGGATCAGTTCCTTGTGGAGTGATGCCGGACTCGACGGTAAAATGCCAGAAAATTGGGAAAATCCTTGGTGGACCCGGCGCGATTCGAACGCGCGACCTTTGCCTTCGGAGGGCAACGCTCTATCCAGCTGAGCTACGGGTCCCTGTTGGCGGTACTTTTAACGGCAAGTGGCGTGCTTGCCTAGCCCTTGCGGCACTCTTTTTTCATCCATGTCAGCGTGTCTGTTCCAGCCAGAGCCACATGGTGGCGGCACTGTCCCCGCCAGAGGGGAGAAAACGGTCAGGCCGCTCGATCCATGAGATGATGTCCCTGGCCGGACGGTCCTGCGGTTCACGGGTGATGAGATGATACCCACGGGGCAGCTCATCCAGCCGGAAGAGGGATGGCGGAGCCTGCCGTATCAGCCGACGTGTGGCAGAGGCGGGGACAAACTGGTCCCTGTCTCCCCAGATGAGCAGGGTCGGTATCTGTACGAAGGGTGCCTGCTCCAGCGCACGGGCCATCAGATGCGTCAGCCCTCGCAGGGCGTGCACGTTCGTGCCGTGGCGTGTCAGCGGGTCGAAGAACATGCGGCGCATGGCCCTGAGATTGGCCGTGGCGACATGATGCCCCGGCATATGCGCACCCGTCAGCCGTGCCTGTGGCGTGATGAGGTTCCAGCCTTCCAGAAGGGTCTGCCACGGCTCACCAATCGTCATGATGGCCGGGGCCAGAAGGATCAGCCCGTCAGGGCGGGGAGCCGTCAGGGCCGTGCTGGTCAGGAGGGCAAGGGCACCCCCCATGCTTTCCCCCATCAGATGGAGGGGCTGGCCGGGCCAGTGCTGCTGGCACCAGCGGGCTTCCTCCACGGCATCGGCAACCATCCTGTCGGTCGTGCTCCATCCCCCCTTGGCGGGGAATTCGCCAAAGCCCCGCACGTCCGGTGCGACGATGAGAAAGCCCGCCCTGTTGAGGGCCGGGGCCATGACCTCCCAGGCGTCCCGGCTGTCTCCAAAGCCATGAAAGGCCAGAATGACACCACGCTGGGGAGCAGTTGCCGGGTAGAGCCGTACCGGTGCCCTGCGGCCATCGGAGAGGGCAACCGTCACGCTGGCAGGGACGTAAGCCGCCTCGGCCGGGCGATGGGGCAGGCTTCGGGGGGCTGGGGGTGTCTGGCATCCTCCAATCAGGCCCATGAGCAGAAATGCGGACATGACGGACAGGGAGCCGTTTTTAAAACGGCGGAAATCGGCTAGAGAAGAAAGCATCTGCAAGACTGATCTGCCAGCACGGGCAGGGGAGAAAGACGGCGTGACGTCAGAAAACACACATCTGGTTCTGGTGGATGGTTCGGGGTTCATTTTCCGTGCCTTCTTTGCCATTCCCCCCATGAGCAGCCCGGAGGGTGTGCCCGTCAATGCCGTCTATGGCTTCACCAACATGCTCTCCCGGCTCATCAAGGAGCATGAAGGCCAGCCGATGGCCGTGATCTTCGATGCAGGCCGCAAGACCTTCCGTAACGACATTTACCCTGATTATAAAGCCCATCGCCCCGAACCGCCGGAAGACCTGCGCCCCCAGTTCGACCTCATTCGTCAGGCGACCGACCAGTTCGGGATTCCGGCCATCGAGCTGCCGGGCTGGGAGGCGGATGACCTGCTGGCGACCTATGCCCGCCTGGTCGTGGAGCAGGGCGGCAGCTGCACCATCATCTCGTCAGACAAGGACCTGATGCAGCTTGTCCGCCCCGGTGTTTCCCTGAAAGACCCGATGAAGCAGAAGCCCATCGGTCTGGCCGAGGTTGAAGCCAAGTTTGGCGTCACGCCGGACAAGGTGGTGGATGTGCAGGCCCTCATGGGGGATTCCACCGACAACGTGCCGGGCGTGCCGGGCATCGGCCCCAAGGGAGCGGCGCAGCTGATCAATGAATATGGATCGCTGGAGGCCGTTCTGGCAGCAGCCCCCGGGATGAAGCCTTCCAAGCGGCGGCAGAATCTGATCGATCACGCCGAAGGTGCCCGCATCTCCCGGCAGCTTGTCCTGCTGGCGGATGATGTGGCCGTGCCGACACCTGTCGATGAGCTGCGGCCCCGTGAGCCGGACGCCGAAATGTTGCGGAGCTGGCTGGAGAGCATGGGGTTCTCTTCCATTCTCCAGCGCATGGGCTTTGGCGGCAAGGCCCGTCATCCGGCACAGCGCAGGCCCGAGGCCAGCCCGGCCTCAGCTGCGGCAGAGGGGCAGGATGCCGGGGAGATACTCCGCAGTGAGGCTCCTTTCGGTCCCTATGAGACCGTCACGGACAGGGACACGCTGGCCCGGTGGATCGACGCCGCCCGTGCCGCAGGACGTGTGGCCGTGGATACGGAAACAACCGGCCTGAACGCCCGCACGGCCGAAATTGTTGGCCTGTCTCTGGCCGTGGCTCCGGGCAGGGCCTGTTATGTGCCGTTCCGTCATGAAGGCACGCTGGAAGCTCCCGTGGGCGACCAGCTGGACGTGAAGGCCACGCTGGATCAGCTGGCCCCGCTGATGGCCGATGAGGCCGTCCTGAAGATTTTCCAGAATGCAAAATATGACCTCACCATCCTGCGGCAGGCCGGTCTGGAGGTCATTGCCCCGCTGGATGATACAATGCTGCTGTCCTACGCCCAGTCCGCCGGGGCGCACGGGCAGGGCATGGATGAACTCTCCCGCCTGCATCTGGATCATACCCCCATTCCCTATGATGACGTGACGGGCAAGGGGCGCAACCGGGTGCCTTTCACGCAGGTGCCGCTGGATAAAGCGACTGCCTATGCAGCGGAAGACGCCGACGTGACGCTGCGCCTCTGGGAGGTGCTGCGTGTGACGCTGCCCCGCCAGAAGGCGGCGGCCCTGTATGAGGAAATGGAACGCCCGCTCATCACCGTTCTGGAGCGCATGGAGGAAGCTGGCGTGCGGGTGGACGCCGATGAGCTGCGCCGCCTGTCGGAGGATTTCGCCACCCGCATGGCGGAGATGGAACAGGGGATTCATGACCGTGCGGGGCGGCCCTTCAACATCGGGTCGCCCAAGCAGCTGGGGGAAATCCTGTTTGATGAGATGGGCCTTCCCGGTGGCAAGCGCACCAAGACAGGTGCCTGGGGCACGGATTCCCGTGTGCTGGAAGAGCTGGCCGAGCAGGGCCATGATCTGCCGACGGCAATCCTGAACTGGCGGCGTCTGGCCAAGCTGAAATCCACCTATGCGGATGCGCTGCTCAAGCTGATGGACCCGAAGACCCAGCGTGTGCATACCACCTTCCAGATGACGACCACGACCACGGGGCGTCTCTCCTCCAACGAGCCGAACCTCCAGAACATTCCCATCCGCACGGAGGAGGGGGCACGCATCCGTCAGGCTTTCGTGGCGGCTCCGGGGCACAGGCTTCTGTCTGCCGATTACAGCCAGATCGAGCTGCGCCTTCTGGCCCATGTGGCACAGATTGAGCCACTGTTGGATGCCTTCCGTCACGGGCAGGACATCCATGCCCGCACGGCGTCCGAAGTGTTCGGCATCCCGTTGGAAGAGATGGACCCGCTGACAAGGCGACGGGCCAAGGCCATCAATTTCGGCATCATTTACGGCATTTCGGCCTTCGGGCTGGCCCGGCAGCTTCAGGTGCCGCAGGGTGAGGCCAAACGCTATATCGAGGCCTATTTTGACCGCTATCCCGGTATCCGGGATTATATGGAAAAGATGAAGGAAGAGGCCCGGGAGAAGGGTTATGTGCTGACCCCCTTCGGTCGCCGCTGCTATGTGCCGGGAATCACGGCAAAGCAGGCAGCGCAGCGGTCCTATGCCGAGCGTCAGGCCATCAATGCTCCCCTGCAGGGTGGAGCGGCGGACATCATCAAGAAGGCCATGGTCACCCTGCCGGACCGTCTGGCCGAGGCCGGGCTGAAGGCCCGGATGCTGCTTCAGGTACATGATGAGCTGCTTTTTGAAGTCCCGGAAGCCGAGGCTGAGGAGACGGTGGCCCTCGTGAGGGAGGTCATGGAATCCGTGGCCAGGCTGGATGTCGCTCTTTCCGTGGAAACGGGGCTTGGCCAGAACTGGGCTGAGGCGCACTGATGCAGCCGGACAGGAATGAGGAGACAGGAACAGACATGACGGACCGTTCGAAGACCGGGGCAGGCCCGGAAACTGACCCGAAGAAAACAGTCGTCCGTCGGGCCGGGCTGGTCGTTCTGGGGCTGATCCTGCTGGCAGGGCTGCTGGGCTATGGTGGTTACTGGCTCTCCACAGGGGCGGATGAAGGGGCACGGGTTCACGCACAGGGCAATGTGGTGGGCGGCTCTTTCCGGGTCTTTTCCCTTGGTGGTGGCATGGTGACGGAAGGTGATTTCCGGGGCTCATGGACGGTCGTCTGGTTTGTGGACCCACGCTGCCCGCCGGAACGCTGCCAGCCTCCGCTCAAGGCTCTGGACCAGACCCTCGTGACGATGAAGCAGAAAGGCCAGCCTGTCCTGCCTCTGGTCGTCTCGCTGGATGCCCGGGCGGAAGACCCGGACACGCTGAAGGACTATGTGATGGGCGTAGCCCCGCACATCTTCCCGGTTTTTGCGACCCCGAACATGACACAGGCCATGACACGCCTCTACCATGCGCCCTATGCGCTGGAGCCGGGGCAGAGTTACTATCAGTCGGCTCCATCTTTTGTGGTCATGACACCGGAAGGACATTACGCTGACACGCTGCCCGTGACGGATGATGCAGCTGGTCTGACGGCGGGCCTGGAACAGATCATGGCCCGTTCAGGACAGAATTGAGAGCAAGGAAGAGCCCACATGCTACGTTACCCCATTCTTCTGCTGGATTATGACGGCACTTTGGCCGAGACCCGCCCTGCCATCCTGCGGAGTCTGGAGGAGGCCTTCACGGATATTGGCCGGACGCCACCGCCCCGTTCCTACCTGAAGGAGCGGCTGGGCAAGGGGGATGCGCTACAGGGGTTCTATCAGAGCATTGTGGATGAAGGGGCCTCCATGGATGAGGCCCAGCGTTATGTGGCTGCCTACCGCCAGCGTTATGCCCAGGCGGATGAGGAAGAAACCTATCTGTATGACGGAGCCCATGAGGTGCTCCAGATTCTCCAGGGGCGGGGCTACAGGATGATTGCCGTAAGCAACAAGCACGGCCCGACCCTGCGTCACAGCCTTGCCCGGTTTCAGCTGGAGCCGTTTTTTGAGGCGTCCATCGGTGCTGAAGAGGGGCTGCCCCGCAAGCCGGAGAAGGAGGTTTTCACGCAGCGTCTGGCCCATATGCTGCCGGGCTGGGGGGCGGAGCAGTGCCTCATGGTGGGTGATACGACAGCGGATATCGGGTTTGCCCAGACCCTTGGCATGGATGTCTGCTGGGCCAGTTACGGTCACGGTGTGGCAGAGGTTTGCAGGGAGATGAAACCTACCTATCAGTTTGACAGCTTGTGGGAACTGCCGAATCTGCTGTCAGAAACGGAAAGCTGACAGAACCCGGCGGACAGGTTCATACGGAACAGGCCCGGCTCATTTTCATGGGCCGGGCCTGTTTTGCAGGTGCGGAAAATCTTACAGCCCAATGTCGCTGCGGAGCATCTTGTCATCCCACTGGATGGTTGCTGCGGCCTCATAAGCCCGGGAGCGGGCCTTGGCTGCCGTGGGGCCTGTGGCGCAGATGGTCAGGACACGCCCGCCATTGGCCAGAAGCCGGTCGCCATCCATCTTGGTTCCGGCATGGAAGACGGATACACCGGGCAGCTGTTCCGTCCGGTCCAGCCCGGAAATGACACCGCCCTTGACGGGCGCATCCGGGTATCCCTTGGCGGCCAGCACCAGAGAAATGGACGGCTTGTCCGAGAAGCGGATGCTGTCCTCGGACAGCGTGCCTTCCGCCAGAGCCTTGAGGGCAGGGAGAAGGTCGCTTTCCAGACGGATGAGCAGGGCCTGTGCTTCCGGGTCACCAAAGCGCACGTTGTATTCGATCAGCTTCGGCCCTTCTTCCGTCAGCATCAGGCCAGCAAAGATGACGCCACGGAACGGCGTGCCCCGGCGGACCATCTCGGCCAGCATCGGGCGGACCGTGAGGTCCAGTGCGGCTTCCTGCGCCGCCCGGTCGAAATCCGGTGGCGGGCAGATGGCTCCCATGCCGCCGGTGTTTGGCCCGGTATCGCCATCACCGACCCGCTTGTGGTCCCGTGCAGCCCCGATCAGGCTGGCTTTGTCATCCGCACAGAAGGCGAAGAGGGACACTTCCCGTCCGACAAGACATTCCTCAATCACTAGCGGCAGGCCGAGGCGGTCGATGGCTTCCAGAGCCTCATCCACGCTCTGTGCCACGACCACGCCTTTGCCGGCGGCCAGACCATCCGCCTTGATGACGATGGGAGCACCCTGTTCACGGACGTAGGCCTTGGCGGCCTCCTTGCTGCTGCTGGCGTCGAAACGCTGCCAGCGGGCGGTGGGGATACCGGCAGCATCGGCCACTTCCTTGGTGAAGGCCTTGCTGCCTTCCAGAGCGGCGGCAGCCTGGGAGGGGCCAGCGCAGGCGATACCCGCTTTCTGGCAGGCATCGGTCAGCCCTGCCACGAGGGAGACTTCTGGCCCCGGTACGACGAGGTCGATCTTTTCCTTCCGGGCGAACTCGACAAGACCGGCAATGTCATCAGCCGCAATGGGAACACAGCGTGCGCAGGCTGCCATGCCGGGGTTGCCGGGGGCGGCAAAGAGTGTGTCCAGCAGAGGGGACCGGGCAATGGCTGTGGCAAGGGCATGTTCCCGCCCACCTGAACCCACCAGAAGTACGCGCATCCTGTTTCCTTTTATATCTCGTGTGATGCAGATAGCCGCTTTCACGTCATCTGCCATTTAGCATAGAATGGCCGCATGATGGAACGAGAGAGCCTTCTTTCTCCCGCCGGGCCGCAGGGCGGTACGGGGCCGGGGAGCAGCAACATACCGGAATATTCCGTAGGAGCTATTTCCTCGGCGATCAAACGTGTGCTGGAAGGCACCTTCGGGCGGGTACGTGTCCGTGGCGAGATCACGGAGATGAAGAGATATGCTTCCGGTCATGTCTATCTCTCCCTCAAGGATGAGGGCGGGAAAATATCGGGTGTCATCTGGCGGGGGAACGTTTCCCGGCTGGGGATGGTCCCGGAGAATGGAACGGAGGTCATCGCCACCGGGAAGATTTCGTCCTATGGCGAACGCTCAAACTATCAGCTCATCATCGACAGCATGGAGTTTGCAGGGGAAGGTGCCCTTCTGGCCCGGATCGAAGCCCTGCGTGTCCGCCTGCGGGATGAGGGGCTGTTCGATCAGGGGCGCAAGAAGCCCATTCCGTTCCTGCCCCGTTGCGTGGGGGTGGTGACGTCCCGGTCCGGGGCGGTGCTGCACGACATCTGCACGACCATATCCCGCCGTTTCCCGCGGGATGTCCTGCTCTGGCCCGTGGCAGTGCAGGGGGAAGGGGCAGCCCGTCAGATCACCCATGCCGTGCAGGCCATGGGGAACCTTCCCAATCCGCCTGATGTGCTGATCGTGGCCCGTGGTGGTGGCTCATTGGAGGACCTGATGGCCTTCAATGATGAAGCCGTGGTACGGGCCGTGGCGGCCTGCCCCCTGCCGGTGATTTCTGCCGTGGGGCATGAGACGGATACGACCCTCGTTGATTACGCTGCCGACCGTCGGGCCCCCACACCGACTGCCGCCGCTGAAATGGCGGTGCCCCTGCGGTCCGAGCTGATGGCGGATCTCGCCCATCGGGCGGCACGGCTTTCTGGTGGTCTGGCGGGGATATTGCAGCGGCAGGGGCTGCGGCTCCAGGCCGTGGCGGCCCGGATGCCGGACCTTCCGGGGCTTCTGGACACAGCCCGGATGCGGCTGGATGATCGTGCCCAGAGGCTGGAGCTGGCCCTGCCGGGATTTGTGATGCGTGCCCGTGCCCGGCTGGGGCAGGCTGCCTATCATTTGCCCGCCGTGGAGACCGTCATGGGGCAGCGGCGTGGCCTCGTGGAGGCACAGGCCGGGCGGTTGCAGTCTGGTTGGGAGCGGTATCTGGATGGCTGCCAGATGCGTCTGCTGCGGGCGCCGTTGCGGCTGGAGACGGTGCAGTCCCGGCTTGCCCTCCAGCGGACGAGGCTGGAAGGGGTGGCCCGGCATCTGAAGGCCGTCTCACCCCTCGCCATTCTGGAACGGGGCTATGTTCTGGTGCAGGATGAGGCAGGTCATGCCGTGACATCATCCGCTGCCCTGCCAGTGGGGAGCCATGTGCAGCTTTCCTTTGCGGATGGTGTCCGGCAGGCCCGGCTGGACCCGGATGAAGGCCGCAGATAGTCTGCACAGGAGATTTCGGAGCCCCGGGAGCCATCATGGCGTCCCGAGGAAGGACAGGACATCCATGAGGATGTGGAGGAGGGATATGGTGCGTAACATTGCGAGGGGCCGCCACAGATGTGGCTTGCAGAGACTGGGCTGTGGCCTGCTTCTTGTGGCAGGGAGTGTCCTGGCAGGCTGTAGCAGCCAGCCAACAGCCCGGCAGGTCGAGGCAGCGCAACATCCGGCCATCCAGAGCTTTGCCGGGGCGCCGTCTGGTGGGGGGAGCGGGGACAGTTCGTCCTCACCACAGATGAAGACGAACCTGCCATCTGCTCCCGTCAATACACCGCTTTGTGGTACGGCCCTGCGTGAGCAGGCCAGTACGGGGAGCGAAATCTATGGTCGCAGTCTGGCCACAGGCAACAGCTGTACCCGTAATGCCTGCTTCCAGCCATTGACGGGGACGTTCATTGCGGAGGATGGCAACAATAGCGTCTGTCGCTAACATCATATTTGTGTGGATGTGAAAAGGGCGGCCAGAGAGTGATCTGGCCGCCCTTTTTCATGGGTTCCGATGGGAGGAGGCGCCTTTAGCGCTTCCACCAGCCGACACGCCGCTTTTTGGGCTTTGCCTCATCGATATTGACAGGCTGCGGTGCTGCCACATTCTCGACCGGGGCTGCGTCCTCAGCCTTGGGGGCGGCTGCTACAGGGGCTTCTTCTGCCGTGTCCGCCTTTTTGCGGCGAGCTGGACGCCGCCGACGGGCCGGTTTTGCCTCTGTCTCGGTTGGTGTCTCATTGTCCACACCGGTTTCAGCGACAGAAACAGGCGCCTCTTCCGCAGCCGGGGCAGCGTCCGCTTCTGTCGTTTCGTTCCGTGCCGGGCGGCGGCGGGGACGGGGGCGGCGCGCCTGACGACGAGCGGCTTCCTCTTCAGCCTCGGCAGGATCGACTGGACGGGCCGGTATCTTCACGACACGATTGTTGTCTTCTTCCTGGTCTTCGTCCACCACGATGCGGCTGCGTGTAGCCGGGCGGCGACGGGGACGGGTGCGACGGGTCGGTTTTTCATCATCCCCTTCTGCAGGGCTTCCCGTTTCCACGGGCTGCCTGTGGGGGCGGGAAGAAACGGCAGGTTCTTCTTCTGTGGCAGGAGGGGCTTCAGCACGTCCGCTCAGGCGGGCCTCCTGCTGTTCCATCATGTCGAAGATGTCGATGCCAGCCCCCTGGAAGGGATTGGCCGGTGTTGGTCCCTGATAGCCAGAAGATGCCTGACTGGGGGCCGGTTCATCCTGATGGCGTGCCGGGCGGCGACGGGATGCCGGGCGTTCACGGCGGCGGCTGGGCTGCTCGGTCTCTTCCTCACGGTGGCTTGGAGCAGACGGAGCGGCGGTCGTGACACGCCGTGTCCTTGTCCGGCGACGACCGGGCATGAGAGCCTGGTCATCATTGGTATCTGCCGTGCTGTCAGCCTCTGGCGCTGCGGGGCTCGCCTCCTGCAGGCTGGTCTCTGTCGTTTCGTCCCGGGTCTCCTGCTCGTTGCGGCGACGTCCACCACGGCGGCGGCGGCGACGACGGAAGCTGCTTTCACTGCCTGTTTCCTGTTCGTCCCGGATATCTTCGGCCTCGGCTGGCAGGCTGGCTTCCATTGCAGGGGCAGCCCCTTCCGTGATGTCGATCGTACGAACCGTGTTGACAGGGCTGTCCTCACGGGAGGGTTTCTGGCGTGCGGCCAGCCGTTCGATGCGGAGCTCGCCTTCCGGCAGGCTGTCGTCATTTTCGAAACGGATGGTCATGTCATGCCGTTGTTCAAGCTGGCTGATGGCAGCCCGTTTGCTGTTGAGCATGTAAAGAACGATGCTGGGGCTGACATGGACGATAATGTCCGAAGAGCGACGGCGGCTGGCTTCATCCTCCACGCTGCGGAGGACCTGGAGGGCCATGCTTTCCACACCCCGGATGAAGCCGGTACCCTGACAGTGCGGGCAGGGGCTGAGCATGCTCTCGGCAATGGAGGGGCGCAGACGCTGCCGGGACATTTCCAGCAGGCCGAAATGGGAGATGCGGCCCAGCTGGATGCGGGCACGGTCCACCCGGAGGGCATCCTTGAGGCGCTTTTCCACCTGGCTGTTGTGGCGGCGGCTTTCCATGTCGATGAAGTCGATCACGATCAGCCCGGCCAGATCACGCAGGCGCAGCTGGCGGGCGACCTCCTCGGCCGCTTCCAGATTGGTGCGGAGGGCGGTTTCCTCAATATTGCGCTGGGAGGTGGACTTGCCGGAGTTGACGTCAATGGCCACCAGAGCTTCAGTCTGGTTGATGACGAGATATCCGCCGGATTCCAGCTTTACCGTCGGTGAGAACATGGCCTCCAGGTGGCTCTCCACCTGATAATGGGCGAAGAGATTCTGCCCCCTGTTCTGCCACATACGGATGCGGCTGGCATTGTGGGGCATCAGCAGGCGGGCAAATTCCTTCGTGTTTTTCCATGCCTCTTCCCCATCCACCAGTACGGTCTCGATATCACGGGTGAACAGGTCCCGGATGGCCCGCTTGATCAGGCTTGCTTCCTCATAGATCAGCGCCGGGGCGATGGAGGAGAGGGCGTGGTTGCGGATGTTGTCCCATAGCTGGAGAAGGTAGTCGCAGTCTTTGGTGATTTCCGCTTCCGGGCGGCCTGCACCGGCCGTGCGGATGATCATGGCCATCGTCCGGGGCAGGTCCAGCTTGCCGACAATGTCCCGCAGGCGACGACGGTCCGTTTCGGAGGTGATCTTGCGGGAGACCCCACCGCCACGCAGGGCGTTGGGCATCAGCACGCCATATCGTCCGGCAAGGGAGAGGTAGGTCGTCAGGGCGGCGCCCTTGTTGCCACGTTCTTCCTTGACAACCTGGACAAGGATCACCTGCCGACGGCGGATGACTTCCTGAATGCGGTAATTGCGGAGGAACCGGGCCATGCGGCGGCTGGCGCTCTGTTCCTCACCGGTATCATGTTCCCCGCTGACGATCTCCGGGCCGGGCTCGTCATCCTCGGGAAGGCTGTCTTCGTCATCATCAGCCTCTGGATCGCTGTCCCGGCTCCGCTGCTCGGCAGCGTATTCTTCTTCCTGCAGGGCAAGGAGCTTTTCCCTGTCCGCAACGGGGATCTGGAAATAGTCGGGGTGGATCTCGCTGAAGGCCAGAAAGCCGTGGCGGTTGCCGCCGTAATCCACGAAGGCCGCCTGGAGGCTGGGCTCTACACGGATGACCTTGGCGAGGTAGATGTTGCCTTTGAGCTGACGGCGCGCTGATGTCTCGACATCATAATCTTCAATGCGCTTGCCGTTCATGACCACAACGCGGGTTTCTTCGGCGTGTGTGGCGTCTATGAGCATCTGCTTTGTCATGAAGGACTGGACTCCGTGGCGCACGGGGCATGGCCCTGTCTGCGCCGATTGTCTTGGTCAGCAGAGGGCAGGTGGTCCGGTCTCTTGCGGGCAGATACCCTGAGGGGGTCGCCAGATTGGATAACACAGAACAGCATTGCAGCCTCTGGTAAACACGCTGATGGCAGGTCCTGCCATCGGGAATTGACGCAGCCCGCCGGGGGATGGTGTGGCCATCCGGGTAGGCTGCCTGTGGTTCGGATGCAGTGTCTCCGCCAGGGTGTGAGCACACCGGGAACAACCGTCCCGGGCTATCTGCACCAAACGGCGCGAAAGGTACTGCATGTGCGGGCCCTGTCTGATGCTGTCCTGCCTGCCCGTTGTCAGGGGCGGGGATGCATGGGAGATCCGGGCCTCTGCAAAGCGACAATGGCCTAAATCGGCCTTCATGGCAAGTGGGTAGTTGGGGGGTGGTGAAAGGGGCAGAATAAAGCCATTTTTTCCTGTCTGTATCAGGCTGTTAACCAAAGAAAGCAGGAAGATTGTTCCCGTGGCAGGAATGATCGCCTAATGGGGTGTGACAGGCAGGACCTGGACCGGAGAGGGAGGAGGATCACCATGGCAAAGCTGACACGTCGTCATCTTCTTGGTGCGGCTGCCAGCGGGCTGCTGGCGGGCGGAGCGGGAAAGGCTGCGGCAGCACGGCATGGATTGCGGAAGGCCCCCGCCGTATTGCGTGGAGCATCACCGCCCAGACCCGTCATCATGCTGGACCCCGGCCATGGCGGAAAAGACCCCGGGGCCATCGGTGTCTCAGGAACGTATGAGAAGCATATTGCTGTGGCTGCAGCAACGGAGCTGCGCGCGCTTCTCATGGCGTCTGGCCGGTATGATGTGGTGCTGAGCCGGACGGATGACCGTTTCATCCCCCTTGCCGGGCGGGTGGAGCTGGCCCATCGGCACAAGGCGGATCTTTTCATCTCCATGCATGCCGATGCGCTGCATCAGTCTGATGTGCGTGGGGCCAGTGTCTATACGCTGTCCGGCAACGCTTCGGACAGGCAGACCGCCCTGCTGGCAGAGACGGAAAACAGTGCCGACCGTTTTGCCGGACCGGGCATGGCCGACGTGCCGCCGGATGTGGAGGAAATACTCAACAGTCTTGTTCGTGAAGAGACGCGCCGGGGGTCTGCGCATATGGCGGCCAGTGTGATCAGGTCATTCCAGAACCGCATCCAGCTCCTGCATCATCCATCCCGCCATGCGGCCTTCCGGGTTCTGAAGTCCGGAGACATTCCGTCTGTTCTGGTGGAAATGGGGTTCATGTCCAACCATCTGGATGAACAGGCGCTGCGGCGTGCTGCCCACCGTACGCAGATCACCCAGGCCATGAAACAGGCCATTGATGGCTATTTCCTGCGGCAGCGGAAAGGGATGCTGTAAAAAAACAGAGAGTTCCGCTTGCATTCCCTGTCATTGCTCGCTAGCGTGGAGGGGTAATGACATTTTTTCACGCCCTCCTTCTACGACTTATGAACCCCTGAACGCCATACAGGCGAGCAGGTTGCTTTGCTGCGTTCAGGGGTATTTTTTCCCATTTCGGGTTTTCGTAGATATCTGGAGTTAGAGCGTAGTTATGTCTTTTCAGCATCCTTCCTTTGGTCATGTTGCCGATAACCGTGTCATCATTTTTGACACGACCCTGCGTGATGGTGAGCAGTCCCCTGGTTTCTCCATGAACCTGGGCGAGAAGCTGCGGATGGCCCATGCGCTGGCAGCTCTGGGCGTTGACGTCATAGAGGCAGGCTTCCCGGCTGCATCGGAAGGAGACTTCGAGAGCGTGAAGCAGATTGCCGATAATGTGGATGGCCCCGTCATCTGTGGTCTGGCCCGCAGCGCCGCCAAAGACATCGAGGCTGCCGGAAGGGCCATCAAGGGCGCACGGCGTGGGCGTATCCACAACTTCATCTCCACGTCTCCACTGCACATGAAGTACAAGCTGCGGATGGAGCCGGAGCGGGTGTTGGAGCTGATCGCTTTCGGCAACAAGGAATCCCGCCGTTACACGGATGACGTGGAGTGGTCTGCTGAGGATGGATCCCGTACGGACCCGGATTTTCTGTGCCGCTGTGTGGAAACGGCCATTGCCAACGGGGCAACGACCATCAACATTCCCGATACGGTCGGGTTTGCAACCCCCGATGAGATGGAGCGTATCTTCAATATGCTGAGGGAGCGTGTGCCGGGGGCGGATCAGGTCATTTTCTCCACGCACAACCACAATGATCTGGGGCTGGCTGTTGGCAACACGCTGGCAGCGGTTGAAGGTGGTGCCCGACAGATTGAATGTACGATCAACGGCATTGGCGAGCGTGCTGGTAATGCCGCTCTGGAAGAAGTCGTGATGGCCCTGCGGACCCGTCATGACCGTTATGGCATGGAAACCGGCATTGAAACGCCCCGCCTGCTGGGCATGTCCCGTCTGCTGGCGACCATCACGGGCTTCGATGTCCAGCCGAACAAGGCCATCGTGGGGCGGAATGCCTTCGCCCATGAGAGTGGCATCCATCAGGATGGCATCCTGAAGCATGCCGGGACTTATGAGATCATGACGCCGGAAAGCGTGGGCTGGACGAGCACCTCGCTGGTGCTGGGCAAACATTCCGGCCGTGCGGCCTTCCGGGACAAGCTGAAGGCTCTGGGTTATGATGACCTGACTGAAGAGACGGTCAATGCGGCCTTCCAGCGTTTCAAGACCCTGGCAGATCACAAGAAGATCGTTTTTGATGAGGATGTGCGGGCACTGGTGGATGATGAGAGCCGTGACCATGAGCGTGTCCGTCTGACCTCGCTGGAGCTGAAGGGCGGTACGCAGCATGCTGCCCAGGTCGTTCTGGATATCGAGGTGGATGGTGAGGCCCGTCATGTCTCTGCCACGGGCAATGGGCCTGTGGATGCCGTGTTCCGGGCCATCGGTGAGGCCTTCCCGCATCAGGCGACGCTGGCGCTGTTCTCCGTGGCCAATGTGACAGAAGGTACGGATGCGCAGGCCCGTACGACCGTGCGTCTCCAGGAAGGGGGGCGCCTGGTGGACGGGCAGGGGAGTGACCCGGATACGGTCGTTTCGGCAGCCCGGGCCTATATCCATGCCCTGAACAAGCTGCTGGTGAAACGTCTGCGGGGTGAACCGGAAGAAATGTCTGCCTGAAGATGAGAGAAGGGGACCGGTAGCCGATACTGCCATGCCTGCATGTCGGCTGCTGTTTTCCTTCTGTCATGGTGGGGATGAAACGTTACCGCATGTTAATTGAAGCGGAGTTTTCTGCGAAAAATATTGTCTCTGGCAGGAATATGGCCTTGCTGAACTGTTGTGGGGCTCTATAATTTGTGGCGAATGCTGTGGGTGGTGTTCTGCTTATTTTCATTCCCCGTGCGTGCGGGGTTATCCGGCCAGGAGTTTTGAATGTTCTCTCGTCTGTTGGGGCTCATTTCCGCTGATATGGCGATCGATCTCGGCACTGCCAATACCCTCGTTTATGTCAAGGGGCGTGGCGTGGTGCTGAGTGAGCCTTCCGTCGTCGCTGTAACGGAAGTGCGCGGGCGCAGACAGGTCCTGGCCGTGGGAAATGAAGCCAAACTGATGGTTGGCCGTACGCCGGGGAACATTCAGGCCATCCGCCCTCTCCGTGACGGTGTCATCGCCGACTTCGAGAGTGCGGAGGAGATGATCAAGCATTTCATCCGCAAGGTTCACAACCGCCGTTCCTTCTTCAGTTCCCAGATCGTCATCTGTGTGCCGTCCGGTTCCACTGCCGTGGAGCGCCGTGCCATCCAGGAGAGTGCAGAGAGTGCTGGTGCCCGCAAGGTCTATCTGATTGAGGAGCCGATGGCCGCAGCCATTGGGGCCGGTCTGGCCGTGACGGAGCCTTCTGGCAGCATGATCGTGGATATCGGTGGGGGAACGACCGAGGTTGCCGTGATCTCCCTTGGCGGGATTGTCTATGCCCGGTCTGTCCGGGTTGGTGGCGACCAGATGGATGAGGCCATCATGGCTTATATCCGTCGCAACTATAACCTCATGATCGGGGAAAGCTCCGCCGAGCGGATCAAGATTGATCTCGGCGCTGCGTCTTTTGACGCCAACATACAGACGGAAGAGCGGACCATGCCGCTCAAGGGGCGTGACCTGCTGAATGGCGTCCCCCGGGAGATCACCGTCAGTGAGGCCCAGATTGCCGAAGCCCTCCAGGAGCCTGTCGGGCATATCATTGATGCCGTAGCCACCGTGCTGGAGCATACACCGCCGGAGCTGGCCGCTGATATCGTGGAGAAGGGCATTGTCCTGTCCGGCGGGGGAGCGCTGCTGCGGCGTCTGGATGATGTCCTGCGTCAGGCTACCGGCCTGCCGGTTTTCGTGGCAGAGAATGCGCTTTCATGCGTGGCTGTGGGGACTGGCCGCACGCTGGAGCACATGCAGCAGCTCCGCAGTGTCCTGAGCAGCATGTATTGATCCCTGGTCTCCGGCGGGGGATGGTATCCTCCGTGACCGGGGGCTGAGCGGAGGGAAAAGGCGGGCCATGGTCTCCATTCACACACGTCAGCTTCTGTCCGGGCTGGTTCTGCCGGTCATGGTTTTTCTGGCTGTGGGGACTGTTCTGGCCGGGCAGATATGGTCGGGCAGGGCCATACAGATTCGCATGGCGGCGGCGCAGAAGGCCGGGGCCATCTATCAGGTTCTGTTGTTCCCTCAGCGGCAGTTTCATGAATGGCAGATCACCCTGCAGGGGGTGGGGGACCTGCTGGCCGCCAATGCGCAGCTTCGGCAGGAAAACCAGAAACTTGCTTACTGGCATGGTGAGGCCCAGACTCTTCGGCAGGAAAATGCCCGTCTGAAGGCTGTGCTGCACTGGGGAGCGGAAGATACCCGGGATTATGTCAGCGGATGGGTCGTTCGGGATGAGAGTGGCCCTTACCTGCGGGCGGTTCTGTTGCAGGTGGGGGAACACCGGGTGCAGCAGGGAAGTCTGGCCGTTGATTCTTTCGGGCTTGTCGGGCGTGTCAGTGAGGTGGGACCGCATGTGGTGCGAGTGCTGCTGATTGAGGATGCTGCCAGCCGGATTCCCGTCACGTTACAGAGCAGCGGGGGGGATGCCATGATGATTGGCGACAACACGCCTTATCCCCGTCTCATGTATTACAATCAGAGCCTCATGCCGGAGGAAGGCGAGCATATCGTCACGCGGGGGCAGACAGGCCTGACAGGCGGTGTTGCCGTTGGTCGTGTGCATTATCTGGCGCCAGGGCAGCCGGTTGTCATCCCTGATGCTGCTCTGGGAAAACTGGAGCTGGTTCGTATTTTTGATGGTGGCTTTATCCTGGAGGCCCCACCCAGTGCGGGAAGGGTCCGGGAGAAGCCTCCGCTCCTGCCGGATCATCGGGATGGGGAAGCCCCTTCGAATTGGCAGAATCTGCGCCGTTTTCTGCCATTTTCGTCTCTCAGGAACGGCTGAGGGTACTTTCTGGACGGTCGGCGTTCCTGATATACGGTCTCAAATTAAGCCGTTTGTTATCATCAAGGCCTTATAAGGCGGTCGGGTGGCATTTGTGGCACGATTCGGGTAATGGCATGAAACCTGCCCCGAAGGCGTGATCTGGCCTCCAGGGAGGTTTGCTTTCTGTAGAAGAGAGCACTATTTCCGGGAAGGCACGGGGGCGGTGGAGCAGCAACGGGTACGGGGCTATGGCATTACGGTTGGAGCAGGGGCGTCTGGATCATGAGGCGCTGGAGGGAACACGGCAGCGCAAGCTGATGGTTCGTGTGCGGCGCAAGCTGTCCCCCTGTGTCATCATGGTGGTTCTGGCTTTTGTGTTGTCCGCCCCGTTTGGCATACTCGGGCAGACCGAACTCCAGACAGCCCTGACACTGGGGACGGTCTGGTTCTGGGCGCTTTACCGTCCTGCTTTCATGCCCCTGTTCGGGCTGTTCTGTAGTGGGGTGGTGATCGAGTTCTTCAGTGCCAATCCGCCCGGCGTGCTCCTGTTCTGGATGCTGGTAGCCTATGGCGTGGCTCATGGCTGCCGTGTTGGTCTGTCCCGTCGTGGATTCCTGCTTTCCTGGAGCCTGTATGGGTTGATTGTGCTGGGAGAGGCCCTGACAGACTGGGTGTTGATGGTCATCCGGGTCCGGGGGGCGCTGTCGGTCTATCCCATTGTTTTTCAGGAGGCTCTCGCTGTAGGGAGTTATCCCTTTCTGCATGTTCTGTATTTATGGGGGCTTTCTGTTATGGAAAAGCATGACAGACTGTAATAGACTATGACCATCTGAAGTGTGGAAGCCTTGAGTTTTCCTTCCTTAATCTTTTTTTAAGCGTATATTGCAGATGTTCTTCCGGCGTGATGAAACTCGTCCGCCATTTCGGAAACGAAGTGGGCCAGCGGCTGACCTGTCTTTTTCAGAAGAACAGGCTGTCGGTGAGGGTATGTTCACACGCCGTGCCCTGCTGCTTCTGGCAGCGCAGACAGGGGTCATGGGGACGCTTGCCCATCATCTCTATCAGATGCAGGTCGTTCATGGCGATGAGCTGAAGGAGCAGGCACGCCGCAACCGGACCAGCCGCCGCCAGATTGCACCAGCCCGTGGTGAGATCTACGACCGCTGCGGTGTGCTGCTTGCCGGCAACCGTCCCAACTGGCGTGCGCTGATCATGACGGAGGAAACGACGGACCTCCAGGCCGTGGTGGACCGCTTTGCTACGATTGTGCCGCTGGATGACCGTGACCGGGCCCGTATCGAGCATGATCGCAAACATATCCATCGTTACGTCCCGCTGACCCTCAAGGAATTCCTCTCCTGGGATGATGTCGCCCGGCTGGGGCTGAATGCTCCGACCCTGCCCGGTGTTCTGATCGATGTGGGAACAACACGGGAATATCCGTTCAAGGACCTGTTGTCCCATATCATCGGGTATGTGGCCCCTCCCAATGAGACGGATGTCCAGCGGGATGGCATCATGGCCCTGCCGGGGATGAAGGTGGGGCGTGCCGGGGTCGAGCAGACGCAGGAAAGCCATCTGCGTGGACAGCCCGGCACGGTGGAGATGGAGGTCAACGCCCATGGCCGTGTCATGGGCGAGCTTGAGCGTGTGGAAGGCCAGCCCGGGGCCCGGCTGGAGCTGACGCTGGATAGCGCCTTGCAGACCCGCATCCGGGAGCGGATTGGTGAGCGTGTGGCCAGTGCCGTGGTGATGGACTGCCGCAATGGCGAGGTGATGGGGCTGGTCAGCACACCTTCTTTCGACCCGACCCTTTTTGATGGTGGCATCAGCCGGACACAGTGGAACAGTCTGATCACCGACCAGCGCACGCCGCTGGTGGACAAGGCCGTTTCCGGCCTTTATCCGCCGGGCTCCACCTTCAAGCCTGCCGTGGCACTGGCCGCCCTGAAGGCCCATGCCATCACCCCGTCGGACCGTTTTTCCTGTCCGGGTTATTACGACATGGGGGGCGTGCGTTTCCACTGCTGGAGCCGTTACGGTCATGGGTCGATCAACCTGCATCAGGCACTGAAATATTCCTGCGATGTCTATTTCTATCAGGTGGCCCGGCGCTGTGGCATGGAGGCGATTCATGAAGCCGCCGCCTTCCTGGGGCTGGATGGGAAGCTGCCGATAGAGCTGCCCCACATGCGGGCAGGGTCCGTTCCGACCCCGGAGATGCGCCGTCGCCATGGTCACCACTGGAATGGTGGTGATACCGTCAATGCCGGTATTGGGCAGGGGCTGGTGCAGACAACACCTCTGGCACTGGCCACTTATGTATCCCGTCTGGCAACGGGGCGGTTTGTGCAGCCACATCTTCTGCGCTCGGTGAGCGGGCAGGGCATTGCACCGGTTCTGGATCCCCTGCCTTTCGCAAAGGAGGCCCTCGCTGCTGCCCGGGGGGGATGTTTGCTGTGGTGAATGAGCCACAGGGCACGGCTCCGGCCGCCCGGTTGAGCCTGCCTGGTGTACAGATGGCTGGCAAGACCGGCTCTGCACAGGTGCGGAACGTGCCGAGAGCCCTGCGTGAGAGCGGGCACTTCAACTCCATGAACCTGCCGTGGCAGTATCGTCCTCATGCGTTGTTCATCTGCTTTGCACCTTATGACAATCCCCGTTATGCGGTGTCTGTCGTGGTGGAGCATGGCAATGCGGGTGCGACCGAGGCGGCCCCTCTGGCTGCACAGATCATGACGGATACTCTCATCAGGGACCCGGCCAGCCGGACCTCCCTGTCCCGGGGGGTCGTGGCGAGGGCTGACGGCCTGGATGACTGAGGAATAGAAGGACGTCATGCCGCTGAAGGACTTCACCGTTCCCCGTACGGCCCGCCGCCTGCTGCGGGCAGAGCCGAACCTGCGCATGTTCTCCCGGCTCTGGCAGATCAACTGGTTCTTTGTTCTGCTGGTCTGCTGTCTGGCCGGTGTGGGGTATGTTGCCCTGTATTCAGCCGGTGGCGGGCGTGCGGAGGCTTTTGCCCAGCCCCAGCTCATCCGTTTCTGTTTCGGGCTTCTGATGATGCTGGGCGTGGCGCTGGCCAGCCCACGGGTCTTGAGGATGCTCTCCGTGCCCATTTATGGGCTGTCCATCCTGCTCCTGGTACTGGTGCTGAAGATGGGGCATGTGGGCAAGGGGGCGGAACGCTGGATCAATCTGGGCGGCTTCCAGTTCCAGCCCTCCGAATTTGCCAAGATTGCCCTGGTCCTCATGCTTTCAACATGGTTTTACCGGATCGGGCGGGACCGTATGGGCAATCCGCTGCGGCTCATCATCCCGGCGCTTCTGACACTTCTGCCGGTCGTGCTGGTGTTGAAGGAGCCCAATCTGGGGACAGCAACCATTGTTGGTGTGATCGGGGCTTCACTGTTCTTTGCGGCGGGGATGCGGTGGTGGCAGATCATCATCCTTGTTGCGCCCCTGCCGTTTCTGGGGCCCTTCATCTATAATCATCTCCATGATTATCAGAAGGCTCGGATTGATACCTTTCTGCATCCTGAGCATGATCCGCTGGGGGCAGGGTACAACATTCTCCAGTCCCGTATTGCTCTGGGGGCGGGTGGGCGCTGGGGGCAAGGCTACCTGCATGGCACGCAGGGGCAGCTGAGCTTCCTGCCGGAGAAACAGACAGACTTCATCTTCACCATGATCGGGGAGGAATGGGGGTATGTCGGGGGTGTGGCCGTCATCGGGCTACTGTTCCTGATCCTGCTGAGCAGCATGCTGATTGCCCTGCGTTGTCGGAACCGCTTTGGCCGGCTGGTCGGGTTGGGCATCGCCATGGATTTCTTCTTGTACTGCGTGGTCAATCTCTCCATGGTCATGGGGGTCATCCCGGTGGGAGGCGTGCCGCTACCGCTGATCTCCTATGGAGGGTCAGCCATGCTGACCATGATGTTCGGTTTCGGTCTGCTGCTTTCCAGCTGGGTGCATCGGGATGACCCTGACTGATCTATTGGAACCGTAGGGCCGAGACCCCATCTGGAGGAGGTCGGGTTGCGGAGTATCGTGGCCGGTTTTTTTCAGGTGTCTGTTTTTTATGCATCAGTGGCTTCTTCCCCTGCTGGCTTTTACGACCGCAGCGGCAATTTTCACCATCACGCCGGGGCTGGACTCCGTCATGGTCCTGCGGACGGCTGCCTCCGATGGGCGCCGTGCTGGGGTCGGGGCCATTTTTGGCATTGCCGTGGGGCTGAGCCTCTGGGGGCTGGCAGCGGCCTTCGGGCTGACGGCCCTTCTGGCGGCGTCTTCCACGGCGTTCTTCGTCGTCAAATGTGTTGGTGCGGTTTATCTGGTCTGGATGGGCGTCAGCCAGCTTCTGCGCCCCCGTATGGCACTGACGACGGAGGCCGGGCCGGAGCAGGCCCGGCGGGTGGAACATCGCAACGCCTTCTGGCCGGGATTCCGCCGTGGGATGCTGACGGACCTGCTCAACCCCAAGGCGGGTATTTTCGTGATCACCTTTTTCCCTCAGTTCATCCCGCCCGCCACGGATGTGGTGGCGTTTACGCTCGTGCAGGTGGTGATCCAGGTCGTGCTGACCTTCATATGGCTGGGGCTGCTGGTGGCCCTGACGGTCCCGCTGGCACAGTTCTTCAACCGGCCCGTCGTGGTGCGCCGTCTGGACCGGCTGACCGGGCTGGTCTTCATCGGTTTCGGAGCCAAGATATTCCTGACAGACAGTCCCTCGCACTGAGAGGGACACATAAAAAAGGCCGGTGAGAGAACGCTCCCACCGGCCTTTTTATCGTAGCCTGTTTGTGAGACTGAAGCTCAGCCTTCGATCCGGCCAAAATCAGCAATCAGCTGGCCACTGCGGCTGAAGGCCGACAGCAGGCGCAGACGGTTGAGACGCTGGCCAGCATCTTCCGCATTGACGGTCACGGCCTCGAAGAAGCGGTCCATGATCGGACGCAGGGCGGCGAGATGCTGCATGGCACTGGTGAAGTCATCATCGGCCAGACTGGCCGTGATCTTCGGCCCGGCCTCATTCAGGGCCGCATCCAGGTCACGTTCCTCATCCTGTACATAGAGTGCCGCTTCAGGGGCCTGATGGTGCGGGCCGTCCTTTTTCTCCTCGATGCGCAGGATGTTCGTGGCCCGGCGGTAGGCTGCCAGAAGGTTCTGCCCGTCTTCCGTGCCCATCATGTCGGACAGGGCCTCCACACGGCTGAGCAGGCGGACCAGGTCGCCATCCAGATGATCGGTGAAGAGGCTCTTGTCTTCCTGCACCTGTGTGACGGCCAGCGTGGCATCCAGCACGTCGTGACGGCGTCCTTCATTGCGGAGCTGGACCCGGAGCCTGTCGGTGAAGAAGGGTTCCAGCTCACCCAGAGCGGAATCCTTGCCCTCTTTCCCGGCATAGGCCTCAGCTGCTCTGGAAAGCAGGCTGCCGAGGTCGATGCGCAGGCCATTGTCCCGGATGGTGCGGATCACCCCAAGGGCGGCACGGCGCAGACCATAAGGATCACCAGAGCCGGTGGGGGTTTCCCCGATGGCGAAGAACCCCGCCAGCATGTCCAGCCGGTCCGCCAGAGCGACGGCCACGGAGACGGGAGCACTGGCCGTGCCATCCTGCAACCCACGGGGCATGTAATGCTCGGCAACGGCCTGGGCCACTTCCGGGGCTTCACCATCATGGGCGGCGTAATAGCCGCCCATCACGCCTTGAAGCTCGGGGAACTCACCGACCATGCCGGTCGTCAGGTCGGCCTTGGCGAGCAGACCGGCCCGTTCGGCGTGTTTCATCTGTACGTCACTCAGCTGCATGGCCGTGGCGATGATGCCTGCCAGAGTGCTGATGCGCCGTGCCCGCTCTTCCTGAGTGCCCAGTTTCGCATGGAAGGTGACGGGCTTCAGGGCCTCGACACGGCCGGCCAGTTTCGTCTTGCGGTCGAGGTCCCAGAAATGGCGGGCATCGGCGAAGCGGGCCCGCAGGACACGTTCATTCCCGGCGATGCAGAGCGTACCGCCGTCGCTGAAGGTCTGGTTGGCCACGAAGGCGAAATAGGGAGCGGCCTTGCCGTCTTTCGTGCGCAGGGCAAAGTACCGCTGGTTGACCCGCATGGAGACCTGCATGACTTCCGGTGGAAGGTCCATGAAGGCATTATCGATGCGGCCCAGCAGGGGCACGGGATATTCCACCAGCCCGCTGACCTCACGGACCAGCCCTTCATCCTCGACAAGCGCCAGCCCCTTCTCATCAGCGAGCGCATGGACACCCTGACGGATGAGATCGGCCCGTTTCTCCTCGTTGATGACGACGTGGCGGGCTTCCAGTTCCTTCAGCCACTGTTCCGTGCCAATGACGGTGAACGTGCCGGGGGAGAGGATGCGGTGGCCTTCGGTCACGTTGCTGCTCTTCAGCCCGTGGGCGTCGTCATCCTGACGGGCCAGGGTGAAGGGAACTGTCTGGCCATCCAGCAGGCAGACAATGTGATGGAGCGGGCGTACCCAGGTGAAGAGGGAGCCATTGCCCCAGCGCATGGCCTTGGGCCACGGGAACTTCCAGAGGAGGTCCGGCAGCTGTTCGGCAACCAGCTCCGCCGCCCTGACTGGCGGCAGGGTACGGTTGAGAACCCAGAAACCGTTTTCCTTCGTCAGCTCATCGGGGCTGACGCCATGCTTGCGGGAGAACCCGGCAAGGGCCTTTTCCGGGGCATTTTCCCGGGGGCCACGCTCGGAAATGGTGCGGGTGGGGATGCTCTCATCCACCTCGAGGCTGGCCGCAATGTGGCGGGCACCATGAAAGCTGCGGATGTTGCGGGGGTTCAGATCGGCGAGGGCCTGTTCCAGCAGGCGGGCGAGGTCCTCGGCAGCACGGGCCTGCATCCCGGAGGGGATTTCCTCGCAGAAGAGGTCAAGAAGCAGTTCAGCCATGAGTGGTTTCCTCCTCGTCTCCAGCAAGCCATGCTTCGCAGGCTGCCCTGGCCAGTGTACGCACGCGCCCGATATAGGAGGCACGTTCCGAAACGGAAATGACCCCCCGGGCATCCAGCAGGTTGAACAGATGGGAGGCTTTCAGGCACTGGTCATAGGCGGGCTGGGCCACGCCAGCCTCGGAGAGGCGGATGGATTCAGCCTCGGCCGCCCGGAACTGGGCAAGGAGCATGTCCGTATCGGCCAGCTCGAAATTGTGTCGTGAATAGTCCCGCTCCGCCCGGAGGAAGACATCCCCATAGGTCAGGCCCCGGCCATTGAAGTCGAGGTCATAGACATTCTCGACACCCTGCACATACATGGCCAGACGTTCCAGCCCGTAGGTCAGCTCGGTGGAGGGAACGACGGTCGGGATGCCACCAACCTGCTGGAAGTAGGTGAACTGCGTGACCTCCATGCCGTCGCACCAGACTTCCCAGCCCAGCCCCCAGGCCCCGATGGTGGGGTTCTCCCAGTCATCTTCCACGAAGCGGATGTCGTGCTTCTCGGGGTCGATCCCGATGGCCCGGTAGCTTTCCAGCAGCAGGTCCTGGCTTTCCTGCGGGGTGGGTTTGAGCAGCACCTGATACTGGTAATAATGCTGGAGGCGGTTCGGGTTCTCGCCATAACGGCCGTCGGACGGGCGGCGGCAGGGCTGCACATAGGCGGCAGCCCACGGCTTGCGGCCCAGTGCCCGCAGGGTCGTGTGAGGGGACAGTGTACCCGCACCCAGTTCAGTATCGTAAGGCTGGAGAATGGCACAGCCCTTCTGTGACCAGAACTGATGAAGGCGCAGGATCAGATCCTGAAAGCAGGGGGGCCGGGATGTGGACAATTCACTAGGCTCCATTAACGTAAAGATGTCTGCATATTACAGGATGAGAGGCCGGATCACCAGCGGGTAGGGGGGGGAGAGGGTAAAGAAGTTGCCGCCGTGCAGGGCGGTTTCTTAAGATGGTCTTTACGGCAGGTGCATTCTGTGGGCCTCTGCCGGGAGGAGAGGGAGCCAAGACCCTTGCGGGGGATGGAGAGCTGTATCATATCATGTGGCATGAAGAGACAGCGCCCATGTTGCGCCCCGCCCGGGCGGGCAGGGGCTGCGGAGCAGTTGTGAAGGACAGCACGCCCATGAACTCGGAAGAACGTGATCTCATAAGTCGCTTTGTTGCCCGTGTTGGGGGAGGCGTGGGGCTGCCGAATGGCCAGAGCCCGGCGTCCCTGCCGCCGATCGACCCGGAGGCAGACCGTTTCATCGCCGAGAATTTCCAGCGTTTCCCGGAGGCCCGCTACCGTATCACGCAGCTGGCTGTCGTGCAGGAGGCGGCTCTCTCCCAGGCGCAGGCCCGCATCCGTGATCTGGAGTTCCAGCTCCAGCAGGCGAGGGGGCAGATCGCCCAGCTCCAGCAGCAGGCCAGTCAGCCGGGGCAGCAGTCAGGTGGGTTCTTCTCCGGGCTGTTCGGTCGGGGGGCTTCTGCGTCCGCTCCACCGCCCCGCGGGGCCGCCCTGCCACCGGGCTGGGGGCCTGCCTCTGGTGCTGCTGCGCCGGAGATGGGGCGGAGTTATGCCCCGCCACCGGGTTATCAGCCGGGTATGTTCGGGCGGTCCGGTTCCGGCTTTCTGGGGTCTGCCCTGTCCACGGCGGCCGGTGTCGCAGGCGGGATGATGGCGGCCCATGCGCTGGAGGGTCTGTTCTCCGGGGAGCATGGCCATGAAGGTGTCGGTGGTGCTGGCGATGGTTTTGGCAGTGAAACGACCATCATCAACAATTATGGGGACAATTATTCTGATCCGTTTGCCGGAAGCGGGACAGATGCCGCAGGGTTCTCTCCGCAGGATTTTGGCCCGCAGGATGCGCCGGTTGATAATGGCGGTGGCTTCGGTGGTGATGACATCGACAGGGACGATTTTTTCTGAGATCGGCTCCGAACGGAGCATGATGCAGGCGGGGCCTTCAGGGGCCCCGTCTTGTCATCATGGAGTACATATTCCGGCCGTGATGGCCCCATGTTCGGAACAGGCTATGTGACCGCCGGGGGCTGACAGAAAGGGACAGGACAGAGAGTTATGGAAAAAGCCCCCCAGCCCGTTCTCGGGCCTGATGCCAGCGCTGAGACATCGGACCAGCAGCCGGACCGGACCCTGTATGATGTGGCTGCTGTTGAGGATGTCAGGGAAGGAGAGGTTTTTTCTGTCATCATCAAGGAGCAGTCCATTGCTCTCGTGCGTGTCGGGGGGGAGGTTCATGCGCTGGGGGGGCGTTGCCCGCACAAGGGGGCGCCGCTGCGGGGGCGTCTGCACTGTTACAGCAAGGCTCACGGTGATGTGATTGTCTGCCCGTGGCACAAGGCGGTGTTTGGCGTACGGGATGGCCGGGTGAAGGAGCCGGTCGCCTTTTCTGGCCTGCCCGTCTATCCTGTCCGCCTCGTGGAGGGGCGGGTGCTGGTCGGGGTCAGTCCTTTGCCTGCCAGAGTTCCTGAGCCCTGCATGGAGGACAGTTCCGTGCTGGTGCTGGGTGGTGGTGCGGCGGCAGCCAGTGCCATCTATACCCTGCGTGAGGAGGGTTTTGCCGGTAGCATCATCCTCATCGGAGATGAGAGCCTGCCTCCTTATGACCGTCCATCGCTCAGCAAGGGCATTTTTCTTGGGGGGCCGGACAAGGTTCAGCCTCCGCTGCTGCTGAATGATGCTTTTTTTGCCCATCATGAGATCACCCGTGTGCAGGGGACAATCACCAGTCTGGACTGCACGGCAAAGCGTGTCGAACTGGCTGATGGGCGGGATTACAGTGCGGACCATGTGCTGATCACGACAGGGGGGCGGCCTGCGAAGCCGGATCTTCCCGGCATCGAGCTGACCGGGGTGATGACCATGCATGGCGTGCAAGATGCCCGTCAGATTGCAGAGGAGATCACGGGGGAGCAGGCTGTCGTGCTGATAGGTGGCGGGCTGACCACGTTGGAGCTGGCTTCTGCCCTGCGGCAGAAAGGGGCTGGTGTGACGGTGATTGCCCCGGAGCAGGTCATTCCCATGGAGGCCCAGTGGGGGCGGGAGGTCGGGCGCATCCTGCTGCGCCTGCATGCTGACAATGGTGTAGCTTTCATCACGGATAGTGAAGTGGTGAACATATACGGAAAGGACCATGTGGAGGGCATCGAGCTTGATGATGGCATGAAGCTGCCCTGCACCCATGTTCTGGTGGCTGTCGGCAATGAGCCATGCCGCAGTTTCCTGCCTGATGATGTTGGGACGGACGCTGATGGTGGGGTGTCTGGCATTGTTGTGGATGAGGACATGCGGGTTCTGCCCGGCATTTATGCGGCGGGGGATGTGGCCGCCTTCCAGCATGAAGGAACGCTTTGTCGCATTGAACACTGGCGTCAGGCGCAGATAGAGGGGCGGGCCGCTGCCCGGACCATTCTTGGTCTGTCCCGGCAGCCCATGCCCATTCCCTGGTACTGGACCCAGCAGTTCGGCAAAAAGCTGGAATATATGGGGTGGGGAGAGCCGTTCGACCGGGTCCTGATAGAAGGGGACTTGAGCGGGTTCGACTTCATGGCGGCTTACATGAGGGGGCAGAAGGTGGTGGCGCTGGTTTCGGCTGGCCGGTCTTCCGCCATGGCTCGTGCTGCGGTCGATTTTGATGGGTTCGTTGCAAAAGAGGTGCGGACAAGCATCGTGTGATAGGGCTTGCATCCTGTTTGTTCCACATGGTTAACGGCTGCCTTCTGCAGGGCAGCCGTTTTCTGTTTCCGCAGCTGTTTTGTCGGGAGAGGGGGACATGGGATGGCATGACTGTCAGCTCATGCTCATGCCGTGGGTACAAGTGAGAGTCTTCGTATCTGTTCTGCAATAATTGTAAGTTCTTTTTTTACCAAAAAGAAATATTAATGATAAATTATGAATGTTTCATGTGGTCTGGATTTGCAAATTAAAAAAATAATTAATTTTTATATGATTATGCAAGTGCTATGAGGCGCCATCCATTATTTTGTTACAACATGTATTGAGATATTATGCCAGATACTGCACCGTCTCGTCCGAATACTTCCATTTTTCATCAGGAATGGTGGCTTGCTACGGCCAGTCGGCAGGCAGTGTCCTTCATTGATGTGGAAATGGGGGGCAGGGTTGTTTCCCGTTTTCCTTTCGTAATGAAAAAGAGGCTTGGCTCTCCTGTCATCAGGATGCCCAAATATACCCGCACGCTGGGGCCGGATTTTGCTCTGCCACCATCAAAAACATTTCGCCAGGAGCAAAATATCAGGCATGTCGTGGACAGGACCGTTGCCAGCCTGCCCAAATATCATGGTGTCCATTTCTATCTGGACCCCGACAATGCGTCCTCCTTTGCGTTCAGGCTGGCTGGGTTCAGGGTGTACCAGGATTTCACCTTCCGCATCATGCCTGAAAAAACTCTGGACATGGCCTGGCAGGATTGTGACCAGAAGACCCGCAATCTCATCCGCACGGCGGATAAAAAACTTACTGTCCAGCAGTCTGGGGATGTGGCTCCGTTCATCGACCTGGTCAGGCAGGAACTGCCACAGAACCATCATGACTATGCCCTGCTGGAAGACCTGTTTACGGAGGCCCGTAATCGGGACCAGGCCATGGCGCTCTATGCTCATGATGGGGGCGTGCCCGTCTCGGCAGCCCTGCTCGTCTGGGATGACAGGGTGCTGTATTACTGGCAGGCCGTCCGTGTCCGCCGCTCCAGAGTGCCGGGCATGAACATGCTGCTGATCTGGAAGGCGATCGAGGAAGCCAAGAGGCGCAACCTGATTTTTGATTTCGATGGTTTCGGGTCTGTCAGAACGGCCAAGATGCTGGCCAGTTTCGGGCAGAAGCCGGTCATAAGGCCGGAAATCCGCTTCGAGACGCCCCTTTACGCCATGAAGTGCCGTCTCATCAATGTTGTCCGGCGGCATGTGCTCAGGAAGTACCGGGGTTACGATCTTTTCTGAGGCCATCATCTGGCCCTGGTTCCGGGGTGGTGGCGCTGATTAGGATTGGCTTTTCCACCACGATTGGGGTAGGAAATCCCTTACGGGGAGAGCTGCGTTCAGGGCGTGGCCGCCATTCCATGTAGCGAGCCGGAGCATTGGGCACAGCCTGTGCGGAGCCGGGTCACAGACAGATTGACGAGGTTTGAATTCATGCATCAGTACCGTACCCATTTCTGCAACGCCCTGCGTGCTGATGATGCAGGCAGGACCGTACGGCTGTCGGGCTGGATTCACAGCAAGCGTGACCATGGCGGGCTGCTCTTCATCGACCTGCGGGACAATTATGGCGTGACGCAGATCGTCGTTCCGTCCGAAGGGGCGCTGCTGGAACAGGCCGAGCGTCTGCGGGTGGAGAGCGTCATCACCGTGACGGGTGAGGTCGTGGTGCGTGAGGAGGGGCAGCGCAACCCTTCCCTGCCAACGGGTGATGTGGAGGTCCGGGCCAGCGGGATTGACGTGCAGTCCCGGGCGGAGGTTCTGCCCTTCCAGGTGGCCGGGCAGGAGAACTATCCCGAGGACCTGCGCCTGAAATACCGTTACATCGACCTGCGCCGGGAGAAGATGCACCGCAACATCATGCTGCGCAGCCAGGTCATCACCAGCCTGCGCCGCCGCATGGTCGAGCAGGGCTTCACGGAATTCCAGACTCCCATCCTGACGGCCTCCTCCCCGGAAGGCGCACGGGACTTCCTCGTTCCGGCCCGTCTGCATCCCGGCAAGTTCTACGCCCTGCCGCAGGCTCCGCAGCAGTTCAAGCAGCTGGCGATGGTGGCCGGGTTCGACCGTTATTTCCAGATCGCCCCCTGCTTCCGTGATGAGGCCTCCCGTGCGGACCGCAGCCCTGGCGAGTTCTATCAGCTCGATTTCGAGATGTCCTTCGTCACGCAGGAAGACATCTTCAGCGTGCTGGAGCCGGTTCTGGCTGGCGTGTTCAACGAATTCACACCGGAAGGCTGGAAGATCACGGACGGGGCCTTCCCCCGCATCCCGTATGCCGATGCGATGCGGGATTACGGGTCCGACAAGCCGGACCTCCGCAACCCGCTCATCATCAGGGACGTGACGGAACAGTTCGCTGACTCCGGTTTCGGTCTGTTCGCCCGCATTGCAGCCTCTGGTGGCCGTGTGCGTGCCATCCCCGCACCGGGTGCGGGCAGCCGCCCCCGGGCGTTCTTCGACAAGCTCAATAACTGGGCACGGGATCAGGGGGCCGGGGGCCTCGGTTACATCATTTTTGATGAGGAAGGTGGCAAGGGGCCGATCGCCAAGAACCTGGAAGCTGACCGTGTCGAGAAAATCCGTGAAATCTGCGGCCTGAAGGCCGGTGATGCGGTCTTCTTTGCAGCGGGCAAGGGGGATGAGGTCGTCAAGTTCTCCGGCGTGGTGCGGACGAAGGTGGCGACCGATCTGGATCTCATCGAGAAGAATGCCTTCCGCTTCTGCTGGGTCGTGGACTTCCCGATGTATGAGCGCAACGAGGAAACGGGCGAGATCGACTTCTCCCACAATCCGTTCTCCATGCCGCAGGGCGGTCTGGAAGCCCTGAACACGCAGGACCCGCTGACCATCAAGGCCTATCAGTACGATATCGTCTGTAACGGTGTGGAGCTGTCCTCCGGTGCCGTGCGTAACCACCTGCCGGACGTGATGCTGCGGGCCTTCGAGATCGCCGGTTATGGCCCGGATGTGGTGGAGGCCCGCTTTGGCGGGATGCTCAATGCGTTCCGTTATGGTGCCCCGCCGCATGGTGGCGCTGCGCCGGGTGTGGACCGTATCGTCATGCTGCTGGCCGATGAGCCGAACATCCGTGAGGTCATTCTCTTCCCGCTGAACCAGAGCGGTGAGGACCTGATGATGGAAGCTCCGGCTCCGGTCGAGCCTGCCCGCCTGAAGGAACTTTCCCTCAAGCTGGACCTGCCCAAGCCGAAGCCCTCTGCTGGTGGCAGCAAAGCTCAGGAAAAGCAGGGCTGATTCTGGTTCTCTGATCTGTTGATCTGATCCGGGCAAGGCCGGGGCGGCGCGATCCGCTCCGGCCTTTTTCGTGTCAGGTGTTTCTTCCTGCGCCGCTCTGTCCCATTCTGGGAAAGAAAGGGAAGGAGACCTGTCATGAATTTTGATGAGATCATGCCGGATTATGTGCCGGAAATTGCACCGGACATACGGGAGGAGGTCATGACCATCCTGCGTCAGATCGAGCGGGACCATGATGTTGACATCCTGTTCGCTGTGGAAAGTGGTAGCCGGGCCTGGGGCTTTCCCTCACCGGACAGTGACTACGATGTCCGCTTCATCTACCGTCACAGGCTGGACTGGTACCTGTCCCTGAAGCCGGGCCGGGACGTGATCGAGCTGCCCATTTCCGATGATCTGGACGTGAATGGCTGGGACCTGCGCAAGGCCCTGAACCTGCTGACGAAACCCAATCCAACCCTGATGGAATGGCTGGTCAGCCCGGTGCGTTATCTGTGGCGGGAGGAAGCGGATGAGCTGGCTGCTTTTGCCAGACAGGTCGAAGCTGGACTGAGCTGCCAGCTTCACTACCTGAATCTGGGCCGCAACAGCTGGAGACGGGCGATCCGGGAGGATGGCAGCACGCATTACAAGCGGCTTTTCTATGCGCTTCGTCCAGCCATGGCCTTACGCTGGATGCGCCTGCATGAGCATGGCCAGCCTCCGATGAACTTTCAGGCTCTCTGTCAGGGCTGCGACCTTCCGGCCGCCGTGCTCAGGCCCATCCGGGAGCTGCTGCACCTCAAGTCCAGAAGCCGGGAGCAGCAGAGCGGCCCTTCCATCCCTGCCGTGAATGAGCTGATCGAAGCCGAATTCGCTTACGCCGAGGCCATGACCCTGCCAAGGCCGGGCATGGACGTTCACGAGCAGGCCGAAGCCTTGTTTCGGAAGCTGGTGAAAGCCGAGTTCTAGGAAAGGCTGACCACTACCGGCACATGGTCGGATGGCTTTTCCCGTCCCCGTTCGTCCTTGTCGATGGTGAAGCCGGTCAGGCGGTCGGCAAGGCGGGGGGAGAGCAGGGCATGGTCGATCCGCAGGCCGGAATTGCGCTGGTAGGCTCCCGCCTGATAGTCCCAGAACGTGTAATGCCGCCCAGCAGGGTGCAGGCAGCGCAAGGCGTCCGTCAGGCCGGACCAGAGAAGGCGGCGGAAGCCCGCACGGCTTTCCGGGCGGAGCAGGGCATCGTCCGGGGACAGGGCCTTGGGGGCGTAATCCTCTTCTGTCGGGCAGACATTGTAATCCCCGATGAAGGCAAAGGATCGTTCCTCTTTCTGCAGGGTCAGGGACCGCTGGTGCAGGGCATCAAGAAAGTTCAGTTTCTTGGTGAAACCGGCATCCCCGCCTGAATTGCCATTGGGCAGGTAGAGATTGCCGATGGTGACCCCTTCAATCTCCGTCTCGATGTAGCGGGCCTCGTCACTCTCGAAGCCGGGCAGATGATCGGTCGTGACGGTCAGGGGGACACGGCTGATGAGGGCCACTCCATTATAGGCCTTTTGCCCCGCCACGGCGACGTGAAATCCGGCTTCCTCAAAGAGTTTCGGAAACTGGTGCGCCTCGCACTTGATCTCCTGAAGGCACAGCAGGGTGCAGTCCGGGTTACGGTCCAGCCAGTCCTTCACCAGATGGGCACGGGTGCGGATGGAGTTGATGTTCCAGCTGGCAAAGGTCAGGGACATGGGGTGGAGGGCCTCCAGAGTGAAAAGTCAGGCGAGGGAGAAGCTGCTGCCACACCCGCAGGATGAGGCGGCGTTGGGGTTGTTGACGGTGAAATGGGCACCCATCAGCTTGTCGATGAAGTCCAGCTCGGCCCCTTCCAGAAGGTCGAAGCTGACGGGGTCGATGAACACGCGGGCCCCGTCCTTTTCGATCAGATGGTCACCAGCCTCTTTCTCCCGCACCAGTTTGAACTGGTACTGGAAGCCATTGCATCCTCCGGCGAGAACGGACACACGCAGGGCCATGCCGTCCGGTTCGGACTGCTGGCTGATGATCTCTGCAATGCGGGCAGCTGCCGCCCCTGAAATGCTAAAATCGGCCACGGACAATCTCCATAATCATCACAAAATTTCACGCCATTGCAGCATACATGGCGGAGAGATGTTGACACTATAAGGCCGGCCGCCAAGAATCGAAACCGGAAAGGCTGTATGCTTCGTGCGGCCCGCTCGGATATGGGGATGGCAGATGGAAATGGCCAGATACGCAGTGCAGCGGCAGGGTGCCCGTGGGCGTCAGTTCACGGAGGAGGAGAGCCAGACCCGCACGCCGTGGCAGCGTGACAGGGACAGGGTGCTTCATTCATCCGGTTTCCGCCAGCTGCAGTACAAGACGCAGGTCTTCCTCAATCACGAGGGGGATTTCTTCCGTACCCGCCTGACCCATTCGCTGGAAGTTGCCCAGATTTCCCGTTCCATTGCCCGGACACTCGGTGTCAACGAGGACCTTGCGGAGGTGATCGCCCTGGCGCATGACCTTGGCCATACGCCTTTCGGTCATGCCGGTGAGGATGCGTTGCAGGCCGCCATGAAGGACTGGGGCGGGTTCGACCACAATATCCAGTCCCTCCGGCAGGTCACCGAGATCGAGGCCCGCTATCATGGTTTCGACGGCCTCAACCTGACATGGGAAACGCTGGAGGGGCTGGCGAAACATCACGGGCCTGTCCGCCGTCCTGCACCGTGGCTGGCCAGTTTTGATGGGCGCTACCCGCTGGAACTCTCCAGCCATGCCTCCGTGGAAGCGCAGATCGCCGCCATCTGTGACGACGTGGCCTATCACGGGCATGACCTTGATGATGGTCTCCGTGCCGGTCTTCTGAGTTTTGAGGACATCGAGGCGGTTCCCCTGCTGAAAACCTGCCTCGAGGAGGCCCGGTCTCTGAACTGGTCAGGGCATGGAGCGTTCGACCGTGACCAGCGTATCCGTCATGAAACGGTCCGGCGTGTCATCAATCGGCTCGTCAGCGACCTGATTGAACAGAGCCGGAAAGCTCTGGATGAGCTGAAGCCGCAGAGTGCCGATGACGTACGCCATGCGGGTCGTGCCATCGTCGAATTCTCTCCGGAAATGGCAGACCGGAACAAGGAAATCCGCACATTCCTTCACGCCCGGATGTATCGCCACTGGCGTGTCCGGCGGATGACCCGCAAGGCCCGCATCGCTCTGGCCGACATATGTGCCATTCTGGGGGATGAGCCGGAACTTCTGCCCACGCCCTGGCAGGAGCTGGCCCTGGAGCGGCGACGTGCAGGCAACGAGGCTGCTGCACGTCGTGTCGTGGCTGATTATATTGCCGGGATGACAGACCGTTTCGCCATGGAGGAACATCGCCGCCTGATGGACCTGTCCGTTCTGGGGTAAGAGGTTGCAAGAATCGCCTGTTCTGGCAGCGAGTGCCTGCTGGGCTGTTCCAAAAAGAGGCGGTGGCTTTTATAGTGGCACGGAGCAAGGATGGCAGGCAGTTCTGGTGGCCTGTCATGTAGTGGATCATGACCCCCTTTCAGGGGATTTTGACAGGTTGGATAGAGAAAGTTGCAGAATATGGCCGGCATTGCCCCGACAGCATCATCCCCGGATTGTCTTTTCGCCATCATGCGGGAGAAGGTCGTAACAGCTCTCAAGGCCGTTCTGCCAGACCTGCCGGACGATGTCGCAGCCCGGGTGGAGGTCACGCCTCCCCGTGATGCCGCCCATGGGGACATGGCCACCAATGCCGCCCTGCTGGCCGCCAAGCCCGCAAGGCGCAAGCCGTTCGAAATCGCCAGGGAGCTGGTGGCCGAGCTGGCCGCCCTGCCGGAGATCGCCCATGTGGAGATGGCCGGTCCGGGCTTCGTGAACATGACGCTGAAGCCGGAGCTGTTTCACGATGTCGCCCGGGCCGTGCTGAAGCGTGGGGCCGCCTATGGGCGGTCCACCCTCGGGGCGGGGCGCCGTGCCAATGTGGAATATGTGTCCGCCAACCCGACAGGCCCGATGCATGTCGGTCATTGCCGTGGTGCTGTTGTAGGGGATGCGCTGGCCAACCTGCTGGAGGCGGCAGGTTTCAGGGTCACACGGGAGTATTATGTCAATGATGCCGGGGCACAGGTCATCGCCCTGACATGGGCCGCCTACTGGCGCTACCTTCAGGCCATCGGTACGGATATTCCTGCCGAGGAATTCGGAGAGCTGGCACCCAGCGGACTGCAATATCAGGGTGAGTATCTCATTGCCGTCGGGCAGGCGCTGGCCGAAAAGCATGGCCGCTCCCTCGCATCCGCCGATGGTGGCGTGGCCCCGGTCGAGACATGGTTCGAGACCGTCCGTGCGGAAGCCCTTGAGCACATGATGGGCATGATCCGGGATGACCTTGCCGCTCTGGGTATCCATCACGAGATTTTCAGCAGCGAGGCCGAAGTGCTGAAGAGCGGCGAGGTTGATGCCGCCATTGCCAGCCTTGAGGCGCGTGGCCTGCTTTACGAAGGCGTGCTGGAGCCCCCCAAGGGCAAGAAGCTGGAAGACTGGGAAGCCCGCCCGCAGACGCTGTTCCGTTCCACCGAATTCGGTGACGATCAGGACCGTGCCCTGCGGAAGTCTGACGGCTCCAACACCTACTTCGCCAATGATGTCGGCTATCACGCCCGCAAGGCGTCCCGCTCCGATCTGCTGATCGATGTTCTGGGAGCTGACCATGGCGGGTATGTCTCCCGCATGAGGGCTGCCGTCGCCGCCCTGACGGAAGGGAAGACGGATTTTGAGGTCGTCATGTGCCAGATCGTCCGTGTGGTGAAGGACGGTGAGCCGGTGCGCATGTCCAAGCGGGCCGGGACCTTCGTCACGCTGCGGGATCTGATTGATGAGGTGGGCCGGGATGCCGTGCGCTTCACCATGCTGACCCGCAAGGCCGATGCGCAGATGGAGTTCGACCTGAACGCCGTCGTGGCGCAGACCCGGGACAACCCGGTCTTCTACGTCAACTATGCCCATGCACGCTGCCGGTCCGTCCTGCGGTTGGGAGAAGAAACCTATGGTGCCGCCGCCGTGACGGACGAGGCGCTCGCCGGGCAGGACCTGTCCATCCTGACGGCGGATGAAGAGCTGGCCGTCCTGCGCCGCATTGCCAGCCTGCCACGGCAGGTCGAGGCTGCCGCTCTTGCCCGGGAGCCGCACCGCATCGCCACATACTGCATCGATCTGGCATCGGACTTCCATGCGCTCTGGAACCGGGGACGTGAGGAAACCAGCCTGCGTTTTATCCAGGATGATGCACCGGAGGCCAGCAAGGCCCGGCTGGCCCTTGTGGCCGCCATTGCCTCAACATTGCGGATCGGCCTTGGCATCCTTGGTGTCGAAGCCGTAGAGGAGCTGCGCTGAACCATGTCCATGCCGGACGATCACCATAACGACATAGCGCCCCCTCAGGCTGATGACCGCCTGGGGGGAGGAAGCCGCAGGCCGCCCCGCAGCCGCCCTGATGAATCTCGGGGAGAACGGGCCGAGGTACGGTCAGGCCTGCTGGCGTCGCTCATGGGGGGGCAGTCCGGCACACGGGGATTGATGCTGCTTGGCGTGATCGGGGCTGCGCTGCTGCTGGGGATTGGTGGGGTCTGGAGCTGGATGGCCAGCCATCATCCGTCTGGTGTTCCGGTCATCGGTCCGCCACCTTACCCTGTGAAGGATCGTCCGGCTGATCCGGGTGGCATGATGGTCATGGGTGATGACACCACGAAGAGCGATGTGACCGGTCGTGGAGCCGTGCATCTGGCTCCCCCGCCTGAACAGCCGGATGCCAGCCTGCTGGCCGGTCGTCTGGCACCGTCCGCCTCCGGGCCCGGGGCAGGAGAAGCGGCCCAGAAGGTAGCGTCTGCCAATAGCGGGCCGGCAGGGGATGCAGTGTCGCCCGGGAAACAGGTGGCTGCCCCCGGAGGGGACGCGGATGCTGGAAAAGGTGGCGTGACCCAGGGCGGGGACATCCAGAGCACGTCCCTGCCGCCAGATGATACGGCGGATCAGACGGCAAAGGGAGATGTGGCGGATAAGGGGGCGTCCTCAGCCACAGTGTCCGCACCGAAGAAGCGTGAGCCATCATCCGATGCTGGGGATGAGGCCGATGAGGCGGACAACAGCCCGGATGAGGCCAGCAGCAGGGTGGAGACGCCAAAGCGGAAGACACCGCCGGCCCGCAAGGCTGCTGGGGATGATGTGTCTGATGAGGCGTTGCCGCCGCCTGTACCCGCCCGGGCAAAGCCTGCCACCCCGATGGTGTCTTCTGAGGGACCTCGCAGAAAGGCTGCTGAAACAGGTGCGGCAGGGCGGTATGAGGTCCAGCTTGCTGCTCTGGCCAGTGAGGATCAGGCCCGGCAGGAATGGAGCCGCCTGCGCCACAGGCTGCCCGACCTTCTGGGAGGGTATGATCCGGTCTACCGGAAGGTGGAACGGGACGGGAAAACCTTCATTCGGCTGCGCATAGGCGGGTTCGAAGACAGGGCGGCGGCACGCCAGCTCTGTGTCCGGCTGCATGCACAGGCACAGGCCTGCGCCGTGGCGACGAACTGATCGTGGCAGCATCAGCCAGTGAGTGACGCATTGCATCTCGTGCTGGAGGGATTCGAGGGACCGCTGGACCTTCTGCTTGACCTTGCACGTTCCCAGAAGGTGGACCTCCAGCAGATTTCCATTCTCCAGCTCAGTGAGCAGTATCTGGAGGTTGTGGAGCGGGCCCGGCAGGGGGCGGCGGCGTTGCGGCTGGAAATTGCGGCGGACTGGCTCGTCATGGCAGCCTGGCTGGCGTGGCTGAAGTCCCGCCTTCTTCTGCCCTCGGCCGAGCAGGATGATGAAGCGGAGGATGCTGCGGGCCAGCTGCATGAGCGGTTGATCGACCTGGAGCAGATGCACCGGGCGGCCGCCTGGCTGGAGGAACAGCCACGGCTGGGACGGGATGTTTTCGCCCGGGCCGAGGCGGAAAATCACACACGGATTGAAATGGCACCGCTGAAGGGGGATGTGCCATCCCTTGTTCTGGCCTATCTGGCGGCACGGCGGCGGGGAGGGCGCAAGCGGACCTATTCCCCCCGTGTGGCACGGTACTGGAGTGCCCAGCAGGCGCGGGAGGCTCTGGCTCGCCTGCTGGGGCGCAGGCGGGTGGCAGGCTGGCAGTCCCTGACAGATGTTCTGCCAGAGCTGATGGAAGGTGGAGCGCTGGAGAAGCGGGCTGCTTTGGCCGGTGCCCTGATGGCCGGGCTGGAAATGGCTCGTGGCGGCAGGCTGGAGCTGCGGCAGGACAGGGCCTTCGGCACTATTGAATGGCGGGAAAGAGAGGAGACCGGGCATGAATGAGAGAGGGCCAGCCTTTCAGGAGCTCCCGCCGGACATGGCCGGGCAGGATGAGTTTGCCAGAGCTGTAAGCCTCGTGGAGGCTCTGCTTTTTGCCAGTGCAGGGCCGGTGACGGCCAGCAGCATTGTGGGGCTTCTGCGGGAGCAGGGGCTGGAGGCACAGGCCGACAGTCCGGGTGCCGTGCTGGATGGGGTAGCCCAGCGGTACAGGGGCCATGCGGTGGAGCTTCAGGCCATTTCCGGTGGCTGGCAGTTTCGGACGAGAGCCATGTTCGGCCCGGCTCTGGCACGGGTGATCGAGCGGCCGAGACGGCTGAGCCAGGGGACACTGGAGGCTCTGGCCATCGTGGCCTATCACCAGCCCTGCACCCGGGTGGAGATCGAGACGATCCGCGGGGTCCGGCTGGGGCAGAGCATTCTTGATACATTGCTGGAGGAAGGGCTGATCACGCCCAAGGGTCGCAAGGAGGTACCGGGCCGTCCCGTACTGTGGGGAACGACGCCCCAGTTCCTGAAACTGTTTGGCCTTGCAAGCCTTGCAGACCTGCCCCGTAGGGAGGAATTGCTTTTCGAGCCTTCTTCCGATGGGGCGGGAACTGGGCTAGAAGACACCATACAGCCTTCATGAGGGGAGATGGCCACCGATGTTCGACCTGAGCTGGACAGAAATTGCCCTTCTGGTGATCGTGGCCCTCGTCTGCATCGGCCCCAAGGACCTTCCGGTAGCCATGCGGACCCTGTCCAGAGCCATAAAGGGCATCCGTCGGTTGGGGGCAGAGTTCCAGCAGCATATTGATGAGATGGTCAAGGAGGCGGATCTCAGCGAGGCGAGGGACCAGCTGCGGGAGATCAGGCAGTTCAGCCCACGGGAGCAGCTGCGCAGGGCCATTGACCCGGACCGCTCGCTGGACAGGCAGCTGGATGTTGGGCGGCAGGAAGGGATGCCCATGGCGCCTCCACCGCCACCACCACCTCCTCCACCACCGCCCGCACCGGGCAGTGAGGAGTTGGGGGGCTCCCGGTCCCATGTTCCCCCCACCCAGCCTCATAACGCCCGTATGCAGGCACAGGCGGAAGCGCTGGAGCGTGCCCCGGCCATCCTTCCTCCGACAACAGCCCTGCGGTTGATCGAGGAATCCCGTTATTGGCACCGTCCGGCATTTCTTCCGCCGGAGATTGCCCTGCATAATGGTCGTCGTGCGGCCATCCTGACAGCAGCCCAGCCCTCTGAGAGCATGAAAGGAGAGCCGCAGCATGGTTCAGCCTGAGACATCCGGTGATACGGCACGGACACCCGCCCAGAAGGTGGAGCAGCCTGCTGGGGTGCCGGGGGGCGGAACGGTGTCGGGGCAGGAGCGCAGCGTGGCCGGTGATACGCCCATGCCCCTGCTTGATCATCTGATGGAACTGCGGCGGCGGCTCATCTGGTCTCTGGCAACCTTTGTGGTGGCCTTTCTCGTCTGCTATCATTTTTCCGGCGAGATATACCGGTTTCTGGCGGCGCCTCTGGCCAGCATCATGCGGCAGAAGGGCGAGCAGCCGCATCTCATCTATACCGCCCTGTACGAGGCTTTCTTCACCTATGTGCGTGTGGCCGTGTTCGGGGCGTTCTTCCTGTCTTTTCCCATGATGGCCATCCAGGCATGGATATTCATTGCGCCGGGTCTGTACCGCAATGAGAAGAAGGCGTTCGCCCCGTTCCTGATCGCCACGCCGCTGCTGTTTCTGGCCGGGGCGGCGCTGGCCTATTATCTGGTCTTTCCGTTTGCGTGGAAGTTCTTCCTGTCCTTCCAGCAGCTTGGTGGTGAGAACCAGATGGGGATTGAACTTCAGGCCCGCGTGTCGGAATATCTGAATCTGGTCACGAAGATGATCATGGCCTTTGGCATCTGTTTCGAGCTGCCTGTGGTGCTGACCCTTCTGGTCCGGGCCGGACTGGTGGGTACGGCCCTGCTGCGGCGCATCCGCCGTTATGCCTATGTAGGTGCCTTCGCCATTGCGGCGGTCATCGCCCCGCCGGATGCCATCACCATGCTTGGGCTGGCCATACCGCTGGTCGGGCTGTACGAGGTGTCCATCCTTGCCGCCCGCATGGTCGAGCCGAAGCCGGTTACGGCCGATGACGATGATGAGGCCCTGCCCGAGCGTGGGGACGCCGCCTGAAGGCGACATTTCCCCGGCAGGGGAAACTGGTATAGACAGACCCTGACAGTTGTAGAGACCCAGCGGAGTATCCCGACCCATGCATGATCTCAAAGCCCTACGTGCAGACCCCGCCGCTTTTGATGCCGCCCTTGCCCGTCGTGGCCTGCCCGCCGTGGCTGAATCCCTCGTGGAGGAGGATGAGCGGCGTCGTGCCGCCCTGGCCGAGTTGCAGGAGGCACAGGGGCAGAGAAAAGGGCTGGCCAAGGAAATCGGACAGGCCAAGCGCAAAGGTGAGGATACGGCTGGGATTGAGGCTCGTGGTGCTGCCCTTCGGGACCAGATCGCCACTCTGGAAGCCCGTGCCAATGAGATACAGAAGCGTATCGATGATGTGCTCCAGCAGCTGCCGAATCAGCTGGATGCAAACGTGCCTGATGGCCGGGATGAAAACGACAATGTGGTCGTGCATCAGCGGGGGGAGGTGCCGTCCTTCGCTTTCGAGGCGAAGCAGCATTTCGAGCTGGGCGAGGCTCTGGGCCTGATGGACTTCCCTTCTGCGGGAAAGATCGCCGGGTCCCGTTTCGTGATGCTGCGGGGCGCCCTGGCCCGGCTGGAGCGGGCACTGGGGCAGTTCATGCTGGATACCCATACGGGTGAATTCGGTTATGAGGAAGTGACTGTCCCTCTGCTCGTCAATGATGCAGCCATGTATGGCACGGACAAGCTGCCGAAATTTGCCGAGGATTCCTTCCATACCGATGATGGCCGCTGGCTGATCCCGACCGGTGAAGTGCCGCTGACGGCCTCCGTCATGGGGGACATCCTGCCCGCCGAGAGCCTGCCACGCCGCATGACGACCCTTTCCACCTGTTTCCGGTCCGAGGCCGGGTCGGCAGGGCGGGACGTGCGGGGGATGCTCCGTCAGCACCAGTTCACCAAATGTGAGCTTGTGTCCGTCGTGGCACCGGAGGAGAGCGAGGCGGAGCATGAGCGCATGACCCGTGCTGCCGAAGCGGTGCTGGAAAGGCTGGGCCTGCCCTTCCGCCGGGTGCTGCTCTGTGCCGGGGATACGGGCTTTGGTGCGGCAAAGACGTACGATCTGGAAGCCTGGCTGCCGGGGCAGCAGGCATGGCGTGAGGTGTCGTCCTGCTCCAACACGAGGGATTTTCAGGCCCGCCGCATGAATGCCCGGATGCGCCGGGAGAAGACGACGGTTTTCGTCCATACCCTCAACGGCTCCGGCCTTGCTGTGGGCCGGGTCATGATCGCCCTGATGGAAGTCCACCAGCAGGAAGATGGCAGCATCAGGGTGCCGGAGGTTCTGCGCCACTACATGGGTGGTCTGGACGTCATCCGGGCCTGAAAAAGCAGGAGGGATCATCCGTATCGGCTGGGATAGGGATGATTGCCTGATGGTGTTTGAGGCCTGAAAAATATTTCCATTGAGTCATGAGCCTGCTTGCTGGTCAGTGGCGGGGGCCTGTGATAGATGTCGTGGACTTGATCATGTGCAGGCGGCATGGACGCTCTGGCATATTTTGTTTTTCAGGATAACTCATGACACTGCTTCGTTCTCTGGGATGTGCCTTTGCTGTGGGTACATTGGCCCTGTCTGCCTGCTCATCATCTATCGGGCCACACAACATGCGGCGCGACCGGCTGGATTATGAGAAGGAGATGAGTCGGCAGCAGAATCAGGAGATGCTCTTCAACATCGTGCAGCTCCGCTATTCCCTGTCACCTACATTGATCGAACCGACACAGATCATCTCGGCCTATACGGCAGAGACGAATACCAGTGCGAACATCAGCGGTACGCCCTGGATTCAGGGTGCCGGGGGAACACTGGGCGGCTCGCTGGGCTATTCCTATAGTGACAGCCCGACGGTGACGTATCAGCCGGTTTCCGGGATGCAGTTCTCGGTCAACATCCTGCGGCCCATCTCACCGCAGACGCTTCTGCCGCTGATTTCCAGCGGTCTGCCGGTCGATACGCTGTTGCAGATGACGATGCAGTCCATCGGTCCAGCCAGCAACACGACCAGCACGATTGCCGGGACGGAAGGCAAGGAAGCTTCCATCCGTTTCACCTATCTGCTGCGGGCACTGCGGAAACTCCAGGCAGGCAATGCGCTGAGTATCCGGAGCATTGCGCCGACACCGGCGACCAAGACGCAACCCGCTCAGCCAGAACGGACCTTCATCCTGCTGCCCCACAGCAGTGCGCCGGAGATTACCGAGCTTCAGGGGCAGGTGCGGCAGGCTCTCCAGCTTCCGCCGGGCTGTGAGCAGGCTGAGGTCATCTATGGCCGTACGGCGGATCATCCGGGCCAGGTGGCGATGGTGACACGTTCCATGCTGTCGATCTGGGAAGACGTTGCGAGCACGATGGAAGTGCCGCAGAAGATGGTGGACAAGGGGATCACGGCTCCGTCCGTGGTCCGTGGTCCGAACGAACCGCAGCCGGCCATCATCATTCATTGCAGTCCGGAGAAACCCAGCAACGAGCAGGCTTACACGTCCGTCGAGTATGAGGGATCATGGTACTGGATTGCCAAGGATGACCTGGCCAGCAAGCTGGCTTTTTCGATGCTCCAGTTCATTCATGCCATTGCAGAGACAGCTTCTGCCAAGGGGGCCATGGTCACCATTCCCAGCCGCTGAGGCTGACTGGCTGACCTGAAACAGGAACGGGCGTGCCTTGTGAAAGGCCCGCCCGTTTTTTGTGGTGGATTATTCCTTCCTGCGCCGTTTGTGTGGTTTGTTCTTTCCGAAACCTCCACCAGCCTTGCCTCGTGGTCCTTTGGGCCGACCATGGTTTTCCTGCCGCCCGGGAGGGCCAGTCCGGCGGCCCTGATGACGGCGGGAGGATTCACGCATCCGGCTCTGGGTGCGGAGAACCTGTTCGATCCATTCATCAAGAATGGCGGCATTGCGTTCGGCAACGATGAGTTCCGGATAGTTCTCCGGGAAGCGCATGGCCAGCCACCGCCATGTGACAAGGCGACGATGGCGTTTCTCGGCCCGTTCCAGCTCTTCCCGCCCGGCCGTGGCCGCAGCGGGGAGGCGGCCCGTGCCGGGGGGGAAGATGCGCTGCCCACGGGCATGGAGGGCGGCCCATTCCACAAGGCGGGGGATGCCGTTGTCCCGTGTGTTGATCGGGCACATGGCGTAGGTCCAGCGGGTGGAGAGGTCCAGCCCGTCCACGCCTTCCAGTGCGGCGGCAATTTCCAGAGCCTGCTCCATGTCGGCCAGACGGTAATTTGGGTCATCGGGGCGGAGGACGGCCCGCTTGATGCGGGTCAGCACGCCGTAAAGGCTGTCTGATCCCATTTCCTGCGCAACGGCCTGCACGATGTCCGCATCGGGCTGGACGAGGGGACGGAGTTCCAGCGTGGGTTCCGGCGGAGCGTCCAGCATCTGGCGGATGAAGCTGGGGCGGCCTGCCCCTTCCAGCACGCAGACCAGTCCTTCCTCATGCTTGCCGAAACGGCCTGCCCGTCCACCGATCTGTTTGACTTCCTGCGAGACAAGGTTGCGTGTCTGCCGTCCGTCATATTTGCGCAGCGTGCTGAACACCACCCGGCGGATGGAGAGGTTGAGGCCCATGCCGATGGCATCCGTCGCGATGAGGATGTCTGCTTCACCCCGGTTGAAGCGGGCGGCCTCGGCCCGGCGGACTTCCGGGCTTAGGGCACCATAGATGACGGCGACCCGGCGGTTATGGGCCATCAGTTCGGCCCGGAGGTCCAGCACGTCCCGGCGGGAAAAGGCGATGAGGGCATCACCGGCCCGCAGGTCCGTCAGGGCCAGTGTTCCGGCGGGGCGGAGCGGGCTTTTGCGCTCCAGATGGATCTCATCCACCGGGTCATTGCAGAGTTCGGCAATGCGCTTGACGAGCGGGATGCAGTCCGCCGCTCCGAGGATGAAGACGTGCCGTGCCGGAACGCCCATGATGGCGGCCGTCCACGCCGCTCCCCGGTCCGGGTCGCTGAGCATCTGGGCCTCATCGATGATGGCTACGTCAACAGGGTTGCTGAAGGGGCACATCTCCACCGTGGCGGCCAGATGGCGGGCCGTGGGGTCGATGATGCGTTCTTCTCCGGTTGTCAGTGAGGCCGGAACACCCCGGCTGAGCATGGCTTCCCGGAATTCATGGGCCAGCAGCCGCAGGGGGCGAGGGCCAGACCGCTCTCTGCCTGGGCGAGGGCCTCCAGTGCCGTGTGGGACTTGCCGGAATTGGTAGGGCCGGTCACCAGCGTGATGCGGCGTTTCAGCGCACGGGCAGTGCGGAAATGGGCGGCGAAGCGGTCCAGTGCGGCGACACGGGCGATGGCCGCATTGCCCTTGCGGGCCTGCGGGCTGTCATCATAGCCGTCACTCTCCTTCTGGCCCGTGCCACGTCGCCAGCTGTTGAGCAGGGGGCGGCATTTTTTCAGCTCTGCCGGGTCGAAATGGAAAATCTCCAGCCCGTCCGGCTGCATGTCCCGCTTGGCGACGGGGATGCGGTTCTCGGCGATCCAGCGCAGGGCTTCCCGGCGGGAGCAGTGCAGCAGGGCGGGAACCTTCTCGAAGCCGACAAGGGTGGCTTCCCAGTCCCTGATCTTCTGGAGTTCCCGTGCCCGGCGGGCTTCGGCCCTGGCCCGGATATCTTCCTGCTCCCGTGCCCGGCGTTCCTCCTCAAGGATCATCTCATCCTCGAAGCCAAGGTCCACGCCACCAAAGGCCCGGGCGATGCTGTGGGAGAGCCGTTCAATCTGCGTGCCGGAGAGGAAGGTGCCGACATCGGCAAAGTCCGCCCGCATGTCGTCCAGCACCCGCAGGGGGGTGTCTGCCATGTCCCGCCAGCGTTCTTCCAGCACGCTTTCCAGCACGGCGTTCTGGCCGTTCTCGTCAATCAGCGGATCGCTGATGCGTTCGGCCGCCAGAAGGACATCGGCCTTGCGGACCCAGACATCTCCGTTGCGATGGGCACGGTTCATCATGCCACTGGCCCAGCTGCGGCGGCGGACCTGGCAGAGCGCATGGAGCAGCTCGGCCTCGTTGATCTCCGTCTTGTCGGCTCCCAGCCGGCGGGCGACCTGCCGCAGGAGGGAGGCCCGTTCCCGTGGGGTGATGGCCAGGTGCGCCCCAAAGGCAGATTCAGCCTGTTCGAGGGCACGCTCTGCCGGGGAGGCGGGGGTGAAGGAGGAGGGATCGTGGGGCTGGGAACTGTCTGTCATGCAGGTGTTTTCAGGAGGGCAGGGCCGGGAAGTCAAGAGAAAAGGGGGCATGGCGTCCCGTTTCTGGTGACAATCGGGTAAAAGAAAGGCATGTTGTCGAACATGCCGGTCGGTGCCCCCGGTCTCCGGGTGGTGCCGTGCCCTGTTGACTGAACATGATGTGATTTTTGCATTTCTGGAGATGACGACGGATCATGAGCACGCCTTACCCCGCTGAATCCGCCCCCACACCCGTGATTGATGAGCCGTTGACCGGCCTTGTCCCCTTTGAAGGGCATGAGGGCCAGTATCGCCTTGCCGAACCGACCAAGGAATATGGTCACCTCTATCCGGCCAAGGTCCAGCAGGTCCATCACTGGACGAACCGCCTTTTCAGCTTTACAACGACTCGTGACCCTGGCCTGCGTTTCTCCAACGGCCAGTTTGCGATGATTGGCATCGAGGTGGAGGGCAAGCCGCTGCTGCGTGCCTATTCTCTTGCTTCCGCCAACTATGAGGACCAGATGGAGTTCCTCTCCATTGCCGTGGAGAATGGCCCGCTGACCTCCCGCCTGCGTCACGTCAAGGTGGGTGACACGGTGCTGATCGGCCGCAAGCCGGTGGGGACCCTGCTGCTGGACAACCTGAAGCCGGGCCGCAATCTGTATTTCCTCTCCACCGGGACAGGTCTTGCGCCGTTCCTGAGCCTCATCAAGGACCCGGACGCCTATGACCGTTATGAGAACGTGATCCTCACCCATACGGTGCGTGAGCGTGGCGAGCTGGCCTATCGTGATTACATCACGAACATCCTGCCCAAACATGAGTTCCTCGGTGAGGATGTGGCCGCCAAGCTGAAATATTATCCGGCTGTCACCCGTGAGGAGTTCCCCGTGCAGGAGCGCATCACGGCCCTGATCAATAACGGGCGCATCTTCCGTGACCTGAACATTGACGAGCTGGACCCCGAGCATGACCGCGTGATGATCTGCGGGTCCCCGGAGATGCTGGCCGATACCCAGAAGCTGCTGGAAGAGCGTGGCTTTGAGGAAGGCAACATGAGCCGTCAGGGCTCCTATGTGGTCGAAAAGGCTTTTGCCGAGCGGTAAAGGCGAGGCTGTAAAATCAGCGGACCCGTAAGCGGGCAGGTTCGAGCGGGTATGAGTAGGCGATGTGTGGCGGGGCCCCTCACGCATCGGTGAAGCCCCTCGGGCCTGCCCGTTCTGCTATCTGGTGGAAACGGGTCATGCAGGTGTGGCGATAATCAGGGCCTGTTTCCCCTGGCTGAAGGGGGAGAGGTGGGAGGAACGTTATGCAGGATTATGATCTCTTTGTGATCGGTGCGGGGTCGGGCGGGGTGCGCTGCGCCCGCATTGCAGCCCAGAATGGTGCCCGTGTGGGCATTGCCGAGCGCAGACATTGGGGTGGTACCTGTGTCAATCTGGGCTGTGTTCCCAAGAAGCTGATGGTCTATGCAGCCGAAACGGGCCGGATGATCGAGGATGCCCCGGCGTTCGGCTGGGATGTGCAGCGCCCGTCCTCCTTTGACTGGTACGGCTTCCTTGCCGCCAAGGACCGGGAAATCGAGCGGCTGAATGGCATTTATGTCTCCATGCTGGAGAAGGCCGGGATCGACCTCTACACGGGTGATGCCCGGCTGCTGGATGCCAATACGCTGGAGATCGGCCCGTCCGTTCTGGCACCGGAGGCTCCGGTCCAGCGCATCCGGGCCAGGAAGATCGTGCTGGCACCCGGCTCCACCCCCGTGCGGCTGGATATTCCGGGTGCTGAGCTGGTCATTACCTCTGATGAGCTGTTCCATCTGCCCGAGCGGCCCCAGAGGGTTGCCATCATTGGCGGCGGTTATATCGGGGTGGAATTCGCCGGGATTCTGGCGGGCATGGGCTCGCAGGTGGACCTGTTCTACCGCCAGCCCCTGCCACTGCGTGGATTTGATGAGGAAGTCCGTACGCATCTCAGGGAGCTGATCGACCTGCATGGCATCACCCAGCATCCGGGCACCTCGCCGGTCCGTCTGGAGGATATTGGTGGCGGCAGGGCCGTCCGTCTGGTGATGGATGACGGGGCCTCTTACGAGGTCGATGCGGTCATCATGGCTACGGGGCGCCGGGCTGCCGTGGATTCCCTGGGGCTGGATGCCGCAGGTGTGGCGGTGGAGAAAGGACATGTCGTGGCGGGGGTGGATGGCAGGACCAATGTGCCCTCCATCTATGCCATCGGGGATGTCAGGGATCAGTACAACCTGACCCCTACTGCCATTGCGGAAGGTCACATGCTGGCCGAGCAGCTCTTCAATCCGCAGGGGCGGACATGGTCCTTCGAGACCCTGCCGAAGGCCGTCTTCTTCTCATCCCCCGTGGGTGTCGTGGGGATGAGCGAGGAAGAGGCAGCCAAAACGCATGATCTTGCCATCTATACGTCCCGCTTCACCCCCATGCGGCAGACGCTGCCCAAACGGGCGGGGAAGATACTGATGAAGCTGGTGGTGGACCGCCACAGTGATGTGGTGCTGGGTGCCCACATGGTCGGGCCGGATGCTCCTGAGATCATCCAGATGCTGGCCATTGCCGTGACGGCGAAGCTGACAAAGAAGCAGCTGGACCAGACCGTGGCCCTGCACCCCAGCACGGCAGAGGAGTTCGTGACGATGAGGACGCCCACCCGTCTGGTGGACCGCCACTGAACGGGCTGGCAGGAGGGCAGGGCGGATCATGAACTGGCTCAAGTTACAGCCGAATACCCTGAGTGCCGTTCTGTTCTCCCTGCGGACGACCATCGCCTCGCTTGTGGCGCTTGCCATCGCCTTCTGGATGGAGATGGGATCGCCCCAGTGGGCTGCCATGACGGTCTGGATCGTGGCGCAGAATTCCCGTGGGATGAGCCTTTCCAAAGGGCGCTGGCGCATTGCCGGAACCCTGCTGGGCATGGTGGGAGGCATCAGCCTGATAGCGGTAGCCCCGCAGCATCCGTGGATTTTCTTTGTGTTGCTGGCCGGCTGGGTTGGCTGGTGTACCGGCATGGCCTGCATGCTGGAGAATTTCCGGGGTTATGCCATGGTTCTGGCCGGTTATACCGGGGCCATCATTGCTGTCGGTGCTTCGGAACATCCCGATCAGGTCTTCTATATTGCCATGGCCCGCGGGTCTTACATCCTGCTGGGTGTGGTGTGTGAAATGGTGGCAGGAATGGTCACCGTGCCGGGGGCAGACCGGGTGGCCCGTACGGACCTCCAGCAGCGTATGGCTGCCCTGCTCAGCCAGACAGCCGCGGCTCTGGCCCTCATCCTGCGTCAGGACGAGAAGGGTGTGGCGGAGATGACCCGCATTCTTGGCTCGTTGCAGGGGTTCAATGATCAGCTTGAATTCATCCGTATTGATTCCCGTCATGCAGGCGAAGAGGCGGATCAGGCCTATGTGACGCTGGAGCGTGTGTCCTTCGTGCTGGCCCGTGGGGTGGGGGTCCGCTCCCGTCTTGCATCAGCACCGCACATACCGGCCCGGCTGGCAGCCGGCCTGGAACGTGTCGCCGGGGAGCTGGATGGCATCGCAGCCCTGCTCAGGCAGGACACGGCTCATGTCATGGCTGGGCTGGGCCAGCTTGAAACCATGCTCCAGGAAAATCATGACGAGCTGGAACGCTGCCTCTCCCGGGATGATGAGGATGCTCTCCAGCAGGGTATTGTTGGGGTAGGGGTGGAGATCATGCTCATTGATTTCCGCTCGGCGGTGGAGTCCCACTATGCAGGTCTGCGGAAACTGCCCGCCCTGAAACGCCATCGCATAAAACGTCAGGCGGATGGGCGGCTTGCAACCATCAACGCCATCCGGGCTGCCGTGGCCATATTGATCGGCGCCTTTGTCTGGGAGGTGACGGCATGGTCCTATGGGGGGGCTTACATGAGCCTGCTCAGCGTGGTGTGCGCCCGGTTCGCAATCATGAACAACATGATCCTGATCAGCAAATATTTCTTCTATGGGGCTGTCTGCTCCGTACTGGCCAGCATCATTCCGGTTTTCCTGGTCATGCCCATCACGTCGGACTATGCCGTTTTCGCCATACCGGTTGCCGTGCTGATGTTCCTCGGGGGGCTGGCACTGCGTATACCCGCTCTGGCAGGGGTTGCAGCGTCCTATGTCAATTTCTTTCCGTGGGTTCTAACTCTGGACAATCAGGCCAGGGTGGATGAGGTGACATGGTTCAACCAGTCACTTGCCCTGTTGCTTGCCTTGTGGAGCGGTGTGCAGGTGTTCCGCACGGTTCTGCCTTTCTCCGTGACACAGGCATGGGCACAGTTGCGGCGGCAGCTGGTCAAGGAGATTCAGAAGCTGAAAGAGCCCCTGCGGGGACGGGCCCAGACCCAACGGCTCTGGACCAACGAGACAACCCTGCGGATGGAGCAGATCATCCGTTTTGCGGGCCAGATCCCGCAGGATGAGGTTGACAGCATGATTCGTGGCACGCTGGCCGTCATGACGGTCGGGCGGAACCTGTTGACCCTGCGGGACCTTGTTGCGCTCGGGCGTCTGCCCCCAAGTGCCCTGGCCGCCGGGGAGCATATGGTCCGGGACATCATCCATCTGACTGAACAGGGGCAGGAAAGCAACCCGATGACGGTGGAAGAGTTCACGCAGGAACAGGCCCATCTGGAAACTGTCTTCCATGGCAGTAGAGGGCTGTCCCGCCGGCGGGACCTTGCTGCCGGGATAGGCTGCCTCAGGATCATCCGCTTTGAGTATCAGACAAGCCGGACGTTCTTTCTCAGGGGGTATGGCGCCGCAGCAGGGCAGGTACTGGGGGCAGGATGAAAAAAAGCCCCGTCTCCCAGTGGGGAGACGGGGCTTTTCCGGGGGCGGGCTGACCGTTTACAGGTCGCTTTTCCCCTCAGAAACCATTGCCGCGCGGGGCGACCCAGCCATTGCCGGTAGCGTCACCCACCTGGCCACTCTGGATGGGGTTGGTATCCTGATAGGAGCTGCCGAATTTGCCGAGATTGCTGCCCGTGACAGCATCACGGTTGGAGCGGAGATGGGCCTCGTGCTCCGGGTCCGGGCCATTTTCGAACTCCGTGGAGGGAACATCCTGATAGCCCGGCGGCGGCGGACGATGCCCCCGGGCACGGAAGTGCTCACCACCTTTCACGGCGTTTTTCTGTGCCTGCTGGGCAGCCTGTTTTGAGGAGGTAGTGGCGGGGTTGTCCTGATAGGGGGTGCTGAAGTGGACCGTCTGGGCCATGGCACCCGGCATAGCAGCCGGAACAAGAGCCGCAAGACCGAGGGCAGCCGTCACGGCTGTCAGGCATCTGGAGACTGAATGAAAAGGCGAAGCCATGTGTGTTCTGTTCCTGCGTAGATGGGAAGTACTTCCTTCCCCCATATATCCTTTCAGGCGGCGGGATGATCAAGTCTTTTCAGGGTAAAATGATGAAGGAACCGCAGGGCGGTCATGGCATGGCCGCATGGGCGAAAGGAGCCGGGTTGAATATTTTGCGGCCTCCTCTACCATTCAGCGGGCATTTCGGTCATAAAATCACCCACTGGAATGACAGCTCCAACCATTACGTTACGGGCGGCCCATCCCATGAGCAGGGTCGCTTCCCTTGTCGCAGGAGAACAAGATGCAGCAGTCAGACGGGCACAGCAGCACGACACAATGGTCACCGGCCAGCTGGCGCCTGCGTCCGATCCGTCAGGCCCCGACCTATGAGGATGGGGCAGCCCTTGCCGCAGTGGAAGAACGTCTGCATCGCTATCCGCCGCTCGTTTTTGGCGGGGAGGCCCGCCGCCTGAAAGAGCGTCTGGCGGCTGCCTCCCGCGGGGAGGCCTTCGTTCTTCAGGGAGGGCCTTGTGCCGAAAGTTTCGGGGAGTTCACCGGGGACATCATCCGGGATACGTTCCGTGTCCTGTTGCAGATGGCTGCCATCCTGACCTTCTCCGCCAAGGTTCCGGTCGTGAAGATCGGGCGCATGGCCGGGCAGTATGCCAAGCCCCGTTCTTCCGATGTGGAGAAGCGGGATGGCGTGGAGCTGCCCTGCTACCGTGGTGACAATGTCAATAGTCCGGAATTCACTGCCGAGGCCCGCAGGCCGGACCCGGCCCGTATGGAGATGGGCTATTTTCAGGCGGCAGGCGTGCTGAACCTGCTGCGGGCCTATTCCCGGGGCGGGTTTGCCAATCTGCATGACATCCATCGCTGGAATCTGGACTATGTCCGCAACTCCCCGCAGGGTGAGCGTTATGAGCAGCTGGCCTCCCAGGTGGAGGATACGCTGGCCTTCATGAAAGCCTGTGGCGTGGAGGACAATGCCCCGCATTACGACGAGGTGGAGTTCTATACCTCTCATGAGGCCCTGCTCCTGCCGTATGAGCAGGCTCTGGCCCGTGTGGATGAGGTGACAGGCCGCCATTATGGCCTGTCGGCCCATTTCCTCTGGATTGGCGACCGTACCCGCCAGCCGGAGGGGGCGCATGTGGAGTTCCTGCGTGGGGTGGACAACCCGATCGGCATCAAGGTCGGGCCGACCACGACCATTGAGGACCTTCAGAAACTTCTGGAAATCCTTAATCCGCAGGATGAAGCAGGCCGCATCACGCTCATTTCCCGCATGGGTCACAGCAAGGTGCGTGAGCTCCTGCCCCCGCTGCTGGAGGCCGTGCGCAGGACAGGCCGGACCGTGACATGGATATGTGACCCCATGCACGGCAACACCACCACGTCGTCCAACAAATACAAGACCCGTGCTTTCGAGCATGTTCTGGACGAGATCATGGGCTTCCTTGATGTGTTCGAGCAGGCCGGTGTGGTGCCCGGTGGTATCCATCTTGAGATGACCGGCAGCGACGTGACGGAATGTACGGGTGGTCCCCGGTGTCTGACGGATGCCGATCTGCCGACCCGGTACACGACATTCTGTGACCCGCGGCTGAATGCCGAGCAGTCTCTGGAGATCGCCTTTCAGCTTTCAGACCGGCTGAAGCGTATTTTCGGAAAACGCTGAAGGTGTCCGCCCGGCCGTAAGCGCAGGATCGGCCCAGTTCTGTCAGGGGAGACAGCGTGATGAGTTGGAAACAGACTCTCGAGCAGGCCCGCAGCCCGCAGGAGGCGTTGGATGCGCCGCAGATCGAGGGACGGACGGATGCCTATTTCCTGCGGATGCGGGACATCGTCAGCCAGTTTGGCGATTGTGAGGTCACCTATGCCGTGTTCGTCCGCCGTCCAGTCGTGGCGGCCTATGGGCTGGCCCTGCAATGGGTGCAGAATGTCGCCCGTCATCAGGGTTTTTCCGTCAGGATCACGGAGGTGCATCCAGAAGGTACATGGGTCGGAGCAGGGGATCCGCTCTTCTATCTGACAGGGTCGCTTGTTGCGCTGGCGCCGTTGGAGACGTTGCTGCTCCAGAAGACGGGTGCTGCCTGCGTGGCAGCTCATAACGCCTACCAGATGGCCCTTGCCCTGCCGAAGGTGCCTTTTCTGGCGATGGATGCCCGTCACTGTGCCGGTGGTGAGATGCAGGAGCTGATGGCCTATGCTGCTGCCGTGGGGTCACGGGCGGCACAGGCGGAAGGGGCCGTGGGCTTCATCGGCAATGCCAACCATGCCACGGCCCGTTTTTTCGGGCAGGAGCGTGGATTGGGGACCATGCCTCATGCCTTCATCGGTTATGCCGGGTCTACCCTGCGGGCGGCGGAAATGTATGTGGAGCGTTTCCCTGATGAACCTTTGACTGTGCTGGTGGACTATTTTGGGCAGGAAGTGACGGACATGCTGGAAGTCTGTCGCCGCTTTCCGGAAAGGGCCGCCGCAGGTGAGTTGAGTGTGCGGCTGGACACGCACGGAGGGCGCTTCCTCGAAGGGCTGGACCCGCAGCGTTCCTATGAGGTGCTGGAGCGGAACACGCCAGGCACCATCCGCCGCTACCGGTCGGAAAAGGAGCTGCGCTATCTGGTAGGGACGGGCGTTTCTGCGGCCGCCATCTGGCGGATGCGGGAAGCGTTGGATGAGGCAGGTTTTCCGAAGGTGAAAATTGTCGTTTCGTCCGGGTTCGGTATTTCCAAATGCATGGCCATGCATGATGCTTCTGCACCGATCGACATTGTGGGGACGGGGTCGTTCCTGCCGGATCGTTGGTCAGAAACCTACGCCACGGCTGACATCGTTTCCTACGACGGTGAGCCGAGGGTGAAGATCGGGCGTGAGTTCCTTCTTCAGAAAATTCAGGAAAGGGCCGGATGATGAATGACGAGGATAAAGAAGCCAGACGGGCTTTCATCAATGGAATCCGGGGCGGAGAAAGCGGGCAGAGTACTGAGGAAGCCGTGCAGGCAGAGGCCGAGGCAACCATGAAGCAGGATGAAGCCGGTTGGGTTGTCCGTATTCTGGATCAGTCCGGCGCCAGTGAGGGTGACGATGATGTGGTGGAAGAGGTGAAGGGCTTCTTCGACCTCGCCCATGCCAACGCCTTTGCCCGGGCCTATGTGCGGGACAGCATCGAGCGGTGCCGTGTCCCCGGTGCGGCGGATCGGGATGTGTTGCAGAGCTGGTTTGCTTTTGGCGAGAATGCCGAGGTCGTGGATGCTGGGGAAGACGGATGGAAGTCCAGCACGGAACTGGATGATTTCGTTTCCAGCCCGGCCACGCCGATGGAACGTGACTGGCGGGCACTGGACCCCCGCCGCCTCGTGAGTGACGAGGAGCTGGCCGGACCGCCTGATGAGGACGGTCAGGATGATGATGAGGCCTTCGTGGCGGAGGTCATCCGCCGCCGTCAGGACGGGCAGCAGTAAGGGACCGGGAACCGGTCCTGCAGCCATGCGTCCCATGAGAGAGTGAGAACAGAGTACGGTATGAAAGTACGTTTTGCCCCTTCACCAACAGGGCATCTTCATGTTGGCAATGCCCGTCTTGCCGTGGCGAACTGGCTGTTCGCCCGTCGGCATGGTGGCCGGTTCCTGCTGCGGATGGATGATACGGATACGCAGCGTGGCAACAGTGCCTATGAGGAAGCCATCCGCCGGGACCTGACCTGGCTGGGGCTGGACTGGGACGAGTACGCCCGCCAGTCGGAACGTCTTGCCCGGTATGAGGAGGTGATCGAGCACCTCAAGGAAACGGGGCGGCTCTATCCCTGCTTTGAGAGTGAGCTGGAGCTGAAATACAAGCGGGAGCAGCGTCTGCGGGCCGGCAAGCCGCCGCTCTATGACCGTGGCATGCTGAAAATGACGGCCGAGCAGCGTGCCCGGGCAGAGGCCAACGGCAAGGTGCCGTACTGGCGTTTCAAGCTGAGCGGGGCCACCCGTCGCTGGACTGACCTCGTGATGGGGGACTGCCATGTGAAGCTGACCGCCGTTTCCGATCCTGTTCTGGTGCGGGCGGATGGCAGCATCCTCTACACGCTGGCCTCGGTGATTGATGATCTGGACATGGGCATCACCCACATCCTGCGGGGTGAGGACCATGTGACCAACACGGGCGTGCAGCTTGACCTCGCCGAGGCCCTTGGGGCGAAGGAGGGACGTTTCACCTTCGGGCATCTGCCGCTGCTGCTGGGGCAGGATGGTGGCAAGCTGTCCAAGCGTCTGGGCGGGCTGGCCCTTTCCACACTGCGTAATGACGGGATCGAGCCCCGTGCCCTCGTGGCCTATCTGGCCCGTCTGGGCAGTTCGGATGACCCGCAGGCCGCCTCCAGCATGGATGAGATCGTGCGCGGCTATGACATCGGCCATGTGTCCCGGTCAGCGGCCCGGTTCGATGTTCCGCAGCTGCTGGGGCTGAACCGCCGTGTCCTGCATGGCATGTCCTATGAAGAGATACGGCCCCACCTGCCGGAAGGGGCCGATGAGGCCTTCTGGCTGGCCATCCGGGGCAATATTGATCTGGCCGTGGAGATCGCTCACTGGTGGTCTGTCGTGAAGGGGGACATCGTGGCTCCGTCCCAGCCTGAAGAGGCAGGGTTTCTTCAGGAAGCAGCCCGTCTCCTGCCGGAAGGACCGTGGGATGGGACGGTCTGGAAGCGTTGGACTGACGTGCTGAAGAGTGAAACCGGCCGCAAGGGGAAGAGGCTCTTCCTGCCCCTGCGTCTGGCCCTGACAGGCGAGGATGCCGGGCCTGAACTGGCAGCCCTTCTGCCGCTCATGGGGCGGGAGCGGGTCCTGCACCGTCTGCAGGATGCCATGCAGCATTGACCTGATGAGACCGGGGCGGGCTGCCTGTCAGTCTGTCCCGGCAGAGGTCTCATCTGTCACGGTGATGGGCTCCTCATCCCTGGCGGGCAGCGGGTCTGGAGATGTCGTGTGGAAGAGGCTGAAATCCACTTCCATCAGGCCCTGTCCGGAGGCTCTCAGAAGGCTGACGAAGCGTGCCCCGTAGAGCATGTCCTGTGCCATGTAGGTATGGTGGGCGAAGACATCCTGCGCTGAAACGGGATCGGTGGCATTGAAGATGAGGAAAATGCGGGCCTGTTGTTCCTCAAGGGTGGCTTTGTCCAGCCCGTGGAGTGGACTGCTTTCCGTGATGTGGTGGGTGAAGGAGAGGCTGACCGGAAAAACCGGGAAATGGTTGTAAACCAGTGGCAGTATTTCCAGCTGGAGCGAGGTATGGCCATTTTCGTCGCATCGCGTACGGGCCAGAATGGCCTCCACGCTGGTATTCATCAACGGTGTATTGCGCAGGTTTCCCAGCCGGAAATTGAGTTTGAGATTCTCCCCCTCCTGGAAGATCGTGACGATGCTGCTGAACAGGACCCTGGCCTGCGGGCGTGAAAAACGGGCGAAGACAAGCCCGGTGATGATGGCGGTCGAGATGACCCCCACCAGCATCTCGAACGTGGCGAGTGCATTGGCCGCTGGGCTCTGGGGATAGATATATCCATATCCGACTGTGGAGAGGGTCTGGGCGCTGAAGAAGAAGTCTCCCCAGAAATTTCCACTGTGCACGTTGCTCAGCCCATGCGGCACGAGATAGAAACCGACGCTGAACAGCAGGTTGAGCAGCAGATAGGCGGCTGTCATCGTGGCAAAGAAGGGCAGCCACCCCATGGTCAGACAGTTGTGATACATGTCTCCCAGCAGGCGGCCCTTTGTTTTCCTGCGCGTGACGATGTTCAGGATGTTGTCCTGCGAGAGAAGGCTCAGACCCGGTGTCTGTGGTGCCGTCTTATGCTGGTGGAGCAGGGTTTCTGGCAGTTTCAGATGCATGGGGAGCCTATGGCAGGATGGAGGGATGGGGATGCTGCCTGCCCGGAATCTGGCCGGGCAGGCTGGGACGGGTCATTTCATATGGCGGATTTTCCGGGCCCGTGAGAGTTCGCTGACGACACCATGCAGTGTCCGCAGTTCCTGTTCCGTTACCTCTCCACGGGCGAAAAGATGGCGCAGGTTGCGGATCATGCCCGGCCTTTTCTGCTTGTGGTGGAGGAAACCGCACTCATCGAGATCCCGCAGCAGGTGGGTCATGAAATTTTCCACCTCGCCCTTGGTTGCCACATGCGTCTCGTTGGTCATGAGATACTGTTCCGGCACGGTATCCTCGGTCAGGTACCACTCATAGGCCATGACCAGCACCGCCTGGGCCAGATTCAGCGACATGAAGCGGGGATTGAGCGGATAGCGGATGAGTGTGTCCGCCCGGGCCATGTCCTCATTGTCCAGCCCTGCCCGTTCGGGACCGAAGAGGATGCCGCTTTTCAGCTTCCGGCTGCTGGTGGCCCGCAGTTCTGCTGCTGCTCCACGGGCTGTCATGACCGGTTTGATGATGTGGCGGGGGCGTGGACAGGTGGCAAAAACACGGTGGAGGTCGGCGATGGCGTCATCCACCGTCTCGAAGACCGTGGCCTCTTCAAGGATGCGGTCGGCACCGGAGGAGGCATACCAGGCCCGGGGCTGCGGCCAGCCGTCACGGGGGGCCACGAGGCGGAGATGGAACAGCCCGCCATTGGCCATGGCCCGGGCGGTGGTCCCGATATTTTCAGCCAGCTGCGGGCGGACAAGGATGACGACGGGGTCAAAGGGAGCGGGCGGAGCCAGATCAGCTCCACCATTACGGCCTGTCATGGGATGACTTATCCTTTCCGCCATGTTGTGCCGGCAGGTCCATCTTCCAGAAGGATGCCCTGTTCTGCCAGGTCGTTGCGTATCTGGTCGGCTAGTGCAAAGTCACGGGCCTTGCGGGCGGCCAGACGTTTTTCAATCAGGGCTTCAATGGTGGCGGGGTCAAGGTCTGTCCCTCCCTGGAACCAGTCTGCCGGTTTCATGGTGAACAGCCCAAGCAGCTGCCCGCCGGCCCAGAGGTGGTTCGCAGCACTCTGCTGGCCTTCCAGCGCAGCATCGGCGTAACGGTGGAGAGCGCTGAGGGCCAGCGGCGTGTTGAGGTCGTCACACAGGGCTTCCAGAATGTCGGCCGGAATGCTGTCCGTGCTGGCTGGTGGCGTTTTCTCCAGCGCCCGGTAGAATCGGTCCATGATGCGGCGGGCTTCGTCCAGCTTCTCCCATGTGAAGTCCAGCGTGGAGCGGTAATGGGAGCCAAGAAAGAGCAGCCGCAGGGCCTCGGCTGGAGTACGCTCCAGCACTTCATGGATGGTATGGAAGTTGCCCAGGGATTTGGACATCTTCTCACCATTGGAGAGCAGCATCCCGGTATGGACCCAGTGCCGGGCGAAATGGCCATGCGGATAGCAGCAGAGGGATTGTGCCCGTTCATTCTCGTGGTGGGGAAAAAGCAGGTCGTTTCCACCGCCGTGAATGTCGAAACTCTCCCCGAGATAGCGTTCTGCCATGGCAGAGCATTCAATGTGCCAGCCGGGGCGGCCACGGCCATATGGGCTGTCCCAGCCCGGCTCATCGTTGCGGGAAGGTTTCCAGAGGACGAAATCGCCAGGGTTGCGTTTGTAGTCGGCCACGTCCACCCGGGCACCGGCCAGCATGTCCTCCAGCGAGCGGCCCGACAGGGCCCCGTAACTGGGGAATGATGTGACGTCGAAGAGAACATGCCCCTCCGTCTCATAGGCATGGCCCTGCGTGATGAGGCGGCCGATCATCTCCAGCATGTCGGGAATGTGCTGGGTGGCTCTGGGTTCCACAGTGGGAGGCAGGATGTTCAGGGCAGCAAGATCGTCGTGGAAGTCTTTCGTGGTCCGTTCTGTCAGATGGGAGATGTCTTCATCATTCTCCCGTGCCCGCTGGATGATCTTGTCGTCAATGTCGGTAATGTTGCGAACGTAGGTAACCTGTGGGTAGAGCGCCTTGAGCAGCCGGACAAGCACGTCTGCACTCAGCATGGAGCGCAGATTGCCGAGATGGACCCGGTCATACACGGTTGGCCCGCAGAAATAGAGGCGGACATTGCTGGCATCATCGGGGGTGAAGGGAACAGTGGTGCGCTGATGGCTGTTGTGAAGCCTCAGGCCGGGCCGGGGGGAGATGGGGGCTGTATTGCTCTTCTGCGTGCTCATGTCTGTTCAATGCGACAGAGATGCGTTTGGTGCAACAGGGGAATTTATTTTTAGAATTTGCACTTTGCTTTATATGCGATAGAGACGGTCTCATGTCTGCATCACGTATGAAACAGGGCCCCCAGATTGTGGGGATGCCGACCCATATCCGCACTCTTGTGCAGGTTGGTCTGCCTCTTGCGCTGTCCCAGCTTTCGGAGATGGCCATGGCGGTGACGGATACCGTTCTGCTGGGCAGCCTGGGGGTGGATGCAGTCGCCATCGGGGGAATTTCCAACAATTTCTTTTTCACGACGATGATCTCCTTTCAGGCCGTGCTTGGTGGAGTCGGCGTGTTGCTGTCCCATGCCCGTGGTGGTGTGGAGCATGGCCATGGGGGCGGGCATGACAGGCGCAGCATCATCAGTGCAGGGGTCGTGCTGGGCATGGTGGCGTTTATTCCCTGTCTGCTCCTTCTTCTCTGTTCCAGCGGTATTTTCAGCCTGATGGGGGAGCCGGAGATGGTGACCAGGCAGGGAGGGCAGTTCATCAATGTGCTGCTCTATGCCCTGTGGCCCAATCTGGTTCTGCTTGGCCTGTGTCGTGTGGCTCTGCCATCCCTGGGAGCGGAATCCCTGCTGTTGTGGACGATGCCAGCCATGGCCCTGTGCAATGGGGTGCTCAATGCGGCCCTGATTCATGGCTGGTCCGGCCTGCCAGCCTATGGGCTGTTCGGATCCGCTCATGCCACGATGCTGACGGGCTGGGCCATGAGCCTCGTCCTGCTGCTTCTCTGTCTCGGGCGGCCACAGCTCCGGCACCTGCTGAAGCCTGCGAGGGTCCACTGGCCGCTCTTCAGGGAACTGCTGGTGCTGGGTCTGCCCATGATGGTCACGGCAGCCTCCGAGCTGCTGCTGTTCCAGATCACGACTCTCAATGCGGGGCGATTGGGGACACGCAGCCTTGCAGCGCATCAGGTTGCACTGAACACGATTTCTTTGCTTTTCATGGTGTGTCTGGCCATCGGGCAGGCGGCGAACGTACGGGTGGCTTACTGGCGGGGGGCCCGGAAGAGGGCAGAAGCCTGTCGGGCTTCCAGCGGTGCCCTGTTGCTGGTGCTGGCCTGGACCATTCTGACGGGCCTTGTCCTCATGCTGCTGCCGGGTTGGATCGCCCGCCTCTATTATACTGGTGGACCACCGGATGCCGGTACGTTCGCCACTACCGTCCTGCTGCTGAAGATTGCCGGAATTTTCCAGATTGTCGACGGGGTGCAGGCTGTCTGCAACGGGGCGTTGCGGGGCTGTGGGGATACCTTTGTTCCGATGGTGATCAGTATCGTGAGTTATGGTGTCGTGGGGATCGGTCTGGGGTACTGGCTGGCTTTCCACCAGGGCTATGGTGTGGAGGGGCTATGGATCGGCCTTGCGGCCGGGCTGGGTGTGACGGCCTTTGCCCTTGGGGCACGGCTTTACCTTCTGCTGTACAGGACGGGGGATGCACGGCCTTAAAAAGGTCACTTGCGGGAAGACCCTGCGGGAGGATAGGTAATCTGAAACATTTTTCAGGTTGTTAAATGTTACTTTATAGGGATTGAGATGCTGGTTGTCTCAATTCGTTTGAAAAAAGGGGTCATGCTCCCGTATCGTCGGGCGCTTCGATGTGTAAAAAAGATGAGTGGTCTGGTTGGTCAGATGCTTTGTGAGGGCAGGTGTTTCCGTATGTACGGGGGCAGGCCCTTCAGGGCTGTGTGTTGTCCCCGTAGCTGGAAACAGGAGCGTGCATGAAGCTGCCCGGAGTATTTTCTTTCAGGGCTCATGGAGCCCCAAGGTGGGGGCTGGCCCTGCTCATGGTGCCCTTGCAGGGTTGTGCCGGGATCGGGGCACCGAGTTTTCCTCTGGCCGGTGCGTATTTTCCGGCCTGGCTCATCTGCCTGTTCATCGGTGCGGTGTCCGCCGCCCTGCTGCGGCTGGTCTTTCTGATCCTGCATATTGATGGCCTGTTGCGGTATCATCTGGTCACCTACCTTTCCATGGGCACGATGATAGGGCTTGTCGGCTGGCTTCTTCTCTACGGGTAATTCAGGGGCGGTTTCATGAAAAAAGAACGGATTAAAGGCCGCTTCCCGGTGGGGAGCGTGATTGCAGCAGCCACGCTGTTATGTGCTCTCCTCGGTGTCCTGTATGTGGATCACCGGTCAGGCCAGCATCCCAACAGTGATAGTGCTGTCATCTATACGGAAAGCGTACATGTGGCCGCTCTGGTGGGTGGGCGCCTCCAGACTCTTTCTGTCCGGGAGAATCAGGTCGTCCACAAGGGGGATCTGCTGTACCAGATTGATCCCGAGCCCTATGAGATTGCCCTGCACAAGGCTGAGGCCAGTGAAACACAGGCACAGGCCGACCTGAACGATGCCCGCCGTGCTCTGGCCGTCCGCATGGCCAATGCGGCAACCAACGAGCGCAAGCGGCACCAGGCCGAGGATGAGAAGGACCTTGCCTGGCGTACGGTGACCCGTCTCAAGCCATTGGCCGAGCAGCATTATGTGTCATGGCAGGTCTATGACCAGGCCGTGACAAAGTTCAACTCTGCCGTGGATGCCCTGGCAGAAGCCCAGCACGAACAGCAGGCCAGCCAGGTGGCTGTCGGTGATGTCAAACACGCCGAGGCCATGTTGCAGGAAGCATCCGTGGCGGTGGAACATGCCCGCTATGAGCTGCGTCAGACCCGTGTGACGGCCAACATAGATGGCTATGTGACGAGTCTGAATGTTCGGGAAGGCGAGGTGCTGGCTGCCAACGAGAACCTGTTTACGCTGGTTTCCAAGGATGAGTGGTATGCCATTGCCCCAATCCGGGAAATCAACCTGAAGCCGGTCCGTCCGGGTGACTGCGCCACCGTGTATTCCATGATTGATCGCAGCCATGCCATCCACGGGGTTGTCGAGAGCATTGGCCGGGGTGTGACGACCGATTACATGAGGGAAAGCGAACGTGGTGTGCCGTCTGTCGAGCGGCAGATGGACTGGGTGCATATTGCCCAGCGCTTCCCTGTGCGCATCAGGATCGAACATGCTCCTGAACATCTGATGAGACTGGGGGCAACAGCCAACGTGGAAATTCTCCATGGTGCTGCCTGTCATGGTTAAACCCTATCTGGACGCCTTCATGCGTCTCTGGCGGTTGGCCGTAAGGCCAACCCGTGGGCGCACGGCGCTGGCCTTGCGGACCGCCATCGTATGCATGGCGCTCGTCCTCATAGGTGAGATATGGCAGCTGCCCATGTTGACCCTGCTCACGCTCACCCTGGGGGCGTTGTGGCAGGGGAACAGGGTGGCGAACATGAAGATCTCCGTCATGTACATCATCTTCTTTTCCGGTGTGACGGGGGCTCTCTATGTGGGGGTTGCCACGACAATCAACAATTTTCTGGCAACGCTCATTTTCAACCTTGTTCTCAGCTTCGTCTTTTTCTTCCTCAGCACGACAACCATCCTTGGCATGATCAGTGTCATTGGCGGGTTGATCCTTTCCTACATGCTGGTGGCGCTGGACAATGTGCAGAGTGGTGACAGTATCGCCCGTCTTGTTCTGTCGGCATGGCGTGTGTTTCTCATCATCGCCGGCATGATGGCCTTTGTGGGGAGCTGTCTTTCTCCGTCTCCAGAGCATGTCCTCACGGACCAGATCATCGAGCGGCTGCGCCTGTCGGCGAAATGTCTGGGACGGCGGGGCGAGGGGCGCGGCATCCCTCAGGCCTGGCAGGATGCTGTCATGGATACCGTGGGTGAGGGGGTCAGCGGCATGTTCGGCATGCTCGGTGCTGCCACTGCGGAACAGCGCTGGAGCCCGGAAGACCTGTCCTACCTGCGCCGGGCAGCTCTGAACAGTTTTGGCATCCTGCAATTTGTTGAACGCTGCCTGAAGCCCAACGCCCCCATTTCCATGGAGGATTGTGCGTATCTGGCCAAGCGGCTGGAAGAAGCGGCGGAGTGTTTTGAAACAGGTGGCCGCCCGGCCGAAACGGGCACGGATCAGGTCTGCTCAGGTGATATCGCCCAGGAGATGGAGCGCCTGCTGAACAGTCTGGACCAGCCCCTGACAGCCGAGGACGTGCAGCTGCCTTCCAGCCAGTCCGGAAATGCCGCACCGAAAAAGAAATCGGGCTTTTTCCTTCCTGGTGCCTTTACGGACCCGGAGCATGTCCGCTTTGCCGTCAAGGGGACCGTCTCTGTCTGCCTCTCCATCATCACATACAAGATGCTGAACTGGCCGGGGGTGCATACGTGCATCATCACCTGCTTCATCGTGTCCCTGCCGACGATGGGGGCTGTGCTGGACAAACAGCGGCTGCGTATTGTCGGGGCTCTGATAGGCTGTTTCATGGCCATGGGCACCATCGTATGGCTCATGCCACACATGACGGACATAGCCGAGATCATGCTGGTCATGGGTGTGGTCATTTTCATCGGGGCATGGGTCAAGGCCGGCGACCAGCGCATTTCCTACCTTGGGTTGCAGATCATCGTGACCTTCACGCTGGCTGATCTTGCCAAATATGCGCCAACGACGGATCTGACGGTGCCCCGTGACCGTATCATCGGTATCTTGATCGGTCTGGCCATCACATATGTCGTGCATACCATGTTCTGGCCACACAGTGCGATGGGTGGGGCCCTGCAAAAGCTCAAGGCGCTTGATGGCCTGCTGGCGCAGGATATCACGGACTGGAATCACGACCAGCGCATGCTTCAGGCGGCACGGATACAGGAAACGGCCAGTGGGGCCATGAGCCAGCTGCGGCAGGTCATGATAGAACCGGCCGCCATGCGTCCGACAAAACATCGCATGAGGCAGTACATGCTGTTCCTGCGGCGTGCGGCCATGAGTGCCGGGTGTCTGTTCGGGGATATTGCTGCCAGCCAGCAGAAACAGTCTCTTCGTCTGGGGCAGATACTGAAGGGGGGAGAGACCGCTTCCCTTAAGGAAGGAGGAGGTCTCTGATGGATGGTTTTGAGTGGAAACAGGTCATGGAGCGTAAAAAAATGCAGCAGCCGGGGAAGGTATGGCGCAGGGCCGTGCTGGTCTGTAGTGCCCTTCTCTGCAGCAGTGCGTTGAGTGGTTGCCAGACAACGGCCATGCGGAATATGCCGCCTGCCCCCAACCAGCCATGGAATGCACCGGTTGATGTGAATGGTCATATCATCGAGGGGCATGAAAAAGGGGCACCGGGCCAGAAGGGGGGACGTGTCCTGAAAATGCCTGCGGGGTACCGCCTCGCATCGGACCGTGTCCTGCCGCAGCCTGCTGCACTGGGCACCGTGCAGGTGGATCATTCCTACGATCTGGCCGATCTGATCGACATGGCCCAGTCCATCAACCCCTCTACACGTCAGGCCTGGGATGCAGCACGGGTCAGTGCGGCAGAGACGGGCATTGCCCGCTCGGCCTATCTGCCGCATCTGACAGCCGTAGCCATGGGGGGGTATGGCCTGCTGGAGCCACACAACCGCTTCCGGGTGGCAGGCCAGCATGCGAGTCTGAATACCCGCCTTCAGGGCACACTGGAACGTCAGCAGGTCGGGCTGGAATGGTTGCTGTTCGACTTCGGCAAACGTCGTGCCGTGATGGAGGAAGCGACCCAGAAGAGCATTGGGCAGAACATCCTCTTTACTGGTGAACACCAGAAGGTCATCCACAAGGTGGCTCTGGCTTATTACCGTTATGCGGCTGCTCTGAACAATGTGGCGCTTGTGCGCCAGTCTCTTGAGAATGCCCATGCGATTGCCCGGGCCGCAGATGCCAACCTGAGAAACGGGGAAGGGACGGTCATTGATACGTCACAGGCCGAGCAGGCCGTGGCGGAAGCCGAGCTGGTGCTGGCCAGAACGGAAGGGGATGTGGAGACATACCGGCTGGAGCTGCTGGCTGCCGTGGGCGTGAATCCATCCCAGCCACTGCATGTGCAGACGGACAGCGGGAGGAACATCCGCGTTGAGGATATCCGCCTGAGTGATGAGATGGTGCATGAGGCTGTGGCCCGTCGGCCGGATGTCCTGGCAGCCTATACGAGCCTGCGTGCCGCCCAGAGTGCGGTGGAAGGCGCCCGTGCCAGCTACAGGCCGCAGATTTTCATGAGTGGCAATGTCGGGTACAACTTTGATGACCTGCATTTTCGCAATCTGCCGCTTGTCAATGTGAACTCGATCAACGATCGTGTGCATACATTCGGGGGTCTCATCACGGCAGGTATTTCCGTGCCGATCTATGATGGCGGGCTGCGTCGCAATCGTCTGCGGCAGGCGCATGAGCGGGAAGACAGTGCCCGTGCTGCGCTGCAGGACACGCAGAACAATGCTGTCCGGACGATCGTGAGTGCAGAGGCCATGCTGCATACGGGCATCACGGCCTATCAGGCGGCACTGAGCCTCCAGAAGGCCAGCCAGACCGGCTTTGATGCCGCCCTTACAGCCTACCGTTCGGGTGATGGTACGATGACCCGGATGCTGGAGCTCCAGAATACGCTGCTCAATGCCCGCCTGTCCGTTTCGGACAGCTATTACGGCATGTTGAGTGCAGCCGCATCATTGGCTTATGCGGCTGGTACGCTGGGCAGCAGCAGTGTTCTGTCCAATATTGAAGGTTCATTGGAAGAAGCAGCTCCGGCTGTGCCGGTCTCCAGCGGTCAGGCCCCCGGCTGAGGGGCCTGCCGTTTTTTCATGGCTTGTGAAGGCGGGCGACCTGGAGCGTGACGAGGTAGATCAGCAGCCCGCTGGCTGAGAGGATGGCCCCGCCCCAGCCAACGGCGCTGATGCCCAGGCCGTGCTCTACCAGCATGGCACCCAGGGATGCCCCCAGAGCGTTGGCGATGTTGAAGGCCGAGTGATTCAGCGAGGCTGCCAGCGTCTGGGCATCTCCGGCAACATCCATGAGACGGGCCTGCATGGCAGGACTGAGGATGATCGTGGCAGCAGGCAGGAAGAAGCAGACAACCAGCATGGCAGTGCTGGAGGGAAGCAGCAGCCAGAAGGCCAGCATGAAGACAACGCTGGCAATCAGGCTGAAAATGGTCGTGCGGTTCAGGTTCCTGTCAATCATGGCCCCGCCGAAGGCATTGCCGGCGACCATTCCGCATCCCCAGATGACCTGATAGAGCGTGACCATCCAGGGGCTGAGATGCGTCACCTGTCCCAGCCCGGAGGTCAGGAAGGTATAGACGGCGAACATGCCGCCGAAACCGATGGCCCCGGTCAGCAGGGTCAGCAGGACGTGGGGGTTCCTGAAGGCGGACAGCTCGGAACGGGCATTGATGTTGTTCTGCGGGCGGTCAGCGGGGATGAAAAAGGCTACCCCGGCCACGCAGATCAGCCCCAGAACGGACAGGGCTCCATAAATCACTTCCCACGGAACATATTGGGAGAGGAACGTGCTGAGTGGGGCGCCTATGACGGTGGAGATCATGATGCCGGACAGGACCATGCTGATGGCCCGTCCCCGCCGGGTCCGTTCGACCATGGAGGCACCCGTCAGGGCAGCGATACCGAAATAGGCCCCATGGGGCAGCCCTGTGATGAAGCGCATGACCTCGATGGGCAGGAGTGAGGTAAAGAGGATGGTGCCGATATTGCCGATGCAGAACAGGGAGAGCAGAAGCAGCAGGACTGTCCGGCGGGGCAGGCGGGCTCCGGCGATGGCCATGATGGGGGCACCCACTACCACGCCAAGAGCATAGGCGGAGATGACGGCGCTGGCCTGCCCGATGGAAATGTCAAGGGCATGGGAGAAGGCAGGCAGGATGCCCATCATTCCGAATTCTCCCGTGCCAATGGTAAAGGTCCCGAGCATGAGGGCTGCAATGGCCGGGGCGACGCCATGAGGCGGGGTCAGGCGTGGGCCTGTAACCGTTTCGGTCTGCTCCATAAAGGGAGTGCTCCAGTCTGATTGGGGATGACAAGGATATACGGGATATGGCCTGTTTTTTCCAATTTCTTCTTGCCGTTCAGGCATGGCGTACGACCTTCCCACATGGTCGGATTTCTTGACACTCTGTCCTGCCTCGTGTAACGGCAGTGCCATTGCCGGGAATGTTGGATGGTCTGGCCGGGATGATGCGTGCTGTGGCGCACTGTTCCATGAGGTTCGCAGGCTGTTCCGTTCTCCAAGTACCCCGTGATGGGGGAGGGGAACCTACCGGTGCAACAAAGGGCTGTCGCACAGAGCCGCCGGTCTGAGAGAATACGGGTTTAACCGATGTCAAAACGTCTTGAGAGCAAGTACAAGATCAACCGCCGCCTCGGCGTCAACCTGTGGGGCCGTGCCAAGTCCCCGGTCAACCGTCGTGAATATGGCCCGGGTCAGCATGGTCAGCGCCGCCGTCAGAAGCCGTCTGACTACTCCGTGCAGCTGATGGCCAAGCAGAAGCTGAAGGGCTATTATGGCAACATCAGCGAGAAGCAGTTCCGCCGCTATTATGACGAGGCCGTGCGCCGCAAGGGTGATACCTCTGAGAACCTGATCGGCCTGCTGGAGCGTCGTCTGGATGCCGTCATCTACCGTCTGAAATTCGCCATGACGCCGTTCGCTGCCCGTCAGTTCGTCAGCCACGGTCATGTGCTGGTCAACGGCAAGCGCGTCAATATCCCCTCCTATCTGGTGAAGGAAGGCGATGTGATCGAGGTGCGTGAGAAGTCCAAGCAGCTCGCCATCGTTCTGGATTCCGTCCAGAGTGCCGAGCGTGATGTGCCGGAATACATCGAGGTGGATCATCGCCAGATGAAGGGTACCTTCATCCGTGTTCCGCAGCTCTCCGATGTGCCTTACCCGGTGCAGATGGAACCGAATCTGGTGGTCGAGTTCTACTCCCGCTAAGATACGGCTACTGGCTGTATATGGAGGCGCCGGGCGGTTTTACCGTCCGGCGTTTGCCGTTTCTTACGCTCTCTTCCCAGGAAGGCTGATATGTCCGACCCTACCATCGCTGCGGAGATTCCCCGGCGGCGCACTTTTGCCATCATTTCCCATCCTGATGCCGGTAAGACCACGCTGACAGAGCGCATCCTGCGGGCAGGTGGGGCCATCCAGATGGCCGGGAATGTCCGGGCCAAGGGAGAGCGGCGGCGGACACGGTCGGACTGGATGAGCATCGAGAAGGACCGTGGCATTTCGGTCGTCACCTCGGTGATGACCTTCAATTATGGTGGATGTGTCTTCAACCTGCTGGACACGCCGGGCCATGAGGACTTCTCCGAGGATACCTACCGCACGTTGACAGCGGTGGACTGCGCCGTGATGGTGATTGATGCCGCCAAGGGCATCGAGGCCCGGACCCGCAAGCTGTTCGAGATCTGCCGTCTGCGGGATATTCCCATCGTCACCTTCATCAACAAGATGGACCGTGAGGCGCAGGACTGTTTTGCCCTGCTGGATGAAATCTCCAATGCGCTGGCTCTGGACGTCTCCCCGGCGACATGGCCGGTCGGGCGTGCGGCGAAATTTGCCGGTATTTATGACCTTCGTACGAAGTCCTTGCACCTGAAGGAAGAGCTGCCCGAGGATGATGAGCGGCTGGCCCAGATGCGGGAAGAAGTAGAACTGGCCGAGGTGGCCCTTCCTCCTTTCGAGAAGGAATTTTTCGATGAAGGACATCTGACACCCGTTTTTTTCGGTTCAGCCATGAAAGAGATTGGGGTGACGGACCTTCTGGATGCTCTGGCTGCCTATGGGCCGCCGCCCCGTGCCCAGCCCTCTGAGACACGGGATGTGCAGGCGACGGAAGAGAATGTCACGGCCCTGATTTTCAAGATTCAGGCCAATATGGACCCCAATCACCGGGATCGCATGGCTTTTGCCCGTGTCTGTTCAGGGAAGCTGACCCGTGGGATGCGTCTGAAGCATGTGCGTATCGGCAAGCAGTTCGCCCTTCATACGCCACAGTTTTTCTTTGCGCAGGACCGGCAGCTGGTGGAGGAAGCCTTTGCCGGGGACGTGGTGGGGATTCCCAACCATGGGACACTTCGCATTGGTGATACGTTGACGGATGGTGAAGACCTGCGCTTCACGGGGGTTCCGCATTTTGCCCCGGAAATCCTGCGTCGTGTGCGGCTGGATGATGCCATGAAGGCGAAGAAGCTGCGTCAGGCCCTCGTGGAGCTGGCGGAAGAGGGGGTCGTCCAGCTGTTCCGCCCGCAGGATGGAGCCCCGCCAATCGTGGGCGTGGTGGGGACCCTCCAGCTGGACGTGCTGCAGTCCCGCCTTCAGGCGGAATATAACGTGCCGGTCGGTTTTGAGAGCACGCCTTTCACGCTTGCCCGTTGGGTCACGGGCGATAAAGCTGCCCTGGAGCAGTTTGTGGCCCTCAACCGGAGTGCGATGGCTGATGATCTGGATGGTGATCCAGTCTTCCTTGCCGGTTCTGGCTTCATGATGAACCGGGCTATCGAGATGAATGAGGCTCTCAGTTTCCATGACATCAAGCAGATCGGGATGTCTGGAACGGCCTGAAGTTCTTCCTGCCCGAAACATGAGGAAAGGCCCGGGCGGGAGACCGTCCCGGGCTTTTCTGTTTTCAGGGCAGCCTGATCTGCACGGAGACAGGACAGTGGTCTGAAAGGGTCAGCCCTTGTGCCACATTGCGCAGGAGCATGACACGGAGACTTCCCGGAATGAACCACTCCCGGGCCTGATTGCCGAGCAGGATGTGATCGATGAACAGGTCACCACTGCGGCGGCAGGGGCTGGTAAAGCCCGCCGTGGTGAGGGTCAGGCTGGCGTCGTTCTGGAGATTTTGCATGAGAGGGTCAGCCGGTGTCAGGCGGCGGTTGAAATCTCCCAGAATGGCAAAGGGCGTCCCGTCATCCACCCTGTCCAGTATCCAGTCCTCGATGACATGGAATTGTTGATAGAGTAGGGAACAGGCACGTTTTCTGGCAGCAAGAGGCTGTGCCCAGCATCCGGTCTTCAGATGGACGATGAGCAGTCTCAGGCTGGAGGCTCCTTTGCGGAGGGTGACATCCATGCCGCCCCGGAGGGGGTGATGATGCCCCGGCTGCGGGATATTGAGAGCCGTGATCTCGGGATTGACGGTGACGCTCAGGCCGGCCGTCCGCCGGATCGCCAGCCCGACCTTCTGGGGAATAGGGTCTGGCGTGATGTAGAGGTCATACTCGTCCTGAGGGAAAACAAGCTGGGCCGCCGCAAGACTGTCCACTTCTTCAAAAGCGAGGATGTCACTGTGGAGACGGTGTGCCTGATGACGCAGGGCTGCGAAGTCTGCAGCCGTGCGTGTGGGGGCATCAGGGGGCAGGGTATGGTCACTGGCAGGGCGGAGGGTGAGCCAGTCCATGTTCCAGCTGGTCAGCTTCAGGCTTTCCGAAGCCTGTGCTGGGGACAGCAGCAGGATGAGGCTGCACAGCAGAGAGAGTGCAAGGGACAGGGCGTGGCATGAAAAACCGCCTGCCCCGGGGGACAGACGGCTCTCCGGTGCCAGAAAGGGCACGCTGTCAGGCATGGTTGGCTGTGCCGGTTTCCTTGAGAAGGGCGATGGCCTCTTCAACGGAATATTCCGTCTTGTTATTCTCGTGGAGAATGTACATGCGTCCATTCTGGATGTCGTAGTACCAGCCTTGTACGTTCAGCTCGTTACGGGACAGAGCCTTGGCAACGATCGGGTGTGTCTTCAGATGGGTGAGCTGAAGGCGGACATTGGCCTCAGCCAGATCGCGGACATCTTTGGGGCCAACATCTTCAGCCCGCAGATCGCCGATGGTGGCAGCAGCGGCCTCGGCATTGTGCAGCCAGCGGCGGACGGTTGGCATGTCGGCCAGCTTTTCCGGGTTTGTGGTCAGATTGATGAGGGCGGACATGGCCCCGCAGTTGGAGTGGCCACAGATGATGATGTTTTTTACCCCTAGAGCTCCGACGGCGTATTCGATGGCGGAAGCCACGGCCCCGACCATGTTGCCATAGGCCGGAACGATGTTGCCGACATTGCGGATGAGGAACAGCTCACCCGGTTCTGTCTGGGTGATCAGGCTCGGGCTGATGCGGCTGTCGGCGCAGGTGATGAATAGCGTTGGTGGGTTCTGATCGTAAGCCAGACTCTGGAAGAGATCCTTTTTTTCCGGATACACCTCTTCTTCAAAGGTGCGGACGCCATCAAGGAGTTCCAGAAGAGTGTTACGGTGGAAGACCATAGCGTTATGTTTCCTGATCAAAGACGCATCATGCGGGGCAAAGCCCTGGCGAGCCCACTATGGGCGAGGCAGGTCACGGTGCCCATAGGCCATATATTAAAAATCTTTTTAAGAAGCGTCCAGACGAAAGCCCCTCCTGATTCATGAAATGTCTTTCATGACCTGGGCGGGCAAGGCCAGAGCAGGATCATCTGCAAGAAAAAAGCGTCAGGCCCTCCATAACAGGCCTGACGCTCTCTTCTGGGTAGTTCTTTTCGTCAGAAAAGAGGTCTCGCAGGTCTCAGCCTTCGGCCAGTGTCTTGCGCAGCATGGCGAATACGGCATCGGCAGCCGGTTCGGAGCCACCAGCCTGCGCCATGTCAGGGCGGCCACCGCCGCCTTTGCCGCCCATCAGGGCGGAGGCTTCCCGGGCCAGCTTCACGGCATCGAAGCGGTCCGTAAGGTCCTTGCTGACGGCGATGACGATGCTGCCCCGGTCATTGGCGCCGGAGATCAGGGCCACCACGCCGGAGGAGATCTGCTTCAGCAGGCCATCAGCCAGCCCCTTGAGGTCCTTGGGGCTGACATCCTCAAGGAAGCGGGCCGCCAGAGTGACGCCATTGATGGTCTCGCTGGAGGCAGACCCTTCCCCCGTGGCCAGCTTGTGCTGGAGGGAGGAAATCTGCGCATTGAGGGTCTTGCGTTCTTCCAGCAGGGCGGCAAGACGGGCCGGAGCCTCGGCAGGCGTGACCTTCAGGAGGGCAGCCATTTCGGCCAGCCGTTCCTCACTGGTGCGGATGGTCTGCTCGGCCGCAGCCCCGCAGACAGCCTCGATACGGCGGACGCCAGAGGAGACGCCACTTTCGGAGACGATGCGGAACAGGCCGATCTCACCCAGACGGGTCACATGCGTACCGCCGCAGAGTTCGATGGAATAGGCCTGACGGTTTTTCTCATCCTCATTGCCCATGAAGACGACACGGACTTCATCGCCGTATTTCTCACCGAAGAGGGCCATGGCGCCGCTTTCAATGGCCTGTTCCTGCGTCATCAGGCGGGTTTCGACCGGGCTGTTCTGGCGGATGCGGGCATTCACCTCGGCCTCGATGGTCTTCAGCTCATCCTCCGTCAGAGGGCGGGGCTGGCTGATGTCGAAGCGCAGACGGTCCGGCGTGTTCAGGCTGCCCTTCTGGGTGACATGCTCACCGATATGGCGGCGCAGGGCCTCATGCAGCAGATGTGTTGCGGAGTGATGCCCCCGCACGGCGGTGCGGCGGGCGTGATCGATCTCGGCATGAACATCCATGCCCGGCCTGAGCGTGCCTTCCACGATGCGGCCATAATGGACGATCAGGGAGCCGTTCTTCTTCTGCGTGTCAGTGATTTCGATCCGCAGGCCCGGGGCTGTCAGCGTACCATGATCGCCAACCTGTCCGCCGCTTTCTCCATAGAAGGGGGACTGGTTGAGCAGGATGGCGACTTCGTCACCGGCTTTGGCTTCGGCAAGCTCATCGCTGCCACGGAAGACGGCCTGCACCTGGGCATCGGCAGCCTCGCTCACATAGCCGAGGAACTCCGTGCTGCCGAAGCGGTCACGGGCATCGAACCAGACGGTCTCCACGGCACTGTCACCGGAGCCAACCCAGGCGGCACGGGCACGCTGGCGCTGCTCGGCCATGGCACTTTCAAAACCGGCCTCATCGACCTTGTGGCCACGCTCACGCAGCACGTCCTGCGTCAGGTCCAGCGGGAAGCCGAACGTGTCATAGAGCTTGAAGGCCACGTCACCGGGCAGATGACCGTTGCTGGAGAGGCGGCCCATCTCGTCTTCCAGCAGGGCCATGCCACGGCCCAGAAGGGCGGAGAAGCGTTCTTCCTCACCCTTCATGGTTTCGGTGATGAGGGCCTTGTGCTGGTTCAGCTCAGGATAGGCATGGCCCATCTGCTGGATGAGGGCAGGCAGCAGACGGTAGAAGACCGGCTCCTTCGCCCCCATCAGGTGGAGGTGACGCATGGCACGGCGCATGATGCGGCGCAGCACATAGCCACGTCCCTCACGGGAGGGCAGAACACCATCGGAGATGAGGAAGGCGGTGGACCGCAGATGGTCGGCCACCACACGATGGCTTGTCTTGAAGCGTCCATCCGCATCCTGTTTCAGCAGGTCGGCAGAGGCCTCGATGAGGGCACGGATCGTGTCCGTGTCGTAATTGTCCTTCTTGCCCTGCATGACAGCGGCGAAACGCTCCAGCCCCATGCCGGTATCAATGGAAGGGTGGGGAAGATTGGTCCGCTTGCCTTCGCCTTCTTCAAAGAACTGCATGAAGACGAGGTTCCATATCTCGACGAACCGGTCGCCGTCTTCATCAGGGCTGCCTGGAGGGCCACCGGCCACGGACGGGCCATGATCGTAGAAGATTTCGGAGGACGGACCGCAGGGGCCGGTATCACCCATACGCCAGAAATTGTCGGACGTGGCGATGGGGATGATCTTGTCATCCGAGAGGCCAGCGATCTTCTTCCATAGGGAAGCGGCCTCATGATCGTCCGCATAGACGGTGACGAGCAGCTTCTCGGCCGGGATGCCGAAGCCTTTGGTCAGCAGCGTCCAGGCAAATTCGATGACCTCAGCCTTGAAGTAATCTCCAAAGCTGAAATTCCCCATCATTTCAAAGAATGTGTGATGACGTGCCGTGTAACCGACATTGTCCAGATCATTATGTTTGCCACCGGCACGGACGACCTTCTGGGCTGTTGTGGCCCGCTTGAAAGGCAGGGTCTCCTGCCCGGTAAAAACGTTCTTGAAAGGCACCATCCCCGCATTGGTGAAGAGCAGGGACGGATCATTCTGCGGAACCAGAGAGGCAGACGGAAGGATGCGGTGCCCGTGGGATTCAAAATACTGAAGGAATTGTGCGCGGATATCGTTGGTACTGATCATGAGTCTGTAGGTCCGGGTTCCGGAGAAAGAAAGGATGGTTCCTGTTTTCTAGCCGATTTTCTGGCTTTTGGAAATGGAGGTCCTATGGAGGAGATGCAGGGAAGCGTGCAGGAAAAGAAGACCACCAGCCGGGGAATGGGGCTTTATGACTGGGGGGTCTTCTTGTGAAAGACGAAGTGATGGCAGAGGGCAAAATTGATGAACATGCCGCCTGCTGTCCCGCAGAGCAGAGCAATGACGGTGTAATGCCGTGTCAGCGGCCAAAGGCTGAAGAGGGCCAGCACGATCCCACGGTTGATGATGAAACCGGGAAGATTGGCCAGTACAAAGCGCCCCCATTGATGATGCACCTTGTGGCGTTTGCGGCAACAGTCCCGGAATGTCCAGTAACGGTTCAGAATCCAGTTGTTGCTTGAGGCAATGACATAAGCGAGCAGGGCGGCAGCACGGAGCCCGACAACATGGCGGAAAAGGGAGAGGCTTGCCCAGTCCACGAGAAAGCCGACAGCTCCCACAACTCCGAAATAGAAGAAGCGCTGCATGAGAGGAAGGAACTTCATCAGGCTTCTGGGAATGAACTGTTCAAGCATTTTTCAGCTGGAAAACCATAAGGATTGTTGCAGAGGTGGAGGGGACCCTAACACAGCTTCACAGGGGAGAGGTAAATCTTTTCTTGTGAAAGATTGCACAGGAGGAACGGGCCATAAAAAAAGGGTGCCCGAAGGCACCCTTTTTCCGTGACCGTAAGGCCCGGGCTGAAAATCAGCTCTGAAGATTACTTCAGGATGATCTCAACGCGACGGTTCTGCGGCTCACGCGTGTTCTTGGCAGTTGCCACCAGCGGGTTGGCATCGCCGTAACCGTGGATGTCGATGGCCGTAGCCGGAACGCCCAGACGGATCAGCTCAGCCTTGACGCTGTTTGCACGACGGAGGGACAGACCCATGTTGTACTTCTCACCGCGCGGACCCGGATGAGCAGCGGAGTTATCGGTGTAACCGTTAACTTCGATGCGTGTCGTCTGCACGTGTGTGGAAGCCTGGGCAGCCTGGGCAACGATGTCGCGGGCGCGGCCTGTCAGGTTGGACTTATCCCAGTCAAAGAAGACGAGGTAAGTACGGGCAGCCTGAGCCGGCGGCGGAACGACAACATGCGGAGCTGGCGGCGGCGGCGGCGGAGCATTGTTGAAGGCATAACGCAGGCCGAGCATGAACTGGTGCGTGTAGCGCGTGTTGAAGCTTACGCGGTCACCCTTGCCATGGTTCTCGTTGTTGTTGTGCAGGTACTGACGGCCGCTGGTCACGCCGCTCATGGAACCCGTCTGGCCCATGAAGCGATACTGCGTGGTCAGAGCCAGGCCCGGAACGCCCGGGATGTCGTAAGCGGCACCAGCGATGAACTGAGCAGCGAAACCACCCTGGGTGTTGTTGAAGTTCGGGTCAGGACGACCGGTGCTGCGGTTGTAGACCTTGCGGTAACGCTGCCACATGTAACCAGCACCGATACCGACGAACGGTGTAACCGGAACATCGTTCAGGCCGAACATGCCGAGATCGATGTCATACAGCACGTTGGCGAACCCGCCCCAGCCTTCGCTCTTGCCGTGGGCCTTGCGGTTGCCACCAGCGGCAAAGGCGCCACCCAGACGGGTGATGTGGGTCTGGTTGTAGGTGCCCTCGATTTCGAGGCGCAGACCGTTACCGAAGCCGTAACCAGTGGAGAGGTAGCCATTGAAGCCGGTGCCGGAGTGGGCGTTGCCACCGATGCCACGACCGTGGGAGGTGCCAGGGTTACCCTGACGGAACTGCTGGTGCTGAACCAGGTTGTAACCGCCTGCCATGTCGACATACGGGCCGGTGATCGTGCTGGCCATGGCAAATGACGGCAGGGCCACCATTGAGGTCATGGCGAGAAGTGCATTACGAATACGCATTTACTTCCTCAGTCCTTAATTCTGTATACTTACGGCCATTACGGTTGGCGGGCGTCGGAACGATCACCGTATGGAGCCAGCGCGGCCGATAACCGAGATGTAATGGAAAGCTGGTAGGAAGTTAAGAGGTTTTCCGCCCTGCGTTTGCGATGGAACATGCACTGTGACCAATACAACACATTATCGGAATAAAGGCTGGAATGTGGCGGTATCAGGGGGCAAAACCTTCAGCCAGAAGCAGGGCCCGGACATCATCCATGGCGACATCACGGCAGGTGAAAGCCATGCCGATTCCGCGGAGCAGAACGAAGGTGATCTTCCCGTCGCGCAACTTCTTGTCCCGGCCCATGTGGTTCAGCAGGGTTTCCGTACTGAGGCCGTGGGGCAGGTCTGCTGCACCGGCGGGCATTCCCAGGGCGTGGAGATGGGTGTCAAGCCGTGCCAGGTCATCCTCGGGGGCAAGCCCCATCCTGACGGACAGTGCCAGGGCCATGTGCAGGCCGATGGAGACGGCTTCCCCATGCAGGAGGCGGCCGTCATAATGGAACTCGGCTTCAAAGGCATGGGCGAAGGTGTGGCCCAGATTGAGCAGGGCCCGACCGCCTGATCCTGCCTGCTCCCGTTCATCGTCCTGTACGACTCCGGCCTTGAAGGCACAGGCCCGGCGGACAGCTTCACCCAGCTTCCCGGGCTCTCCCTCCAGAACGGCCTGACCATTGGCTTCGCACCAGGCAAACAGTTCGGCATCAGCGATGAGGCCTGCCTTGACGATTTCTGCATAACCCGCCACGAGCTGGCGGCGGGGGAGAGTGGCCAGCGTTTCCGTATCGGCCAGCACGAGCCGGGGCTGCCAGAAGGCTCCGATGAGATTCTTTCCGGCCCGGGCATTGATTCCCGTTTTACCTCCGACAGAACTGTCCACCTGTGCCAGCAATGTTGTAGGAATCTGGATGAAGGGAATTCCGCGCAGCGCCGTAGCCGCCACAAATCCGGCAAGGTCACCAATGACCCCCCCACCCAGGGCAATGACGGTGGTGCCACGCTCGATGCCCCGTTCGAGCATTTCTTCCATGACGGCTTCAAAACGGGCGAGAGATTTGCTGCCCTCTCCCGGAGGCACGATGATGGTGTGAAAGCGGATGCCGACCTCACGGAAACTGCGTTCCAGCGTGGCCAGATGATGGGTGGCAACTGTCTCGTCGGTCAGGATGATGGCGTGGCCATTGGGCAGATGGGGCTTTACCCGCAGGCCCGCCTGCGCCAGCAGCTCACGGCCGATGAGAACCTCATAACTGTGGCCGGCGAGAGCAACCGGGACATGATGGGGCAGACTCGTATTGGCAAGGGTATCAGTAATGGTCCGGGTGGCCTGTTCCACGCTTTCATCTCCACAGTCGATAATGATGTCTGCCTCGGCATAGCGCGGATACCGCACGGTGGCGAGCTGACGCAGGGTGGCCGCCGGGTCGCCCTGGGCGAGGAGGGGGCGGCTTCCACGGTTGTTGAGCAGGCGTCTGAGCAGGACAGCCATGGGGACATGCAGCCAGACAGCACAGACATCTGCTGCCTCGTGGATGAGGGCACGGGTCTGCGGATGCATCCAGGCGCCACCACCGGTGGCCAGAATGCAGGGGCCGTTCTTCAGGAGGCGGCGTATGACCCGATGTTCCCCGGCACGGAAATGGGCTTCGCCATGGTGGGCGAAGATTTCCGGGATGCTCTGGCGGGAGGCTTTTTCGATCTCGGCATCGGTATCGATGAAGGGGATGCCATAATGCTGGGCCAGCATCCGTCCCAGAGTCGTTTTTCCGGCCCCCATGAGGCCGACAAGGACAATGATGCGGAACGGTGGTCTGGCTGGCTGCGGGGCGTGCAAGGAAGGGGACATGCTGTCCCTCTATCACGGGTGAGAGAGGTGGGGTAGGTCTCTCATCGCCCATGTCTCTGGGAGGGTGTGTCTCCGGTGGAAGAGAAGAGGGTTTTTAAAACGGGATGATCCTTCTATAAACGGGACGTATCCTTTGACATGGAGCCGTCTTATGAAAACCGTTGCCCGTCTGGTGCTGGTCCTGCTGGTTCTTGTGGTGTTGGTGGGGGGTGGGTACGTCCTGACGGCTCACGATACGCAGCCCCCGGCACCGGTGATGGTGCATCGTGACCTGACACCGCAGGCCGTGTCCCCTGCCACCTCTGCCCAGAAGGCGGCCCCGGGCCTGCCGGAGCTTCCACCTGTTGGAGGGCATTGAGGAGCGGCCCTCATGACGGACGGGCGGGAGGTCCGGCGCTGCCCTGCAGAATCTGCTGCCCTGATAGAGGCGTTTCTTGAGGCCATCGTGGCAGAACGGGGAGTAGCAGAGCAGACGAGAGCGGCCTATCGGGCTGATCTGGAAGATTTTGCCTGCTGGTGTGCGCCCCTGTCGTTGGCAGATGTATCCCGGGGCAGTGTACAGGCCTATTTTGCCGATCAGGGGCGCCGTGGCATTTCCGCCCGGACACAGGCCCGCCGTCTTTCCTGCTTTCGGCAGTTTGCCCGTTTCATGCTCCAGATGGGCGTGCGGGCGGACGAGCTGACCGCCGGGCAGGCATCTCCCCGCTATCAGAGTGGTCTGCCTCATCCATTGAGTGAGGATGAGGTCAGGCGACTTCTGGAAAAGGGCACCTGCGGCCATGCGGATCTGCGCCGGGACCTTCTCTCCCGTGTGGCGCTGGAGATGCTGTACACGACAGGCCTGCGCATCAGCGAGCTTCTGAGCCTGCCAGCGGGCTGTGTCCGGCAGAGAGGCGGCATGCTGCCCGTGCGGGGCAAGGGCGGGCGGGAAAGGCTCGTGCCTTTCTCCAGCGCAGCCAGGGAAGCGGCAGAGGCGCTGCTGGCCTATGATGCCGTGCTGGACAGCCCGTGGCTGTTCCCGGGGCGCAATCCCCGGAAGCCACTGACAAGGCAGGGATTCGACAAGATACTTCATGCCTGTGCGCTCAAGGCCGGGCTGGATCCCCTGCGTGTCAGCCCACACGTGCTGCGTCATTCCTTTGCGACCCACCTGCTCAACAGGGGGGCGGACCTGCGGGCGCTTCAGGTGCTGCTGGGACATGCCGATATCACGACGACCCAGATTTACACGCAGGTCATGACGGAGCGGCTGAAAGAAGTTGTCCGCCAGCATCATCCCCTGGGGCAGGACAGGCAGAGCGGGGAGGCGGGAAAGCGGGGGTGATAGCCGGCTCCGGCAGAGTTTTCCTGCTTCGTGTCAATTTAGGGCTGTCTTGCGTCCTGTTTGCGTGCTATCGGGCAGAACATGCGCCAGTTCCTAGATTTCGAAAAATCGGTTGCCGAGCTTGAGACCAAGATCGGTGAACTTCGTCAGGTTGGTCGCCAGGAGGATGGCGCTGGTCTGGATGGTCTGAACATTGATGAGGAGACAGCCCGCCTTGCGGAGAAAGCGGACAAGCAGCTCCGCACGCTTTACAGCAAGCTGACCCCTCTCCAGAAAGTGCAGGTGGCCCGTCACGCACAGCGGCCTCATGCGCTGGATTACATCCAGTCGCTGATGACGGATTATACCCCGCTCGCCGGGGACCGTGTTTTTGGGGATGATCAGGCTCTTGTAGGGGGGCTGGCCCGTTTCCGTGGGCAGCCGGTCGTGGTCATCGGGACCGAGCGTGGTTCTGATACGGAGAGTCGTCTCCGTCACAATTTTGGCATGGCCCGACCGGAAGGGTATCGCAAGGCCCAGCGTCTGATGCGCATGGCAGAGCGTTTTGGCCTGCCGATTCTGACATTCGTGGATACGGCCGGTGCGTGGCCGGGGATTGATGCCGAGGCCCGCGGGCAGGCAGAGGCGATTGCCCGGGCGATTGATACCTGCCTTCAGGTCAAGGTTCCGCTGATCGCTACGGTGATCGGCGAGGGCGGGTCTGGTGGTGCCATTGCCATTGCCGCAGGCGATCGTGTTCTGATGCTGGAACATGCCATTTATTCTGTCATCTCTCCCGAGGCGGCCGCTTCCATTCTCTGGCGTGACCCCAAGATGGCGCCAGCCGCTGCCGAAGCGCTTCGTCTGACGGCGCAGGATCTGAAAAAACTTGGCCTGATCGACCATGTGATTGATGAGCCGGTGGGGGGCGCCCAGCGTCTTCCTGCTGAAGCCATCAATCGCGTGGGTGAGGCCATTGCTGCAGAACTGGCCTCCGTCCAGGGGCTCTCAAAGGAAGAGCTGCTGGCCCGGCGTCGGGAGCGTTATCTGGAAATGACACGGGTAGGCTGACCGTTCCGCCTGACTGATATGGAGTTTTTGGGAAAGCCGCCTTTTTAGGCGGCTTTTTTTCAGGCTCCTCGTGGAGGATCTCCCTCCAGGGGGGTGAAGCCCAGGCTGGCAAGAAGGGTGCGCAGGGCCGCCCCAGCCAAGGTGACAGCCTCAGCGTCATAGCCTTTTGCAACAAGGGCCACACCCCGTTTCGTTCCTTCGTCAAACGGGTAGGAGCCGATATCCAGTGTAGGGAAGTCATGCTGGATGGCCGTGAGTGCCTCGGCAAGATCGCCTTCATAGACATTGTAACTGTACCAGCTGGCACTGGTCAGTGGAGCTCCGCCCTCAAGACGTGGCATGAGCCAGCCCACCATGGCTTGAAAGATGCGGGGGACTCCGGCCATGACATGGACATTGCCCAACGAGAACCCGGGTGCTGTGGACACTCTGTTTTCTATGGGCGTTGCGCCTTTGGGCAGCCATGCCATGCGCTGTCTGGCCTTGTTGAATTCTCCCGCCGGGAAGAGGGCTTCCAGCTGGTGGAAGCTCTCTTCATGGCATGTCAGGGGGACCCCAAAGGCCTCGGCCACACATGCAGCGGTAATGTCGTCATGGGTGGGGCCGATGCCGCCGCTGGTGAAGAGAAGATCGAATCGGGCCCGGCAGTCATTGATGGTGGTTATGATGTGTTCCGGGATGTCGGGAATGACCCGGACCTCAAGAAGCCGGATGCCTCGGCCATTCAGGGCCTGGGCCAGGACACGGATGTTGGCGTCCTGCGTGCGGCCTGAAAGGATTTCATTGCCGATGACAAGAAAACATGCAGTACGGGGAGCCATGAGCCTGTAATACCTTGGTGCTGGCCGCATTGTTTTTCTGCGGGCTTGGGGCCCTCGGGCGTGGCATCCGGGGGTGTGGAAATTGAACCTTCTTCATTATATGGGAGGGTATGGCCTTTTAGAAAGGGAGAGATGCCTGTGAAGCTGGAACACCATAAGCCCGTGTGCCTGTCAGAGTTTCGAGCAGTGCTGGGGGAGGGGCCGGTCTGGATCAAGGCAGAAAATTCTTTCTATTTTGTCGATATTGTGAGCCACCGCATTCATCGGTACAGCCTGACGGATGGCTCCCTGTCAGGCTGGGATGCTCCCAATCGTACGGGTTTTCTTCTGCCTGTCAGTGACGGGACATTTCTGGCCGGTCTGCCGGATGGTCTGCATCGGTTTGATGTGAAAAAAGGCTATTTCGAGCGGGCCTGCGTCATCGAGCCGGACGATGAGGGGAACCGGCTGAATGATGGCTGTGTCGATCAGCGGGGGCGCATCTGGTTTGGTACGATGGATGACGGGGAAAGTCGGGAGAGCGGGTCTCTCTACCGGGTTGACCACAGGAACGGCCAGCTGGATATCTCACATTGGGATAGTGGTTATACCGTTTCCAACGGTCCGGCCCTGTCACCTTGTGGTCGGGTGCTTTATGCCTGCGACAGTCCCCGGCAGCGTATCTACGCCTTTGATGTCGCAGCAGATGGCCGCCTGACAGGCAAGCGCATTTTTGCCACTTTCACCAAAGGGTATCCAGATGGGGTTGTGACGGACAGCGAGGGCAATCTCTGGTGCGGGACATGGGCAGGGGGACAGATCACCCGCTTCCGCCCGGATGGCACCATGATGGACCCGATTGCCCTGCCGGTAGCCAATGTCACGAAGGTGGCGTTTGGTGGGGATGATTACAGGACCGTGTTCGTGACGACAGCCTGTAAGGGGTTGGACCCCGAGGAGCTGGCAGCCCAGCCGCAGGCTGGTGGCATTTTTGCGTTCCGGACGGACGTTCCGGGCAATCCGCAGCACAGTTTCGTGCTGGAAGGTATCTGATCCTTCGTCTGTTGAGGGTAGACCTGCCGGGAAAGGGGCTTTCGAGGGCCCCTTTCGTCCATGTCAGCCCAGCAGGGCCTGAATACGGGGAACAAGAGGGGCATCGGCCTTGGGCATGGGGTATTCATCCAACCTTGAGGCAGGCACCCATGCCAGTGTCTGGCCTTCCCGCCCGACAGGGTCATTCTCCCACTCCCGGACAAGATAGAGCGTCATGAGCAGGTGGAAGGTAGCACAGTCTTCACTGACAAACGTGAAGGGTTCCAGGCGGTCGGGTTGAACGGTAATGCCCAGCTCTTCATGGAGCTCCCGTGCCAGGGCGGTTTCCGGGGATTCGGGTACTTCCACCTTTCCACCGGGAAATTCCCACAGTCCGGCAAATGTTTTTCCCTCCGGCCGCTGTGCCAGCAGGACAGAGCCATCCGGCTGGATGAGGATGGCTGCCACGACAAGCAGAGTGTGGGGACGGAAAGGTGAGGTCATCAGAGGCTCCGTATCCAGAATGTCCTGTTGTATGGGATGCCAGTTGAAAATGCGCCTTTTATGTCACAGGGGAAAGAGGAAACGTTAAAAAAACGTCATAACCTTTGCGGCAGAGGCTGCTGCTCTGTAGGAAGTCCACCATAACATGAGTTGATAGCTGCCCTGACAGGGAGACAACCCTGACATGGGCTTTTTATTGTGTGCCAATATTGTTGGGAGTGCCAGACGCATTGCGCCGCCATCTTCTTCTGTCCTCTGCTGCCATTTTTCTGGGAATGGGGAGTGGAACTGCCTTTGCCCAGACCCGTTCATCAACTCCGGTGAGTTCCGCTGGTAAAACGGCAGGTGTTTCTGCCGCACAGCATGGTGGGCACACCCTGACGGGGCACCGGCATGGCAGTCGCCGGGATATGACAGGCAAGGGTGGAAACCAGGCAGCAGCGGCAGGGACTGGTGCAGGGCGTGTGAAGGCGGCCAGCCATCACAGGCCGAAATATGTGTCTGCTCATGGGGTGCAGAGCCTGTCCGTCCACGCCTCGCACGTCAGCCGGGCGGCGGAGCTGGTCGTACCGAAAAGCGTGATGAAGGAATATGTGCCCGGGACCAGCCCCTACAAGGCACTGGACCGTATGCCGGGCGTGAGCTTCACCTCCACGGACCCGTTCGGAATCGACAGTTTCGGGGCGAATCTGTACGTCCGTGGCTTTTTCATGAACCAGCTGGGCGTGACGCTGGATGGCATTCCCCTGAATGACCAGACCTACCAGTCCGTCAATGGTCTGAGTCTTGCCTCGGCCATCATTCCTGATGACATCGGCAGCATGACGATGTCGCAGGGTGGGGGTGGCGTGGATGTGCCATCCACCAACACGCTGGGCGGGACCATCCGTTTCACCTCCAGCGATCCGTCCGACAGGCTGGGGGGCAAGGTCAGCCAGGCTTTTGGCAGTTACGGGTCTTACCGCACCTATGCCCGGTTTGATTCCGGCCGTCTGAATGACTCCGGTACGAAATTCTACACCTCCTACGCCCGTACGGATGAAGGCATGTGGGAGGGGAAGGGGGACCAGTTCCTTCAGCAGGTCAATGCCAAGCTGGTGCAGCCGCTTGGCGAGCGCAGCAGGGTTTCGGCCTTCTTCGACTGGACGGACCTTCAGCAGCAGAACTATCCGGACCTCTCATTGGGGATGATCAACAATCTGGGCTGGCGTGTCCCGCATCTCTACCCGGATTACGGCAGGGCCTATCAGTGGGCGCAGCAGTGCAATAACAGCCCGAACAATTTCATGGCCTATCCGGGGTCCAACGGGCAGGTGAATGCCTGTCAGATGCCCTATTATGACGGTGGGCAGCATGAGACCAACTTTCTGGGTGGCCTGAATCTTGATCTTGCCCTGACGGACCATCTGACATGGCATACCACGGCCTATGGTCACGCCCAGTCCGGCAATTACAGCTACACGGCTGCCGCATCCGCCGCTTCGGAGGACCCGGACCTTCAGGTCGCCACGCCGAATGGCGTGCCGCTCTATCAGGAAGTCTGGAAGAACAGCCAGCAGCGTTTCGGCATCAACAGCAGTCTGGACTATCGCTGGAGGCATCACAGGATCAATACGGGTGTCTGGTACGAGAACAACAACCAGACCGCCGGGCTTTACAATTATCTGGAGCCGGAGCTGGGGGCGGGTGCGCCCGTCAAGGCGGTCGGGCCTTACAATGTGTATGGGCCGGCCGACCGGGTCTATAATTTCAGATGGCGTACCAATGTGGTGCAGACCCACCTTCAGGACACCTACACCATCCTCAAGGGATTGATGCTGACAGCGGGCTTCCGCTCCCTGATCTCCCAGACATCCGGTGGCGGGCATGAGAATGACGACTCATGGGCGGCTCTGGATGCCGGTGGCCTGCCCTCCGGCTCCCTTCATGCCACGGGAGCTTTCCTGCCCCATTTCAATCTGGACTGGCGTCTGAACCGGCAGAACGAGTTCTACATCGACGTCTCCAAGAACATGCGGGCCTATGAGGTCTCCGGCACGGGTGTGGCCAACTCGCTCTTCTCCGTGCCCAACCAGCAGGAGTTCCTGCGGCAGAAGGCGCAGACCAAACCGGCCCGGGCCTGGACCTACATGGGGGGGTATCGTTTCACGTCCTCCATCGTGCAGCTGGATGCGACCGTCTATCACTCCACCCTGATGCACGAGCTTCTGGCTGGGGCACGGGGAACGATGTTCAATCCGATTTCTGAAGAATTCGATTTCGGGCGCATCTCCATGACGGGGGCCAATGGCAGCGTGTCCGTCCGTCCCCTGCCGGGGCTGATCATCACCAATACGCTCAGTTACAACAAGGGCACCTATGACCGGAACGTGACCTCCAGTGCCGGGACCTATTATCCGCTGAAGGGCAAGAACATCGTCAATTACCCGGCATGGATGTACAAGGCTTCCATCGCCTATACATGGCGTGGGCTGAATGCACATTTTGATGCCAACTATTTTGGCAGGCGGTATTACAGCTTCATGAACGACACCTCAATCGGCAGCTACTGGCTGGCCAATACGGGGGTGACTTATACGTTCAGGAAACTGGCAGGCGTGCGGGACCTGACGGTCAGCTTCAACGTCTACAACCTGTTCAACAACAAATATATCGCCATGATGGGTGAGAACAACAACCCGCCCGTGGGGGATTACCAGTCCCTGGAGCGCGGGGCGACACGGGAATATTTCGGAACGATCAGTGCAGCCTTCTGACTGGTCCGCAGCATGAAGAACGGCCCGCTCTGGTTTCAGGCGGGCCGTTCTGCTGTTCAGCGGGCTTCTTCGGTCAGTTCGGCACTCAGGGCGGTGATGAACTGCGAGGCGACCCGGCCGGAGCGGCTGCCCCGCTGCATGGCCCATTGCAGGGCACGCCGGTGCAGCTCCTCCCTGGCGATGGGGAGCTGCCTCTCCTCCGCATAGGCATCGATGATGCTGAGATAATGGGGCTGGGAAGCACCATAGAGGCCGATCCACAGGCCGAACCGGTCGGAGAGGGACACTTTCTCCTCGATGGCCTCGCCCGGGTTGATGGCATCCCCCGCTTCATTCTCGATCATGTTCTGCGGCATGAGGTGGCGGCGGTTGGAGGTGGCATAGACCAGCACATTGTCAGGCCGTCCGGCGATGCCCCCATCCAGGACCGATTTCAGGGACTTGTAATCCGCATCCTGCGTCTCGAAGGAGAGATCGTCACAGAACAGGATGACCCGGCGGGAGGTGCGGCGCAGCAGGGCCAGAAGCTGCGGCAGGGTGGCGAGGTCATCCCGTGGAATCTCGATCAGGGCCAGCGGGGGGTGGCCGTTCCTGCGCTGTTCCTCATTGACGGCCAGAAGACAGGCCTTGACGAGCGAGGACTTGCCCATGCCTCTGGCACCCCAGAGCATCACGTTGTTGGCTGCCAGTCCGTGGGCAAAGAAGCGTGTGTTGCCCATGACCTGCCTGATCTGCCGGTCAATGCCCTTCAGCAGCTTCAGCGGGACGGCCTGCATGTGGGGGATGGGCAGCAGATGGCCGCTCCCGCCCTGCCAGATGAAGCTGTCCTGCGTGGGGTCATCCAGCATGGCAGGGTTTGCTGGTGGAGGAGCCATGCGTTCCAGACTTTCGGCAATGCGGGTCAGGAGAGGGAGAAGAGCGGTTGCTGGCATGGTCTTCCTGTGTAATGAGCTTGACGTGACGGTCTGGCACGATATGGTCCGCAATTATCTCATCAAGATGGAACCAACACCACCTATGCACAATATTCTTTTTTCCACGGCTTATGCCGCTGATGCCGGTACCAATGGCGGCGCCTTCAGTTCGGCAGCGCTTGTGCAGTATGCACCTTTCGTGCTGATCTTTGTGGTCTTCTATTTCTTCCTGATCCGCCCACAGCAGAAGCGCCAGCGTGAACTGCGGGAGGAGCAGAACAGCCTGCGTCGTGGTGACCGGATTGTCACGGCAGGTGGCATCGTGGGGACGGTACAGAACACCCGTGATGATTCGCAGGAAGTGGATGTGGAAATCGCACAGGGCGTGAAGGTGAAGGTCATCCGCAGTACGATCACGACCATCCTGCGGCGTGAGGGCAAGCCTGCCAACGAGGCGTAAGGGAACGTTCCTCAGCGGGTTTCATGCCCAGCTGGCACCATAAAGAAAAGGCCCTGCCACGATGAACCGTGGCAGGGCCTTTCTCATGTCGGGTGGGCCGGACGATCAGGCACCCTTCAGGCAGCTCTCGGCGTACTCGTAGTTGGCGAGACGGTCGAGGAAGTTGGTGACGTAGTCCGGACGACGGTTGCGGAAGTCCAGATAGTAGGAGTGCTCCCACACATCCAGCCCCAGCAGCGTACGCCCCTCATCCTCGGAGAGCGGATTGGCGGCATTGGCCGTCTTGGTAACCTTGAGCTTGCCATCGGAGCCCAGAACCAGCCATGCCCAGCCAGACCCGAACTGTGTCGTGGCAGCCTGCTTGAAAGCGGCCTTGAAGGCATCAACGGAGCCGAAATCCTCGGTCAGTTTCTTCTCCAGCGCACCGGGGATGCGGCCGCCGTTGGGGGAGAGGCAGTTCCAGAAGATGCAGTGGTTCCAGTGCTGGCCGGCATTGTTGAAGACCGGGGCCAGGGAGGAATCAGCGTGAGACAGGGCAATGATTTCTTCAAGGGCCTTGCCTGCCAGTTCCGGCTTGCTCTCGACGAAGCCGTTCAGGGCTGTGACATAGGCCTGATGGTGCTTGCCGTGGTGCAGCTCCAGTGTTTCCTGGCACATGCCGGCATCGGCCAGGGCGTTTTCGGCATAGGGGAGTTTTGGGAGTTCAAAAGCCATGTGAATCTTCCTTGACATATGAGGGGCAGGAGGCATCCCTCCTGCCAATTCATGACCCCCTCTAGCTATGGTTGCCGGGCGGCAACGTCAAGGTGTGTGGGGCGGAGTGTCTTAAAAAAAAGAGTAAAACAGTCCCAATAGTGGGAAGAAGGACCGCTGGGTACCTTTCAGTGGTTGGCAGCCTCCCGTTCCATCCGGGCAATCAGGGCGGAGTAATCGTCATCAGCATGATTCCGATTGGAGGCGGCCAGATTCTGGGAGGCTGCCGCCATGCCGTGCATCGGGACGCCACAGCGGCGGGCGGCCTCCACCAGCAGGCCCATGTCTTTGCTCATCAGGCGGGTTGGAAACTGTGAGGGGAAATGCCCTGCCTTGCCCATGCCGATCTTGCGCTTGTGATGGGGGCTGATGACGGCCAGTTCCTGAAGGGCATCGAAAAGGACGTTGCGCTCCACGCCAGCGGCCAGGCCATAGGCGATCCCTTCAGCAATGATGTTCAGCGTGCCCCCCATGATGCCGTTGACGACGAGCTTCAGCCGGGCTGCGCTCCCGGCCGGACCGGCATGGATGGTGATGCGGCCGATGTGGTCCAGAATGGGGCGGGCGAGCGTTACGGTTTCTTCCGGGCCTCCCACCAGCATGATGAGGGCCCCTTTTTCGGCTTCCGGCGTGCTGCCTGACATGGGGGTGTCCAGCACGGCGACATTGCGCTCACCCAGCAGGGCTGCGAGGTGGTCGGCCTGTTCCGGTGAGACGGTGGAGGTGTCCAGCACGAGCTGCCCGCTCCGCAGTCCCGCCAGGAGGCCATCCGGACCATGCAGGGCCGTGTTCTCCGCCTCGTCATTCGGGACACAGATGATGATGGCGTCGCTCCTTTCCGCCACGAGGCGGGGAGAGGCCAGCATGGGGACATCCGCCTCGGCCCCGTTGCTCCGGCCTGATGGCGTGTGGGCGATGACATCATATCCGGCCTGGACCAGATTGCGTCCCATGAGGGACGCCATGGCACCATAACCGATGAAGCCGATGGTCTTGATGGACATGGGCGGGTTCCTTCCAGGGTTTGTTGAGTCAGTCTTTACGGGGGAGATGGACCGGGGCGGGTAAGGATTAAAGAGGGATGGTGGAAGCGTGATGGAAAGCCGCCATGAAAAAACCCCGCCGGAGCGGGGTTGGAAAAGGATCATTCCTCGTCGTCGTAATCTTCTGCATCGGCCGGGTGGCGGATGGGGGGACGGGACCGGTTGTCCGCATTGCGGCGGGTGAAGTGGTGAGCAATGTCAGCCAGTTCCACGAAGTGGTCTGTCTGGCGGCGCAGGTCGTCACCAATCATCGGTGGTGTCGTCTTGACGGAGGAAATGACCGTGACCCGCACGCCACGGGACTGCACGGCCTCCACGGCACGGCGCAGGTCGGAATCCCCGCTGACGATCACGATATGGTCCAGCCGGGGGGCCTGTTCGATCAGGTCCACGGCCAGCTCGACATTCATGTTGCCCTTTACGCGGCGTTGGCCGGACTGGTTGGTGAATTCCCGTGCCGTCTTGGTGACCAGATGATAGCCGTTATAGGCCAGCCAGTCTGTCAGCGGGCGGAGGGGGGAGTAATCTTCCGTCTCCGGCATGGCCGCATAATAGAAGGCCCGCTGGAAGGAACACTGCTGTTCGAAAAGATCCCGCAGGGCGAGGAAATCGACCTCGAACCCCAGGTTGCGTGCGGCGTGGTGCAGGCTGGCCCCGTTGATGAAAAGTGATGTGCGATCGTTTTTGCGTAGGAGAAGGTTGGACATATGGCTCACATATGGTCTTGGGTTAGTCTTGGGTGCGGGGAGTGTTGATCAAGAAATGTCCTGTCAGTCTCGGGCAGGGCTGCCCTTTGATTGTTTCCCTGTTCCGTATGTATGGCGGACTCAGCACCAGATTTGATGATGGAAGGCATGTCGGGTGGAGAAAGCAGGACAGCCTCCTGCTTCCCTCTTACAGCTTTGCGTTGCGTCAATAAAGGCCTTTGTGGTAACAAAAGTCCAGATTGTGAGATAGCAATGGGACAGGCTGCCTGTTTCGGCAGGTGGGGCTGTCCGGCCCGTTTGCAGGGGCCATTTCAGCATGTGAGTGGGGAGCGCCGGTTTTATGGCACGTGTGACCGTAGAGGACTGCATCGAGAAGGTTCCGAACCGTTTTGACCTGGTGCTGCTGGCCGCCCAGCGGGCCCGTGGTCTTTCCCGCGGGGAGGAGATGCAGGTTCCGCGGGATAATGACAAGAATACCGTTGTTGCCCTGCGTGAGATCGCCGAGGATCATGTGAGCCTCGAGGGGCTGAAGAACGGCATTGTCCGCTCCATGAGCAACCAGCCGGAAGTCGAGCCTTCCGATGAGGAAGTGATGGACCTCATCCCGACAGACCAGAACATTTTCGGTCTTCAGGATGTATCTGCGGAAGAGGAAGCTGCCAACATGGCAGCTGATGAAGCCGGCTCCGGCCGGGGGCGTCGCTAAGCCTTTCAGGAACTGAGGTGTGCGCCCTGGGGAAGGGCCCCCTTTTCTTCGCCTTCGGGCGGGGATGGGATGCAGGTTCTTCCATCAGTGAAGAATGGGGGCTGATCCATGGCTGATGAAACGCTGCTTTCCACCGATCTCCCGGCGGAGACGGTGGCTGGTGCCGGGGACGCTCTCTTGCAGGATTTTCACCCCTCCATAAGCGGCCTGCTGGAGCGGGTCCGCTGTTACGATCCCCATGCTGATCTGGCCCTGATGCAGGAGGCCTACGATCTGGCCGCCAAAGCCCATGAGGGCCAGTGCCGGGACAATGGTGATCCTTACATCACCCATCCGATTGCCGTGGCCAACATACTGGCCGGGTTCCGTATGGACCCCGTGTCCATCATGGTGGGTTTCCTGCATGATACCGTGGAGGATACGGGCATCTCTCTGGAGATGCTGGCAGGGCGCTTTGGCAAGGATGTAGCGGCCATCGTTGATGGCGTGACCAAGCTGACACGGCTGGAGCTTCAGTCCGACAGGACCAAGCAGGCGGAGAATTTCCGCAAGCTGGTGCTCGCCATGTCGCGGGACATCCGTGTGCTCATTGTCAAGCTGGCGGACCGGCTGCACAACATGCGGACGCTGCATTATGTCCAGCGGACAGACCGGCGGCAGCGTATCGCCAGGGAAACACTGGACATCTACGCCCCTCTGGCCGAACGCATCGGCATGGACCGGGTGAAGACGGAACTCCAGGATATTGCCTTTGTCAATCTGGAGCCGGAGGCTGATGCCACCATCCGGGCCCGGCTGAATTACCTGCGTGGGCAGGGTGCGGACATGATCGAGCAGATACGCTGCGAGCTGGCCACACTCTGCAAGGAAGCCGGGGTGGAGGGGGCGACCGTCATCGGGCGGGAAAAATCCCCCTATTCCATCTGGGAAAAGATGAAGCGGCGGAATGTTGCTTTCGAGCAGCTTTCCGACATCATGGCGTTCCGCATTCTCGTGCCCACGAGAGAGGCCTGCTATGCGGCGCTGGGGGCGGTGCACGGGGCCTACCCCATGATTGCCGGACGCTTCAAGGACTACATCTCCACCCCCAAGACGAACGGCTACCAGTCCCTGCATACAGGGGTGACGCTCTATCGGCCGCACAGCCAGAAGATCGAGGTGCAGATACGCACACCGGAGATGCACGATCTGGCAGAGAATGGCGTGGCCTCCCACTGGAGCTACAAGGATGGCAGCAGCCCCAGCGAGCATGAGACGGCCGTTCTTTCGGAAACATTCGGGGCCTATACCCGCAAGCTGCGTTGGGTGCAGGACCTGCTGGACATTCTGGAGGACAGTCAGGGGCCGGACGAGTTTCTGGAGAATACCAAGCTCGAACTCTATCAGGATCAGGTCTTCTGCTTCACCCCCAAGGGACAGCTCATTTCCCTGCCTCGTGGGGCTACGCCGGTGGATTTTGCCTATGCCGTACACAGTCAGGTCGGGGACCGGTGTGTGGGGGCCAAGGTCAATGGGCGTCTTGTCCCGCTGAAGCATGTTCTGGAGAATGGCGACCAGATCGACATCATGACGGCACGGGGGGGCACGCCGTCCCCGTCATGGGAGCGGTTTGTCGTCACGGGCAAGGCCCGTGCCCGTGTGCGGCGCTTCGTGGCCCTCCAGCAGCGGCAGAACAACGTTGAGAATGGCCGTGGTGCTGTTGCCCGTGCGTTCCGCCAGAAAGGTGTTGATGGGTCGGAGAAAGTGCTGGAGGGCCTTCTTGGCACGCTGAAGCAGAACAGCCTTGATGAGCTGTATGGCAGCGTCGGGGCCGGGCAGCTGGACCCGAGGGATGTTGTAGGGGCGGCCTATCCGGAGCTGTCCCGTCAGGGGCAGGTGCCCCGTATCGTGCCCGGCCTGTCCCCCCGGCTGGAGGGAAGGCTGGACCAGAAGCCCCTGCCGCCAAGACGGCCTTCCAGTTATGAGGGCACGTTGGTCAATGGTGTCGGGCGGGGTATTGAACTGCACTTTGCGGGTTGCTGCCGTCCTTTGCCGGGGGACCGCATCGTGGGCATCATTGCCCAGGGCAAGGGAGTGACCGTACATCGGCGCAAATGCCACAATCTCAGCATGTTTTCGGACATGCCCGAGCGCTTTCTTGAAATCTCATGGAGTGAGGAGGCCCTTGGGCGGACAGGGCGGGATGCCCCCCGTTACACGGCCCGCCTTTCCGTCGTGGCGGGAAATGACCCGGCTGTTCTGGCAGCGCTGACCAACCTGGCCACACGGCACGAGGCCAGCGTGATCAATCTGCGGATCGTGAACCGCCAGTTGGATTTCATGGAAATTCTGGTGGACCTCGAGGTGCGGAGCAAGGGGCATCTGGCAACGGTTCTGGCAGGGTTCCGGGCCGAGAAGGGTGTTCTTCAGGCCGAACGGACAAAGGGATGACCTCATGATTCTGGGGATCGGGGTTGATCTCTGCTCCATCGGGCGGATCGAACGGGCCCTGGCCCGCCATGGGGATGCGTTTCTGGAGCGTGTGTTCACGCTGGAGGAGCGTCAGTATGTGCAGGCATTGCGGGGGGCGGCCCGGGCAGGGGCCTGTGCTAAACGCTGGGCAGCGAAGGAGGCCTGCGCCAAGGCTTTGGGGACAGGCTTTGCCCAGGGGGTGCAGCTTCAGGATATTTCCGTGGGGCGGAATGATCTGGGGGCTCCTGTGCTCAGCCTTTCGGGCGCAGCGGCGACCCTTCTGGACCAGCGCCTGCCAGCAGGGCATCGGGCCGAATTGCTGTTGAGCCTGAGTGATGAGCCGCCCATGGCCATGGCACAGGTGCTGATACAGGCTGTTGCCCTTTAGTCTTGGCGGCTTGAAATATCGTCAGGATGGAATTAACGCATGACCCGGCGGGTCAGGCAGGCTATGGCAGAAACGGGCAGGGCAGTCTGCCTGCTTCTTGCCAGAACAGGATGAACAGGGACCATGAACGAAGACAGACAGGAAGAACAGACAGAAAAGCCGGAAAGCCTTCTGGCCTCCATAAGACAGATTCTTCTATGGCTCATTCTGGTGGTTGCCGTACGTTCACTGCTGGTCGAACCGTTCAATATTCCGTCTGCCTCCATGATCCCGACCCTTCAGGTCGGGGATTTTGTGGCGGTCTCCAAGATGAGCTACGGTTATTCCCGGTATTCTTTTCCGTTCTCGCCGCCGTTCATTTCGGGGCGTGTGTTCGCTTCCATGCCGCACCGTGGGGATGTGGCGGTGTTCCGGTTCACCAAGGATACGTCAGTCGATTACATCAAGCGGATTGTCGGCCTGCCCGGGGATCGCATCCGCATGGAACAGGGGCATCTCTTCATCAATGGTCAGGAAGTGCTGCGGGAGGACCGGGGGCATTACAGCGTGATGGATGAGCGGGGCTATGTGCTGTCTGGGACCCGTTATCGGGAAATGCTGCCCCGGGAGGATGGCAAGACGGTACCGCATGATATCCTGAAGATGCGGGATGATGACCTTGCCAACAATACGCCTGAATATACCGTGCCAGAGGGCTGCCTGTTTGCCATGGGGGATGACCGGGATGACAGTTCGGACAGCCGCTTTCAGGGAGGGCATGAGAGCGGTGCCTGTGCTGTCCCGGCCGGGCGTGATTATCTGACGGATAGCGGCGGTCATGATCTGGGGTTCGTGCCTGTGATCAATCTGGTCGGACGGGCAAAGATGGTGCTGTTCTCCGTTGATATGCGGCATCCGGCCTGGCAGTTCTGGTATTGGCCGACAGAGATACGCTGGGGCCGTTTCCTGCGTGGTATTGACGAATGATGACACGTGATGAGGCTGTCCGCCATGTCGAGGCGAAGCTGGAACACCGTTTTGCTGACCCCGCACTTCTGCATGAGGCTTTGACCCACCGGTCCGCCGTGCCACGGCGGCAGGGACGGAACCGGGGGCGGCAGAAGGGGCATCCTTCGGGGAAAACGCCACGGGGGCAGGGGTCCAACGAGCGTCTGGAGTTCGTGGGGGACAGGGTGCTTGGCCTGCTGATGGCGGAATGGCTCTTTGAGCGCTATCCGGAGGAGCAGGAAGGCGCTCTGGGGGCCCGCCACGCCCATCTGGTCTCCCGTCCTGTTCTGGCCCGGATTGCGGAAGGGATTGAGCTTTCCGAGGCGATACAGATTGCCCAGCATGAGGAAAGTGCCGGCATACGTGTTCTGGCCAGCGTTCTGGCCGATGCGATGGAAGCCCTGCTGGGCGCACTCTATCTGGATGCCGGGCTGGACCCGGCCCGGCATGTGGTCCGTCGCCTCTGGGACAGGGACATCGAGAAGAGTGGACAGCCCCACAAGGAGCCGAAAACGCTGCTTCAGGAGTTTCTGCTGGGGCGTGGCGAGGCCTTGCCGCATTATGAACTGACCGCCGCTGATGGGCCGTCCCATGCACCGATCTTCCGTGTGGAGGTCCGGGCACTGGGGCAGGTGGGTGTTGGCCGTGCAGGCAGCAAGCGGCTGGCTGAAAGTGCGGCGGCGACAGATTTGCTGAAGAAGATGGGGCAGGAGACAGAACGTGCCTGAGGATACAGAAAAGACCGCCACGGGCGGAGAGACACGCTGCGGTTTTGTTGCTCTTGTCGGGGCTCCCAATGCAGGAAAATCCACCCTGCTGAACCGCATGGCTGGGGCCAAGCTGTCCATCGTCAGCCCCAAGGCGCAGACGACACGGTTCCGTACGCTTGGCATTGTGATGCGGGATGCGGCGCAGATCGTGTTTGTGGACCTGCCGGGCATCTTCAAGCCCCGCCGACGGCTGGACCAGGCGATGGTCAATGCTGCCTGGAGCGGGTCGCAGGATGCTGACCTCAACCTGCTGCTGGTGGATAGCCGCATCGGTCTGACAGACGAGATCAGGGAGATCATCGCTCGACTGAAAGAGGGGAAGCGGCCTGTCTGGCTGGTGCTGAACAAGACAGACCTCATCCAGCGGGATCAGCTTCTGCCCCTGACGAAGGCCATCACGGACCTCCTGCCGGTGGAAGAGGTCTATATGGTCAGTGCCCGGTCCGGTGATGGGGTTGAGGGCCTGCTGGACGGGTTGGCCAGGGCCATGCCCGTTGGGCCTTACCATTACCCTGAAGATGATCTGACAGATCTGCCAGACCGTCTGCTGGCAGCGGAAATCGTGCGGGAGCAGGTCTTCCTCCAGACCCATGAGGAGATTCCCTACCATGCCACGGTGGAGACGGAATCCTTCAAGACACGCAAGGACGGATCCATCCGCATCGACGTGACGATCTACGTGTCACGGGCAGGGCACAAGGCCATCCTCATCGGGGAGCGGGGGCAGCGCATCCGGGAGATCGGGATGCGGGCCCGGAAACAGCTGGAAGGCCTTCTGGATGCTCCCTGCCATCTTTTCCTCAATGTGAAGGAGAGGGCTGCGTGGGACAAGGAGACAGCCCGCCTGCGGGCCCTCGGTCTTGCAGATTATGGCTGAAGCGCACGAGTTTCGCTTGTTCATGCAGGGGTAGCTCTGTATGAGGGAGCAGACAGATTTCAGGACATCATCAACCAGAGAGCCGGTACGATCATGAGCACCGCCCCCCAAGAGCCGAACTTCCCTTATAAACGGGTCCTTCTCAAAGTGTCTGGCGAGGCGCTGATGGGCAAGGGAACTGCCGGTGTTGACCCGGAGATGGTGGACATGGTGGCTGCGGACATCGCCGGTGTGGCCGCTCTGGGCGGGCAGGTCTGTCTCGTCGTGGGAGGAGGCAACATCTTCCGTGGACTGGCCGCTGCCGCCAAGGGAATGGACCGGGTGCAGGGGGACTATGCCGGGATGCTGGCAACGGTCATCAATGCCCTGATGCTCCAGAATGCGCTGGAGAAGCGTCATGTGGAGACCCGGGTGATGACGGCCATCCACATGGCCTCCATTGCCGAGCCTTATATCCGCCGCCGGGCCGTCCGTCATATGGAGAAGGGCCGTGTGGTCATCTTCGCAGCCGGTACGGGCAATCCGTTCTTCACAACTGATACGGCTGCTGCCCTGCGGGCGAACGAGATGGAGTGCGATGCCCTCTTCAAAGGGACGCAGGTTGATGGTGTCTATTCCGATGATCCTCGCCTGAATCCCGATGCCGAGCGTTATGAACAGCTGACCTACATGGATGCCCTGGCCCGCAATCTGAAGGTCATGGATGCAGCAGCTGTCAGTCTCGCCCGGGAGAATGCTCTGCCGATCATCGTGTTCAACATGCATGCGCCGGGGGCTTTTGCGGCAGCCATGAAAGGTGAAGGGCGCTTCACCCGGATTGTTGAGGGTTGAGAGCGAGCGACCAGATTACCATGTCAGCCCGCACCGGCTGACGAACGGAACGATTACTGAGGAAGTGATTTGCCATGAGCACAGAACTGAACGACCTGCTTGATGACCTCAAACGTCGCATGGAAGGGGCGCTGGAGAGCCTGCGCCGTGATCTCTCTGGCCTGCGCTCCGGCCGTGCCAGCCCGAACCTTCTGGAGCCGGTACGTGTGGAGGCTTATGGCTCCGTGGTGCCCCTCTCCCAGGTTGGTTCCGTTGCCGTGCCGGAAGCCCGGATGCTGACGGTCTCTGTCTGGGATGCCAGTGTTGTTTCCTCTGTTGAGAAAGCCATCCGTGACAGTGGGCTGGGGCTGAACCCTGCTGCTGAAGGGCAGACCATCCGTGTGCCCATCCCGCAGCTGACAGAGGAACGACGCAACGAGATGGCCAAGGCCGCTGCCCGTTACGCCGAAGGTGGCCGTGTGGCCGTGCGTGGTGTCCGCCGGGATGGCATGGACAAGGCCAAGGCCCTGGAAAAGAATGGCGATATCAGTCAGGACGACATGAAGGTCTGGACGGCTGCCATCCAGAAGCTGACAGATGAGCATATCGGTCGTGTGGACAGCCTGCTGGCTGACAAGGAGCGGGACATCAAACAGGTCTGATCGCCAGAACATTGTCGGAACTTCACCCTTCTTCCCGCCCGGCTGGCACACTCCCACGTCATGTTGCCGTCATCATGGATGGCAATGGACGCTGGGCCAGAGCACGCGGCGTACCGATCGCACAGGGCCATCGTGAGGGAGGCGAGGCCGTGCAGCGTTGCGTCCGTGCCGCCATGGAGCATGGGGTGGATTATCTGACACTCTATGCATTCTCATCAGAGAACTGGCGCCGGTCCGGTGAGGAGATCAGCGACCTGACAGGGTTGATGCAGTTTTATCTGCGGCATCGTTTCCGGGAGCTGGATGAGCAGGGTGTCCGGCTGCGCATCATTGGTGATCCTGAACGTTTCGGGGTGTCTTTCTGCCGGGAGCTGCGTCGGGCAGAGGAAAAGACACGCCACAATACCCGGCTGACTCTGGCTCTGGCTCTTTCCTATGGCAGTCGTGCGGAGATTGCCGGAAGTGCCCGCCATTTGGCCGAACGGGTCCGGGCGGGCACGCTGGAGCCGCATGAGATTGACGAAGCCCTGTTCGCCAGTGCCCTCCAGACGCATGACATGCCCGACCCCGACCTTGTCATGCGGACGAGTGGGGAGAGCCGACTTTCCAATTTCCTGCTCTGGCAATCCGCCTATGCAGAACTTGTGTTTCTTGACGTGCTCTGGCCGGATTTCGGTGAGAAGGATTTTGCCGAGGCCATGATGCGGTACATGCGCCGTCAGAGGCGTTTCGGTGGGCGGCCAGAATGACAGAGTTGCAGAAACGCATCCTCTCCAGCCTTGTGATTGTTCCGGTGGTGCTCCTCTGTCTCTGGTTTGGTGGATGGGCCTATCGGGTACTGGTGCTGCTCGTCATGGTCGGGATTGTCTGGGAAGGGGAAACCCTGCTTGGCCAGCCGATGAAAAGTCTGCGGGGTGCTCTGCTTCTGCTCTGGCCTCTCTGTGGTGGACTGATCGCCATCAAAGGGCAGTGGTTTGCGGCCTTTTACCTTCTGGTGTCCAGCGTCCTGTTTGGCAGGCGGGCCTGCGGTCCGGTTCTGGTGGCCATGCTGGGTGGTTTTTCCCTGCTCTGGCTGCGGGGGCGGCCTGACGGTTTTTGGGAGACCTTTTTCGTCATTTTCGCCGTCATAGCCAGTGACAGCTGCGCCTACGCCACCGGGCGTCTGATTGGCGGGCCGAAACTGGCCCCGGCCATTTCTCCCGGCAAGACCATTTCTGGCTCGTTGGGGGGCATCGTGGGAGCCGTGATCCTCGGCGGGCTGGTCGGGCACTGGTCGGGTCATGGCTGGTCGTTCTCTGCCTGCTTGACGGGTGGAGTGATTGCCGTGGCGGCCCAGGCAGGCGATCTGCTGGAGAGTGCCTTCAAGCGGCGTCTGGGCGTCAAGGATTCCGGGCGGCTCATCCCCGGTCATGGGGGATTGCTGGACCGGCTGGATGCCCTCCTGCTGGCGGCCCCTGTTGCAGCCATCCTGGCCCTCATGGCCGGAGAGGGGCCATTCTGGCAGCTTTTCCGTTAAGTCTTATTCTGGAGCGGCAGTCTCTGCTATAGGTCTGTCATGAGGCAGACCCGCCATCACGTATCATGTTGAAATCATCAAGGGAGAGGTATTCCATGGGGGGAGGTTCCGGGCGTCGGCGCATTAGCGTGCTTGGCAGTACAGGCAGCATTGGTGTCTCGACAGTCGATCTTCTGAAGCAGCAGGCAGACTCCATCCAGGTGCGGGCTCTCGTGGGGGGAAAGAACGCTGCCCTTCTGGCCGAACAGGCCCGTGAGCTGAACGCCGAGCTGGCCGTCCTGAATGATGAGCAGCATTACGAGGAGCTGAAAGAGCGTCTCGCTGGCACCGGCGTGAAGGTAGCTGCCGGACGGCAGGCTGTCATCGAGGCCGGTGCGCTGGAAGCGGACTGGACGATGGCCGCCATCACTGGGGCTGCCGGCTTGGCCCCCACGCTGGAAGCCGTCCGCAACGGGCACAAGGTGGCTCTGGCCAACAAGGAAGCTCTCGTCTGTGCTGGCAACGTCATGCTGAAAGCTGTGCGTGATGCCGGAGCCGAGCTGCTGCCTGTTGATTCCGAACATAATGCGATCGTGCAGTCCTTGGGCGGAGCGGACATGTCCCTCGTGGAGAAGATCGTCCTCACGGCCTCTGGCGGACCGTTCCGCTGCTCCACGAAGGAGGAGATGGCGAAAGCCACGCCCGAACAGGCCCTGAAGCATCCCACATGGTCCATGGGGGCCAAGATCACGATTGACTCCGCCTCCATGGCCAACAAGGGGCTGGAGGTCATCGAGGCCGCCCGCCTGTTCGATCTGCCGGAACATCAGATAGACGTGCTGGTTCACCCGCAGTCAGTCGTGCATGGCATGGTCTGTTTCCGTGATGGCAGCTTCGTGGCCCAGATGGGGACGGCGGACATGCGGATTCCCATCGCACACACGCTGGCCGCCCCGACCCGGATGCAGACGGGATGCGAGCGTCTGGATTTCGTGAAGCTCGGGCAGATGAATTTCGAGGCAGTGGATGAGGACCGCTTCATCCCGCTGCGTCTGGCGCGTCAGGTCCTGCGGGCTGGTGGCGTGGCCCCGACCGTGTTCTCCGCTGCCAACGAGATTGCCGTGGAGGCTTTCCTCGCCGGGAAGATCCGTTTCCTTGGCATTGGTGAGCTGATTGATGCCAGCCTTCAGGCCATGCCGGAAAACCCGGTGCCGACATCTCTGGAGGATGTCTATCATTGGGACGAAATGGGGCGTGAGCTGGCCCGGACACAGATGAAGCGGATGGTCGGCCATGCATAGTCTTCAGAGTATCCTTGCCGGTCTGGCCGTTTTCGGGATCGTCGTCTTCATTCATGAGCTGGGCCATTATCTGGCCGCACGCTGGCGTGGTGTGCAGGTGACCGTCTTTTCCATCGGGTTCGGTCCTGCACTGACATCATGGAAGGACCGGGTCGGAACACGCTGGCAGATCAGCCTGCTGCCGTTGGGAGGGTATGTCAAACTCCACGGGTTTGAGAACCGTCCCGATGCGCCCCGGGAAGAAGGTGACGAGAATGCCTTCAACCGCAAGTCTGTCCTCTCGCGGGCAATCGTGACGGTGGCGGGGCCTGTCTTCAACTTCCTGCTGACGATCCTTCTGTTCGTGGTGCTGCTGTCCTGCTTTGGCAGGCCGGAGGCCCGGCCCGACATCGGCACGCTGGCCCCGAATGGTGCAGCCATGAAGGCCGGGCTTCAGGTGGGTGACGAGATACAGCGTCTGGACGGGCATCACATCCTGAGCATTGGCGACATCCAGGCGCAGGTGGCGGCCCATCCGGGTGAGGTCATGAAGGTTGGTCTGCTGCGGAAGGGGCAGAGCCTGGAGCTTCCGGTCACGCTGGACCGTATCCAGCAGGGGGGGCATGACGTCGGTCGGCTGGGGGTCGGTTTTGCCGTCAGCCACAGTGCGCCCCTGCCTGTCTACAAGGCTGTTCCGGCGGCCATCGGGCAGACGTGGGACATGTGCGGCAACATGCTGGAGGGAATCTGGCAGATCATCAGCGGGCAGCGGAGCGCCAGGCAGCTCTCCGGGACCATCGGCATCATTCACATGTCCGGGCAGGCCGTGGATTATGGCGTGGCCAGTGCGCTGGGGTTCGTGGCTCTCCTGTCGCTCAATCTTGGCCTGCTGAACCTGTTCCCCGTGCCGATGCTGGATGGCGGCCATCTGCTTTTCTATGCTTTTGAGGCAGTTCTGGGGCGGCCTCTCTCCGAGCGGACACAGAGCTATGCCCTCCAGTTCGGGCTGCTGCTGGTCGTGGGGCTTTTCATTTTCTCAACGGTGAATGATCTCAGAGGGTTGGGAGTTTTTCACTGGTTGTTTGCACATGGGGGTTGATCTTTCCCCCTCCAATGATGGAAAAGACCTTCTAGGGTAGAGTATATAACTGAAACAGGCAGCTCCCTTCATTGTGATGTCGTGGGAGTCTGTCTGGTGCGGTTGTGCGTATGGGACTGTCTGGACCTCCTGCATCAGGGTTGTGTGGCGGGATGGCCGTTCGTAGAAATTTGGGACGAGGAATACCGGTTTTGTCAGGATTGCGTACGAAAAGGTTCCGGCCGATGGCCGTTCGACTGGCTCTGCTGGCTTCTGTCTGTACGGCACCGGCTTTGCTCTGTGCGGCAGAGGCAGCCCCCCAGAAGGGGCGCAGCATCCATCATGCCCGCCGGTCTGCGGGGGATGGCTATGCGCCGGCCGGTGGTCTGATCCAGGCCATCGAAGTCCACGGCAATACCCGGATCGAGACCAGTACCGTCCTTTCCTACATGGTCGTGCAGCCGGGCGACAGTTTTGACCGTGATGCGCTGAACCGTTCGCTGAAGACACTTTACGCTACAGGTCTCTTCAGGGATGTGACGCTGAGGCGTGAAGGCAGCACCCTGCTGGTGGAGCTGACGGAAAATCCCGTGGTGAACCGGATTGTCTTCGAGGGGAACCATGCCCTCAAGGACAAGGACCTGATGAAGGAGATCAGCCTGCGGACCCGTGCCGTCTTTTCGGCCCAGACCGTGGCTGTGGACAGGCAGAAAATCCTGAACATGTATGCGGCCCGTGCCCGCTATGGGGCCACGGTGGTGCCGCAGGTCATCCGTCTGTCCCACAATCGTGTTGATGTGATCTTCAACATCAATGAATCCCAGCAGACACTGGTCCGGAAGATTGCTTTTGTTGGCAATGACAGTTTCAGCGAAGCTGCCCTGTCTCATGTCGTGTCTTCCAAGGAACATGCCTGGTACCGTTTTTTTTCTTCCTCGGATGAATATAACCCGGAGCGTATCCGCTACGATGCGGAACTGCTGAGACGTTTCTATCTGCATAGCGGCTTTGTGGATTTCCACATGGTGGATGCCACGGGTGAGCTCTCTCCGGACCACAAGAGCTTCTACGTCACCTACACCCTGCATGAAGGGCCACGGTACCGTCTGGGCAAGATTGGTGTGCGTTCCAATGTGCATCATGTCACGGCTGACACGATGAAGAGGCACATCGAGGTTTACAAGAACCAGTATTATGACGGTACGGCCGTGCAGGACAATGCGACGGACATGCAGGAGTGGCTCCAGGCCAACGGGCACCCGTTTGCCATGGTCCGGCCTGAGATTGCCCGCAATCCTGAAAAGAAGGTCGTTGACCTGCTGTTTGATATTGTCGAGGGGCCGCATGTTTATGTGGAGCGGATCGACATCAACGGCAATACGATCACACGTGACCATGTGATCCGCCGCAACCTGCCGATGGTCGAGGGCGATGCCTATACGCCGTTCAACCGCAAATATTCCAAGCTGGCCCTTCAGGATATGGGGTATTTCAGTAGCACCAATGTGGACCAGTCCCAGGGGTCTGCGCCGGACAAGGTCAATGTCAGTGCCAATGTGGTGGAGAAGCCAACCGGCGAGTTCTCCCTCGGCGGTGGGTACTCGACCGATGCCGGTATCATGGGGAATCTCGGGTTGAAGCAGCATAACCTGCTGGGGACCGGGATTGATGCCGGGTTCTCCGGTACGGTTGCCTATTATGAGAAACAGGCCGACCTGTCCGTGACGGACCCATACTTCCTCGGGCGCAATTTCGTGGCCGGGTTCGACATTTATACGATCCAGAACAATTACCAGACGTATCAGAGCTATAATGAAGGCCAGTATGGTGCGTCTGTCCGGCTTGGTTATGCCTATAACCGGTATCTTTCCCAGTCCTGGACCTATACGGTCGTGGACCGTCACGTGGGTAACGGTGTGCCGGGGTCGCAGTATCCGGGGTGGGAAGATGACACGCCGTCCGTTTATGTGCGTGATGCCGCAGGCTGGTCGCTCCTTTCCCAGATTGGCACGAACATCACTTATGACCGTCGTGACAACCGCATGAATCCACGGTCTGGCTACGTTCTCAGTGTCGGAGGTGATTTTGCCGGTCTGGGTGGCAACGAGAAATATTACCGTGTCAAAGCCAATGGCAGCTATTATCTGCCGCTGGATGACCTGACAGGCAGCCACAGCTGGGGCTTCCAGTTCAAGGGCGGTGTTGGCTACATGCATGACTGGAGCTCCAGCGGCGACCGCAACATCGTCGACAACTTCTACCTCGGTGGTCAGAACCTGCGCGGGTTCCTCCAGGGTGGTGTCGGGCCCCGCAGCAGTCATTACAAGGCGCCCTGCCACAGCGGTGCCGCCAATACGCCGCTGGGGCAGGCCCGTAATGGCTACTGCCCGGGTGCCGGACAGGAGGACCTGATCGGTGGTACTTTCATGTACACGGCATCTGTCCAGCTGAATTTCCCGCTGCCGATGGGTGACAGCCTTGGCATCTCCGGGCGTGGCTTCATCGATGCCGGTAGTCTTTCCGGCAAGCGTGTGAAGGACCGCAACCATTACCGTAACTGGAACGACCCGTACTATACGCCGATTGGCGGCAGCACCATGACGCCCCGTGTCTCTGGTGGTCTTGGTATTTCCTGGAAGAGCCCCTTCGGCCTGGTCAATATTGACGGTGCGGTCCCGATCCATCGTGAGCATGGGGACAGGCTTTATCCGGTTCGCTTTGGCTTCGGGCAGCAGTTCTGAGGAAAGGTGCAGGCCACGATGCCGGCTTCATTCCGGGCTGGCAGGGTGACCTGGGGGATGCCCATTTTCATAAAGAGGTTTTTCATGTCACGTTTTTCACTGCCTTTGACCCTGATGACCGCGAGTGCTCTGGCTTTCATGGCGGTTGGTTCTTCCGTGGCTGCTGATGGCAATGATGGAAACGGTGCCTGGTTTGTTCCGAAAACGGCCCAGCCATCGGCTCCAGCCGTCTCCCATCATCATGCGGCTCCGGCTGCTGCTCCTGCTCCGGCTGCCGTACCGGACATGGCAGGCCTGGATGACGGTGGTGATGCTGGCGCTCCGGATGGGGAAGGCCAGCAGCAGGCAGCGCCCGTGCTGCCTCTGCCGTCTGTACCGTCTTCTCCGGCTGTTCCGAAGGAAGATGCCCCGCCGCCGGTTGTGCTTGGCCTCATCAGCGTTCAGGGTGTGATGCAGCTTTCCACGGCTGCGCAGGAAATGCAGCAGGTGCTTGGTGAGCGTCGTGACCGTCTGGCCCGTGCGGTGCAGAAGGAAGAGGGCGCCTGGAGGGAAGAGCAGCAGAAGCTTCAGGTTCAGGCTCGCACCCTGACATCCGACCAGCTCCAGCTCCGTGTCCGTCATCTGCAGGAGCGGCGTGCGAAGGATCAGAGGGATTTCAGCAACAAGGCCCGGATCATTCAGGAAGCCTATCAGGTGGCATTCCATCAGATCGAGCGTGTGCTGGAGCAGCGTGATGGAATCATTGCCAAGGTGGCTGCGGCCCATGGCATGAATCTTGTTCTGCATGCCGAGCAGGCTGTCCTGCATGTGGATGGTCAGGACATAACCGAGGAGGTAGCAGACCGTCTGAACAAGGTTCTGCCGCATGTCTTCATTCCGGATGACGGGGTGGACCCGGAGGTTCTGGCAAAATCCGGGAAGATGCCGACAACGGCTGATGAAGAACGCCTGATGAATCAGGCGGCTCCGCAGCAGCCTGCCGAGGCTCCGGCACAGGCCAAGGGGTCCAGCCTGCGTCGCCAGAAGTAAGGGGAAGGGCGATGGTGGCGGACCAGCTCCCGGGTGATTCCCGTTTTTTCAGGCGGTGTGGCCCTTTTGCGTTGAAGCACCTTCTGGAAGTAACGGGAGCGGAGGCCGCAGGTTGCGCTGAGATGGGGGCGTCTTTCGAGGGCGTGGCCCCGCTTCATGCTGCTGGCCCGCAGCACATCTCCTTTCTGGACAACCGCCGCTATCTGCCCCTTCTCAAGGAGACGAAGGCTGGCGCCGTCGTGCTGGCCCCTGCTTTTGCGGACAAGGTGCCAGAAGGCTGTGCCGCTCTGGTTAGTCGGGAGCCCTATCTGGCATGGTCCCGGGTTGCCCGTCTGTTCCATCCTCTTCCGCCTGCACGGGCCAGCCAGCATCCGACGGCTGTCATTGGTGAGAATGTCGTCATTGGTGACCGGGTGGAGATAGGTCCTTTTGCGGTCATCGGCGATGGCGTGCAGATTGGTGATGGCTGTGTCATTGGGCCTCATGCCATGCTGGGGGACCATGTCGTGCTGGGAGATGGCTGTCGGATCGGGGCGCATGTAACTCTCACTCATGCTCTGCTGGGGGAGCGGGTCATCCTGTATCCCGGGGCCCGGATCGGGCAGGATGGTTTCGGCTTTGCGGTGGGGCCTGACGGATTTGAGACCGTTCCCCAGCTGGGGCGTGTCATCCTTGAGGATGGTGTGGAGATCGGTGCCAATTCAACGATTGACCGAGGCTCCATGCGGGATACGGTCATCGGGGCCGGGACCCGGATCGATAATCTGGTGCAGATTGGTCACAATGCCCGTCTGGGTCGGTGCTGCATCGTGGTATCGCAGGCTGGTGTTTCAGGTTCCACCGAGATTGAGGATTTCGTGACGATTGCAGCCCAGGCTGGGCTCATCGGTCATATTCACATTGGCAGCAAGGCCCGTATCGGGGCGCAGTGTGGCGTGATGAATGATGTGGAAGCCGGGGCTGATGTCATCGGCAGCCCGGCCATGCCGTTCAGGGAATTCTTCCGAAATGTGGCGACTTTGCGTAAGCTTTCGCGCAAGTAAGATGATCCAGTTGGTGTTTCGGGATTTTTTTTGGTAATAAGGTGTAGACATTGACTGCCTCTCCCCGCGGGGACAGGGGCGGACGGTTGCATTTTGTTGAAAAAAAAACCGGGAGATGAGATAAGTGGGTGATGCTGCTGGGCAGACACATCAGGTGCCTGAGAGCGTAGATGTGATGCAGATTATGAAGGCGATTCCTCATCGCTATCCTTTCCTCCTGCTGGACCGGATGGAAGAGATCAAGGCGGCGGAATCAGCCGTTGGCATCAAGAACGTGACAGTCAATGAGCCATTCTTCCAGGGGCATTTCCCGGCACGCCCTGTCATGCCGGGTGTGCTCATCGTTGAGGCCATGGCCCAGACGGCGGCCACGCTTGTCGTGCTGACACTGGGCAAGGCCTTCGAGGGCAAGCTGGTCTATTTCATGACGGTGGAGAATGCAAAATTCCGTCGCCCGGTCGGGCCGGGGGATCAGCTGCGCATTCATGTCAACAAGGAACGCGCCCGTGGAACGGTCTGGCGGTTCCGTGGGGTTGCCAAGGTTGATGGAACCACGGTGGCGGAAGCATCTTTCAGCGCCATGATCGTGGACTGATCCTGATGCCAGAACCGGGACAGCGCCCTGGAAAAACCGAGATTCATCCCACGGCTCTTGTGGATCCACGGGCGTCCCTCGGTCAGGGAGTGAGGATTGGTCCCTGGTGCATGGTCGGTGCGGATGTGCGGCTGGGAGATCATGTCCGGCTGCACGCTTCTGTCATGGTGGACGGGCATACGGTGCTGGAGGATGGGGTGGAGGTTTACCCCTTTTCGACCGTAGGCTATCCCCCGCAGGACCTGAAATATGCTGGAGAGCCGACCAGGTGCCATATTGGTGCAGGGACGGTTGTACGGGAGAATGTGACCATCCATCGGGGCACGGCACAAGGCACGGGAGAAACCCGGATTGGCCGGGGCTGCCTGCTCATGGCCAATGCCCATATCGCTCATGATTGTGTGTTGGGTGATGGTGTCATCATCGTCAACAACGTAGTCATGGGGGGGCATGTCCTGATCGGGGACAATGCCAGGATCATGGGCTCTGCGGCCCTGCATCAGTTTGTCCGCATCGGGCATGGGGCTGTTGTCGGAGGGCTGTGCGGTGTGGAGATGGATGTCATCCCGTACGGCAGCGTCCTGGGTAACCGGGCCAGGCTGGTTGGGTTGAACTGGATCGGTCTCAAGCGGTCTGGCGTGGAGGCCAGTGAGATCCAGCAGATGCGTCTGGCGTTCCGGGAGCTTTATCCACGGTCTGGCCGTGGTGGGCCGCTTTTGGGAGAACGCATGGACCAGGTGCGTCAGCGTTATGGTCACATTGAGCGTGTACGGGAAATGCTACGCTTCATGGAGGCTCCCAGCCGCCGTGGGCTGACGCGGCCGGGACAGGCTGGCAGTGACAGGGATGTTGACAGGTGAGCAGGCCTGCACGGGTTGGGATCCTGGCCGGTGGCGGGCCGCTTCCAGCCCAGGTGGCAGAGGCTCTCAGGAAAAGAGGGCGGGAGCCTTTTCTTATAGGCTTCCAGGGTTTTGCTGATGAAGCCCTGCTGGCCCCTTATTCTCATGAAATGATCCGTCTGGCAGCGGCCGGTGCGATCCTTCGGTCTCTGCGTCGGCAGGGATGTTCCGAACTTGTCCTGATAGGACCTGTCCGCCGGCCTTCATGGCGGTCTCTGCGGCCAGATGCGGAGGGGGTGCGCCTGCTGGCCCGGCTTGGGCGTGCCCTGTTTGCCGGTGATGACGGCCTGCTGGCATCCATCATCCGGCTGCTGGAAGAAGAAGGCTTCCGGGTGCGGGGAGCGCATGAATTCCTGGATACGGAGAGCAATCGTTGGGGAGCATGGGGCAGGGTTCCCCCTGACCGTCAGGCCATGGCCGACATTCATCAGGCCGTGCGCATATTGTCTGTCATGGGGCCTCTGGACATAGGGCAGGGATGTGTGGTGCAGAATGGCCTGACACTGGCTGTTGAGGCCCTTGAAGGAACGGATGCCATGCTGCATCGCTGTGGAGGTCTGCGGCAGGATGGGGTGGCTGGTGGGGTGCTCGTGAAAATGCCAAAGGCAGGACAGGAGCTGCGGGCGGACATGCCTGCCATTGGGCCGGTCACTATCAGGAATGCGGCAGCAGCCGGGTTGCGGGGGATCGCCTTTCCCGCACGGCTTACCTTGGTCATGGAGCCAGATCGCTGTATAAAGGAGGCGGATCGTCTGGGACTGTTTCTCTACGGGCTGGGACCAGACTTCCTTTCTGACAAAAGGACATAAAGATATATGAGCATCTATCTTCATACGATGGTCCGTGTGCGGGACCTTGATCGCAGTCTGGCTTTTTATCACCTTCTGGGCATGCGTGAACTCCGTCGGCTGGAGGTGCCGGAGGGGCGTTTCACGTTGGTTTATATTGGTTATGAGGGTAATGCCCGTGGTGAGGCCGAGATCGAACTGACCTATAACTGGGATCAGACCGAGGATTACACACACGGGACAGGCTTCGGGCATTTTGCTGTTGGCGTGCGTGATGTCGCAGCAGCCGTGGACGTGGTCCGCCAGGGCGGTGGGCGTGTCACCCGTGAGGCCGGACCGATGGGCAATACGGGTATTGTCATTGCCTTCGTGCAGGACCCTGATGGCTACAAGATCGAGCTGATTGAAAAGAAGGACGCCTGAGCTCAAAAGCCGGGTACAGCTTCGGGATCTGTCCGCTCTGGATGGAATTGCAGGATTGACAGGGCAGGGCCATCCCCTTAAAAGCCACTCCCTGAGTGGAGGGGCGTTACTGGGTGCGTCCTGTTCTGATACACGCCTTCACAGGTGTGTTGTTGAGATTAGAGGATTGAAAAGATGAAGCGCACATATCAGCCTTCCCGTCTGGTTCGTAAGCGTCGCCACGGTTTCCGCACGCGTTCCGCTACTGTTGGTGGTCGTCGTGTTCTGGCAAGCCGTCGCGCCAAGGGCCGCAAGAAACTTTCTGCCTGAGCATGAAACAGCCTGACCGCCTGAAGAAGCGGTCGCAGTTTCTGCGTGTGGCCCGCAAGGGCCATAAGGTCGTGTCTCCCGGGCTGATTGGCCAGGTTCTGCCGGAGCCGGGGGACGTGACGGTACGGGCCGGTTTTACCGTGACCAAGAAGGTCGGTAATTCTGTCGTGCGCAACCGTACCCGTCGCCGCCTGCGGGAGGCTCTCCGCCTGGTGGTGAAAGAGGAAGGCTGTTCTTCCTCTGGTGATCTCGTCCTGATCGGACGCGCCGCAACCAGAAAGCGGCCTTTCCCCCTTCTGAAGCATGACGTGCGTCGGGTTCTGCAGGCCCTTGGCCGGGAAGAGGCAGAATGAGGGCGGCCAGCGGGCTGTTTTCGCTTCTTCTGTTGGGGCTGATAAGGCTCTATCGCCTGTTCCTCAGTCCATTCATGGGACGGCAGTGCCGTTTTTATCCCAGTTGCAGCGTTTATGGCGAGGAAGCCATCCGCCGTCATGGTCCTGTGCGGGGTGGGTGGCTGACACTTTGCCGCATTTGCAGATGCCATCCTTTTCATCCGGGTGGCGTGGACTATCCCCCCTGATCCGCCTCTGATGCTCTGGCAGAAAATGTAAAAAAAATGGCGTGGCTATTGTTTTGAGGACGATTTTACGCCAGTGAAGAGGCAATCTACCCTTCCAGCATGAAGAAAGAGCGGCTCCAGCCCGATGGAAAGTAGCAAACGTATTATTCTGGCCGTCATCCTGTCGGCCATGATCCTGATCGGTTTCAACATCTTCCTTCCGCCGGACAGACACAAACCGGTGGAGGATCAGGGGTCTGCTCCGGCACCAGCGTCTGCCGTGCAGCAACCCGCTCTGGCATCTCCGGCGCCTGCTGGCCCTGTGGATGAGGCGGATGATCACCAGGAACATCGGCTGAAGGTTACGTCATCGGATGTGCAGGGTTCCTTCAACCTTCGTGGTGCACGGCTGGATGATCTGGAGCTGACCCGCTATCGTGAGACGATTGCCAAGGACAGCCCTCTGGTCCGTCTGCTGGACAGGGCAGGCAGTGCCCAGCCGACCTATCTGCTCATTGGCTGGGAAAATGCTGCCGGGTTCACCACCCGTCTACCCAATGACCATTCCCTCTGGCAGGTTGATGGGGAGCAGACCAGCCTGACGCCGGAATCCCCGGTCAGCCTGCATTGGGACAATGGGGCAGGGGTCCGCTTCCTCATTCATCTGGAGCAGGACCACCACTACATGGTGACGGTGCGGCAGGAGGTGGAGAACCATTCCGGCCAACCCGTGTCGGTCTATCCGTTCCAGCGTGTCCAGCGTGACTATCTGCCGGAGGATACCGGTTCCTTCACGGCTTATGAGGGGCCAATCGCCGTCATGAATGGCCGTCTGGCGGACAAGGGGTACAAGTCCCTGCGGACTGATGGCAACGGCCCGGACCATGTGTCATGGACAGACGCCGGAAAAGGCGGCTGGGGTGGCATCACGGATAAGTACTGGCTGACAGCCGTTGGGGCGGATGCGTCTGCCAACGTGCGCATCCGGTACAGCTACCTGCCGGAAGAGCACGGGTCCTATCGTGTGACCTTCACTTCGCAGGAGCCGCAGGTCATTCAGGACGGGGCCCGCCTCGGGCAGGGCAGTTACCTGTTTGCCGGGGCCAAGGAGCCGGGCCTGCTGCGCTATTATGGTCGCAAGCTGGGGCTGCCCCGTTTTGATGACAGCATCGACTTCGGCTGGTTCAGCTTCCTGACGAAGCCGATCCTGTTTCTGCTGCACTGGCTCTATGCGCATATCGGCAATTTCGGCCTTGGGCTGATGGCCATGACGCTGATCGTCAAGATTGTCCTGTTCCCGCTGGCCTCCAAGGCGGCGCAGTCTTCGGCCCGCATGCGCATGATTGCGCCGAAGGTCACGGAGATACGTGAAAAATACAAGAATGATCCGGCAACCATGAACCAGAAGGTCATGGCCATGTATAAGGAAGAGAAGATCAACCCGGCAGGTGGATGTCTGCCCATGCTGATCCAGGCACCGATCTTCTTTTGCCTGTACAAGATGCTCAATCTCAGCATCGATGAGCGCCATGCGCCCTTCTTTGGCTGGATCAAGGACCTTTCCGTACCGGACCCGACCAATCTGTTCAATCTGTTCGGACTGCTGCCGTTTGATCCCACGCACATCTTCTCCTTCCTGCATCTCAGCATCTGGGGGGCGGCACTGGGCATCACCTTCTGGCTGCTCCAGAAGCACAGCATGGTCAGCATGGACCCGGCCCAGGCCCGCATCATGCAGTTCATGCCCATCGTGTATGTCTTCGTGATGTCCAGCTTCCCGGCGGGCCTGCTGGTCTACTACACATGGAACAACGTGCTGACTTTCCTTCAGCAGCATTACATCGAGCGTCGGACCAGCCTGCCCGTGCCGTTGATCGGTCGCAAAGGCAAGGCACCGCGCAAGGGCGGTGAGAAGAAGAAAGGCTCGTGATGGAGCAGATGCAGACAGTCCTGCCCAGCGAGGATGAGCTGGAGGAAGGACGCAGACTTTTTTCAGGTCCCTGTGATTTCTTCTTCGGGGCGCAGACAATCGAGCAGCTGCCCCCGCCCGACCGGGCGGAGGTGGCGTTTGCTGGCCGCTCCAATGTGGGCAAGTCCAGCCTCATCAATGCGCTGACAGGCCGGAAGGCTCTGGCCCGGGCTTCGTCCGAGCCGGGGCGGACCAAGCAGCTCAATTTCTTCAATCTGGGGGGTAGGCTCTCCCTCGTGGACATGCCCGGTTACGGCTTTGCCAAGGCCTCCAAAGCGGTGAAGGAAGATTGGCAGAGGACGATGTTCGCCTATCTGCGGGGCAGGCCGAATCTGGCCCGCGTGATCCTGCTGATTGACGGGCGTGTGGGCCTCAAGGCTTCCGACAGGGAGGTCTGCGACCTGTTGGACAGGGCCGCTGTGGTGTTCCAGATTGTACTGACGAAATGTGATGCTCTGTCGGCTTCCGCTCTGGCCACACGGCAGAAAGAGGTGGAGGCTTTGGCAAAGACTCATGCGGCGGCTTTCCCGCATATTGTGGCAACAAGCAGCACGACATCATTGGGGATTGCCGAGCTGCGTGGCATAATGGCCCGCTTTGCCGAGCCCGCCGGTACACGGCCCTGAAAAGTTTTTCTGTATAGTGAAATGCCCATGTCTTCTTCTGATACCTCTTCTACCGCTTTCCCGGATGCCCTGATGGCCCATGGTGGCCTGCTGAGCGACCAGCAGCAGGCTGCCGTCCTTGCCGGTGCGCTGCCTTATCTGCGCCGTTATGCTGGCGACACCATCGTGGTGAAGTATGGTGGTCACGCCATGGTCGAGAACAGCCTTGCCGCCACCTTTGGCCGGGATATTGCCCTGCTCAAGCTGGTGGGCATCAATCCGATCGTGGTGCATGGCGGTGGTCCGCAGATCAACAGCATGATGAAGCGGCTTGGTGTTGAGTCCCGCTTCATTGATGGCCTTCGTGTCACGGACCGTGAGATGATCGACGTGATCGAGATGGTTCTCTCCGGCACGGTGAACAAGCAGGTGGCCGATCTCATCAGCCACGCTGGAGCGCTGGCCGTGGGCATTTCGGGGCGTGATGGGCGTCTGATCCAGGCCAGCCGTCTTGTCCATTATCACCGGACGGAAGGAAACGGGCGGGAAGCGGTCGATCTGGGCTTTGTCGGCAAGCCGGAGCATGTGGACCCCCGGGTGCTGTATGCCCTGCTGGGGGCTGGCCTGATCCCGGTCGTGGCGCCGCTCGGGGCTGGGGATGAAGGTGAGATTTACAACATCAATGCGGATACGGCTGCTGGTGCGGTTGCCGGTGCCGTGCGGGCCTCCCGCCTGCTGATGCTGACGGATGTTCCCGGCGTGCTGGATGAGAATGGCCAGCGCATCGAGGAGCTGACAGCCGAGGAAGCCCGCCGTCTCATCCGGGAGGGGCACATCACGGGCGGCATGATTCCCAAGGTGGAGACCTGCCTCAAGGCCGTGCAGGCCGGGGCCAAGGCGGCCGTCATTCTGGATGGTCGGGTGCCACATACCTGCCTGCTGGAACTCTTCACCAGGGCAGGGCAGGGTACGCTCATCAAGGCGGACTGAGAGATGGGGCAGGGCAGCCTGCCTGGATTATGGTTGTAGAATAAGGAGCGTTTTATGGATCACGCAGAGCTTCGCAAGCAGATTGAAACCCTTTGGGAAGACCGTGCCAGCCTGTCCCCGCAGACGCAGGGTCAGGCCCGTGATGTCGTGGAAGCCGCTCTTGCCGGGCTGGATGACGGGACCTTCCGCGTTGCCGAGCAGCAGGAAGATGGACGTGTCGTGCATGAATGGCTGAAGAAGGCCGTCCTCATGTCCTTCCGCCTGTATGAATCCGAGCCGATGGCCAATGGCTGCGGTGGGGCTCCGGGTTTTGACAAGGTGCCGCTGAAATTCGCCGGCTGGGGCAAGGCAGAGTTCGAGAAGGCCGGGTTCCGGGCCGTTCCGGGGGCTGTCGTCCGCCGTTCCGCCTACATCGCTCCGGGTGTCGTGCTGATGCCGAGCTTCGTCAATCTGGGTGCCCGTGTCGAGAGCGGCACGATGATCGATACATGGGCCACGGTCGGCTCCTGTGCACAGATCGGCAAGAACTGCCATATCAGCGGTGGTGCCGGGATCGGCGGTGTTCTGGAGCCGCTCCAGGCCGCACCGGTCATCATCGGGGATGACTGCTTCATCGGTGCCCGTTCCGAGGTGGCCGAGGGCGTGGTCGTGGAGCGTGGCTCAGTCCTCTCCATGGGCGTGTTCCTTGGGGCCTCCACCAAGATCGTGGACCGTACGACGGGTGAGATCCATATGGGGCGTGTTCCGGCCTACTCCGTGGTCGTGCCGGGAACCCTGCCGCCGAAGACCCCGGGCGGGCCGTCCCTGGCCTGTGCCGTGATCGTCAAGCGTGTTGACGAGCGTACACGCTCCAAGACATCCATCAATGAGCTGCTGCGTGACTGAGTGACCTCATGAGCCATCCATCATCTCCTTCCAATCCCGTCGCCCTGTTGCAGGACCTTCTGCGGTGCCGCTCCGTCACTCCGGCGGATGACGGGGCACTGGGCGTCGTGGCCCGGTCGCTGGAGATGATGGGGTTTGAGGTCACACGCCTTGCCTTCGGTCCCGAAGGCGGGCAGACGCCCAACCTCTATGCCCGGCTGGGACAGGGCGGTCCCTGTCTCTGCTTCGCAGGGCATACGGATGTCGTTCCTCCCGGTGAGGGTTGGAGCTGCGACCCTTTCGCTGGAGACATCCGGGACGGGCATATCTACGGCCGTGGCACGGCAGACATGAAGGGCGGTGTCGCCGCTGCTCTGGCTGCCGTAGCCCGCAGGCTGGAGGCCGGACCGCTGAAGGGCAGTCTGGCCTTCCTCATAACGGGGGATGAGGAAGGACCGGCCCGGTATGGCACCCGTTCCGTGCTGGAATGGATGAAAGAACAGGGCGAGGCCCCGGATTTCTGCCTGCTGGGCGAGCCGACCAATCCGGCTGAAATGGGCGAGGTCATCAAGATCGGCCGCCGTGGCAGCATGAATGTGGTGATTACCGTCAAGGGCACGCAGGGGCATGTGGCCTATCCGCATCTGGCAGACAATCCCATTCACCGCCTTGTGTCGATCCTGCATGATCTGACATCCCGCACGTTGGATCACGGCAGTGACTGGTTTGCTCCGTCTTCCTTGCAGATCACGAGTGTGGATGTCGGGAATCCGGCCACCAACGTCATTCCCGCCACGGCACAGGCCCGGGTGAACATCCGTTTCAATGACCTTCATACGAGCGGCAGCCTGCGCAACTGGATTGAGGATGTCGTTGCCTGCCATGCGCCGGAGGCTGATCTTGATGTGGCTGTCAGCGGGGAATCTTTCCTGACGGAACCCGGTGCCGAGGTGGAGAAACTCTCCCAGGCCGTGCAGGCCGTGACGGGGAGGACGCCAAAGCTCGACACGGGCGGGGGAACATCCGACGCCCGCTTCATCACGCATTGCTGCCCCGTGGCGGAGTTCGGGCTTGTGGGGGCCACCATGCACAAGCGTGACGAGCATGTGTCTCTGGCCTCCGTGGAGCAGCTGACACAGGTTTATCTGGAGTTCATGCAGCGTTTTGGTGTCTGAGCTTCTTTCACAATGATGGATGTCTGGGAAACCCCGCCCGTCTGAGGCGGGTTTTCTGTATACAGGGCGGGACTCTGTAGCACGGCCGATACTGGAAAGAGGAGAGAGCCCCGCATGTCCAGAGGGAACGGGTCATCACGGATGAGACTGCTGGCTCCTGCCATGCTGCGGTCCTTCGTCCGGCGTGACGGGCTGGGGCTGTTCCTGCTGGCCCTGCTGACGGGGGGACTGGCGGGCTGCTGTGTCCTGCTGATCAATGTCGTGACCCTCGGCCTGCATGTCGTGTTCTATGGCCTGCATAACGGTGGCAGACTGTCGGAACTGCCTGCACTGCCACTATGGCGTTGTCTGCTGGTGCTGGGCGGTGGTGGTCTGGCGGTTGGCGGGCTGAGTGCCCTGCTGCGCCGCTGGATGAAGCGGCGCCCGGTGGACCCGGTGGAGGCCAATGCCCTGCATGGCGGGCGCATGTCAGTCCGGGACAGTGTCAGTCTTGCCGTGCAGACGGTCCTGTCCAATGGCGTGGGGGCCTCCACCGGGCTGGAGGCTGGCTATGTGCAGATATCTGCTGCTTTCGGTTCGTGGCTGGGGCGGGTCTTCCATGTCCGGCGGGAGGACATGCGGATTCTGGTGGGGGCCGGGGCGGCCGGGGCTGTCAGTGCCGGGTTTGATGCTCCGATTGCCGGAGCCTTCTATGCGTTCGAGCTGGTGCTGGGAACGTACAGTCTTGCCAACCTGTTTCCCATTGCGCTGGCGGCCATGGCCGGGCTGGGTGTCCGGCATCTCATGCGGATGGATGGCGGCCTGCCACCACTGGTGACCCGCTGGCAGATGGGCTGGGCTGATGTGCCCGGGGTCAGCCTGCTGGCCATTCTGTGCGCCCTCGTGGCCATTCTCATCATGTACTGCGTGACGCAGACCCAGGTGGTGTTCCAGAAGCTGCTTGCACCGGTCTGGCTGCGGCCTGTCGCTGGTGGTCTGCTCGTGGCCTGTCTGGCGGCACCTTTCCCCTCGGTCCTGTCGGCCGGGCATGGTGGGGTTGGGCTGGTGCTGAAGGGGGAGATCGTGCCGTCCCTGGCTCTTCTGCTGCTGGTCCTCAAGGCGGTGGCGTCGTGCCTGTCCATCGGGTCGGGCTTCCGGGGCGGGCTGTTTTTTGCCTCGCTGTTTCTGGGTGTTCTGGCCGGTGAGGCGTTCGGGGCTCTGCTGGCTCCTTACGGTCTGGCCCCGGTGGATGGTCATGTTTGCTCCGTGCTCGGTATGGCGGCCATGGCCACGGCCATCATTGGAGGCCCCATGACGATGATCTGCATGGTGCTGGAAATGACGGGGATCATGCCGCTCAGCAGTGCCGTGGTGCTGTCGGCCACCCTGTCCCTGCTGACGGTCCGGCGGCTCTTCGGATACAATTTTGCGACATGGCGTTTTCACCTGCGGGGAGAGACCATCCGCTCTGCCGTGGATGTGGGCCGCTTCCGTACCCTGACCGTGCAGAAGCTGATGCGGGCACAGGTCCGCAGCTTTCCGGCGGCCATGACCATCCGGCAGGCACAGGCGCAGCTGACGCTGGGGATTGAGGAGCGGCTCGTGCTGGTGGATGAGGAGGGCCGGTATCAGGGAATTGTCCTGGTGTCCGAGATCACGGCGGCCTGCGCAGGCGAGGAGCCTGTCTCCAGTCTGGCCTGCTATCGGGACATCATGCTTGAGCCGTACATGACCATCCGTGAGGCAGCCGACCTGTTTGCAGAGGCGGAAGCTGACGTGCTGGCCGTGGTGGAAGACCGTCAGTCCCGCCAGCTTGTCGGGCAGCTGAGCGAACGGCATACGCTGCGCTGCTACGCCGTGGAGCTGGAGCGCAGCCGCCGGGACCTTGCCGGGGATGGACGTTTTTCCGTGTGATGGTCCGTCCCCGGTGAAGCGGACTTATGGAGTGGTGCCGAGGATGGCCTGCCCGGCACTGTAGATATGGTAGAGGCTGCTGGCGGGCATGTGGTCCGTGGCAGTTTTTCCCTGCTCATCCAGCCGGTCGATCCACCCGCCATTGAGCGGGGCCGGGGCATAATGGGTGAAGAAGAGCTGGCTCATGGTGGCGAGCCGTTCCTGCCGGGATTGGAGATCCGCCGGACCATGCTGGGCCAGAAGGCGCATCATTTCGGTCTGGGGCCAGATGCGTGTGGAGGCTTCCAGCATCGAGCCATCATCCAGCAGGGCATCCGGCAGGAGAGGGCCGGGAGCGGTCTGCTGAAGGCGGTCATGGAGGCGCTGCTGCGCCTGACGGGCAGCAGCGGCGTGCCTGCCATCGGGGGCAAGACGGAGATACTCGCCCAGTAGCCAGCACCATTCCGCCTGATGGCCGGGTTCGACACGGTTCTGGCCCGCAGGCCGTTCCGGCTTCCATTCCGGCGTGAAGAATTCCAGCAGGGCATCCATTCCGGCCGGGATGAAGGACTGTAGGGCCAGTTTCAGGATGGCGTCGGCATGATGGAGGAACACCTCCCGACCCGAGACCTCGAAAAGTGTCAGACAGGCTTCCAGCAGATGCATGTGGGGGTTCTGGGAGTGCCGGTCCGATGTGGCAGGCAGGACATCCCGGTATCCGCCATGTGCGGAGGGGAAGAGCTGGTCGATTTCGGCTAGGCTGGCCTCTGCCCTGTGCAGCAGGGCGGGGTCTTTGCCCAGACGGTAGGCCCATCCATGCGCGAAGAGGATGAAGGCGTGGCCGTACAGGTCCCGTTTTGCGTCGGAAGGGGCCAGATCAGGCCCAAGGGCGAAGACCCAGCCTGCGCTGCCATCAGCCCGGTGATATCGCTGCGTGACATGGTCCAGCACCGTCAGGGCCTGCTCCCCGGCGTCGTAATGGCCGTTCAGGGCGGCCTGACAGTAGGTGGCGATCTGCCGGGCCTGCACCATCAGGCGGCGATGGGGCAGGGTGATGGGGGTGGCCTCAAAGGTCAGCCGTTCGTGATAGAGGCCTGCATCCCTGTCGAAACCGGCCTGGGACCAGAGGGGCAGAGCCTTGTGGAGCAGCCAGTCCTGCCATGTCTGTCTGTATGTCATTGTTGGGTGTCCTTTGCCGGGTGGCTGTCATCCATCGTTTGCACGATGCGGCTTGTGGAATGTCCGTCCAGCAGCGGGGCCAGACAGACACGCCCGCCATGTTCCCTGACGACATCCCCCCCGACGACCTCATCTTCCCGGTAATCGGCCCCTTTCACGAGGACGTGGGGCTTCAGGGCGGAGATGATGTCCAGTGGCGTGTCCTCATCAAAGAGGACGACCAGATCGACATGCCGCAGGGCACGGATGACCGTGGCCCGGGCCTGTTCGGTCTGGAGCGGGCGGCGGGGGCCTTTCAGCCGCCTGATGGAGGCGTCGGTGTTGAGGGCGACGATCAGCTTGTCACCCTGGCTGGCGGCAAACTGGATGAGCGAGACATGGCCGGGATGGAGCAGGTCGAAACAGCCATTCGTCAGGACGACGGAGGCTCCGTGCCGTTTCCAGTTCTCCACGATGGCGCAGGCGTCGGGCAGGGGAAGGCAGGCTCCGCTGTCGGCGATTTCTTCCAGCAGCTTCTGGTGCAGTTCGTCCCGGGTGACAAAGGCCGTGCCCAGCTTGCTGACGGCAATGGCGGCGGCCGTGGTGGCCATGGTCACGGCGCTGGCCAGGGAGCGGCCACTGGCCAGAGCACAGGCGATCGTGGCGATGACGGTGTCCCCGGCCCCGGAGACGTCATAGACTTCTGAAGGATGGGCACGGCAGTGCAGCGGGGCGGCCTTCTGCTGCCAGAGCGTCATGCCTTTTTCGGAGCGTGTGAGGAGAATGTCGCCGCCCGTCAGCGGGGCGACGGCGGCGCAGGCCTGTTCCACCTCTGTATCATCCGTCAGTGTCCACGGGCGGCCTGCCGGGTGGGCGATGCCGGAGGCGGCAAGGGCCTTGCCGAGTTCCTGCCGGTTGGGTGTCAGCAGGCTGGCCCCCCGATAGGCGGAGAGATCGGCCCGCTTGGGGTCCACCAGAACGGGAATGTTCCGGCTGCGGGCGGCCTCCATGACGGCGTGCAGGACACGGTCGGAGAGGACACCTTTGGCATAGTCGGAGCAGATGAGAATCCGGGATGTTTCTAGTGCCTTCAGGGTGGAGGCGATGAGGGCCTCCTCGGTGGCCCTGGAGAAAGGGACGAGCTTTTCATTGTCCAGCCGGACGATCTGCTGCCGCCCGCTGAGGACACGGGTCTTCGTGATGGTCGTCCAGCTGGCATCATCGACCAGACCATCCAGCCTGATCTCCTGCCATACCGAAAGGGCCTGACGGAGCGTCCCGGCCGCCTGGTCCGTACCCACCACGCCGATCAGATGGACCGGATGACCGAGGGCGGCCACGTTCACGGCCACGTTGGCGGCTCCGCCGGGCGTGGACCGCTGGTGGCTGCTCAGCAGGACAGGGACGGGGGCTTCCGGCGAGATGCGGGTGACATCCCCGGTGATGTACTGGTCCAGCAGCAGATCACCCAGAATGGTGATGGCACCGTCAATCAGCGTGTCAGTCAAAAAACGTCCCTCCCTTCAGGAGACAGCACTGCCCGTGAGTGGCGTTCGGCAGCGTCCGTGGCCTCATGTCTGGAGAGGAAAGTTTAGGATGTTTTTACCACTCTGTCGTCAGGGAAAGGGTCTTATCCAGCCCGGAAGAGGGTCTGTGGCATAATAAATAAATTTTTATACATTTTTGAAGTTGACAGTGATAATTATGACACATACTCATGCAATACAGACTGAAACAAAAAAAACAGGGCCGGGAAGTACGTAATGTCTCGTCATGTTCACTTTATATCCGGTCTTCCCCGCTCAGGAAGTACCCTTCTTAGTGTTCTTTTAGGGCAGCATCCTGACATTTACTGTGCAGAATATTCAACGCCTGTCTGTTCTCTCATGACAAAGATGCTTTCCGTTATTTCAGAAGGTGAATATAAAACTGAATTCAGCGATGAAAAGGTCATGAATCTTCTTAAGAAGACAATGGATACATATCACGACATGCCATCAAGGCCGAATCTGGTCATTGACAATAACCGGGCCTGGTGCAGCAAGCTTCAGCTTCTGGACTATCTCTACCCTGATGCAAAAGTGATCTGCTGTGTGCGTGATCCTGTCTGGGTGATCAACTCCTTTGAGCGCATCATTGGCAGGGACCCGATGCTTTCATCCTATCTCGTGCCCGTGGAACATCGGGCCACGCTTCATCAGCGGGTGAATTATCTGCTGTCTCCTGTGGGGGCTTTCGGTTTTGCGTATCAGGCCTTGCAGGAGGCGTTTTTCGGACAGTTTTCGTCCAAACTGGTACTGGTTGATTATGACAGCCTGGTGACACAGCCCCTGTCCGTCATGCGTCTTCTGGAAAAGGAACTGAACGTTCCTGCTGCAACTTACGACATGAACAATGTCCGTTACACGCCTCCTACGGCATACGACAAGGCTCTGGAAACGCCGGGCCTGCATGAAATTGCCCATAAGGTGGAGCCCCAGAAGCATCCTCTCATATTGCCACCCGATGTCGTGAACCGTCTTGCTGGGGGTGCATTCTGGAGGGACAGAAGCATGAACCCGAAGTCGGTACGGATCATATGAAAACCAGCAGAGTTTATGGCCGGAAAGGATCATCCGGGTAGCCGACATTCATCAGGCACAGCCCGTCGGGGGGAGCCGTGGGGCCAGCCTTGCAGCGGTCCCGGGCTTCCAGTACTTCTTTCACACGGTCCGGGTGCCACTGGTGATGGCCGACCAGAGCCAGCGTCCCGACCATGTTGCGGACCTGATGGTGCAGGAAGGACCGGGCCTGCACGTCCACATGGACATGGTCGCCGGAGCGGGTGATGGTGAGTTCATCCAGCGTCCGCAGGGCGTCCCGGGCCTGACAGGCCGCCGCCCGGAAGGAGGTGAAGTCATGCCCGCCCAGCAGATGGTTGGCTCCCTCCTGCATGGCCTCGACATCCAGCGGGGCACGGATGTGCCAGACGAACCCTTCCTGCATGGCCGGACGGGCCGGACGGTTGAGGATGGTATAGCGGTAACGCCGCCATGTGGCGGAGAAGCGGGCGTTCCAGCCCTCGGGGGCCGGAGCGGCTTCCAGAATGGAAATGGGGTGGGGCTTCAGATGGTAGCCGATGGCGTCCCGCACGGCCTTGCGGCTGAGGGGGGCATCATCGGGAAAGTCCAGATGGGCCACGAGTCCGGCGGCATGGACGCCTGAATCGGTCCGGCCCGCCGTCACGCTGCTGACCCTGCGGCCCTGCGTGAGGTGTTCGGCGGCTTCCTCGATGAGCTGCTGGACGGAAAGGCCACTTTTCTGGCGTTGCCAGCCGACATAGGGCCGCCCGTCAAATTCGATGCGGATGGCCCAGCGGCTGATGCCGGGCGGGGCGGCGTCAGTCAAGGCGCATCCCTTTGTCCAGTTTCGTGCCACGGAGGAAGGCCTCCCGGTCCATCATGGCCCGGCCCGGTTTCTGGATGCGTTCGATCCGCAGGCAGCCTGTCCCGCAGGCAATGGTCAGCCTGTCATCCAGAACCGTGCCCGGAGCGGGAGCCGAGGCCATGAGGGCGGCAGTTTCGGCCTCGTCAGGCAGGCTGACGGCTCCGATGCGGTAGGTCTGCCCCTCCAGCAGCGTGTAGCTGCCGGGCCACGGAATGAAGGCCCGTACCTGACGTTCAATCTCCACGGCAGAACGGCCCCAGTCGATCTGCCCGTCCTTGCGTTCCAGTCTTGGAGCGTAGCAGCTCCGGGAATCATCCTGTGGAACGGCAGTTGGCTGTTCCTCCAGCGTGCGGACGACCAGCCGGGCACCGATCCCAGCCAGCCGGTCATGCAGGCTGCCTGCCGTGTCCTCGGGTGTGATGGGGGTGGCCTCGGAGAGAAGGACGGCTCCGGTATCCAGCCCCTTGTCCATCTGCATGATGCAGACGCCGCTTTCGGCATCTCCGGCCCGGATGGCGGACTGGATGGGCGAGGCCCCCCGCCAGCGGGGGAGCAGGCTGGCATGGATGTTCAGGCAGCCCAGCCGGGGAGCTTTCAGGATGGCTTCCGGCAGGATGAGGCCGTAGGCAGCCACGATGGCGGCATCGGCCTTCAGGCTCTGGAAGAAGGCCAGCTCCTCATCATTGTGGCGCAGTTTTTCCGGGGTCCGCACGGGAATGCCGAGCGCATCGGCTGCCTCATGAACGGGCTGACGCCGCAGGGCCTTGCCCCGGCCTGCGGGACGGGGGGGCTGCGTATAGACGGCGACAATCTCATGCCCGGCCTCGATCAGGCCGTGCAGGGCCGGGACGGAAAAATCCGGCGATCCCATGAAAACGAGGCGCATGGGTTATCGTCTCCGCTTCTGTTCCTTGGCCAGACGGCGCATGATCATGTTGCGCTTCAGGGAGGACAGATGATCGACGAACAGGATGCCATCAAGATGGTCGATTTCGTGCTGGATACAGGTGGCCAGCAGGCCGTCCGCATCCTGCTCGATGGTCTGGCCGTCCAGGTCACGATAGCGGACACGGATGGACTCCGGCCGGATGACCTCGGCATACTGGTTGGGGAGGGAGAGGCAGCCTTCCTCCCGCACGGCCAAGGTCTCGGTGGACTCGATGATCTCGGGATTGATGAGGACCATCGGTCGGCGGGGTTCATCCTCCCGGGCGACATCAACCAGCACGAAACGCTGGCTGAGCCCCACCTGCGGGGCGGCCAGACCGATGCCGGGGGCCTTGTACATGGCGGAGAACATGCCCGGCAGGGCCTCACGGAGGGCCGTCATGTCTTCCGGGCGGACCTCATGGGCCACCTGGCTCAGCACGGGCTGGGGGGCAACAAGGATTGATGTCGGGGCGATGTCATCAAGCCGGTCGAGAAACTCTAAATTTTTCATGGCAGGCATGTTAGCGGCTGGCTGTGTGTAATGCCAGCCTGTTCTTTGATGCGGCAGGCCGGGGCATGGCGGGCCTTGCATCATCGTCTTTCCATCCTCATATCAGCGGGGACGAGCGATGCCTTGTGTAGGGTCGTTCGTCTTCATTCACGTCTCGCTCCCTGAGGAGGCATTTTAGAGCCATGTCGTCTGGACGTCTTTTCACTTCCCCCATGTTTCTGGGGTTTGATCATCTGGAACAAATGCTTGAACGGGCATCAAAAACAGCATCGGATGGGTACCCGCCCTACAATATCGAACAGCTGAGCCGCACGGCACTCCGCATCACGCTGGCTGTTGCAGGTTTTGTCATGGATGATCTCCAGATCACCCAGGAAGACAACCAGCTCGTGATTCGTGGGCGGCAGGCGGATGACACGCAGGGGCGCGTTTTCCTGCACCGTGGGATTGCAGCACGGCAGTTTCACAAGGCCTTTGTTCTGGCAGAGGGAATCGAGATTGCTGGAGCCTGGCTGGATAACGGCCTGCTGCACATCGACCTTCATCGCCCGGAGCCGGAGGTGCGGGTGAAGCATATTGCCATCCAGCAGGGCAGTTCCGGGGGAGCTGTACGGGCCCCGGCACCACCAGCCCGTGATGTGGAGCTGGCCCGTGATCTTCCTCCTGTCGCAGAGGAGGAGCCTTTTGGCCGGGAATGATGAGAGGGGAGCTTCCGCCAGCGGCAGGCTGGCGGGAGACATGCAGGAGCGTGCCCGGGCGATGACGGGAGCGGAGCTGCGGGACTGGGGGATGAAGGAGGTCGCCTATTTCCGGACCATTACGCATGAGGGGGCCACGCTGGTGGCCATTCATGCAGCGGACGGCACCCCGGTCGGCATTGCCGAGGATGAGGACAGTGCCGTGGATGCCATCCTGGAGCAGGACATGGTGCCGACCTTCCTGCAATGAAGGGCCAGCCGTGGGGCTGCCCTTTCCTGGCGGAGGGAAGGCTGGATCATCGTCTGTTTTGCGAGCGGCAACGTGTCTGAATCCAGTCCAACAGCAGCCATAGGGGAAGGACTATGACGACCATGCAGGCGAGGTCGAGGAGGTCACTGTGTCCGATGCCCCAGTAGAGGCTCAGCTGGTGGGAGGTACGGTCCGAGATCATGCTGCACGTGACGAAAGAGCAGGTCTGTGAACCTTCGAACAGGATTTTTTTCATGGCCTCCCCAGCATCCGGAGTGGACATGGGCACATCCACTTTTCTTGACAGATACTGGCAGCTCATTATGGCAGGGGTGTGAAAGAGTTTTTTCTCTTTACAGGGAGAAATTCTCTCCCAGATAGACCCGGCGCACGTCCTCGTTGGCGACGATGGCTTCCGGTGTTCCTTCCATCAGGACACGGCCGCCATGAAGTATGTAAGCCCGGTCGATGACCTCCAGCGTTTCACGCACGTTGTGGTCCGTGATGAGAACGCCGATGCCACGGTCCTTCAGATGGGAGACGAGGGCACGGATCTCGCTGACGGCAATGGGATCGATCCCGGCCAGTGGCTCATCCAGAAGGATGTAGTTTGGCTGGCTTGCCAGGGCGCGGGCGATCTCGAGACGGCGGCGTTCACCCCCCGAGAGAGCCAGGGCAGGAGAGTGGCGCAGACGGGTGATGCCGAATTCAGCCAGCAGGCCATCCAGCATGGCCTGCCGCCTGTCCCGGTCCTTCTCGACGGCTTCCAGAGCAACAAGGATGTTCTGCTCGACATTGAGCCCTCGGAAAATGCTGGCTTCCTGCGGCAGATAACCGACTCCCAGCCTGGCCCGCCGGTACATGGGCAGGGGGGTGATGTCGGCACCATCAAGCGTGATGCTGCCCATGTCTGTCTGCACCAGCCCGACAATCATGTAAAAGCTGGTCGTTTTTCCTGCACCATTCGGGCCAAGCAGCCCGACAGCCTCGCCACGCTGCACGTGGAGAGAGACATCATGGACGACGGTGCGCTTTTTGTAGCTTTTGCCGATACCCCGGGCAGCCAGGCCTGGTTTCCCCTGATTTTCCTGCATGGTCATTTGCCTGCCTCATTGGGGACGATCAGCCCCTGTACGGGATCGCTGGAGCCGGAGAGCATATGGGAGACGCCGGTCTTCATGTTCACGATGGCCTGCGAACCATTGTTCTGGTTCTGCCCCTGCGTGACACGGACATGGCCGATCAGCCGGGCCAGCTCCGGTCCGGCCAGATAGACGCCACGGTCCCCGGTGGCGGTCTGCCGGTCCGTACGGATGACCACATGGCCCCAGCCATAGGCCCGGTCCAGATTGCCACTCTTCGATTTTTCCCCACCAGCAGCCTGGCTGGCCCTGTTGGCGGCTTTCTGGGCATCGGAAAGTTCCACAGCCTGCATGACATCAGCGGTGATGCGTTTGCCGTCACTGGTATTGACGGTCGCTTCTCCCCAGCCAATGGAGGTATGGGTCTGGGGGTGATATTCCACAAGGTCCCGAGCTGTCATGAGCTGACGGGGCGTAGTGAATTTCATGGCTTTGCCCGTCATCAGCAGGACGGCCCTGTCAACATCGTACAGCCCGTGATCGCCCCAGCCCTGATCTTCCAGATTGTAGATATGGACATGGCCGAAGGCCTCAACACGGTACAGTTCCATGTCGCTGCTGCCACCATTTTTCTGGCTCTCATCAGTACTGGATGTGCCTGCGGCCTGCTTTTTCGGGCGCAGATAACCGATGAGTGTATCGGCATCGACAGTCATGTCGCCCCGCTGGGCACGGGCACCTCCCGTCAGGGTAACGGTCTGGCGGTTATGGTCGTAGATCTCTTCTTTCTTCCAGAAAAGATGGACGACCTGCCCATGGGCCTGATCCCCGGGTGTCGGGTCGGCTGCCAGAGCAGTGGGAGAGGGGGCCAGGGCCTCGGCCAGAAGAAAACAGGCAGCGGCAAGAAAAGCATGAGGGCGGGAAAAAACAGGGAGACGCATCATGCTTCCTTTATGGGCTTTTCGGCGTTGCGGGAGAAGAGGGGGCGGGTGATAAATCCTCAAAATGATCCGTACGTCCGGCACCGAGGAACTGAAGAGTCCCTGTCTGCTGGTCCATGAAGGCGCCTTCTGCATCCTGCGTGCCGAAGGGCCCTTCGGCATGGACCCAGTCATGCGTGGCGATGACCTGCTGGGGCAGGTCAATATCGGCTGAAGGGCTGTTCAGCAGGACGCCGTCACTGCGGTAGATCACGACATGGCCGTTCAGTGTCAGCGTCTGTTCGTGCTGGAGATACATGCCGCTATCCGCCCGGGCATGGACCCACTGATGATTGTGCAGCAGGATGTCAGCTTCAGGCTCGGTCATGTCGATGCGGTCCGGCTCGCTCTGGCGGGCAATGCGGGATGTGATGGTATAGGGGCGGTCCTGCGAATCAAGATCGTGGTAGGCGGCATGTTCCATCATGCCGCTATCCGTATGGGCATGACGCATGCTGGCCAGAATGGCGCTGTTCTGGTGGATCAGATGATTGATTTCCGGCCATATGGCGACCGAGAACAGCAGGAACATCGCAAGACCGGGGAGACCCCATTTGGCCCGCTTCAGCAGCAGGCTCCGTCTGGCCATGGCTTCGGCTGAAGGGGGCGTGCGCCGTCTGGCCATGCTTTCCTGTCGCATGGCATCCAGCTGGCGGGTCTTTTCCAGACGGTCCGGGTCAAAATCTTCCCGGTTGGGCTGCGGTGCGTTCATGAGAGACCTGCCCGCAGGAGATCATGCAGATGAAGAATCCCGACAGGGCGACGCTCTTCATCCAGAATGAAAAGACTGTTCACCGGGACAGGGCGGTCATTCATGAGGTGCCGTATGTCCTGAGCCCGCATGTCTGCCGTGCCTGTCAGGGGCGTGCGGTTCATGATCTCCACGGCCGTGGTGTTGTCGAGATCACGGTCCAAAGCGGGGCGGAGGTCACCATCGCTGATGAGCCCGGCAAGGCGGCCTTCGTCATCCAGAATGCCGATGCAGCCGAAACTCTTGTGGGTGATTTCCAGAATCACGGCACGAAGGGACATGTTTTCATGGCCCAGTGGCATGTCCTGCCCTGTATGCATGAAATTGCTGACGGGGCGGAGCTGGGCACCCAGCGTCCCTGCCGGATGCAGGAGACCGAAATCATGCGCATTGAAGCCACGGCGTTCCAGCAGGGCGATGGCCAGCGCATCCCCCAGGGCCAGCTGGAGCAGGCAGGAGGTCGTCGGGGCCAGTCCCATCGGGCAGGCTTCCGGCGCGGCAGGGAGGATGAGGGGAATCTGCACCGACTGGGCCAGTGTCGATGAGGCCCGTGTCGTAAAGGCGATCTGCGTGAGATTCAGGCGGGCTGCATGAAGCAGGACTGGCGCCAGCTCGTTGGTCTCGCCGGAATTGGAGAGATAGAGGATGACATCATCGGCCTCTACCATGCCGAGATCCCCGTGGGCGGCTTCGGCAGGATGAAGGAACAGTGATGGTGTTCCCGTGGAGGCCAGGGTGGCGTTGATCTTGCGACCGATATGGCCGGATTTCCCCATCCCTGTCAGGATGAGGCGGCCTTTCATGGACAGTATGGCAGTGAGAGCGGCTTCAAACCCTTCCTGCATGGGGCCACGCAGGCACGCCTCGAGCTGCTCAAGCCCCTGACGTTCTGTCTGGAGGGCACGGCAGGCGGTCGAGAGGGAAGATGAGGTCATGGAGCAGCTATGTCAGGCACGATGGGCGAAAATGTCCGACACATCATAGCCCAGAAGATCCAGCTTTGCACGGGCAGGGAGGAAATCATAGCAGCTCTGCGCAAGATCACGCCGCCCTTCCCGGATGAGCATGGCTTCCAGCTTTTCCCAAAGGGCATGGAGATGCAGCACATCGGAGGCTGCATACTGGCGCTGCTCTTCTGTCAGGGTCGGGCTGCCCCAGTCGGAGCTCTGCTGCTGTTTGGACATCTCGACGCCCAGCAGCTCCCGGCTGAGATAGGCAAGGCCATGCCTGTCCGTGAAGGTATAGACAAGACGGGCGGCAATCTTCGTGCAGATGACGGAATTCAGCGTGATGCCGAGATAATGCTGGAGAACGGCCACGTCGAACCGGGCAAAATGCATCAGCTTGGTGACAGAACTGTCCTGAAGGAGCGCCTTGAGGTTGGGGCAGTGCCCGTAGCCACGCCCGCCCAGATGTTCCGGCACGAACTGTACGAGATGCGCCTGACCATCCCCGGCGGAAATCTGCACGAGGCAGAGGCGGTCCCGGTGGGGGTTGAGCCCCATGGTCTCGGTATCAATGGCGATGGAAGAGCCTAGCTCAAGATTGTCCGGGAGGTCGCCCTCATATAGATGAATGGCGTTACGCGGAGTGCTCATAGATTCACCGGATTTTCTGAGAGGGGACAATTCTGCCCTGCATGTCAGGGGAGAAAGCCTTGGTGCCCAGAAGAAGACTCGAACTTCCACGTCCTTGCGGACACAGGCACCTGAAGCCTGCGCGTCTACCAATTCCGCCATCTGGGCATAAAGCTGTAAGAGGAAGCTGTCTCCGTGAGGAAGCCGCCTCAGCTCTGTTGAAGATGCTTTTACGGCGCAGGAGGGGGGACGTCAATGAGGAAAATGCATCCTTTTGAAAAAAAACGAATGGAATGATGTCAGGGTGATAATAGGTCCGTTTCGGACTTATTTTGTAAAATGAAAATGACAATCATGCGCATTTTCAGGATGTTATGACACTCATTAGGTAAGCGGTACTGTCTGGTCTTTTATGGCTGAGCTGTTTAGTGCTGGGGCGACAAGGACCATTCTGCGCTTCACGGTGCAGGCAAGACAGGGATTGATGTCATAATGGCTGAACAGATGCTGCGGTTCGTAAACTGCTCCCAGAAACTCCCGGACAAACGCTCGGCTGCCGAGAGACGGAGGGATTTTGGCGAGATTTACGCCGGGTTCAGCCCTCAGAGGGCGCAGGAGCAGGCGTCACGCTGTTCCCAGTGTGGGATTCCGTACTGCACGGTCCACTGCCCGCTGGGCAATGTCATTCCCGAATGGCTGCGCCTGACGACGGAAGGGCGGCTGAAGGAAGCCTATGAACTTTCCTCCAGCACCAACAGCTTTCCGGAAATCTGTGGCCGCATCTGCCCGCAGGACCGCCTCTGTGAAGGGAACTGCGTCATCCGTCCGGGTTTCAGCAGCGTGACCATCGGGGCCGTGGAGCGGTATGTTACCGAGACGGCCTTTGCGGAAGGCTGGGTCCTGCCCCGTCTGCCCGCCGAGGAAACGGGGCAGAGCGTGGGGATTGTCGGGTCCGGCCCGGCCGGTCTTGCCTGTGCCGAGCGTCTGCGGGCCGCAGGGCATGAGGTGCACGTCTATGAACGGCAGGAAAAACCCGGCGGGCTGCTGATGTACGGGATTCCGGGCTTCAAGCTGGACAAGAGCGTCGTGGAACGTCGCTGGAAGCTGCTGGAGGAACAGGGAATCATCTTCCACCTGGGGCAGTCCGTCGGGCATGGCGATGGTGCTCTGCCTCTGGAGGAACTGCGTCAGCGGCATGATGCCGTGTTTCTGGCCACGGGTGTGTATCGTGCCCGGCAGGTGAAGGGGCCGGGGGCCGGTCTGGCCAACGTGGTGGAGGCCCTTCCTTACCTCAAGGCCTCCCAGACGGAGCATGAGACTGCTGGCCTGACAGCGAAAGGCAAACGTGTCGTGGTGCTGGGGGGCGGTGATACCGCCATGGACTGCGTCCGCACGGCCATCCGGCAGGGGGCGAAGGAAGTGGTCTGCGCCTATCGTCGGGACCGTGACAACATGCCCGGCTCCCGTCAGGAGGTTCTCAATGCGGAGGAAGAGGGAGCCCGCTTTGAGTGGATGCTGACACCGGAGGCCTTCCTTGGCGATGACAGGGTGAAGGCCGTCCGCCTGCGGGAGATGCGCCTCGGGGCAGCTGATGCGGCGGGCCGCCGGGCCGTGGAGCCGACGGAATCGACTCGTGAACTGAAGGCCGATCTGGTCATCTGTGCGCTGGGGTTCGAGCCGGAAGACCTGCCGGACCTCTGGAACCGGCCCGACCTCGCCGTGACACGGTGGGGCACGCTGGAGGTCTCCGGCAGCGGGCATGAAACCAGCCTGCCGGGTGTCTTTGCCGGTGGGGACATCGTCCGGGGGGCGAGCCTCGTCGTCTGGGCCATCCGGGACGGGCGGGACGCCGCCGATTCCATCATGAACCATCTGTCTGCCGGGGCTGCCCGGACCGCAACATCTGTCGGGGAGTGTGCCTGATGACCACCATGAACGAAACCACGACCATGACATCCGCTCCGGAAACGGCACGGGACTTCGTGAAGGCCTATCAGGCCAATGTTGAACGGCTGGAAGGGCTGTATGACCCGGCGCAGGAGCATGATGCCTGTGGTGTGGGGCTTGTGGCGGCGATGGATGGCAGGCCCAGCCGTGCCGTGGTGCAGGCGGGCATCGAGGCCCTGGGCAACATCTGGCACCGTGGTGCCGTCGATGCTGATGGCAAGACGGGGGACGGGGCTGGCATCCATGTGGAAATCCCGCAGAATTTCTTTGAGGATGCCATCCATAATGCGGGTGACCTGCGGATCGAGGGACGCATCTCCGTCGGGATGGTCTTCCTGCCCCGCACGGACCTGGGAGCGCAGGAACGCTGCCGCCAGATCATCGAGACGGAAATCCTGCGGTTCGGCTACGGCATCTATGGCTGGCGTCAGGTGCCGATTGATACGGCCTGCATTGGCGAGAAGGCCAACGAGACCCGCCCCGAGATTGAGCAGATCATGATCCGCAACACGCTGGGGCGTGATGAGGAAACGCTGGAACGGGACCTCTACGTCATCCGTCGTCGGATCGAGCAGGCGGCGACACGGGCACAGGTGGAGCTGTATATCTGCTCCCTGTCCTGCCGTTCCCTCATCTACAAGGGCATGTTTCTGGCGGAAAATCTGACGGATTTTTACCCGGACCTGCTGGATGAACGGTTTGTCTCCCGTTTTGCCATCTATCACCAGCGTTATTCCACCAACACCTTCCCGAAATGGAAGCTCGCCCAGCCTTTCCGCAAGATCGCCCATAACGGGGAGATCAACACGCTCTCCGGCAACGTCAACTGGATGCGGGCGCATGAGACACGGCTGAGCAGCCCGGTGCTGGATGACTACATGGAGGCCCTCAAGCCGGTCGTGCAGGTGGCGGGGTCCGACACGGCCGCTCTGGACAATGTCTTCGAGCTTCTGACCTTCGCTGGACGGACGGCACCATCGGCCAAGGCCCTGCTGATCCCGGCAGCGGCGGGGGCGAATTCTTCCCTGTCCGCCCGGGCCAAGGCATTCTACCGCTACTGCAATGCCGTCATCGAGCCGTGGGACGGTCCGGCGGCCCTGTGCGGGACGGATGGCCGCTGGATCATCGCCGGTCTGGACAGGGCCGGTCTGCGGCCGCTGCGCTACAGCATCACGAAGGACGGGCTGCTGATCGTCGGGTCCGAGACGGGCATGGTGCGTGTGCCGGATGAGGCCATCGCCCTGCGTGGGCGGCTCGGGCCGGGGCAGACCCTTGCGCTGGACCTTGATGAAGCCCGTTTCTACACGCCGGATGACGTGCTGGACATGCTTATCAACCGGCAGGATTATGAGAGCTGGATCAGGGACGGCATCGAGGATGTCGGGCCGCTGATGGCCCAGGTGACGGAACCGGACGGCATTGACGCTGAGACGCTGCGCCGTCGCCAGCTGGCCGTCAACCTGACCTATGAGGACATGGAGGCCACGCTCCAGCCGATGGTGGAGAATGGCAGCGAGGCTCTGGCCTCCATGGGGGATGACACGCCGCTTCAGGTGCTGTCCCGGCATTATCGGGGGCTGTCCCACTATTTCCGGCAGGGATTCAGCCAGGTGACGAATCCGCCGATCGACAGCCTGCGGGAAACACGGGCCATGAGCCTGGTGACGAGGCTGGGCAATCTGGGCAACATCCTTGCCGAGGAAGCGGGCCAGTGCCAGCTTCTCCAGCTTTCCAGCCCCATCCTGACGAATGGCGAATTCAGCCGTCTTCAGGAGATGTGCGGCAGGCAGGGTGAGGTCATCGACTGTACCTTCCCGCTGGCCGAGGGCGAGGACGGGATGCGGGCGGCCCTGACGCAGATATGCCAGAAGGCCGAGGATGCCGTGCGGGGTGGCTGTGCCCATCTCTTCCTGACCGATGAACACGCCACGGAGGACCGTGTGGCGGTTCCCATGGTGCTGGCCGTGGCGGCCGTGCATGTCCATCTCACCAATCACAGCCTGCGGACCTTCACCTCCGTGAATGTCCGGGCCTCCGATGTGCTGGACGTGCACAGCCTCGCCGTGATGGTCGGAGTGGGGGCCTCCACGGTCAATCCGTGGCTGGCCCAGCAGAGCATTGCCGACCGTCTCCAGCGGGGGCTGTTCGGAAAGATGACCCTGCGGCAGGCCATGGAGCAGTACCGCAAGGCCGTGGACAAGGGGCTGCTCAAGATCATGTCCAAGGCGGGGATTTCGGTCGTCTCGGCCTATCGTGGCGGGTACAATTTTGAGGCGATCGGCCTCTCCCGTGCGCTTGTGGCCGAGTTCTTCCCCGGCATGGCGTCCCGCATTTCGGGCATCGGCCTGCCCGGTATCGCCCGGAACGTCATCAAGGCGCACAGGCAGGCATGGCAGCCCGCCAACGTGTCTCCGCTGCCCATCGGGGGGCGGTACAAGATCCGCCCGGGTGGGGAGGCGCACTCCTTTTCGGCCAGTGCGGTCCACATGCTTCAGACGGCGGTGCAGGCCAACAGCTACAGGCTCTTCCGCCGTTATGCGGACGCTCTGGAGGCGCAGGAGCCGGTCGCCCTGCGTGATCTGCTGGATTTCCGTTCCAGCGCACGGTCCATTGACGTGGATGACGTGGAAGGCATCACCCAGATCCGCCGCAGGCTGGTTGCCCCGGGCATCTCCCTCGGTGCGCTGAGTCCGGAAGCGCATGAGACGCTGGCCATCGCCATGAACCGCATCGGGGCGAAGTCCGATTCCGGCGAGGGAGGCGAGGACCCGGCCCGGGCCACACCACGGCCCAACGGGGACAATGCGTCTTCGGCCATCAAACAGGTGGCGTCCGGCCGCTTCGGCGTGACGGCGGAATATCTCAACAATTGCCGGGAGCTGGAGATCAAGGTCGCACAGGGGGCCAAGCCGGGTGAGGGAGGCCAGCTTCCGGGCTTCAAGGTCACGGAGCTGATCGCCCGTCTCCGTCATGCCACGCCGGGCGTCACGCTGATCTCGCCGCCGCCGCATCATGACATCTATTCCATCGAGGACCTTGCCCAGCTGATCTACGACCTCAAGCAGATCAATCCGGAGGCGACCGTGACGGTGAAGCTCGTGGCCCGGACGGGCATCGGGACCATCGCCGCCGGTGTGGCCAAGGCCAAGGCTGATGCCATCCTGATCTCCGGCCATTCCGGTGGGACGGGGGCCAGTGCCCAGTCTTCCATCTATTATGCCGGCCTGCCGTGGGAAATGGGGCTGAGCGAGACCCATCAGGTGCTGATGCTCAACCGTCTGCGTCATCGGCTGAAGCTGCGCGTTGATGGTGGAATCAAGACCGGGCGTGACGTGGTGATCGCCGCCATGCTGGGGGCCGAGGAGTTCGGCATTGGTACGGCGGCCCTCGTGGCGATGGGCTGCATCATGGTGCGGCAGTGCCATACCAATACCTGCCCTGTCGGTGTCTGCGTGCAGGATGAGGAGCTGCGGAAGAAGTTCGAGGGCACGCCGGAGAAGGTCATCAACCTGTTCACGCTGATCGCCGAGGATGTCCGCAACATTCTGGCCCGTCTGGGATACCGCTCTCTTGAGGAGATCATCGGCCGGACGGACCTGCTCCATCAGGTCTATCGTGGCTCGGATTATCTGGATGATCTGGACCTCAACGCCCTGCTGGTGCAGGCGGATACGGGCGGCTTTGCCCGTCACTGCACGCTGGAGGGCCGCAATGAGGTCCCGGACACGCTGGATGCACAGATCATCGCTGATGCGCAGCCGCTGTTCGAGCGGCGGGAGAAGCTGCATCTGCACTATATCGTCCGCAACACGCATCGTGCGGTGGGGACGAGGCTGTCATCCCTCATCACCCGTCGCTTCGGCATGGCCAGCCTGCCGGAAGGGCATCTGACGCTCTCCCTGCGTGGGTCTGCCGGTCAGTCCCTTGGGGCCTTCGCCGTACAGGGGCTGCGCATCGAGGTGGAAGGTGATGCCAACGATTATGTCGGCAAGGGGCTCTCCGGGGCCACTCTGGTGCTGCGGCCCAGCAGTGCGACACCCTGCGCTACGGAGAAGAATTCCATCATCGGCAACACGGTGCTTTATGGTGCGACGGCGGGAGCACTCTTTGCCGCCGGGCAGGCCGGGGAACGGTTCGCCGTGCGGAACTCCGGTGCCGTGGCCGTGGTGGAAGGCTGTGGCTCCAATGGCTGCGAATACATGACAGGCGGTACGGTCGTTGTTCTGGGCAAGGCCGGGGACAATTTCGGGGCAGGCTTCACGGGTGGTACGGCCTATGTGCTGGACCGTGATGGCGACTTCCCGAAACGGGTGAATCACGACACGGTCATGTGCCAGCCCGTGACGGCCAGACGGTGGAAAGATGAGCTGCGGGGCCTCGTGGAGCGGCACGAGCGTGAGACGGGCAGTGCCTATGCGGCGGATCTTCTTCACCACTGGGAGGAGGTTCTGCCGAAATTCTGGCATGTCGTGCCGAAGGATTATGCCCGCATCATCGGGTATGAGGAGGCCGATCTCAGAAGCCTGTCAGCCTGACAGGGGCCACCCGGGCAGGGCTGCGGGGCTGGAGGATGGACCGTGACAGAAAAGAGAGTTTTCACAGCCTCCTCGCTTGGCTAGTCTGCAGGGATGATGACATCATTTCTCAAGACACGCTCCTTTGCCCGTCTGCCGGAAGGCAGGCAGGTTTCCGCCCCGGAAGGTGAGGCGGCTGCGCCCGTGGCTGCCCCCCGCTGGGACCTTTCCGACCTCTATGCCTCCCCGGAGGACCCGGCCATTGAATCGGATTTCGTCCGGCTGGACCATGAGGCCCGGACATTTGAAAGCCGCTGGAAGGGTACGCTGGGCAAGGCCTCTCCGGCCGATCTGGCCCATGCCCTCCAGGGCTATGAGGTGATCGAGGAAGGGCTGGGGAAGATCGGTTCCTATTCCCAGCTTCTCTTTGCAGCCCACACGACCGACCCTGCCTGTGGCCGTTTCGCCCAGAGCGTGCGGGAACGTCTGACCGCCATTTCAGCTTTCCTGCTGTTCTTCCCGCTGGAGCTGAACCGGCTGGATGATGCAGCCCTTGAAAAAGGCTTCAGCGAGAATGCGGAGCTGGCCTCATGGAAGCCTTATCTGCGGGACCTGCGGGTCTTCCGCCCCTATCAGCTTTCCGATGAGGTTGAGCGTGTTCTGATGGACATGGCCGTCTCTGGCCGGAATGCGTGGGTGCGGCTGTTTGACGAGACCATGGCCGGGCTGATGGTCTCCTTCGAGGGGAAAGAGCAGCCGCTGGGCGACGTGTTCAATTACATGACGGACAGCGACCGGAAAAAGCGGGAAGGGGCGGCCAGGGCCATCAGTGCCACGCTGGCAGCCAACAACAAGCTGCTGGTGGGCATCACCAACACGCTGGCCAAGGACAAGGCCACGATTGATACCATGCGGGGTTACCCCCGGCCTGTCAGCAGTCGCAACCGGGCGAACATGGTGGAAGACGAGGTGGTGGATGCGCTGGTGGATGCCGTGCAGTCGTCCTTCTCCCGTCTCTCCCACCGTTATTACGGCATGAAGGCCCGCTGGCTGGGGCTGGACAAGCTGGAACACTGGGACCGCAATGCCCCGCTGCCCGATGTGCAGGACAGGCGGCTGAGCTGGGATGAGGGCAAGGCGATCGTCCAGCGTGCCTATCAGGATTTTGATGAGGAGATGGGCCGCCATGCCAGCACGTTCCTCAACAGCCCGTGGATCGATGCGGCAGCCGTACCGGGCAAGTCTTCCGGGGCGTTTGCCCATCCGGTCGTGCCCTCCGTGCATCCTTACCTGCTGATGAACTATCATGGCCGTCCCCGTGACGTCATGACGCTGGCCCATGAGATGGGGCACGGCATCCATCAGATGCTGGCCGGGAAGAAGCAGGGCTATCTCCGTTCCGACACGCCGCTGACGCTGGCCGAGACGGCCTCTGTCTTCGGGGAGATGCTGACCTTCCAGTCCCTGCTGGATGCGGAGAGCGATCCGAAACGCCGTCATCATCTGCTGGCCTCCAAGGTGGAGGACATGCTGAACACGGTCGTGCGGCAGATCGCCTTCTACCAGTTCGAGGTGCAGGTGCATGATGAACGCCGCAGGGGAGAAATCCCTGCCGAGCGTCTTGGTGAAATCTGGCGGGACGTGCAGACACGCAGCCTTGGCCCGGCCTTCAGCTTCACCCCGGATTATGACCTCTACTGGTCATACATTCCGCATTTCATCCACTCGCCCTTCTATGTGTACGCCTATGCCTTTGGCGACTGTCTGGTGAATGCGCTTTATGGCGTGTATCAGGACAGCCCGGCAGGCTTTGCGGAAAAATACAAGGAGATGCTTGCCGCCGGTGGCACGTTGCGCCATCAGGAGCTGCTCGCACCGTTCGGGCTGAATGCCGGTGATCCGTCCTTCTGGAACCGTGGTCTGGATGTCATTTCCGGGCTGATCGACCAGCTTGAGGCTGAACCGGCTGCATGAGGATGAAAGCCGGCCTGCACGCCATGCAGGCTGGCACACTGCCTGACAGGGCAACAGGTAAGGGTTGAGATCATGGCACGTGAACGTGACATCGACAGGACGGGCTTTGTCGATAACATGCAGCGCATGTTCCGGGCCTCCAGCATGGTGGGGGGTGTTGCGGCCCGCATGGCCGGGCACAAGCTGGGCCTGCGGAGCAACACGACCAGCCATGCGGAGGAGCTGCGGGCCGTTCTGGGCAACCTGAAAGGCCCGATGATGAAGGCTGCCCAGCTTCTCTCGACCATTCCCGGTGCCCTGCCTGATGACTATGCCGAGGAGCTGGCCCATCTCCAGGCCAATGCGCCGCCGATGGGATGGAACTTCGTCCAGCGGCGGATGAGGGCCGAGCTGGGGGCGGGGTGGGAATCCCGCTTCCGGTCTTTCAGCCATGAGGCCGTGGCGGCGGCGTCACTGGGGCAGGTGCATCGTGCGGCTCTGGCCGACGGGCGGGAGGTGGCCTGCAAGCTGCAATATCCCGGCATGGCGGGAGCCATGGAGCAGGACCTCCGGCAGCTGAAGCGGGGTCTGGGCGTGTTCAGCCTCGTGGGCAATGCCATCCGGCAGGATGAGGTCTATGCCGAACTGGCCGAACGGATGCGGGAAGAGCTGGATTACACACGGGAGGCCAGCCACCTGCGGCTCTACAGGCTCATGCTGGCGGACGTGCCGGAAGTTACCGTGCCTGCCCCCGTACCCGGGCTGGTCACGGAACGGCTGCTGACGATGGACTGGGTGGGGGGCCGCTCCATGAAGTCCGTGCTGGAGGAACAGCTCCCGCAGGAAGAGCGCAACGCCATTGCGGTTGCGCTGTTCAAGGCCTGGTACAGGCCCGTCTATCATTATGGCGTCGTGCATGGTGACCCGCATATGGGCAATTTCACCGTGCGGCAGGATGGTGGGCTGAATCTGCTGGATTTCGGTTCCGTACGCATTTTCTCGCCCCGGTTTGTCGGTGGTGTCCTGTCTCTCTTCGATGCCCTGCGGGATGGCGATGAGGAACGGGCCTACGAGGCCTATCATGACTGGGGCTTCAGGGACATTTCACGGGAGCGGGCTGCCGTGCTCAATGAGTGGGCACGCTTCTTCTATCGTCCCCTTATGACGGATGAAATCTGCAATGTGGAAGAGAGCAACAACCCGCAGGAGGCCCGCCGGGTGCTGGAGCATGTCTATGACGGGCTGAAGCGCACGGGCGGCATCACTCTGCCACGGGAATTCGTCATGCTGGACCGCTCGGCCATCGGGCTGGGCAGTGCCTTCCTGCGGCTGGGAGCACGGGTGAACTGGCACCGGCTCTTCATGGAGCTGACGCAGGATTTCAATGTGGATGTTCTGGCGGCCCGGCAGAAGGATGCCTTGCGGAAGGCGCAGGTCCAGCCCACCAGATGAAGGAAAGGCCGGACGGGTGAGCATACCGGTCCGGCCTTGCCTGTCAGGATGGGCAGGGAACTGTCAGCGGAAGAATTTGCTCAGCAGGTTGCCGCCGATTTCCTGGATCACGTCCTGCTGGAGGGCCTTGCCGAAGCTGGCGAAGCCGCTGCCCTGTTCACCGGAGCTTTCGCCCCCGTTTTTCTCGCCGAGATGGCTCACCAGACCGGCCAGCTGGCCGACGAGGTCCCCGGCATGGCCCTGGCCATTCTGGAAGATGGAGGAAATCTGCTGGAGGCTCGCAGCCCATTCCCCGGCCTGTGTGTCGCCATTCTGCGAGGCATCCTGCATCTGGCCGATCAGCCGGTCAATCAGCTGGAAGGCCTGCTGCGCCGTGTTGCGGAACTGCGTGTAGCTCTGCTCGATCTGTTCGATATCCATAAGGTTCTGACCTTTTTGTGGAAGTGGAGCCCCATTGGGCAGTGAAGAGGCGGTGTGATGGTAAACGACCCTGTAAAAACTGCCAGTCTTTTTATGAGGAATGAACAGCCGGAAACGGGTGGCTCCATTTATTCCGTCAGAGGCATCTTGTGGTGGCAGGAACATGCTCCCATCTAGGGGCCATGGCAGTTTCTTCGTCGTCCCGCAAAAAGAAAAAACCGGTCGCGCCCCGTCAGACGGATTTTTTCCCTGAAAAACAGCCCGCCAAACCGAAGACCAACCGGTTTGTCGTCAAATCGGATTACGAACCCTCCGGGGACCAGCCGCAGGCGATTGCCGCCCTGCTGGACGGGTTGCAGGCCGGGGAGCGGGATCAGGTGCTGATGGGTGTGACAGGGTCGGGCAAGACCTTCACCATGGCCAAGGTGATCGAGGCGGCGCAGCGGCCCACGCTCATCATGGCTCCCAACAAGACCCTGGCGGCCCAGCTCTATAGTGAGATGAAACAGTTCTTCCCCGACAATGCGGTGGAATATTTCGTTTCCTACTATGATTACTATCAGCCGGAAGCCTATGTGCCCCGTTCGGATACCTTCATCGAGAAGGACAGCCAGCGCAACGAGCGCATAGACCGGATGCGCCATGCTGCCACGCAGGCCCTGCTGGAAAGGAACGATGTCATCATCGTGGCCTCCGTGTCCTGCATTTATGGTATCGGCTCGCCCGAATCCTATGCCCGCATGAAAATCCGCCTCGTGCCGGGGGAGATCATCGATCGGGACGACCTGATCCGCCATCTGGTGGAGCTGCAATACCAGCGGAATGATCTGGCCTTCGAGCGTGGGTCATTCCGGGTGCGGGGGGAGCAGGTGGACATTTTCCCCATCCAGAACGAGGACAGGGCGTGGCGTGTCATGCTCTTCGGGGATGAGGTGGAAAGCATCACCGAATTCGACCCGCTGACGGGGGAGAAGACGGCTGATCTGGAAGAGGTCAGCCTCTATGCCAGCTCCCATTATGTGACGCCCCGCCCAACGCTCAATCAGGCGATGGTCAGCATCAAGGATGAACTGCAGGACCGCATCCAGTATTTCAGGGACAAGGGAAAGCCGCTGGAGGAAGAACGCATCCTTCAACGGACCAATTTTGATCTGGAAATGCTGGAAACGACAGGCGTCTGCAAGGGAATTGAGAACTACTCCCGCTATCTTTCAGGTCGCCGTCCCGGTGATCCGCCGCCAACCCTCTTTGAGTATCTGCCGGAAGATGCCCTGTTGATCGTGGATGAAAGCCATGTCGGCGTGCCCCAGATTGGCGGGATGGAACGGGGGGACCGTGCCCGCAAGGAAACGCTGGCAGATTTCGGGTTCCGTCTTCCCTCCTGTCTGGATAACCGGCCCCTGTCTTTTTCGGAGTGGGATGCCTTCCGGCCGCAGAGCATCTTCGTGTCCGCCACGCCGGGGCCGTGGGAGATGGAACAGACGGAAGGCGTGTTTGCCGAGCAGATCATCCGTCCGACCGGCCTGACAGACCCCATCACCATCATCCGACCCGTGGAAGGGCAGGTGGACGACCTGCTGCATGAGGCCAGGGCAACCATTGCCGAGAATGGCCGTGTCCTCGTCACGACCCTGACCAAGCGCATGGCTGAGGACCTGACGGAATATCTTTCCGAACATGGCGTGAAGGTGCGGTATCTCCATTCCGACATTGATACGCTGGAGCGCATGGAGATCATCCGGGACCTGCGGCTGGGGGCCTTTGATGTTCTTGTGGGCATCAACCTGCTGCGGGAGGGGCTGGACATTCCCGAATGTGCCCTTGTGGCGATTCTCGATGCAGACAAGGAAGGCTTCCTGCGGTCCCGCACCTCTCTTGTGCAGACGATCGGCCGAGCCGCTCGCAACGTGAATGGCCGTGTCCTGCTCTATGCGGACAAGGAGACGGACAGCCTGCGTTACGCCATCGAGGAAACGGCCCGCCGCCGGGAAAAGCAGATGGCCTGGAACGAGGCGCACGGCATCACGCCGCAGACGGTCCGCAGCCGCATCAGCGACACGCTCTTTCAGGAAGAGCTGGCGGGCAAGGAAGCTCCGCCGGAGTCTGATCCACAGCTCACCATTGACGATCTGCGCAAGAAAATGCGTGAAGCAGCAGCTGAGCTGGACTTTGAACAGGCCGCCGCCCTGCGGGACGAGATTCACCGGCGGGAGGCCAGCGACATTGGCCTCATTGCTCCGGCCCCGGCAGCTTCGCAGGCCAGACAACGCAAGACGACCAGACGGAAAAAGAAGGACTGACCATGCTGGAACTCAAGAGAGACGGGCAGAGCCTGACCATCCTGCCGGAGACGGGGGCTGCCCTTGGCCAGTGGCAGGTGCAGGGGCATGAGATGCTCCGTCCGGTCGCCAATCCGGCCCTGCGGAACCAGAAGGGCGTGGCCGTGGGGGCCTATCCTCTGCTGCCCTATGTCAACAGGATTGCAGACGGCCATTTTGCCTTCGGGGGAGAGGAGCACAGGCTTGTCCCCAACATGGAGGGCTGCCCGCATCCCATCCATGGCAATGGCTGGGAGCATGAATGGCAGGTGGCGCACAGAACGGACAGTCACGCCATCCTGACTTTCGATCACACGCCTTCTGATGATGAAGCCGGTCGGGGGAATGGCCCTATGCCTATCGGGCCGTCATGTCCTACGAGCTGCGGGCGGACGGGCTGCATGTCTCCATCGTGATCCGGAACAGCGATACGGTCGATCAGCCGGTCGGTCTGGGGTTCCATCCTTTCTTCCATTCGGAGGCCAAATCCCGCCTGAAATTCGCAGCGGACTCGGTCTGGCTGACGGACGGTCACGGCCTGCCGACCGAAAAAAAATCCTGCGAAGGTGAGTGGGATTTTTCGACAGGGCAGGCCCTTGAGGAGCTGAAGCTGGATAACGGGTTTGCCGGGTTTGCCGGTCAGGCCCGGCTGGAGCAGCCCGGGGGTCTGCCAGACCTGACGGTGGAAGCGGACCGGATTTTCTCGCATCTGGTGGTCTTCTCCCAGCCGGAGGAGGGCTATGTGGCCATCGAGCCGGTCACGAGCATGACGGATGCCCTCAACAGGCCGGAGATCGCCGGGCGTGGCGTGCATGTGCTGGCACCGGGGCAGAGCCTTGGCGGCATGATCCGCTTCCGTGCTGATGTCTCACGTCGTCCGGCGGAAGGCTGACGCCGCATGGCCGCCGAGAAGATCGCCCTGCACCGTTATCTTTCCCCACAGGGTGCGGCCCGGATGCGGGCTGAGCTGAAAGAGCTGACCCAGAAGGAGCGGCCGCAGGTCGTGGAGGTCGTCTCATGGGCGGCGAGTAATGGCGACCGTTCGGAGAATGCGGACTACCAGTATGGCAAACGCCGCCTGCGGGAGATCGACCGGCGCATCCGGTTCCTGACGAAACGGCTGGATCAGGCCGTGATTGTGGACCCGGCAGCCCAGACCAACCGGAACCGTGTCTTCTTCGGCGCCACCGTCTGCTATGCGGATGAGGAGGACCGTCATTATACCGTGACGATTCTTGGCGTGGATGAGTCCCGGCTGGAGCATGGGGAGGTCAGCCTGCAGGCTCCGGTGGCCCGTGCTCTCATGAAAGCTGCCGTGCATGACGAGGTCACCATGCAGACACCATCCGGCCCTGTCCTTGTGGAAGTGCTGTCCATCGCCTATCCAGACCCGGCCTGATATGGTGGGGGCCTGAAAGAAACCGTTCGGTCCTGAACTGCTTTTGCGGAGTTATTCTTATGGTCCAGTCCTCTTCCTCTCGGCGGCGTGTTGCCGTGCAGATGGACCCGCTGGAAGACATCAACATCGATGGTGATTCCACCTTTGCCCTGATGCTGGAAGCCCAGCGTCGTGGGCACGAGCTGCATGTCTATCATCCCACCACCCTGTCCCTGCTGGAAGGAAAGGGCACGGCAGGCCGTCTTCAGGCCCGGAGCCGCAGGGTGACCGTACAGCGGAAGAAAGGCGATCATGCTGCCTTTGGCCCGGAGGAGGTTCTGGACATCGGCTCATGTGATGTCGTGCTCATGCGGCAGGACCCGCCTTTCGACATGGGCTACATCACGGCCACCCACATGCTGGAGCATGTTCATGGCACGGGCGAGGGGCAGGCCCTCGTGGTGAATGATCCGGTATCCGTACGCAATGCACCGGAGAAGCTGCTGGTCACGCATTTCCCCCAGCTCATGCCGCCAACGCTGGTGACGTGGGACCGGGAGGCGATTGCCGCTTTCCGGCAGAAGCACAGGGACATCATCCTGAAGCCGCTTTATGGCAATGGCGGAGCGGGCATCTTCCGGGTGAAGGAGGATGACGAGAATTTCTCCTCCCTGCTGGAGATGCACTTCTCCCGCTCCCGTGAACCGCTGATGGTGCAGCGTTACGAGCCTGCCGTGCGGCTGGGGGACAAGCGCATCATCCTTGTGGATGGCGAGCCGATCGGGGCAATCAACCGTGTTCCTGCGCAGGGTGATGCCCGGTCCAACATGCATGTCGGCGGCCGTGCCGAGCGTGTGGAACTGACGGACCGTGACAGGGAAATCTGCCGGACCATTGGTCCGTACCTGAAGGAACATGGCCTCATTTTCACGGGGATTGACGTGATCGGGAACTGGCTGACGGAGATCAACGTCACCTCCCCGACGGGCCTACAGGAACTGGACCGTTTTGATGGCATCAACAGTGCCGGGATGATCTGGGACTGCATCGAGGCCCGTCTTTCCTGAAAGGAAACATGGAAGCGGCCTAGCCCTATGGTCAGGCCTTTCACCTGTTTGGTGTCTGGTCCGTTTTCCGTGTTACGGTCTCGTGGGGAGGCTCTTCCGGTGATGTGGAGCCGTCCTCTGTCCTGGCATCTTTTTCAGGGTCGGAAGGATAGAGATTGTCCCGGAATGGAATGGGTACGCCATCAGAGAAATATCCATTTTCCACCTTCAGGTCCCTGGATGGTCTGTCCCGGCTGAACCTGTTGATGAGCCATGGAAACAGTCTTTCATGGTAATAGACGACATAAAGGGCCACCCAGAAAAACAGGCAGAGAAGGGCCAATATGAGATCGAGATGCTTCATCATGTGATCCAGTCATGAGTTCTGGTTCTGTTCTGGACAGGTAGACCAAATTTTTTCGCATAATATCGTCAGAATACCTTGTCAGCCAAGGGCGTTGGGGGGCAAGAAAGGGGCGGACTGATCGGTATCAGTAGCGATAATGCTCCCCGCTTTGTTGGGGGCAGACAGTTGAGGCTGCATTTTCATGGTGTCTTCCCTTAAACCCCGTTCTTCCCTCGATGCTGACAGCGTACGTGATGCCTATCGCCGTTGGGCCCGCATGTACGACAAGGTTTTTGGCGGTGTATCTGCTTTCGGGCGACGGCGGGCCGTGGCGGCTGTCAATGCGCTTCCGGGCACGCGTGTGCTGGAGGTGGGAGTTGGAACCGGGCTGGCCCTTCCTTCCTACAGGTCCGACAAACGCATTACAGGAATCGACCTCTCGGAAGACATGCTGGCCCTTGCCCGGGAGCGTGTGAAGAGGGAAGGTCTCCGTAATGTTGATGAACTTATGGTGATGGACGCCGAACATACCACCTTTGCCGATAACAGCTTTGATATCGCCGTCGGCATGTTCGTGGCCTCTGTCGTGCCTCATCCGGACCTGCTTCTGGCAGAGTTGAAGAGGGTGGTGAAACCGGGGGGACACATCCTTTTTGTCAACCATTTCCTTGCCCGTGGGGGCCTTCGGCTGAAGGTGGAGAAGGTCATGGCCCGGGCCTCCCGTGCGCTGGGCTGGCATCCTGATTTTGCCATTGAATCCCTGCTTCCACCGGAGGATATGGCCCGGGCGACCATCGTGCCCGTCCCTCCGGCGGGTCTGTTTACCCTCGTGACATTGCCGCCTGAGAAGACTAAGTAGGGGGGAAACCCATCTGCCTCCGAGAAAGGCAGATGTTTCATGGTGGCAACAGGCTGGCGGAATAGAGTGACTTCAAGGCCGTTATTTCAGACAGTATCTTCATCCCGTCATGGGAGAAGCGGTGGGGCGTTTTTTCTGCTGGCGTTGTTTGCTGGCATGTTGGGGGGCGCCATGGGGTTGCCTTTCCTGCATGTGCATCCGTCTCCTGGTGTCGTTGTGTCCCATGCCGTGCTGATGACATTTTATGTTGTATGTCCGGCTTTTCTGGGCGGGATGGCCCGCTGGTTCCTGCCGGACCTGCTGAAAGGCGAGGGCATGGCTCTGCCGTTTGCGGTCCGTACCGGTTTTGGCGTGCTGGCTGTAGGTGCCTTTCTGCTGCCGGTCATGCCGTCTGTCGGGCTGGCTCTCTGGAGCATTGGCGTGCTGGCGCTGGCTTTCAATGTGCTGGCCACGGTTCTGGAGATGCGGTCCATCCCCTTCCGTGATTGTCCGCCGCTGGTCTGGGCGTTTCTGGCCAATGCTCTGTCTGTGCTCATCATCGCTCCCGTTCTGCTGGCTTTTCTGCTGCGGAGTGGTCTGGCTGGTGCCGGGCCTGAAGCCCTTCTGACGGTTCTGCGTGGCAGTGTGGAAATGACCCTGCTGAGCGTGCCTTCGCTTGGCATCATCATGGCTGCTCTTCTGCCCGGGCAGAAGGAGCAGGGGTGGGTACCCCGCTGTGCTCCCCATGCGTTTGGCGTCATGGGTGTGGTGCCTGTTCTGCTCTGGGCTGACCATCTCTTCGGCGGGCTTCCGTCATCGGTTTACAGTGCTGGATTGAGCATCGGGCTAGGGGTTCCCTGTCTGGTTCTTCTCGTAGCCTTTGCCAGGGATATATGGCGTACTGCCCTGCCATCGGGGCCAGTGGCGGCCTGGGCTTCCGGTGGGCTTGTATTGCTGCTTGCTGGCTGGGCCGCCATGCTGACCGAACCAGTCTGGGGCATACAGGGGGTGCCGCCGGGGGCCTTCGTTCTGGGGGCGGCAGGGCATCAGCTTGTGATGTTCGGCAGCCTTCTTGCTCTCAGTGCAGCTTTCTATGGCTGGTGCGGGGCCAGACTGGCACGGTGGGGGCGATCTTTCTCCATTTTTGGCATGATTCATGCTTTCATCACGTTTGTCGGGGCGCTCTGTTCCATTCTGCCGCAGCTGGTCGTGCCTGCCGTGCTGTTGATGGGCTGCAGCCTGCTCATGTTCGCCCTGTCTGCCGGAATGGTCTGGTATGGCCTGCTGGTAGAGCGGACCCAGGGGACAATGGGGCTTTTTCCTGAAGAGTAAGGTGTTTTTCCATGCAGGCATCATCCGGTCTTTCGGCCTCTCCACTGGCCCGTTTTCTGGGGGCGCTGCGTGTCGAGGGACATGCTGGTGATACGGCTCTGCAAGATTGGGTGGCGCTGCTCAAACCACGAGTGATTTCACTTGTGGTCTTCACCGGGTTGGCGGGCATGGCCGTAGCGCCGAAATGGCCGTCCGTACCTGTCGGGCTGGTTATCATTGCCTGCATCTGCATCGGGGCCGGTGCGGCGGGTGCCATCAACATGTGGTATGATCGTGACATTGATGCGATCATGAAGCGGACCCGCATCCGTCCTGTTCCCGGAGGGCGGGTCGAACCGACGAGTGCGTTGGTTTATGCGGTTGTGCTGTCGGTAGCCTCCGTTGTGCTGCTCTGGTTGGCGACCAACCTGCTGGCGGCAGGGATTCTGGCTTTTTCCATCTTTTTTTATGGTGTGATCTACACCATGTGGCTCAAGCGCAGCACGCCGCAGAACATCGTGATTGGCGGCGCAGCCGGAGCTTTCCCCCCCATGATCGGTTGGGCAGCGACGATGGGATCGCTGGACGTGCTGCCGGTGGTGATGTTCGCCATCGTCTTTCTGTGGACGCCTCCGCATTTCTGGTCGCTCTCCCTTTATGCGTGCAAGGATTACGAGAGTGCGGGCATCCCCATGCTGCCGGTCGTGAAGGGCGCACGCCATACACGCTGGCAGATCGTCATCTACACTTTCATTCTGGGGGCCGTGTCTCTCGTGCCGAGCGTGGTAGGGCAGTGTGGCTGGTTCTACACGGTCTGTGCCAGCCTGCTGGACCTCGGTTTCATCTATTACGGCCTGCGGGTCCTGTTCGACAAACAGGATGAGAAGGGGAACAGCCTGACGAAAGATAAACCGGCCCGTCATGCGTTTCGCTATTCACTGGCCTATCTGTTCTTCCTCTTCTGTGGCCTTCTGATTGACAGGGTTCTTCTGGCATGAGCGATCATAACACTCCTTCCCGCCGCCAGGGCCGTCTCTTCGGCATCGTTCTCGGGCTTTCCTTTTTCACGCTGGCCCTGTTCGTGGTGGCTTTGTACCGACTGTGACGTCTTCTCGTAGATGGGAAAGAAAAACCCCGCCTGCCTGTCCATGAAAGGTTCAGGCAAGCGGGGTTTTTTCATTCAGGTGAGGGCGGCTGAGAGGCAGGGTGGCTGCCTCTCGCCCAGGGGAGTGGTCACCCGGCCTGCTGGATGGCGGAGAGGATCCAGTTGCCCCGGCCATCGGCACGGAGGAAGGTCCAGAGTTCCGTGATGGTCTGGCGTTCGGTTTTGCTGCCGTCCAGAACATTGCCCATGCTGTCGGTCGTGACATCAATGGCGGAATATTGCAGGGCCACGGTGGCGTAGGTGATTGTGCCTTCCCGCCAGGCTTCGGCAAGGTCACCCCGCAGGAACTGGATATCAGAGACGATGTTGCGGGCACCACGGCTTGTCAGCTCGGAAAGCTGGTTGTTGAAGTAACTGACCATTTCAGGCGTCGCCATGCGCTGGAGGGACATCATGTCCTGTGCGCTCCAGGCAGCCTGTACGTTTATCAGCAACTGCTGGAAGGTGCTGTAATCATCAGGCGTCAGGGTCACGCCCTGCGAAGGAGCCTGCTGCGGCTGGCTGGTGAAGGGGGAGGAAGCGCCACCGGCTGCACCAAACAGGCCAGAGCCACCTGCATTGCTGGACATGGTGTTGTTGGAAGACCGTTTCCGCCAGAGTTTGATGAGGAAATTGATGATGAAGGCAACGACCAGCACCTGAATGAGGAAGCCGAAGAAGGACCCGCCGCCTCCGCTGAAACCGCTGAAGAAGCCATGCCCGCTCAGCATTCCGAACAGCCCGGCCCCAAGGAAGCCACCAGCCAGCCCGGTCAGAAAGGGGTGCCGCATGGCAAAGGGTGGTCGCATGCTGTTGCCGAAGTTTGGCCGACTGAAGCCGCTCTCCGGTGCCGGAGAGGCATAGGACGGCGTGCGGGGCGTCATGCTGCGGTCCATGGGCCGGGTCCAGTTGGGGGTGAGGCTGGTGCGGGGCGGGGGGCTATAGGTGCGGGAGCCCCGGCTGCCCAGGGAAGACCCCATGCCAGCTCTGGCATCGGCAGCCGGAGCAAGGGCAAAGAGTGGCAGGCACAGGGCTGCCGCTGCGAGGGGGAAAAGACGAATACGCATAATCTGGTCAGTCTCCAGCAAGACTCATCTGGTCAATACGGATGGTTGGGGCGTGATGGCCCGTCATCAGGTTGAGGTCATTGGCGGGGATGAGCCGCGCAAACATGTCAAGCAGATTACCTGCCACCGTGATGCCTGATACAGGCTCGGCAATCTCGCCATTGCGGATCATGAAGCCTGAACCGCCCCGGCTGTAATCGCCTGTCAGCATGTTGATGGCGTTGCCCATCAGTTCGGTGATGAGCACACCCTCCCTGATATCACGTCTCAGTTCTTCAGGGGAGTGGGGGCCCGCATGAAGGAACAGGCTGGACGGACCGGGGTGGACATTGCCCCCGCTGGTCCGGTTGGCCCGGCCATTGCTGGCGGGCAGACCCAGCCTGCGGGCACAGCGGCTGTCCAGCAGCCAGTGGCGAAGCTGCCCGTCTTTTACAAGGTCCAGCGGCAGGCAGGCCGTGCCCTCACCATCAAAGGGGCGGGAACCGGCAAGACGGGGCAGGGTCGGGTCATCGGTGATGGTGACGCCAGACCCAAATACCGCTTCATTCAGCCTGTCCTTGAGGAAGGAAGTCCCCTGCACGATGGCGGATCCATTGATCGCCCCAGCGAGATGCCCCAGCAGGGAGCCGGACACGCGGGGGTCGAACAGGACCGGATAGAGGCCCGTTCTGGGGCGGGTAGGGTTCAGCCGGGCAAGGGCACGGCGGGCCGCCTCATGGCCCAGCCGGGCAGGATTTTCTAGGTCGGCCTGATGCACGGCACTGTGCAGGGCATAATCCCGTTGCATCCCTGTTCCTGTTCCCGCCAGGACGCTGACGCCACAGCTGTGGCCGCTGCGCTGATACTGGCCGGCAAAGCCGGCACTGGTGGCCAGGGCGATGTCCTGAAGGGTCGTGCTGGTTGAGGCACCACTGCTGTTGGTGATGCCTGCATGTGAGAGGGCTGCGTCTTCCATCTCACGGGCTCTGTCCAGCAGGGCCGGCGTATCCGGCGTGCCAGAGGGGTCGAGCAGGTCGAGCTTTGCAATCGTGCTGGCAGGAACAGGCATGAGCGGTTCGTCTGCCAGACCGTCATCAGGGGATGGAGGAACGACCCTGGCCATGGCACAGGCCCGTTCTGCAAGCTGTGAGAGGGCTTCCGGCGTTACGTCATTGCCGGAGACCGTGGCCACACGGCCCTGATGGAAGACACGCAGCCCGAGGGACAGGCTCTCCGCATGGCGGAGGCCTTCCGCCTGACCCTGCCGGATCATGGCGGAGCGGCTCCGGCCACGGAGCATGACCGCATCGGCATGGTCGGCACCGTGCTGGCGGGCAAACTTCAGGGCGGCCTCAAGATGGGGGAGCAGATCGGTCATGCGGATTTCAGTGCGGCGTGGATGGCATCTGGCCCGGGGATGTTGCGGGCTGGTCCCATGGTGGTCAGCGTCGGAGCCCCGTTGAAGATGGTCCGGGCCATGGCCAGGACGTCTTCTTCCGTTACGGCATCAATCTTGCGGATCATGTCGCTGGTGGAAATGATGCGGTCATGGACCTGGATCTGGCGGGCGATCTGGGCACAGCGGCTGCCTGTGCTCTCCAGCGACATGAGCAGCGAGGCCTTGAGCTGCGTGCGGGCACGGTCCAGTTCTTCCTTGCTGATTCCCTTCTGGAGGGTGCTGAGCTCAGTCAGGGCGGCAGGAATCAGTTCGTCCGTCTTGTCTGGCCCGGTCCCGGCATAGAGGCCGAACATGCCGCTGTCCGCAAAGGGGCTGGCAAAGGTGTAGACGCTGTAGACGAGCCCGCGCCGCTCCCGGATTTCCTGGAACAGACGGGACGACATGCCACCTCCCAGCAGGGTGGAGAGGATCATGGCACTGTAATAGCCTTTTTCCCGATAGCCGGGGGCGGGGAAACCCAGCAGGAGGTGGACCTGGTCCAGCTTGCGGTCCGTCTGCTTCATCCCGCCGACATACCGGCCCGGTACGGCCTGTGGTGGCGTGTGCGTGGGCAGGTCGGCAAAATGGGTACGGACGAGGTCGACAACCTCATCATGGTGGAGATTGCCCGCTGCGGCGATGACCATGTTCTGCGTGCTGTAATGCTCATGCATGTAGGCCATGAGCGTCTCCCGGCTCATGCTGGCGATGCCATCTTCCGTGCCAAGGATGGGGCGGCCCATGGGCTGATCGGGGTAGGCACATTCCTGGAAATGGTCAAAGACGATGTCATCAGGCGTATCATTCGCCTGACCGATTTCCTGAAGGATGACACCACGTTCCCGCTCCACTTCTTCCGGCAGAAAGGTGCTGTGGGTGAGGATGTCGCCGATGAGGTCCACGCCAAGTGGCAGATCATCCTTCAGCAGCTTGACGTAATAGGCTGTATTCTCCCTGGCCGTGTAGGCGTTGAGATAACCGCCCACATTTTCGATTTCCTCGGCAATGCGGATGGCAGAACGACGCCCTGTTCCTTTGAAGGCCATATGCTCGAGAAAATGGGCTGCTCCATTGGTGGCTTCGCTTTCATGGCGGGTGCCAGCAGCCACATAGGCTCCGAACGAGACGGTTTCGACACGCTCCATCCGTTCCGTCACGATGTTGAGGCCATTTTCAAGAGTCGTACGTCTGATCTGTTCGCTCATGCAGTTCTGCGTGTCCATGATGTGAGAAGAAGCGGAAAGTGTTTGCAATATGGGGTGCCGGGAGTCTTTTTCCAGTCCCCGTTTTCCACGGGGCAGACGGAAAAGGGGACAGCCTGACAGGGCCATCCCCTTTTGCCCATGTGTAGCAGCCAGCGGAGGACTCAGCGTCCGCGATGCGCCCGGACAGCCGCTTTGACCTTTTCGAGGTCGTTGGGAAGAACCTCATAACGTTCCTTGCGGGAGAAGAGGTCTGCCAGATGCGGCGGCAACTCCGGATGGATGCCGGTTGCTTTCTTTACGGCATCGGGGAACTTGGCCGGGTGGGCCGTGGCGGCGGCCACCATCGGCACGCCTGCTTCACGGAAGCGCCGCCCCGCTGCCAAGCCGATGGCGGAGTGAGGGTCTGCCAGATAATGGCTTTCAGCGTAAAGTGCCTTCATCGTGGCGGTCGTCTGCTCGTCACTCAGGGCAACGCCGTGGAAAGTTTCCCGGATCTGCTCCCAGGCGTCATGTGGCACGGCCATGCAGCCCGTCTGCCGGAATTCTTCCATGATGGCACGGCAGCGGTTGGGATCACGGCCCAGCATCTCGAACAGCAGACGCTCGAAGTTGGACGAAACCTGAATGTCCATGGAGGGGGAGAGGCTCGGCTCCACCTGCCGCTTCGTCATGTCGTTGTTCAGAAGGAAGCGGGTCAGGATGTCGTTCCGGTTGGAGCCGACACAGAGATGATCGACAGGCAGCCCCATCTGGCTGGCCACCCAGGCGGCCAGGATGTTGCCGAAGTTGCCGGTTGGCACGGCGAAGGAAACCGGGCGGTCCGGCCCAGCAAGAGCGAGGGCGGAGCGGACATAATAGGGAATCTGGGCTGCAATGCGGGCCCAGTTGATGGAGTTGACGGCGGAGAGGGCGCAGTCCGTACGGAAGGATTCATCGGCGAACATGGCTTTGACCATGTCCTGACAGTCATCAAAGTCGCCTTCCACGGCGATGTTGAGGACGTTGTCCTCCAGCACTGTGGTCATCTGGCGGCGCTGGACTTCCGACGTCCGGCCATGGGGATGGAGAATGACGATGGACACATGTTCCCGGCCACGGAAGGCCTCGATGGCGGCGGATCCTGTATCGCCCGATGTGGCACCGACAATGGTCACATGGTGGTTGCGCTGTTTCAGTACATGTTCGAAGAGGCGGCCAAGCATCTGCATGGCCATGTCCTTGAAGGCGAGCGTCGGGCCGTGGAACAGCTCCAGCGAAAAGAGACCATCCTCCACTTCCACCAGCGGTGCTACGGCGGCATGGTCGAATTGTCCGTAGACGTCGTGCGCCATGGTACGGAGTGTGTCACGGTCTATGCTGCCCTCGGTGAACAGGCCGATGACCTCTGCCGCAAGGTCGGCATAGGAGAGGGTGCGCCAGCCTGTCAGGGTCTCGCGGGGGATATGCGGCCAGTGATCGGGCATGTAGAGCCCGCCATCACCAGCCAGACCGCTGAGCAGAATATCGGAAAAGTCGGGGGCAGCGGCATCCAGTGTGCCGCGGGTAGATCGATAACGCATGCCCCCACTATATCACCGAAACGCCATCAGGGCAGGGTAATTTCCAGAAGATGCTGGTGATTGGTTATTGGGGCCGGATTCGTGCCGTTTTCCGGCATGGCGGAACCGGTCAGGACAGCCAGCCGTCCCGGCACGCCTGAGCGGCCTTTGAGCAGTGTGACGGCCTGGGCATCATAGAGTTTCTCATCATGAAGCAGGCGCCAGGGCAGGCGGTCGGCACCAAAGGCGAGCAGGTCTCCATGTTCGATGTCGATCATGTAGATCGTGTCATCCCGGCTGATGGTCATGCCGCCAAGGCTGGGGGTACGGCGCCAGTTTGTCATGGCTTCTATCCGTTCCGCCGGGCCAAGGCTGGAATCGGTCAGAATGTCAGTTCCGATTCGGTAAAGTGGCCCTGTCGGGGTCTGATAAAACAGCCAGTTTTTGCCGTGGTCCAGTAGGAGGAAGCGCACGTTGCCCCCCGTTTTGGGCTGCCCCTGTGCCGTCGTGACGGGCTGGCCATGCCTGATGAGAGGGGCATGGCTGCTGAGGGAGGGGGCGCCTTCCAGCAGACGCTCTGCATGACCGCTCCTGAGGTCGATGATGACGAAAGCCGGAACGCCGTCATCGACCAGAAAAGCTTTGCTGTCCGTGACCTGAAGGGCCGAAATGTGGCTGCCGACGGCCAGGGCATTGCTGAAGCCGATATGGTTGAGGATGACCCCTGTATCCGGTGCGATATTGAGCAGTGCGGGCGTGGGCGCCTGTGTTACGGCCCAGAGGCCCTGGGATGTCGCCGTCAGGGCCGTGATGGCGGGCAACTCGTCCATCAGGAGAGTGAGGCGGCTGTCCACGGGGTCCAGACGATAGATCTTGCCCGTCATACCCAAGGCGAAGGGGGACCCATCGGGAAGGGAATTCAGCGAGGGGGCCAGCGGCAGGCTCAGCTCATGTTCGCCAACAATCCGGGCCTGCACATGGGCGTCCTGCCAGGGGCGGTCTGCTCTGGCAGCGGGGCTGAGCCCCAGAACGGCGGCCGACATGATAAGGGCTGAGGTCAGCAGTGAGGACAGACGTATTTTCATGGCAGGTATCTGGGTGTTCCCCGATGGTTTTGCAAGTTCCGGCCTTTGGGAGCTGGTGAGTGTGGCAGATGGGGGAGGGTCAGGCCGAGCAGAAAGCCCGTGGCTGGAGCTGTGAAGACCCAGAGGAATAGTCCGTCCAGTCCTTCCAGAAGGCAGGCTCCGGTCAGGCCGGCGGCAGGCAGGGCCGGGCGGAGAAGCGTCTGTAGCGTTCCGGCAGGGGGAAGATGGCAGGGATTCTGTCGCCTGTAGGTGGGCAGTCTGTTGAGATGGAGCAGCCAGACAGCAGCCCAGAGGCCCATGAGGAACAGGATGATCATGCCGCCTGCTTTCGGAAAAGATGCAGAAGAACGGACAGGGCAGCCAGTCCAAGGCAGGCTGCCAGAAGGTCCACGGCGCCGAAGAGGAGAGGTCGCCCCGTATGAAAAGGGCGAGTCAGTAGGTCGAGTCCTGTAGTGCCAGTGCCCAGAACAGCCACAAGGGCGAGCTGCTGGCAGGTTGCCGGTCTGATGATGAAGGCATGGAGCAGTGAGAGGCTCCAGAGACCGAAGAAAACACTTTCTTCCCAGAGAATGGGCGACAGGGAAAACGGCGTGGGGAGGCGTGTGCTCCAGAACAGGGCCAGCGTGGCCAGGGGCAGCCCCAGTGTGGTGGCGATGGTGACGGCCTCATGACTGCGCTGGAGGCGCTGCCGGATTGTGGAGGAAACAGGGTGATGGGCGATGCTGTTCCTTTCCGACTGCAGGAAGAGGACCAGGCCGGACCCGATGATGATGCAGCCCATCAGACCGCTGAAGCAGTAGAACCAGCGTGTTGCCAGTCCGGCCCAGCGCAGGTTGTGCAGTCCCACGAAGAAGCTGTGTACGGTCGGGCAGACGGACCGGGGCGGCAGGGTGGGGTGGGAAGGTATCAGGGCCTGCCTCTGGAGGCAGAAATGCAGGGTGTCAGGGCCATAAAGGCCGATTTCCCTGCCGGTCTGCATGAAGAATCCATCTGCTACCGTGCCCCACTGCCGCAGGCCGTTTTCGGTCAGGCTGCTGATGATGGCGGGAGACAGGGACGGTGGTATGGCTGTGTGGGCCTGATGGCGACTGGCATGGCCTGCGGGGTGATGGGGCGGGTTCATCATGTGGATGAGCTTCTGGGACTGAAGGATCACGCCGGACAGGCCGATGATGAACAGGACGGGCAGGCTCAGCGTGCCGCACAGCAGGTGCAGGTCCAGCCAGCGGCGTTGGGAGGCAGCCCGGGGGCGGAAAAGCAGCAGGTCCGGCAGGAAGCGGCGCAGCTGGAGCCACAGGCCGGTCAACAGTGTCACGAGCAGACCGATGCCTACGGTGGTTGTCAGTATCTGCCCCCATGGGTTGGGCAGGTGAAGGCTGGCATGGAGGGTCACGAAAAACGTGCCGCCGGTGACGTCATGGTCTGTCAGCGGCAGGCCCGTGTCAGGCGCAAGGGCCGGGCCGAGGAAGATGCGCCCATCATAGTGCCAGAGGCGGAAAACGGGGTCCCGTGGAGAGGGAAGTTTCAGGAAAGCGAAGATGCCCGTGTCGAGCTGTGTCTTCAGATTCTGTCCGGCCTTCAGCAGGCCGGTGCGTGTCATGGCGGGCAGGGGACTGTGGAGGGCGGTGCGGGGCTGCATCCAGCCCTGTATTTCCGGAGAAAAACAGGCCAGCGAGCCGGTGAAGCAGAGAACGAACAGGAAAAGGCCAGCCGGGAAGCCGATCCAGCGATGGAAAAGGCGTAGTGCGGTGCGGAGCCTTGGAGACATGATGGACGCAACACGGCATAAATGAGAATGATTCTCATTTATTACGAGGTTTTGGCAGTTCTGTAAATGGGGCAGGACGCAAAAATGACAGGGGTGTAAAAAACGGTAAGAGAAAAAAGGTTTTTTTTATGAAAAAAAGTTGAGAATAATTATCGTTAACATATAAAGCGGCACTCATTCAGTTTCACAGTTCAGGATGGGCACGCATGGTTATTCCTTTCCGTTTTTCCCGCAGAACCGTCACTCTCTGGTGCCTTCTGGCAGGCAGCATGCTGACGGGGCATCCCGTCTGGGCTGCCGGAGATGAGGGCAGAGAACAGACGGCAAAGGGCCAGATGGCACGGTCCGGCCAGCCGGACGGCAAGGCTGGCATCAGGAAGAAGAGCGTCGGAAAGGACCGTCAGCAGGCGGACGCACCCCCGGTGGAAACCATCCTCGTCAAGGCACGGCGGCGGGAGCAGATGGAGGTGAAGCTGGGCGGGCAGGCCGGCGTGCTGGGCAACAAGAAGGGGCTGGACCTGCCCTTCAACCTGCGCAGCTATACGTCCAGCATGATCCTGAACCAGCAGTCCCAGACACTGGGGCAGGTGCTTCAGAACGACCCGTCCGTGCGGACGACATATGGTTTTGGCAATTTCTCGGAGACGTTCATCATCCGGGGGATGCCGGTTTATGGGGATGATGTGGCCATCAACGGCCTGTATGGAATCAGCCCCCGCCAGCTGATCTCTCCCCAGCTCTATGATTCGGTGCAGGTGCTGAATGGGGCGAGTGCCTTCATCAACGGGGCCGCTCCGGGGGGAACGTCGGTCGGTGGCAACATCAACCTCCAGTTCAAACATGCGGGGAGCGAACCGCTCGCTCGTCTGACGGGCGACTACACCAGCAGGGGTCAGGGAGGCGGCAGTCTGGATGTGGGGCGTCGCTTTGGCAGGAATGACCAGTTCGGCATCCGTTTCAATGCGGCGGGCATGGATGGCCAGACCTCCATTTCTGGTGAGCGGCGTCATTCCGTTGCGCTGGGCCTGGATACGGACTGGCACAATGACGACACCCGGATCAGCCTCGACATCAACTACCAGAACCAGAACGTCCAGCAGGGGCGGGGGGCCGTGGTGCTGAATTCCGGTCTGACGGCCGTTCCCAGACCCACGAGACCGGGGCGCAACTGGAGCCAGGGCTGGAGCTATGAGGACATGCACTATGTGTTCGGGCTGCTCAATGTCGAGCATGACCTGAACAGCCATGTCATGCTCTATGGCACGTTCGGGGGCATGACAGGCCATGAGGAAGGCAATTACGATACGGTCTATGTCTCGGACGGGCTGAAGGGCACCGGCTTCGGATACGGGTCCTACGTCCCCTACCAGCAGACCAATGAAAGCACCCGGGGTGGCGTGCGGGCGCATTTCAGGACAGGTTTCCTGAAGCATGAGGTCAATGCCGGTGGGTCGGCCCTGTGGTCGGAGGCCTCCACGGGCTATGCGGGCGGAATGGTCGGCGATACGAGCCTGTACACCCCCGGGGTCCAGGCCAAGCCGGCGTCGGTCCATCATGTTTCGGCAACGCCAGCCACGAAGACGCAGCTTTACAGCCTGTTCTTCTCGGATACGATGTCGTTCTGGCATGACCGCATCGCCCTGACGGGAGGCTTCCGGTACCAGCACATTCTCCAGAACAGCTACCAGTACACGCCGACCCATTATTCCCGGGATGCCATCACGCCTGTGGTCGGGCTGGTGGTGCATGTGGCCCGCCATGCTTCTCTCTATTTCAACCGGGTGGAGGGGCTGAACCAGGGGCTTCAGGCCCCGGCACGGAGTTCCCTCTATCCCAATCTGGTCAATGCGCAGCAGTTCCTGTCACCCACACGGACCGTCCAGTATGAAGTTGGTGGGAAATATGACATTGGCCGTTTCAGTGCGTCCCTGGCCTTCTACCGGTTGGACCGGCCGACAGGGCTGGTCGAGGATTATGGGACGGAACAGATATTCAAGGCCAGTGGCAGGCAGCGCAATCAGGGCATCGAGCTGAACGTCAATGGTGAGATCATTCACGGGCTGCGCTTCAACGGGGGCAGTGCCCTCATCCAGGCCAAGCAGGTCAAGGGGGACTATGTCGGCAACAGGGCTGTCGGCATTCCCGGTTATACGATCAACGGGAATCTGGAGTATGACATTCCCTTCATGAAGGGAATGACCCTGACGGGGCGTGTCACCCATACGGGCCATCAGTGGGTCAATGTCCAGAATTCCCTGCGGATTCCGAACTGGACGACCTACGATCTCGGTGCCCGCTACACCTTCATGATGACACCGAAACGCCCGATGACCTTCCGTTTTGGTGTGGAAAACCTCACCAACAGCCATTACTGGGCTTCATCCTACACGGCGTTCAGCAGCGTGAACGGTTATCTGACCCAGGGGCTGCCACGGACCTTCAAGGCGTCTTTCTCGACCGACATGTGAGTCGAACCGGACGGGGCCATGCCATGCAGGCACGGTCCTGTTCCCGTCAGGAGATGTCCGCCTCCGTGTGGCGGAGCGTTTCCAGCAGGGCCGTCTGAAGGGCCTCTTCCTGCTCTGGCGTTGCCAGCTTGTGACCTTCCGCATCCGTCACATAGAATACGTCCACGGCCCGCAGCCCGTAGGTCATGATATGGGCGGAAGAAATGTGCAGTTTCAGGCGGCTGAGCGTGGCGGTGATGTTGTACAGCAGGGCCGGTCTGTCCCGCCCGTTGACCTCGACGATGCTGTGATTTTCTGACGCATCATTGTCGATGAGAACACGGGAGGGAATGGGAAGGGCTTCCAGCCGCCGGACGAGGGGGAAGCTGGCGGCACTGAGCGTCTCGTCCAGATTGACATCCCCTTCCATGACCTGCGTGATTGTCTCACGCAGGCGTTCTACATGTTCCGGCTCCAGAAAAGCCTCGCCGTGAGGGGTCTGGAACCAGAATGTGTCCAGCACCATGCCATTGTGGAGCGTATGGATGCGGGCATCGGCGATGGTGGCCCCGCAGAGGGCCAGTGCCCCCGTGATGCGGGAGAAGAGGCCCGGCTTGTCCTTGCAGAAGACGGTCAGCTCCGTGATTCCCCGGCTCGGGAGGGGGACGATATCCATGATGATGGCGTTGTCACGCCCGTCCTCACGGTGTTGGCTGATCAATCCGGCATGGCGGACATGGCTCTGCGGGTCGAAGCTCAGCCAGTAGCCGGGGCTGCCAAGCTTCATGAAGGAGGCGATGTCTGCGGGGGCCATGTCTTTGTTCATCAGCTCCTGCCGGACGAAGGCCTTGTTGTGTTCCACCCGTTCATCATCTTCCCGGGCCTGCAGGCCGCCTTCCAGCACATCGGCTATGCGGGCATAGAGGCGGCCCAGCAGGGTGGCCTTCCATGCGTTCCATGCCCGTGGGCCAACGGCCCGGATGTCGGCAATGCTGAGCAGGAGCAGCATCCGCAGCCGCTTGGGTGACTGGATGATGTCGGCCAGGTCCAGGATGGTCTGGGGGTCGTCAATGTCCCGGCTGAAGGCGGTGCGGGATAGTAGCAGATGGTGCAGGACCAGCCAAGAGACCGTGTCCGTGTCGCTGGCGGAGAAGCCGAGCTGCTGGCAGATGGTGGTGGCGATGTCGGCCCCGATTTCGGAATGGTCCCCGCCATGTCCCTTGCCGATGTCATGCAGCAGGGTGGCCAGATAGAGCAGGGGCCGCTGTGTCATGGTGCGGGCCAGCCTGTAGGCCAGCGGCAGCTCGTCCGTCATGCGGCCCTGCTCGATCATCCGCAGGACACGGACGGATTCGATCGTGTGGGCATCCACGGTATGGATGTGATAGCCATCAAACTGCGTCCGACCGAGGATGCGGGACCAGCCAGGCAGGAGATGGGAGAGGATGCCCGTCTCGTTGAGCAGTGGCAGCCAGAAGAGGCGGTCCTGCCACTGCTCGGGATATTGCTCCGGTACAGTAGCTGTGCCTGGTGCCGGAAGTTCAGCAGCCGGTTCGCAGAGCAGCCTGATGAAGAGGGCGGAGGCCTCATCATCATGGCGGAGGAAGGCGCTGTGCCGTTCAAAACGGATGATATGCTGTATGGCAGCAGGGTGCAGAGCCAGTTGATGGCGGCGTGCACAGTCCAGAAAACGCAGGACGGTCACAGGTTCCCGGACAAGGGCCAGCGGGTTGGGGAAACTGAGGCAGCCATCAATGCGCTGGAACCCGTCTGGCCCCGGTTCCACCCGCGGGGGGCGCTGCTGGAGCTGGTTGCGCAGGTGCAGAAGGATGGCAGGCTGGAAGACATGGGTCAGCCGCATCACGGCCCGGGCCATGAGGAAATGGTGGCGCATGAAGCGCTCCACCCCTCGCTGATGACCATGATTGCCATAGCGCATCCTGGCCCCGATAATGGGCTGGACATCAAATGTCAGACGTTCTTCATTCCGGCCGGTGATGTAATGAAGGTTGAGCCGCACCGTCCAGAGGAAGTTCCAGAGGCTGCGGGTACGGGATATTTCCCGTTGTGTCAGCAGGCCGAGCAGGGTACAGGCCGGGGCCAGCCCCTGGGCACGCTGGAGGTTGGATTTTATTGAAAGACCATTTCCCAGCACGGCATAGCCAATCCAGTTCAGGACCTGAAGGTCCCGCAGCCCGCCTTTGCCTTCCTTGATGTGTGGCTCGACCAGATAGGGTGTATCACCAAACCTCTGGTGCCGCTCCTCCCGCTGGGTGATGGCCTGGAGGACGAAGCGCTCCAGTGCAGGGCCTTTCAGATAGGCTTCCAGCTTTTCCTGGAGAGCCAGGACGAGTGATTTCTGTCCGTGGAGAGGGCGTATGTCCAGCAGGGTCGTGCAGGAGGTCTGGTCTGTTCTGGCCATCTCCATGGCACTGTCGATGGTGCGTGTGGCATGGCCGACCCGCAGCCCGAGGTCCCACAGTGTATAGAGGATGTACTCGATGGCTTTGATGAGGTTCGCAGAGGGAGGGGCCTCGGTCAGGAAGAGCAGGTCCACATCACTGAAGGGAGCCAGCAGTCCCGCACCATGTCCGCCCGTGGCACAGAGGCAGAAGGCCTCACCTGTTCCATCTTCCTGTGGGGCAGAGGGCAGCCCGGCATGGCGGGCCAGTTCTGCAATGACATGGTCCATCAGCAGGGCGAGGTTGCGGGCTGTTTCCACACCGCTCGTTTCCCGTTTTTCAAACTGCTGGCGGATACGCTCCCGTTGCAGGCCGAGTTCTGTTCTCAGCTGTTCCAGAGCTTCCTGGCGGGGCACGACGGGCTGCCAGGCCTGGCTCATGTGTGATGGAGGGAGGGAGGTGAGGGGAGCAGACATGACAGCTCTCTTGTTGGCGGCAGGCTCTGGCAGGTTTTGCAGGGTACCCGTTGCGTCATTCTGCATCCGCAACATCCTTTTTGGCAAGGCCATCCATCAGGCTTTTCAGCTGATAGAGGGCTGAATGGGCCTCCCGGGGGGAGAGGGAGTCCGGGTCCAGCCCTGCCAGTTCGTCACGCAGGGCATGGAGGGTGGCCAGTCCGTCGGTGGAGGTATGGCCAGTGGGCAGGGGGGCATCCGGTGGAGGGGTTTCCATGGCGGCCTGTTCAAACAGGGGCAGGCTGGCAGGCTGGCGGGTCTGTCCCCGTTCGTTTTCGAGGCGTGCCAGCAGGACCCGTGCCCGCTGGAGGACGGAAGCTGGAATGCCCGCCAGCTTTGCCACATGCAGGCCCCAGCTTTTCTGGGCCAGCCCGGGTCGGACCTCGTGCTGGAAGACGACATGCCCCTTCCATTCCCGCACGGCCATGGTGCAGGCGGCCAGCCGGGGGAGGGTTTCCAGCAGGGCACCGAGCTCATGAAAGTGCGTGGCGAAGATGGTGCGGCAGCGCAGCTGGGAGTGCAGGGCCTCCAGCGTGGCCCAGGCGATGGAGAGGCCATCCAGCGTCGAGGTGCCCCGCCCGATCTCATCCACCACGACAAGGGAGCGTGGCCCCGCCTGATTGAGGATGGCGGCGGTCTCCGTCATTTCCACCATGAAGGTGGAACGCCCACGGGCCAGATCGTCGGCCGCCCCCACACGGGAGAAGAGCCGGTCCACGATGCCGATCGTTGCCTCCTGTGCCGGGACGGGCAGCCCGGCCTGTGCCAGAATGACGGCCAGGGCGTTCTGGCGCAGGAAGGTCGATTTCCCGGCCATGTTGGGGCCTGTCAGCAGGATGGCGTGTTTTTCCGGTGGCAGGGTGCAGTCATTGGCGATGAAGGCCGTGTCATGGGCGGCCTGGTCGTGCAGGGCGGCTTCCACCACGGGGTGACGGCAGGCGCAGAGCGTGAAATCCTGCCCGTCCGTCATGGTGGGGCGGCACCATGTGCCACGGTCCATGATGCGGGCGCAGGAGATCAGCGCATCCAGCTCGGCCAGGGCACGGCCGACATCATCAAGGGCAGGGGTGTTGAGGCAGTGCTGGGCCAGGTCGGCAAAAAGGTGACGTTCCAGCTCGTCGGCTTTTTCCGACGCTTCCAGAATGGCCTGGTTGAGCGAGGAGAGTTCTTCACTGGAGAAGCGGGCGAGACTCGCCGTGCCCTGCCGCAGGCTCAGCCCCTCATGCTGGCGCAGCTTCCGGCCTGCCGCCGCAGGAACCTCGATGACGTAGCCGAGCTGGTTGTGATGGCGGATGCGCAGGCTGGAAATCTCATAGTCTTCCGACAGGCGGACCTGCAGCTGGGCGATCAGGCGGCGGCTGTTGTCCCGCAGGTCCCGCTGGCGGTCCAGCTCGGCATCAAAGCCGGGAGCGATGACCCCACCATCCTCGATCTTGACGGGCAGTTCGGCATTTAGGGCGGCCTCAAGCCGTTCCAGCAGGGCGTCGGCCCGCCCGTACAGGCTGGCTCCGACATGGCGGATGCGCTCGGGCATGCCGGTTTCTGTCAGTCCGCCGAGTATCCCGGTGATCTGATCCGCTGCCCGGAGCGTGTCCCGGATGGCGGCAAGGTCCCGTGGCAGGGGACGGCCGCTGGAGATGCGCCCCAGGGCACGGGCGGAATCGGGAGCCTGCCGGAGGATGTCCCGCAATGTTCCCGTGGGCTGGGGATGCTGGTGAAGCCAGTTCCAGCCCTCCTGCCGTTGCGTGATGAGGGTGAGGTCCGTGCTGGGGGTGCTGACCCAGTGGGACAGAAGGCGGGTACCGGCCGCTGTGGCTGTCTGATTGACACTGGTGAAGAGCGTGTGCCTGCTGCCGCCATCCCGGGACTGGAGAATGTCGAGACTGCTGCGGGTGGCCGGGTCCAGCCCCATGATGCTGTCCAGCCCGTGGTCGATGGGAGGGGCCAGCCGGGGGAGCCTGCCCGCCTGGCTGCGGCGGACATAGTCCAGCAGCACGGCACAGGCGATGATCTGTTCATCCCGGAAATCCCCCAGCGCATCCATCTGGGCGACCTGATAGGCGTCTGTCACGGTGCGTTCTGCGGCCTCCCGGCTGGGGGCGGCCGTGGAGGGGGTGATGATTCCGGCATGGTCCGCCGGGATCAGGGCCGGGTCGGAGAGAATTTCCGAGGGGGAGAGGCGGGCCAGCAGCTCGGCCAGGGTGTCTGCCTCCAGCTGGAGCAGTTCCAGCGTACCGGTGGAAATGTCGATCCAGGCCGCACCGAGGCAGTGCCTGCGGCGTCTGTCCGGGGCGACGATGGCCAGGAGCGTGTTGGCCCGTCCGGCTTCCAGCAGCTCATCTTCCGTCAGGGTACCGGGCGTGATGACACGGACGATCTCCCGGCGGAGCGGGCCTTTCTGGCCCTTGCGGGGGATTTCCGTCTGTTCGGCCACGGCCACCCGGAAGCCCCGGCGGATGAGCCGGGAGAGGTAGACCTGCGCCGTGCCTACGGGCACGCCACACATGGGGATGGGTTCCTCATCATGAGTTCCCCGGTGGGTGAGGGTGATGTCCAGCGCAAGGGCGGCCGCATGGGCATCGCCAAAGAAAAGCTCGTAGAAGTCTCCCATGCGGAAGAAGAGCAGGGCATCAGGTTCCTGCTTTTTCAGGGTGAACCACTGCTCCATGGTCGGCGTGACCTTCCCCGTTACCTGCGGGGGAATGGGAGGGACGGATGGTTTCTGGTCGACCATGCAGAAAAAAGACCTCACCGCTTTGTCGTGGCTGGGCAGCCCATGAAGATTAATAGAAGGTTAAGTTGAGATGCGATGCTTCTTATTATCATGAAATGGTGAGGGGAAGGCCAGAGTCATGATGGCAGGGCAGGGTAGAGTGGTTTCCCTTGCCACAACCTGCCCCGGGGCGGCATGGTGGCCTCATGAGTACTGCACCGGAAAATCATGTTGTTTTTGAAGATGTTCTCCCGATGGCTCAGGGACTGCTGGAAGCCGAACGGGACGAAATCGCCAATCTGGCCAATATTGCTGCCCTGCTGTTCGAGGCGATGGCGCAGGTCAACTGGGTCGGTTTTTACCTGATGAAAGGTGGTGAGCTGGTCCTTGGTCCGTTCCAGGGCCGGGTGGCCTGCACGAGGATTGCCGTGGGCAAGGGTGTCTGTGGGGCTGCCGTGGCAGAACGGGCCGTGCAGCGTGTGGCGGATGTCCATGCCTTCCCCGGTCACATCGCCTGTGATGGAGCCTCGGAATCGGAGATCGTCCTGCCCATCATGAAGGGTGGGGAAGTGCATGGCGTGCTGGACATCGACAGTCCCGTGAAGAATCGCTTTTCGGCAGAAGATCAGGCACAGCTGGAAGCCCTTGTCCGGCTTCTGGAATCGCATCTCTGAAATTGTTTTTCCGCCTGCCTAGCGCCTGAAACGCCGGAGCAGGCGGGTACGGAGTTCCTCCAGTCCCAGCACCCGCAGGGCCACGAGCAGCCCGCCATAAAGTGCGACGCTGCTGCCGATCAGGATGATCAGGGCGCAGAGTCGAGGCAGGGCGTGCCATTCCGGCAGGCCGGTGGCCAGAAAGCGGGCACAGCCCCAGGCCCAGACGCCCATGATGAGAGCGGCCACCATGATGCGGATGGCCCGTGACAGGCTCGTGACGGTGGGGCGGAACGAGTCCCGTCTCCAGAGCAGCAGGGCCAGTGCCCCCATGTTGACGATGGCGGCCAGCGTGCTGGCCAGTGGTGGAGCCAGATGGGCCAGCGTGCGGTACAGCAGCAGGTTGAGGGCCAGATTGATCCCCATCGTGACGAAGCCGATGCGGACCGGTGTCGTGGTGTCGCCTTCGGCAAAGAAGGCCGGAGCCAGCAGCTTGATGATGATGAAGGCGGGCAGCCCGAGCGCATACATGCGGAGGGCTGCGGCGGAATTCTGCACGTCATGGGGTGTGAAATGCCCATAGCCGAACAGGGTGGCCATGATCTCCGGTGCCAGGCTGAACAGGCCGATCATGGCGGGGAGGCTGAGCAGCAGGGCGTAGTTCAGGGCCTGGTTCAGGCTGGTCTGGAGGGCGGAGCGGTCATTGGCAGCGACATGACGGGTGAAGAGCGGCAGCAGCGTCGTGCCGAGGGCCGCCCCCAGCACGCCAAGAGGAAGCTGGTTGACCCGGTCTGCAAAATAGAGCCACGAGATGGAGCCTGTTGGCAGCAGGGTGGCGATGATGGTGTCGATGGTCAGGTTGATCTGCGTGACGCCGGAGCCGACCAGCCCCGGCAGCATCCGGCGGAGTAGCAGCCGGATGTCGGGCGACAGCGCCGGGCGGACCAGTGGCACCGTCAGTCCGGCCTTTCGGGCTGCCCAGAGCAGCCCGGCAAGCTGGGCGATACCGGAGAGGGTGATGCCCCATGCGCTGGTCGGGGCGACATGCTGGTGCCCCCAGAAGGCCCCCACAAGAATGGCGGCGATCCCGACGATGTTGAAGGAAATGTACGCCGCCGAGGCGGCTGCGAAATGGTTGCGGGCATTGAGGATGCCGGCGACCAGGGCTGCCCCGCAGATCAGCACCGTATAGGGCATGGTAATGCGGGTGAGCTGCACGGCGATGGCGAAACGGCCCGTGCCGTGGGAGCGGAAGCCGGGGGCGATGAGGTCGATCACCCACGGCATGAAGATTTCTGCCAGAATGGTCAGCAGGCTCAGCCAGAGCAGCAGGAGGGAGAAGGCCTGCCCGGCCAGCAGAAGGGCAGCCGGTGGGCCTTCCTTCTCATAACGGGATGTGAAAAGCGGAACGAAAGCGGCGTTCAGGGCCCCTTCTCCGAAGAGGCGGCGGAACATGTTGGGCAGGCGGAAGGCGATCTGGTACGCATCCTGCACGGGGCCGGCCCCCAGAAACATGGCCAGAAGCTGGTCCCGCACCAGCCCCAGCAGGCGGGACAGCATGGTCCAGCTGCCAACGGTGAGAAGGTGACGCAGCATCGTTCAGGCGTGTTTCCGGCTTACCCGGCGGATCTCCTCCAGCAGGCGGGGGGCCTGGGGGTCTGTCAGCGGGGTGAACCAGCGGTGCAGCTTTCCCTGACGGTCGATGAGATATTTGTAGAAATTCCAGCGGGGCAGGGAGAGGAAGCCTCCTTCCTTCGCCAGCCAGTGGAACAGCGGAATGGCTTCCGTTCCCCGGACGACGGAGCGTGCTGCCAGAGGGAAGCTCACGCCATAACGACGCTGGCAGAACTGGCTGATCTGCTCCGATGTCCCCGGCTCCTGTCTGCCGAAATCATTGCTGGGCACGCCAAGCACGATGAGGCCATCCGGCGTGGAATGTCCCATGTCACGCCACAGGGTCTGGAGGCCCTCATACTGTTTGGTGAAGCCACATTCGGAGGCTGTGTTGACGACCAGTACGGGGCGGCCCCGCCACTGGGAGAGGTCAATCTCGCCGCCTTCAAGGGCGGGGAGCCGGAAATCATAAAAGCTGGTCATGATGGGGCCTATTCAAAACGGGTGGGGCGGTCCAGCAGCTCGTCACGGGCCTGATGGGGGGTCAGCTCCCCGGACAGGAGACGGGTGATGACATTGATGATGGGGGTTTCGATGCCGAAACGCTGGCCAAGCTCCTGCAATGTCGGGGCTGTCAGAACGCCCTCGGCCACCGTGTCACGCTGGGCGAGGATGTCCTGTATGTTCTCGCCTTTCCCCATGGCCACGCCCAGGCTGTAATTGCGGGATCCAGCCCCCGTGGCGGTCAGGATCAGGTCGCCCATTCCGGCCAGGCCGTACATGGTACGGCCCTGCCCCCCCATGGCATCGACAAGGCGGGCCGTTTCGGCCAGCGCACGGGTGATGATGGCGGCTCTGGCATTTTCACCCATCCCGGCACCGACACTGATGCCCGCCCCGATGGCGATGACATTCTTGGCTGCCCCGGCGATCTGCACGCCTAGCGGGTCCGTGCTGGCATAAAGGCGCAGGGTGGGGGTGGTGAGGCGTTCGGTCAGCGCCGTGACGAAGGTGAGATCATGCGCGGCCAGCGTGGCTGCGGCGGGCATGCCCCGGGCCACCTCGATGGCGAAGTTGGGGCCGGAGAGAACGGCAGCCGGTCGGCCGGGCATGGTCTGCTCCACGATCTGGAGAGGGAGCAGGAAGGTGCCCCGCTCCATCCCCTTGCAGCATGTGATGACCGGCACGTCGGGCTTCAGATGCTTCTGGAGGGCCATGGTGACATCCCGCAGCCCCTGCGTGGGGACAACAAGCACCACGATGTCGGCTTCCGTCGGCAGGTCGCTGGTGACGGTGACGGCCTCTGGCAGGGTGACCTGTGGCAGGTGCGGCAGGGCACGGATGCCCGCCGGAACGGGAGTGCGTGTCCAGAGGGTGATCCGGGCGATGTGGGAGAGGGTGCAGGCCAGAGCGATGCCCCATGCTCCGGCACCGATGACGGCAATATGTGGCTGGACGATCATGCGGATGGTTCCATCAGAGAGCTGTGTCCGGTGGAGGACGTTTCCTGTGTGGCCTGTGGCCGGTAGGGCTGGCGTTCACTCAGCGGCCAGCGGGGGCGGGGGGCCAGGGTGATGTCGTCCGGCACTTCACCCTGTTTCAGCCGTTCCAGCGCAGCCCAGCCGATCATGGCGGCATTGTCGGTGCAGAGACGTAGCGGGGGCGCAAGGAAGGTGATCCCGTGCTGGCTGGCAATTTTTTCCAGCCTCTGGCGCAGCACGCTGTTGGCCGCCACGCCACCGGCCACCACGAGTGAGGTGACCTGCGGTGCCAGAGCCAGAGCATTGAGGATGCGGTCCGCCATCACGTCCGTCACGGCCTGCTGGAAGGAGGCGGCGAGGTCGGCGGCCACCTGCCGGGGCAGGGCCTCACGTCCGTATGGTTCGATGTGGCGGGCGACGGCCGTCTTGAGGCCGGAGAAGGAAAAATCGCAGCCGGGGCGGCCTTTCAGCGGGCGAGGCAGGCTGTAGGCCTGCGGGTCGCCTTCTCTGGCGAGCTTCTCCAGTGCCGGGCCGCCGGGCCAGCCCAGTCCCAGCATCTTGGCCACCTTGTCGAAGGCTTCCCCGGCGGAATCGTCAATCGTGCCTCCAAGGCGGCGATACTGGCCGGTATCCTCCACGGTGATGCACTGGCAGTGCCCGCCAGAGACGAGCAGGGCGAGATAAGGGAAAGCCGGGGCCGTTTCATCCGGCCGCAGGGCCGCAGGCAGGCGGGGGGTCAGGATGTGGCCTTCGATATGGTTGATGCCCATGAAAGGCTTCCCGCAGGCCATGGCCAGCCCCTTGGCGTAGGAACTGCCAACAATCAGCCCGCCAATCAGGCCGGGGCCGGTCGTGGCGGCAAAAAGGGCGATGTCCTCCAGCTCCAGTCCGGCCCGCTGGAGGGTCAGCTCCACCAGTTCCGGCAGGGCCTTCAGGTGGGCACGGGCGGCCAGCTCCGGCACGACACCGCCCAGGGCAGCATGATCCTCCTGCGAGAGGACGCTTTCCCCGAGCAGGGCTCCGTGGGCGTCCAGAATGGCGCAGGCGGTGTCATCGCATGAGGTCTCGATGGCCAGAAGCGGCGTCAGGTGGGAAATGTCAGACATGATTGGTTCATTATGGCGGATTCTTCGGAGCATGACACCCCTTCCAGAATCGGTTATGGAGGGAACACCATGAATGCTTCAAACTTTTCCTCCGCAGCACTTCAGAAAATTGCTGCCGAAGCGGCTCGCCGCTCCCATGCGCAGGCTCCACCGGACCGGCGCAAACTTCCCCTGCGGGTCGGGACACGGGCGTCCCCGCTGGCACTGGTGCAGACGCGGCACTTCCTGACCCGGCTGACCCGTTTCTGTCCCGTTCTGCGGGACATGGGGGCCTTCAAGGAAGAGCAGATGCAGACCTCCGGGGACCTGAACCTCAAGGACCGTCTGGCCGAGATCGGTGGGAAGGGGCTGTTCTCCAAAGAGATTCATGAACTTCTGGCCGTGGGCGGGATCGATTTTGCCGTCCACAGCCTCAAGGACCTTGAGACCCACCTGCCGCCGGGACTGGTGCTGGCCTGCACGATGAAGCGTGAGGATGCCCGTGATGTGCTGATGCTGCGCAAACGGGGCGTGACGGTTGATCCTGAAAGGCCGTTCGACTGTCTGCCAGAAGGAGCACTCGTGGGCTGTGCGTCTGTCCGCCGCCAGGCGCAGATGCTTCATGTCCGGCCGGACCTCCGCTTCACCCTGCTGCGGGGCAATGTGCAGACCCGGCTGGACAAGCTGGGGGCAGGACAGTGCGATGCGACGCTGCTGGCCTACGCAGGGCTGAAACGCCTCGGCATGGAAGACCGCATCGACGTGCCGCTCTCCCCCGAGGTGATGCTTCCGGCCTCCGGGCAGGGCATCGTGGGCGTGACGGTACGGGAGAGCGACCATGAGCTGAGGGAGCTGCTTTCCGCCATTGAGGACCCGGAGGCCCGTGCCGTGGCCACGGCGGAACGTGCCCTGCTGGCGGAACTTGATGGCTCCTGCCGGACTCCGATTGGCGGTTATGCCCAGCTGAAGGAAGGGCGGCTTCATCTTTCCGGCCTCGTGGCCAGCGAAGATGGCACCTTCCTGCTGCGCCGGGAAACTGAAGGGCTGCCGGAAGATGCGGCTCGTCTGGGCTATGAGCTGGCCTGTGAGCTGCGGCGGGATACACCGCCTGCCATCTTTGCGAAGATCGTCCAGCCATAACGACCATGCGTCAGACTGTGCTGGTAACCCGGCCTGAGCCGGGGCTGAGCGAGACAGTCGGTGCCGTGCAGGCGCAGGGTTGGCGGGCCGTTGCCAGCCCTGTCATGACCATACGGCAGGAACCACCAATGGCGGACCGGCCCTGTCATGCTCTGCTGGTAACGAGCGGTCAGGCCCTGCCTTTTCTGGTCCATCAGGACCGTGACAGGCTGCTGCTGACAGTGGGCCACCGTACGGCGGAGCGGGCTGTGGCGATGGGGTTCCGGCGTGTCGAGGCGGCATCAGGGACACAGGCCGGTCTGGAAACGCTCTGCCGCCAGAAAGGGTTGTCTGGCTCCGGCCTTGTGCTGGCCTGCGGGCGGGGGCGGCATGGACAGCCCTACGGGGCCGATCTGGCGGCCAATCTGGGGGCGCAGCGTGTTGAGGCCTATCAGGTACAGCCTGTCAGACAGCTTGCTGCGGCGGCAAGGACCGCCTTGGCGAGCAAAGAGGTGAGTGCTGTCCTTTTTTATTCCAGTGAGACGGTTTCCCTGTTCATGGAGCTGTGCCCGCCGGACCTGTACCGGCAGCTTGGCCATTGCAGGGCCATCTGTCTCTCCCAGGCCATCGCCGGGCGTGTCAGGGAGAGCGGCCTGTGGGGGCAGGTTGAGGTTGGTCCTCCCCTGAGGCTGCTGGGAAGAGGATAAGAAAAAAGGCGAACCCTCATTGGGTCCGCCTTTCCTTGTTGTGGTCTGGCCACAGCGTGTTTCCCGGCTTCAGGCTTCGCCTTCCGGCTCGGGGAAATTCTGCTCCTGCTTGGCCTGCCACAGAGCGGCAAAGTCGATGGGCTGGAGAGCCACCGGCGGGAAGCCGCCATCCCGTGTGACATCGCTGATGATGGCCCGGGCGAAGGGGAAGATCAGGCGGGGTACTTCCACCAGCAGGATCGGCTCAATGATTTCCTGCGGCGGGTTGTCCAGCGTGACGATGGCGGCATAGGCGAGCTCCGTGATGAACACCACTGGCCCAGGGGTCTGGCTTCCTTCTGCGGGGGCCTCGGTGGCCTCGGTGCGGATGATCAGCGTGACCTCATAGATGGACTGTTCTTTTTCGATGCGGTTCGCCTGCACGTCGATGTTCACGCCAACCTGCGGCGGAGCCTGAAGGGAGGTGAAGGTTGACGCACCACGGGGAACTTCGAAGGAGAGATCCTTGGTATATTGCAGGTTGATGGCCAGCGGCAGGGAGGGAGGGGTGTTGTCCTGCGGGGCCTCAGGGTTTGTCTTGTCGGACATTCGGGATCATCCTTGCGTGAACGTAACTCTAGATGGGGCGCCCGCAGGGATGAAGCCGCTTTCCGACGGGGGGATGGGCCCGCCTCCTGCGTACGCACGTCTTTTATGGCGGTAGCATGTCTTGAAGAAGGGGCCAAGCAGATGCGGTTCTTCTTTTGCTGCTGCGGTGCGAGAGGGTGGTCACTCTTGAGATTGCCGACGGGGCGGCCTACCTTTAGGGCATGATGAGGAGAGGGCCGTGCAGGCCGGCTCCGGGTGTGATGATTGGGACTTGAGATGACGGATTTCCCCTGGGATATCGTTTTTTGGGCTCTGCTGGCCGTGGCCGTGGGCAGTGCCGTGTTTTTTGTTCTGGGGCGCCGCATGGGGGCGCAGGCCATCCGGCAGGAACAGATGCCGGCAGCCCGTGCTGTTGGCCAGCGGCGGGAGGGGGGCGTGGCCGATGCCCCCAAGCCGCCGCCGTTGCCCGGCCGTGTCGGCGGAGAGCAGAAAGCGACGGAATACAGGCTCCCGGAGGCGGATACACAGCTCGGACAGGCTCTGGCCCGAGTCGGAACGGATGTCAGCGGGTTCTCGGCAGAATATTTCCTGAAGAAGGCTGAGGATATTTTCGCCCGTACCATCAAGGCCTTTGCCTGCGCTGATCTTCCTGCGCTGGAGAAGGTTCTGTCTCCCGCCGTGCTGGAAACGTTCAGTCACGTTCTGGAGGAGCGGAAGAAGCGTCATGAGCAGGTTCATCTGGAACTGCGACGGATCGAGCGGCTGGATTATGCATCCGTGCATCCGGGAGATGGGGAGGGTGGTGCCTGCCGTCTCGGTGTCCGCATCGTGTCGTGGCAGGTCAGCTACTGCCGGGATGAGAAGGGGATGCTCGTCGAGGGAACGGAAGCCCTGACGGAGTTTCGTGATCGCTGGACCTTTGAACAGGGCGAAAATGGCCAGTGGAAGGTGGTTGCCACAGAAGCGGACTGAGGCTACCCCGCTGGGTAAGGTTGGTCTCCCGCACGGGGAGGCCGGGTATGATGAAGACCCGGTGCTTGTTCATGCCGGGGTGGGGTAACTCTGTCATGATGAAACGTCGTTTCTCCTCTGCTGGTCTGGTGCTGGGCCCTCTGATGCTTCTTCTTGCCGGGTGTATGCCCGGCGCTCCCAAGGGCAGGATGGATGTTGCTCCTGTCAGCTTCAGCCAGCTCCCCGGCTGGGAGGGAGAGGACCATACGGCGCTGGTCAACATGGTGCGGCTGGAGTGCCTGCGTATCGCCCATCTGCCTGCGGGGACTTCTCTTGGAGGCGCCGTTACCCTGCCTTATGGCCGTGACATGAAAGACTGGAAGAATGTCTGCGTGGCAGCCTCGTCGGTGCGGAGTAACAGGACGGAGGCCAGACAGTTCTTCGAGAGCTGGTTCCAGCCCTACCTCGTCCAGCAGGATGCTTTCTATACGGGGTACTATGACCCTGAGGTTTCTGCCTCGCTTACACAGGGTGGAGAGTATCAGATTCCTGTTTATGCCCGCCCGAAAGACCTCCTGCGGGGGCGGGATGAAAATGGCGAGCTGGAATATGGCCATTGGGTGAATTCCGTGTTCCGGCCCTATGATGACCGGGCAACCATCAATTCTGGTTCTCTGGAGGGGAAAGGGCTGGAGCTGGCCTGGCTGAAAAGTCCTGTCGATCTGCTGTTCCTGCAGACGCAGGGCTCTGGCCGTTTGCGCCTGCCGGACGGCCAGCAGGTGTTTCTTGGTTATGATGGCCGCAATGGGCAGCCTTATGTTCCGATTGGCCGCGTGCTGGTCAAACGTGGGCTGATGAAGTCGGAAGATGTGGATGCCCAGAGCATCCGGGACTGGCTGGCCAACAATCCGGATCAGGTTGCTTCTGTCCTGGAGGCAAACCCCAGTTATGTCTTTTTCCGCCGTACGCAGCGCACGGCTGATGAAGGACCGACAGGGGGCTTTGGCCTGCCGCTGACTCCTCAGCGTTCTCTTGCCGTGGACAGGCGCTTCGTGGGGTATGGGATGCCTGTCTGGGTGAATATCAGCGGCAAGGATGCGCAGGGGCGTTTCGTGACATGGTCCCGGATGGTCTTTGCGCAGGATACCGGGAGCGACATACGGGGTGCAGCGCGTGGGGACCTGTTCCTCGGGTGGGGTGAGAAGGCCGCCAGGATTGCTGGGGACATGAAGAATCACGGTCAGATGATGGTTCTCGTCCCCCTGCCTGAGGCAAAGCAGGCTGGTGAGCAGCCGGTCGTCGGTACGGCAACGGAGGTCATGGCAGCAGGGGCGGGGCAGACAGCCAGATGATTCGTGCGCGTCGTGAGACGCTGGGGATGCATACGCTCATCCGGGGAGACTGTCTGAGTGTCATGCGGCGTATGCCCGCAGGCAGTGTGGATGTGGTGGTGACATCCCCTCCCTATAATCTGGGGCTTGCTTATCGCAGCTACAGGGACAGCCTCTCCGAGGAGAGTTATCTCGACTGGATGGAGATCATCTGCTCCAAGGTAGCCCGTGTGATGCGGGATGATGGGTCTTTTTTTCTCAATATAGCCGGGTCATCTGCCCAGCCATGGTTGCCATTCGAGCTGATGGTCCGGTTGAGGAAGCTGTTTACCCTTCAGAACCATATTTCATGGATCAAGTCCGTATCGGTAGGGGAGGTGACGCATGGGCACTTCAAGCCGGTCAATTCACCTCGCTACGTCAACCGGAACCATGAGCATATTTTCCACCTGACCAAACAGGGAGATGTGGAGCTGGACCGGCTCGGGGCGGGTGTTCCTTTCACGGACAAAAGCAACATCCATCGTCGCCAGCACAGGGAGGACCGGCGGTGTCGGGGTGATACATGGTTCATCCCCTATGAAACGGTACGGAGTCGTTCAGCCCGCTACAGCCATCCGGGGACCTTCCCCGTTGCCCTGCCGGAGCGTTGCATCCGCCTGCATGGGGTGCATCCTGAGATGATGGTGCTGGACCCGTTCATGGGAACGGGGACGAGCCTTGTGGCCGCAGAGTCGCTGAAGGTCCGCTCCATCGGCATTGAGGCCGATACGACCTATGTCCGGTTTGCACGCAAGCGTCTGCGTGCCATGATAATGCAGGGTGATACCGGCGCAGTGACGGAAGACGGGGCATAACAAGGTGGCAAGACGGACTCTGGGTGATGATGAAGCGGCGCTGTGGAAAGCTTTCGTCCGGGATGTTGCCCCGTTGCGGGGGCGAAGGGAGGCTGCGGGCAGGTTTGTCCGGGAGGAGACTGGCAAGACGGAGAGTACGGTAGCCCGCCAGTCGGAAGGGGGGCGGAATACAGGGATGATGACGGTCAGGCTGGTGATGGCCCAGTCGGCCAGGGCACCCCGTCCCCGTCCTGCCCCGCATGTGGGGGTCCGTGCTCCTGGCCTTGATGATACGCAGTGGCGTCGTCTGTCCCGTGGGCAGATGCGTGTGGATGCCCGGCTCGACCTGCATGGCTACGTCGTGCAGGAGGCTTTTGAGGAGTTTCACCGCTTCATGCAGCGCAGCCGTGTCATGGGGTGGCGCTGCGTCGAGGTCGTTACCGGGCTGGGCAGTGGCATCCGGGGAGGGAGCATCCGCCGGGAATTGCCTCATTGGCTGCATCGTGCCGACATAGCGCCCATGGTGCTGGGTGTGGTGCACAGCCATCAGGGAAATCAGGGTGCCTTGCGGCTTCTTTTGCGGAAAAAACGCTAGAAGAGGAAAGGGAGGATCATTCCGATCTTGGAGAAGGGGAAGAGGTTTTCTATAACATTAATATCGAGAATGATTATCAATTAAAGAAGGAGGTTTCATCCATGGGGGGCACGGTGTCCCTGCGGGATGACCTTTCCGGGAAAGGCGCAAGATCATGGTTTCATTGAAAGCCCTGTTTGGCTCTGCCGGCGTCATGCTGGCAGCCCTGGCTGGCGGTATGTGGCCAGTCCATCAGGCTCAGGCGAAGGATGTGCGGGACATCACGGGGGCGGTCGTGTCCGTTCCGGATCATCCCCAGCGCATCATTCTGGGAGAAGGGCGGCTGATCTACGCCCTGGAGCCTCTGGAGGGAAAGCATCTGTTTGACCGTATCGTCGGCTGGCAGGGGGAATTCCGGGAGGCCGACAGACAGAATTATGAGCAGATGCTCAAGACATTTCCGGAGGCTGACAAGGTCGCCGTGATCGGACGGACAACCGCTGATACGATCAGTCCGGAGAAGGTGCTGGACCTTCATCCTGATCTCGCCATTTTCAGCACGACCGGCCATGGTCCCGGGCAGACTGGTGATGTGACGGCCAGGCTGCGGGCAGCGCATGTGCCTGTCCTGTTTGTGGATTTCCGGCAGGACCCGGTAAAAACGACCGTTCCCAGCATGGTCATTCTCGGCCAGGCCCTCGGGCGTGAGGCAGAAGCAAAAGCCTATACGGATTTTTATGAAAGCCGCCTGAAGGCCATCCAGTCTGTCGTGGAGACAATCCCGGAGGCCCAACGCCCCAGCGTGTTCATCAACATGCTGGCCGGGGCGCGGCAGAGCTGCTGCCATACGGCAGGGCGAGGCAACATGGGAGCCTTTATCGAGGCTGCCGGGGGGCGCAACATCGCAGCCGATCTTCTACCGGGTTATATCGGCGATGTTTCGGCAGAGATGGTCATCGCCAAAGATCCCGACGTGCTGATTCTGGATGGCACCCGGGGGCCGGGCAACAGCGGGCCGGGCCTGAAGATGGGATCACAGGTGACGCCGGAGATGGCACAGGCCTCTCTTGCAGCCCTGCTGAAAGCGCCTGAACTCGCCGGGCTTGGGGCGGTCCGCAATGGACGTGCCTATGGTATCTGGCACACGTTCTATGACAGTCCGTTCAATATTCTCGCCATTGAGGTCATGGCAAAATGGTTTTATCCCGAACGCTTCAGGGATCTGGACCCGGATGCTGACCGCAGCCTGGTACAGAGCCGTTTTACAGTGATGCCGAACAGCGGGACATATTGGATCAAGGCGAATGCCCATTAAAGAGACAGAGACCAGAACAGACGGGCCATCAGACGAAATGGCCCGTCTTGCCGCACGATTGACAGGCATACAGGCATCCTATGTAAAGCTGACCCGCCACAGGGTGGGTGTCCTCTGCCTGATGGCAGGGCTGATCCTTTTTTCCATACTGCTTGATTTTTCCCTGGGCCCGGCCGGTCTTGGCCCGGCGGCCTTGTTTCATGCGCTCATGCATCCCTCATCTGGGACGAATGCCGTCATCGTATGGCATATCCGCCTGCCTTATGCCCTGATGGCGGCCCTGGTGGGCGTTGCTTTGGGAATATCCGGTGGGGAGATGCAGACGGTGCTGGATAACCCCTTGGCCAGCCCTTACACGCTGGGTGTGTCGGCGGCGGCGGCATTTGGGGCCTCTCTGGCCATCGTGCTGCATTGGCATATCCCTTATGTGCCGGAAAACTGGATGGTCCCGCTGGAGGCGTTCGTGTTTGCTGTGGGTTCGGCTGGTCTGCTGGAGCTGGTGGCCCGGGCACGGGGCCATTCCACGGCCATGGTGGTGCTGTTCGGTATTGCGCTGGTATTCACTTTTCATGCCTTCGTGGCCTTGATGCAGTTCATCGCTGATGAGGATGCTCTTCAGGACCTTGTTTTCTGGACGATGGGTAGCCTGACCCGGGCTGACTGGGGCAAGATTTCCGTCATGAGCCTCGGTTGCCTGTTGGTGCTGCCGTTCTGCTTCCGGGCGGCTCCGGCCCTGACAGCCCTGCGGCTGGGAGAGGACCGGGCAGCAAGTTATGGTGTGGATACGAAACGCCTGCGGATGATGTCTCTGCTGCGTATCAGTGTGCTGTCTGCCCTGGCTGTATCCTTTGTCGGGACGATCGGTTTCGTGGGGCTGGTTGCGCCCCACATTGCCCGCCGCCTGCTGGGGGAGGATCATCGTTTTTATCTGCCCGGGGCTGCCCTGTGCGGTGGGCTCATCATGTCGCTGGCCTCCATCGCGGCCAAGAACATTCTGCCGGGGGTCGTGATTCCGGTGGGGATTGTTACCTCACTGGTGGGAATTCCTTTCTTCCTTGCCGTGGTTCTGAGAAAGGGGGCCTGAAATGGGGAACTGTCAGACACATCAGCTGGAAGTTGAAAATTTCAGTGTCCATTATGGGCGGCGGCAGGTCCTGCATGACATGACGCTTGCCCCCATGCGGGCCGGGCGTGTGACGGCCCTGCTGGGGCCGAATGGCTCGGGCAAGTCCACCTTCATGCGGGGGGTTGCCGGCCTGACCCGGGCGGAGGGGTGTGTTCGCCTTGCCGGGCAGGATCTTTCAAAACTGGGGGTTGGTGAGCGGGCCAGGCTGGCTGCCTATCTGCCACAGAGCCTGCCGCCTGCCGTTCATCTTCAGGTGATCGAGGCGGTGATGGTGGCCCGTCGGGCGGGGGAGGCCGTGTCTGCCGAGTGTGCCCTGCGGGAAAGCACCGACGTTCTGGAGGAATTGGGTATCGGCAGGCTGGCCCTCCGCTACATGGATGAACTGTCCGGTGGTCAGCGGCAGATGGTGGGACTGGCGCAGGCCCTGGTGCGCCGTCCGGCCATGTTGCTGCTGGATGAACCCTTGAGTGCGCTGGACCTGCGGTATCAGTTTGCCGTCATGGACGTCGTCCGTCGTGAGACACGGAAACGTGATATCGTGACGCTACTGGTTGTTCACGATCTGAACATCGCTCTGCAACGTGCTCATGATGTTGTCTATATGCGGGATGGTCGGCTTGTGGCACAGGGGGCTGTCATGGCCGTGACAACACCTGCCGTGCTGGGAGATGTCTATGGTGTCCAGACCCGTCTGGAGGTCTGTCCCCGTGGGCTGCCCCATGTGCTGGTGGATGGCATTATTGGGAGTGATGGCTGAGGCACTGTGCTGCCGGAAAGTCCCATGATGACCCGCACGGATACCATGGCGTGTTTGTCAGGTAGGGACAGGATGAGCCATTGCCCAGTAACGGACTGTTTTCAGATGTCGTGAGTTCTTTCGGGGCTTTTCTGGTCAGGAGGCCCCGATGCGTTATCTCGTGACGGGTGGTGCCGGTTTTGTTGGCAGTCATGTCGTGCTTGCCCTGCTGGATGCAGGGCATGAAGTTGCTGTTCTTGATGATCTGAGCACAGGGCATCGGGCAGCCGTGCCACCTGGCGTCCCTTTCTTTCTGGTCGATCTGGCCAGTCAGGAGGCCACAGCGGGTGTGATGGCCCAGGGGCCGTGGGATGGTGTGCTGCATTTCGCTGCCCTGTCCCGTGTTGGTGACAGTGTGAGAAGGCCCCTCCATTATCTGAGGCGGAATTATCTCACCACGCTCAATCTCATCGAAGCCTGTGTGGCCCATGGCGTGAAGAAATTTGTCTTTTCCTCCACAGCGGCACTGTTTGGAGGAACGGAGCGCACTGGCCTCATTTCAGAAGCGGCATCTGTTGATCCCGGTTCCCCCTATGGGGAAAGCAAATTCATGATCGAACGTGTCCTGCATTGGGCTGACAGGATATACGGCATGAGAAGCGCCTGCCTGCGTTATTTTAATGCTGCTGGGGCCGATCCCGCTGGAAGGGCAGGTGAAGATCATCGGCCTGAAACGCACCTGATTCCTTTGACGATCGAGGCTGCGTTGGGAATGCGGCCAACGCTGAAGCTGTTTGGCCTGGATTATCCAACGATGGACGGGTCCTGTATTCGTGACTATGTGCATGTCGCCGATATTGCCGAAGCCCATCTCAGGGCGCTGGAGCAGATGGAGCAGGGCAGCATATGCTACAATATCGGGACCGGGTGTGGTTATTCCAATCTGGAGGTTATTGCCAGTGTTGAAAGGGTAAGCGGCCGGTCGGTACCTTGGGAGCCTGCTCCAAGGCGGGAAGGAGACCCTGTCAGACTGGTGGCAGACCCGGCACGACTGCACGCCGATACAGGCTGGACGCCCAGATTTGCAGGGCTTGACATGATTGTTGAAACAGCCCTGCGCTGGCGGCAGGCTCATCCGCAGGGCTATGCTGACTGATCATTCTTCAGCTCCGTATGGAGCTGGACATGAATGCTTCAGGGCCAGATGACTTCTGGTGGCATGGACATCAGGATGGCCTCGGTATTGCCGCCTGTTTTCAGGCCGAAGAGCGTCCCCCGGTCATAAAGGAGGTTGAACTCCACATAACGGCCCCGTCGCCTGAGCTGGGCCTGACGGTCTCCATCCGTCCAGGGAGTGAACATCCGCCCCCGGACGATGCCGGCATAGCTGTTCAGGAAGGCTTCTCCCACATCCCGGGTGAAGGTGAAGTCATTGGCGAGGTTCTGGCTGTCCAGCCAGTCATAGAAGATGCCGCCCAGCCCACGGGGTTCGTTGCGGTGTTTCAGGAAGAAATACTCATCACACCATTTCTTGAAGCGGGGATAGTAGTCCGGGTCGTGTCTGTCGCAGGCCTCCTGAAAGGCCCGGTGGAACGTGGCCGCATCTTCGAGGGCTTCCGGGCTTTCAGGGAACATGGGCGTGATGTCGCCACCCCCACCGAACCATCCCTTTGAGGTGATGATCATGCGGGTGTTGAAATGCGCCGCACTGACATGGGGGTTGCAGGGATGGGCCACCAGAGAGATGCCTGTGGCAAAGAAGCGTGGGTCCTCCGCCGCACCGGGAATGGTCTTGCGGAATTCTGGTGAAAATTCCCCCCAGACGGTTGAGACATTCACGCCAACCTTCTCAAAGACACGCCCCTTCATGACAGACATGACACCACCGCCACCTTCAGGCCTCTCCCAGGCCGTACGCTGGAAACGCCCCGGCAGCTCATGCCCGGCCAGAACGGGAGCGTCCCCGGCTGCTGCCTCGTCTTCCAGAGCCTCATAGGCGGCGCATATCCTGTCACGCAGGCTTTCGAACCAGCTGCGGGCCTCGTCCGTCAGGCCGGCATGGGGCAGGTCGGGCAGGGCAAAAGGCGTTGAGGATGGCATGGGCATCTCCTGATCTGTGTGGGGCAGAAATGGATGGTTTGTCACTCTGGGTTGTCATGCTGTTCATAGGCCAAAAGGCTCATTCTGGCTTACTGGCTTTTCCTGATGTTGTAAAAAGGGCAGGCAACCCTGCCTATTGATTTTTGGGTTGGTCTTCTGAAAGACTGTCCGCTATCTGATGAGAGGACTGCCGGAAGGGTTGTGCGGGACTGTGTGCCCTGCGAGCGGCGACCGGGTCGAGGCAGGATGGAGTGAGGATTTATGGTTGCAGACAAGATGATCGAACCTGTCATTGGTGTCATCGGGGGCTCAGGCCTTTATGAGATTGACGGGCTGGAAAACCGGGAGTGGCGGCGTTGTGAATCCCCCTGGGGCGCTCCTTCCGATGAGCTCCTCTTTGGCACGCTGGAGGGGGTGCGCTGCGTGTTTCTGCCCCGTCATGGCCGTGGGCATCCCATTCCGCCCTCACGTCTGAATTACCGTGCGAACATTGATGCCCTCAAGCGGGCCGGTGTGACGGACATCATCTCTCTCTCTGCCGTGGGGTCTCTGAAGGAAGAGCTGGCTCCGGGCCATTTTGTGCTGGTGGATCAGTTCATTGACCTGACACAGGGGCGTCCCCGGACCTTTTTTGAGGAAGGCTGTGTGGCCCATGTCAGCATGGGTGAGCCGGTTTCCGCCCGCATGGCCACCACGCTGGCTGATGAGGCCGAAAAGCTGGGTATCACGGTTACACGGGGCGGGAGCTATGTCGTGATCGAGGGGCCGCAGTTTTCCACCCGGGCCGAGAGCGAGCTTTATCGCTCATGGGGGGCGTCGGTCATCGGCATGACGAACATGCCGGAGGCCCGTCTGGCCCGTGAGGCAGAAATGAACTATGCCACCGTTGCCATGGTGACCGATTATGACTGCTGGCACGAAGAGCATGAGCACGTCACGGTGGATGCTGTCGTCCGTACCATGAAGAGCAACTCCAAACATGCCCGGGAGCTTGTTCGCCGGGCCATTCCGGCCCTTGGCAAGGCCCGCCCCATCTGCACCGGTACCGGTGCAGCCGAGCGTGCGCTGGACAATGCCATCATCACGCCGCCGGAAGCCAGAGACTTCTCCGTTCTGGCCCGTCTGGACGCTGTTGCGGGGCGTGTGCTGTTCAGCTGAGCGCCAGCCTGATGGCTTTGTGAAGGGAGGGCCTCCCTGCCGGATGGCGGGGAGGTCTTTCTGCATGCAGGGCTTTCAGAAACCGTGAAGTAGGCCCCCGTCAACCGGGATGCGGGTCCCGGTGATGTAGGCCGCCAGAGGGCTGGCCAGAAAGGCGGCCATGTGCCCCAGCTCTTCGGGTTGGCCGTAGCGGCCTGCGGGCACGCCGTTTTCTTTCTGCCTGCGGAACTCTTCGAGCGGAATACCAGCCTTTTCAGCCCGTATTCTGTTCAGGGTGGCGACGCGGTCCGTCTCGAAGCGGCCGGGCAGCAGCGTATTGACCGTCACGCCATCATGGGCGACCTCCCGGGCGAGGGTTTTACCCCAGCTGGCCAGTGCGGAGCGGAGTGCGCTGGAGAGAACGAGGTTGGGAATGGGCTCCACGATACTGGTGGAGGACACCATGATGATCCGGCCGAACTGTCGTTGCCTCATGCCCGGCAGATACTGGCCGACAAGCTGCATGACAGGCAGAAGCATCGTGGCGGTTTCTTTCTGCCAGAGTGCCGGATCGCAGGCCGTGGCAGGCTCCAGGGGCGGTCCGCCGCCATTGCCGATGATGATGTCCGTCTCCGGCATGATATTCTGGAGGGCTGTCAGGCAGGTCTGTACGCTGTCTGGTGCCGAGAAATCCACGGCATGCCAGTGCGGGGTGATGCCGGTATCGGCTGCCAGATCATGAGCGGCCTGCCGCAGTCTGTTTTCATCACGGGCCAGCAGACAGGGGCGGACGCCTTCCCGTGCCAGGGATCGGGCAATGCCCAGTCCCAGCCCCCGGCTTCCTCCCATGATGATGGCTGTTCGTTCTTGCAGATGCAGGTCCATGATGGCCTCTCCTGATCCTGTAAAGACGCCCCTTTTCAGGGAATGGAAAAGAGAAGTTTTCACCTCTTCGTGGTCAGGAGCAAGAGGGAATGAAACGGTGTGGTTCATGACAGGATGCGCCTGTTCATGAATGTTTGTTTAAAAGTAAGAACGATTAAAAAATCTCCGGTGCCTCGGAGGGGAGTTCTTGACGCTACAGGGGGGCATCACTATCTCTCATTCGCCCCGTTTGATCGGGGAGTTTACTGGTGCGCTGCTAGAATGAGCGCAATAACCCGGCTGCGCTGCTTTATGGAAGGGCCAGCCTAAAATGGAGTGATCCATGACGAAGTTTCGTCCCCTTCACGACCGTGTAGTGGTCCGCCGTCTGGACGGTGAAGAAAAAACCGCCGGTGGCATCATCATTCCTGAAACTGCCAAGGAAAAGCCGATGGAAGGCGAGGTCCTGGCCGTTGGGTCCGGTGCCCGCAATGAGCAGGGTCAGGTCGTGCCGCTGGATGTCAAGGCTGGCGACCGTGTCCTGTTTGGCAAGTGGTCCGGTACCGAGGTGAAGATCGGCGGTGAAGACCTGCTGATCATGAAAGAGAGCGACATTCTGGGCATCGTCGGCTGAGGCCACATTCCCGGACATTTTTCTCTCCGACCATCTTTGAAGGAATTAGGTGTTATGGCTGCTAAAGACGTGAAATTTGGTGCTGATGCCCGTGAGCGCATGCTCCGTGGTGTTGATATTCTTGCCAATGCCGTGAAGGTGACGCTCGGTCCGAAGGGCCGCAATGTCGTTCTGGACAAGAGCTACGGTGCTCCCCGCATCACCAAGGACGGCGTTTCCGTCGCCAAGGAGATCGAGCTGGCCGACAAGTTCGAGAACATGGGCGCACAGATGGTGCGTGAAGTGTCCTCCAAGACCAACGATGTGGCTGGTGACGGCACCACGACCGCTACCGTTCTGGCCCAGGCCATCATCCGTGAGGGTGCCAAGGCTGTCGCCGCCGGCATGAACCCGATGGACCTGAAGCGTGGCATCGACAAGGCCGTGCTGCGTGTTGTGGAAGAGCTGAAGACCCGCACCAAGAAGATCTCCTCCCAGGATGAGATTTCCCAAGTTGGCACGATCTCTGCCAACGGCGAGTCCGAAGTCGGCAAGATGATCTCCGAAGCCATGGAGAAGGTCGGTCACGAGGGTGTCATCACGGTGGAAGAGGCCAAGGGCCTGCACACCGAGCTGGATGTCGTGGAAGGCATGCAGTTTGACCGTGGCTACATCTCCCCGTACTTCGTGACGAACACGGAGAAGATGACGGCTGATCTGGAAAACCCCTACATCCTGATCCATGAGAAGAAGATCTCTTCTCTCCAGCCGATGCTGCCGCTGCTGGAAAGCGTCGTGCAGTCTGGCCGCCCGCTGCTGATCATCGCCGAGGAAGTCGATGGTGAGGCTCTGGCCACGCTGGTCGTCAACAAGCTGCGTGGTGGCCTGAAGATCGCTGCCGTGAAGGCTCCGGGCTTCGGTGACCGTCGCAAGGCCATGCTGGAAGACATCGCCATCGTGACCGGTGGTCAGGTCGTCTCCGAGGATATCGGCATCAAGCTGGAATCCGTCACGCTGGATATGCTTGGCACGGCCAAGAAGGTGCATATCGACAAGGAGAACACCACCATCGTCGAGGGTGCCGGTGCCGCCGAGGGCATCAAGGGCCGTTGCGCCCAGATCCGCTCTCAGATCGAAGCCACGACATCCGACTATGACCGTGAGAAGCTCCAGGAGCGTCTGGCCAAGCTGGCTGGTGGCGTTGCCGTCATCCGCGTCGGTGGCAGCACCGAGGTCGAGGTGAAGGAGCGTAAGGACCGCGTTGATGATGCCCTGCACGCAACCCGTGCGGCTGTTGAGGAAGGTATCGTCCCGGGTGGTGGTACGGCTCTGGCCCGTGCAAGCCTGCTGTTCGATGACCTGACCTTCGAGAATGACGACCAGCGTGCTGGTGCCCAGATCGTTCGCAAGGCTCTTCAGGCTCCGCTGCGCCAGATTGCCCACAATGCTGGTGAAGATGGTGCCGTGATTGCTGGCAAGGTGCTGGAACTGAGCAACTACAACGAAGGCTTTGACGCCCAGAAGGGTGAGTACAAGGACCTCGTGGCTGCCGGTATCATTGACCCGACCAAGGTCGTCCGCACGGCCCTTCAGGATGCAGCCTCCGTGGCTGGCCTGCTGATCACCACCGAAGCCATGGTTGCCGAGCGTCCGGAGAAGAAGTCCGACGATGCTGCTGGTGCCGGTATGGGTGGCATGGGCGGAATGGGTGGCATGGGTGGTATGGGCGGCTTCTGATCGCTCATCCTTCCCCATCCCGGTCACTCTGGCCGGGATGGCCTCCTGTCCCGTACAGGCAGAAAGAAAAGCCTCGCTCTTTCGGGAGCGGGGCTTTTTTGTGTTTTACCTGTTCAGGAAGCCGTCAATGTCTGTCAGTGCTTCGCTCAGCGGTAGACGCTGGACAGGTACGCCATCAGGGAAGGCGGAGAGAAGGCGGGACGGCATCCGGCTGTCCAGAATGATGAACACGCCCCGGTCATCAGCACGGCGGATGAGACGGCCGAAGGCCTGGCGCAGGCGCATCCGGGTGATGAGGTCGTCATAGTCACCCGGCCTGCCGCCGGACAGATGGCGGCGGCGTTCCCGGTGTAGGATGTCGGGCCGGGGCCAGGGGGTGCGCTCCATCACCACCATGCGGAGGGCCTCTCCGGGAACATCCACGCCATCCCGCATGGCATCCGTGCCCAGCAGGCAGCTGTTCGTCTCGGTACGGAAGACATCCACCAGCGTGGCGTTGTTCATGGCGTCCACATGCTGGGCGTAGAGGGGGATGTTCTTCATCCCCAGCGGCTCATGGATGCGGCGGTGGACCTCTTTCAGCCGTTGAATGGCTGTGAAAAGCCCCAGAGCTCCTCCATTGGCGGTTTCAAAAAGAGCCTGAAAGGCCTGCGCCTGTGCTGCCGGGTCCCGTGAGACATCCGTGATGATGTAGGCCCGTGTCTGGTGGGCATAGTCGAAGGGACTCATCAGGGCAGCCCGCATGGGGGGCTTGAGGAAATGCGCCGTGCCCAGTCGTCGCTCAGCCTTTTCCCATCCGGCTTCCCCGTCTTCATCCGGGCTGCGGTCCCGCAGGGTGGCGGAGGTGATGAGCAGCCCGTGCGTGGTGCTTTGCAGGGTGCTGGCGAAGGGAATGGTCGGGTCCAGCCAGTGGCGGTTCAGGGCAATGTCGTGTCCTCCCTGGAGGAGCCGTGTGGGGGGTAAAGGCTCCCGGTGGATGAAGTCCACGTAGGTCGGCAGGCTTGTCTGGGCAACGGGTTGCTCCATGATGGCCCGTACCATGCTGATCCACCCTTGAAGGCGGGAGAGGGCACGGCGATGCAGGCTGCGTATGGTTCCCTCCAGCCGTTGCTGGAAGGCTGTATCGGGGTCTTCCTCCTGCGCTTCCAGAGCTTCCTGAAGGTGCCGGATGATCCGGTCCAGCGGGGTGACGATGTCCTGAAGGGCCGTGAGCAGGGTTTCGGCGTGCTCACGCAGCGGGGCGGGTATGGGGTGCAGGTCGCATTCCTGGCGAGGATAATGGCCCTGCTGGCCGCGGGTCTGCATCTGTATTTCCGCTATGCGGGCATCCAGATGCATGTCCAGCATCTGGAGGAACGCCTCGGCCGGTTGGGGGAGGGACGCTTCCTCGACCATGGCGAGGGGGAAAGGGTCTTCCTCATCGTCATCAGGCGGGGTGGCAGGCCTGTCTTCCAGCGGGGGGACGTCTGGTGGCGGCGGGGCCATGCGGGCCTGCCGGGCCTCATGCAGGCGTCCGCTCCAGCCGGGGCGTGGCAGGCCTTTCTGTGTGGCAAGGACAAGCTCCTGAAGGGCATCCTTGAGGGCTGGCAGGCGCTCCATCAGGTCTTCCATGCGGCGCATCAGGCCACGGGCACGGGAGCGGCTCCCCTCAGCCCCGAGTATCCAGCGGCGCAGGTCGGCTGCTTCCAGCCCGGAGAAGACCAGAGAGAAGGCACTGTCTGCTGCATCAGGGATATGATGGCCTTCATCAAAGACATAACGGGTGGGGACGCCATTTTCGTCTGCCAGATTGCCGGGTGCCATGTCCTGCGGCAGCATGGCGTTCCACGCTGCCTGGGACAGGACGAGCGCATGGTTGGCGATGACGAACCGGGCATGTTGTGCACGGCGTATGCCATGCTCGATGAAGCAGCTCTGATAATGCGGGCAGGCGGAATGGATGCACTCGCCCCGCCGGTCGGCAATCATGTTCAGCAGCCCGGGCTGGAACAGGTCCCCGAACCAGCCGGGAAGGTCGCCCCCCATCAGGTCGCCATCTTCCGTGGTCTCGGCCCAGAGAGCGAGAAAGACCAGCGGGATGAGGCCAGGCTGCGCCTGTGGCTGGCGGTTGAGAAGGGCGGTGGTGATATCTTCCAGGTTCAGGAGGCAGAGATAGTTTTCCCTCCCCTTGCGGATGACGGCAAGTTCATGCCGTTCTGTCGGATCGGGGTAAAGACGGGTCAGTTCCTGTTCGATCTGCCGTTGCAGATGGCGGGTATAGGTACTGACCCAGACAGCTCCGTCATTCTTTTCGGCCCAGAGGCTGGCCGGGGCGATGTAGCCCATTGTCTTGCCCGTGCCGGTACCCGCCTCGGCCAGCATGATGTTGGGGGCATTGGCGACATCCCGGGGGGTGAAGGCGTAGCTGGTGGCCGAGGCAAAATCGGCCTGACCGGGGCGGGGTTCTGCATGCCTGCCCAGCAGGGCGGAAAGACGCCTGCGGGCTTCCTGCTGGCTGACTGGCTGGCTGCCAGCAGGGGGACGGGGCGCACGCTCCTCCCACTGGGGCAGGCGCCGCCATATTTTCAGGGCATCAATTTCTCTGGATCGTCCCGAAGATGCAGAGGGAGGAGGCAGGGCCTCTTTCACGATGTCGTGCCAGCTCCATCCGGCCTGGTCCAGAGTGGGCAGCAGAAGGTGGAGCGTGGCGATTTTCTGGGGAGGCTGTCCTGACAGCTCATCCAGAAGGTGCTGGGCAATACGGTAGAGACTGTCGGCCTGTAGGGGAGCTGTATCCGTCGGTTCTGCAAGGCCCAGCTCCAGGGCGAGGCCACGGGCTGTCGGGGTCAGGCTCCGGGCCGGATGGACGAGAAGGAAGAGTTCCAGCAGGTCCAGCCAGGGAGCAGGAGGAGGTTCCGGGGGCAGTTCCAGCAGGCGGAGCGTGGCAGGCCCGTGGATGAGCAGCGGCGGCGGCAGCTGGCGGAGCATGTCCCGGACTTCGGCAAGGGGAATGTCCAGCACCTCACCATCAGGCGTGATGAGGGAGGAGAGGCCATGTCGTGCGATCAGGGCTGGCGCATCAAGGTAGGAGCGGAACAGGCTGGGCATGCTCCAACTCATACACAGGAAGTCCTCCTTCTGCGAGGGGAAAGCAGTGCACGTCCCGCCTGCATACTTGACCAGAGGGGGGAGGGTTCATAATTAACGTAGTCTTATGCAGAACAAAACGCCTTCTCCCCAGAATGATTCGTCTTTCCCCAAGCTCTGGCCGTTTGAGGAAGCCCGTAAACTGGCCACCCGTGTGGCAGACAGGGACCCCAGCAAACCGGTTCTGATGGAGACAGGCTACGGGCCTTCCGGCCTGCCGCATATCGGTACGTTCGGCGAAGTGGCCCGGACGACATGGGTCCGGCAGGCTTTTGAGAAGCTGACAGGTCGCCAGACCCGTCTTCTGGCCTTTTCTGATGACATGGATGCCCTGCGCAAGGTGCCGGGCAATGTCCCCCAGCAGGAGATGCTGGCTGAGCATCTTGGCCTGCCGCTCTCCCGTATTCCCGATCCGTTTGGCACGCATGAGAGTTTTGCGGCGCACAACAATGCCCGCCTGCGCCAGTTCCTTGATGCGTTCGGGTTCGATTATGAATTTGCTTCTGCAACCGATTACTACACGTCCGGCATCTTCGATGCGGCGCTGAAGCGTGTTCTGGAAGAACATGACCGCATCATCGAGGTGATCGCTCCCACGCTGGGCAAGGAACGGCGGGCGACCTATTCCCCTGTGCTGCCGATCCATCCCGAGACGGGCCGTGTCATGCAGGTGCCCATCATCAGCGTGAATCCGGATGCCGGAACAGTCGTCTGGAAGGACGAGGACGGGAAGAGCTTTGAGACATCCGTCTATGGCGGGCAGGCCAAGATGCAGTGGAAGGCCGACTGGGCCATGCGCTGGTATGCTCTAGGTGTCGATTATGAGATGTCCGGCAAGGACCTCATCGACAGTGTGAAGCTTTCCTCCAGGATATGCCGCATTCTTGGCAGTGAGCCACCGCTGAACCTGACCTATGAGCTGTTCCTCGATGCCAATGGGCAGAAGATCAGCAAGTCCAAGGGAAATGGCCTCTCTGTGGAGGAATGGCTGCGGTACGGCCCGTCGGAGAGTCTGGCTCATTACATGTTCCAGCAGCCGACCCGTGCCAAAAGGCTCTATACGGACATGATCCCCAGAGCCACGGATGAATATCTGGCCCTCGTGCAGAAGGGTGAGCAGCAGAGCGCAGAGGAGTTCCTTTCCAACCCGGTATGGTTCATCCATGAAGGGAAACTGCGCCCGCAGGATACCAGCCCGGTTTCCTTCACAGCCCTGCTGAATCTGGCCAGCGTGGCCAATGCCAGGGAAGTGGAGACACTCTGGAAGTTCCTGCGGCGTTATGATTCCAGCCTGTCGCCAGAGACACATCCTTATGTGGCACAGCTGGTGCAGCACGCTCTGGATTACTTCAATGAGCGTGTCCGTCCGACCAAGGTGTTCCGTGCTCCGACGGAGACAGAGCGCAAAGGTCTGGAAGACCTCGCAGCAACGCTGAAGACGGTGCCGGACAATGCGACCCCGGATGATGTGCAGAATGTCGTATTTGAGGTCGGCAAGCGTTACTTTGCCAAGCCGGAGCTGCGGTCCTGGTTCGGGTGCCTGTATGAGGTGCTGCTGGGGCAGAAAGAGGGCCCCCGCTTCGGCATTTTTGCGGCTTTGTTTGGCCTGAAGGAGACTGTTGCCCTCATTGATGAGGCTCTGGCACGTCCTGTTGAGCCTGCCGGGGCAACGGAGGAAACCAGAGGCTGAGGCATGACGGCTCCCTCCGGTATGCCAGATGGTGCGGATGCCTCTCCGTCACTTGCTGACGGACGGCTGCGGCGTTTTCTGACGCGTCTGCCGGCCATGGTGGGGCTGGTCCTGCTCATTTTTGCGGGGCTGGTGATCTGGCGGGAGCTTCAGCATCTGTCCCTCCAGCAGGTGATGGCGGGGCTTCATGCCATTCCTGCCGCCGCCTTGTGGAAGGGGGCCGGGGCAACCATTCTTTCTTATGCCATCCTGTCTTTCTACGATGGTCTGGCCTGTCATCATGTGCAGGCGGGCATTTCGTGGCGGCGGTCAGCCTTTGTGGCGTTCTGTTCCTATGTCCTGTCCCATAATCTTGGGTGCGCAGCCATTTCGGGCACGGCTGTGCGCTACAGGCTCTATCGTAACTGGGGTGTGCCGGGGATCAAGATTGCGGCCATCGTGGCGTTCTGTTCCGTCACCTACTGGCTGGGGATGCTGGGGCTTGTGGGGTTCATCCTGCTGGCCCAGCCGGGCATTATTCCTTATGTTCGTCATCTGCCGCCCTGGGTAACTGATCTTGGGGGAGCAGCCTGTTTCTCTGTCCTGCTGGCCTATGTGCTTCTGCCCTGCTGGAAGCAGGAAGTGCATATTGGCAGGTGGACATTGCGGTTTCCAGACTGGCGGATCGGGCTGGGGCAGATCCTGTCCAGCATGGCGGACATGTCTGCTACCGCCCTGATCGCCTGGTGTGTGCTGGATACGCTGCCCAATGGGAGCGGCCTGACATTTGGCGGGTTTCTGGCCATCTATATCGGGGCTTACACGGCCGGTCTGCTGGCCAATGTTCCGGGTGGGCTGGGAGTGTTCGACAGCACCATGCTGCTGGCGCTGTCCCCGTGGTTTTCCGTGCCGCACATCATGGCAGGGATTCTGGTTTTTCGCCTGTTCTATTACATCATTCCCCTGCTTCTGGCGGGTGCCATGTTTGCCGGGCATGAGCTGTTCATAAAAGGGGCACCTCTGCTGGCCCGGTTTGGCAGGACCGTGGAGCACAGCCAGAGTTTGCGTTCATCTGAAGCGGATTTCGCCACGATCGTTGCCACGGGCAGTCAGGCCGTGCTGGGCATCGTCATCGTGGTTTATGCCCTTCTGGCACCATTGCCTCCGTTCCATTCTTTCTGGAGTGCGGTCCTTCTTCAGGGCGCCGCTTTTCTGCTGACCCTCATCGGGGTGATGCTCGTCGGCCTGTCTCTGGGGCTGTCCCAGCGGGTGGCGTTGGCTTGGCGGCTTTCTGTCGGGGCTCTGTCCATCACGCTGTTGATCCTGACCGTAAGGCAGGCCCATTGGGTGGCTTTTCTTGTCGTGCTGGCCGTGCTGTTCGTTTTGCTGCCATTCCGCAAGACCTATTACAGGCAGGCTTACTGGCGGGTAGAGCCGTTTTCTCCTTTTGTTCTGGCGCCATTCTCGCTCTGGCTGTGCGGGTTGGCCGGTGTCAGCTGGATCGCCCGTCAGCGGCATCTCGGGCATGTCTGGTGGCGTTCTATGGTTCATGATGCCCATACGGCGGTCGGGCGCTGGTTTCTCGGTGGTGCGGCCGTGTGCTGTCTGCTGGGGCTGTGGTTTGCCCTGAGGAAAGCACGGCTGCATCTTCTCCCATGGAACATGGATGCCCGGGTGCAGTACGCCTGCCTTCAGGATTCAGCAGAGGCTCTTTCCCTGCCGTGTGAGCGCCTTTTCGTGCCTGATGGCATGTTGTCGGATGCAACAGGGAAAGCTGCCTGCGCGGTGGTCCGGCTGAAGCCTTTCCTGCTGTCGGAGCCAGTGCTCCTGTGTCTGGGCGGAGCTGTGGGGGCACGGGGACAGCGGGGTGGTGCTGTCTGGCGGCTGCGGGATTACGCCGTGCAGGAAGGGTGCCAGCTGGCCGTCCTTCAGCAGGGAGCACGGCAGGCGGACATCTACGCCTCTTTCGGCCTTGGTCTTTTTTCTCTTGAAGGCGACGAGGGATGGTTTCTTGTCTGCCGGCCGGAAGATTATCACGCCCTGAAGCTGCTGCTGGGCCTTTAGAAAAACCCGTTTTCCTCATCAGCCAGAAGAGGGCTGACGTGCGGCAGGGCAAGCCCCGGCTGGGCCGGGTAGGCTTCCAGAATCTGGAGATGGGGGCCGGTGCCAGAAGGCAGATGCTCTACCAGACTGATGTGGTCTACTGTCATTTCAGAGCTGTGAAAGAGGTTGTGCCGCTGTATCCATGGGATGAGATCGGTCGGGGAGGCCGGTTCCAGCCAGGCAATGGTCACTTCCGGGACGATGGCACGGCGGGGCAGGGAGAGGCCTGCGCGGCGGAGGGTGCTGGCAAGCCGCTTCTGCAAGGCAAGCAGCGGAGCCTGCGGAGTGAGGCTGACTGTCAGCCGGTCTTCCATCTCTCCCATCTGATGGCCGACCTGATGGAGGGCCAGAGAGAAAGGTTCCCATCGCAGGTGGGACAGGGTCATGTCCAGCTCCTCCATCTCGTGGCGGCTGTTTAGGTAGCCAAGGGGCTGGAGGGGGATCAGACACTGTTCTGCCGGTGACCAGCGGACATCATCCAGACTGCCACGCAGCAGGCCAAGTTCTGCCTGTATGGTGGGGGACAGCGTGAGGGCGAGGGAAAGATTCATGGGGCCTCCCGCAAATCAGGGAGATTAACAAAAAGAAAGTCAGGGTCTTGTCCTGAATTCTTGACTTGGGAAGAAACTACCCCACATTCTACGGGAACGATAGGGGCGGGCCCAGTGAGTCCCCCCTGAAGACTTATCGCAGCAAGTGGATATCATGGCTTTCCATTCCGATTACGAGACAACACGAGGACAGGCGGCTGCCGCTTTTGATGCGGGTCTGCGGGCTTACATGCTGCGTGTCTACAACTGGATGGCTCTTGCTCTGGGGATAACGGGGGTGACGGCCTATGCCGTGGTCCATACATCGCTCCGGGCGCTGTTCTTTCATGTCGTGCAGAGAGGGGATGCTTTTGCGCTGGCTCCGACCGGACTGGGGATGGTGAGTGTTTTCGCCCCTCTGGTCTTTGTCATGGTGCTGTCCTTTGGTGTGAACCGTCTCTCCCGTTCGACAGTGCAGCTTCTGTTTGTGCTGTTCAGCGTGGCCATGGGCGTCAGCATGGCATCGCTGCTTCTGGCCTACACAGGGTCTTCTGTTGTCCGGACATTCTTTATTGCCGCCTCCCTGTATGGCGTCATGTCTCTCTGGGGGTATGTGACGAACCGGTCCCTCATGGGGATGGGGTCGTTCCTGACGATGGGGCTGATAGGTCTGGTGATCGCTTCTCTGGTCAACATGTTCATCCCGGCCCATGGGCTGACAGTGGCCATATCTTTCATCGGGGTGCTGCTGTTCACGGGGCTGACAGCTTATGACACCCAGCGCATCAAGCTTTCCTATCAGCAGTATGCGTCTGTCCTTCCGGCTGAAGAGACGGGGAAGATGGGGATCTATGATGCCCTGACGATGTATCTGAATTTTGTAAATCTCTTTCAGTTCCTGCTGCAGTTTACAGGGACAAGATCTGGTGGGCGCGATTGATCCACTGATGAGTCGGGTCAGTACAGGAAGAGGAGCCTCCGGGCTCCTTTTTTGTTGCGATTTTTTGCGGTTGAAAGGAAAATGGAAAATTAAGCGATCATCTTCTTGTTTTTGATGAAAATATGATGTTTTCTCAGAAATGGCAGATAACCGGTCTTTTTTTTAAAAAGACCGACGGGGTTCCTTTTTTTTATGAGGCTTGCCCCCTTGTAATCTCCGTTATTCGGGAAGAATAAAGTGGGCGGCACTGGGGTCTCAGGGCTCCATATTTCATATTGAGTACGGAGGGAGTTCCCTTCTGTTGTCAGGATACGAACGGGAAAGGCACATATAAGATGACAACGTTCGGTGGCGATCGCGCTGTCCTGACTGTGTCAGAAAGTGTTCCGGCCTTTTTATGGCGGAACAACAGATAGAGGCAGGATCCATGAAAAGACTCTGGCGATTTTTCCCGGCGTTGCCTGCATTGATGCTGTCGGGCTGTACGGTTGATCTTCTTCAGCCAGCCGGCCCGATCGGGGAAGGTAATCGCGACATGATGGTGCTTGAATGGGCCGTCATGATGTGCGTTGTGGTTCCGGTGATTATTGCGACACTCGTATTTGCCTGGAAATACCGGGCTTCCAATACGAAGGCGGAATATCTGCGGAACTGGTCACATTCAAACAAGATTGAAGTGTTCATCTGGGGTGTCCCCATTCTGATCATTCTTGTTCTGAGTGGCTTCAATTACTGGAGCACGCATTATTACGACCCGTACAAGCCCATCTCCAAAGAGATGCAGGTAAAAGTTGGTGCGCCCGATGCAAAGCCGCTCCATGTGGAAGTTGTTTCCCTGGACTGGAAGTGGCTGTTCATTTACCCAGACCTTGGGATTGCAACCATCAACGAGCTGGATGTCCCCACAAAGACACCTCTGGATTTCCGGATTACGTCTGACAGTGTGATGACATCGTTCTTCATTCCGCAGCTGGGGTCACAGATCTACAGCATGGCCGGGATGGAAACACAGCTCCACCTGATGGCAAGCCGCCCGGGCAATTTCCAGGGTGAGGCCGCCCAGTACACGGGGCCGGGCTTCTCCGACATGCGCTTCCGCACGATTGCCATGCCGCAGGAGCAGTTTGACGCCTGGGTACAGAATGTACGCAGTGGCGACAATCCGCTCGCAGCCAAGGAAGCCCTGGATGCACAGACGTACCCGAAATATCACGCCGCACCGGCTGCCCCGCATGCTGAGGCACCCAAGCCGGCTCCGGTCGTGTATTTCTCCAACGTACAGTCTGGGCTGTTTGAGAGCATTGTTGCGAAATACAATGTCGGCATGACCCATGAGAACCACGGCACGAGCATGGGCGACAAGTCCATGGACATGCCTGCTGAGTCTCATACGGCTGCACCTTCCAATACCGGCATGTGAGGACTGATCTAAAGATGCTCGGAAAACTTACCCTTTCGTCCATACCGTATGATGTGCCGATTCTTGTCGGTACATTCATCGGTGTGGCTGTAATCGGGATTGCCGTTCTTGCGGCGGTCACCTATTTCAAAAAATGGGGTTATCTGTGGCGCGAGTGGCTGACCACGGTCGACCACAAGAAGCTCGCCATCATGTATGTTGTTCTCGGTCTCGTCATGCTTGTGCGTGGCTTTGCCGATGCGCTGATGATGCGTACACAGCTTGCCCTTGCCTACGCAGGTAACCCCGGTTATCTGCCTCCGCACCATTATGACCAGGTCTTCTCGGCCCATGGTACGATCATGATCTTCTTCATGGCCATGGTGATGATGCAGGCCCTGTTCAACTTCGTGGTGCCATTGCAGATTGGTGCGCGCGACGTTGCGTTCCCGCTGATCAACTCGATCAGCTTCTACATGACGCTCGTCAGTGCCATTCTCATCAACATCTCCCTCTTCATTGGTGAGTTCTCCAATGTTGGCTGGCTCGGCTACCCGCCGATCTCCGAACTGCAGTTCAATCCCGGCGTCGGTGTGGATTACTACATCTGGTCGGTGCAGATCTCCGGTATCGGTACTCTGCTGACAGGGATGAACTTCCTGACGACGATCATCAAGCTGCGTGCCCCCGGCATGAAGTGGATGCACATTCCCGTCTTCACATGGACGGCTTTCTTTGCCTGCGTCATGATCCTGACGACCTTCCCGGTTCTGACGGTTTCCATGGCTCTGCTGGCTCTGGATCGTTACCTCGGCATGCACTTCTTTACCAATGATGGTGGCGGTAGCGTCATGCTCTACCTGAACCTGATCTGGTCCTGGGGTCATCCGGAAGTTTACATCCTCATCCTGCCTGCCTTCGGTGTGTTCTCCGAAATTGCAGCGACCTTCTCCGGCAAGCCGCTCTTCGGTTATGCCACGATGGTCATCGCAACGGGTATCATCACCTTCCTGGGCAGCATCGTGTGGGTTCACCACTTCTTCACGATGGGTGCTGGTGCTGATGTGAACACCTTCTTCGGTATCATGACGATGTTCATCGCCGTGCCGACGGGTGTGAAGATCTTCAACTGGCTTTTCACCATGTACAAGGGGCGTGTCCGCTTCGAAGGTCCGATGCACTGGATCGTCGGCTTCATGATCACCTTCTCCATCGGTGGTATGACCGGTGTCATGATGGCCATGCCGGCAGCGGACTGGGTGGTCCACAACTCCCTGTTCCTGGTGGCGCACTTCCATAACGTGATTATCGGTGGTGTGTTCTTCGGTTACGTGGCTGGTCTGAGCTACTGGTTCCCGAAGGCTTTCGGCTACAAGATGCGCGATGTCTGGGGTAAATGGGCGTTCCGTTTCTGGTTCGTCGGTTTCTACCTCTCCTTCATACCGCTCTATGCTGTTGGTCTGGAGGGCATGACCCGTCGTATGAACCATTATGACAACCCGAACTGGCACCCCTGGCTGCTCGTGGCCTGTGTTGGCGTGTTCGTTCTGGCTGCTGGTCTGGCCTGCCAGGTCATCCAGTTCGTGCTGGCTGCGTTTGACGCCGTCAACAAGAAGCCGGATGCTTTGGATCTGACGGGTGACAACTGGGGTTCTGGCCGTACGCTGGAATGGTCCCTTCCGTCTCCGGTTCCGCACTACAACTTCGCACGTTTGCCGGTCATCCGTGGCCTGGATACGTTCCATATCGAGAAGGAGCTGGGTCGCCCGGCACCGGTCTCCGAGCTGGAGCCGATCCACATGCCGAAATATTCGGCGGTTGGCCCGATGCTGGGTGCCTGCGGGCTGCTGATCGGCTTTGCGCTGGTCTGGCACATCTGGTGGGCTGTGATCGTAGGGCTGGTCGTAGCCTTCTTCACCATCGTTCACCGCAGTGCGAACCTGGATGTTGATTTCTACGTCACCGTGGAAGAGATCCGTGCTGATGAAGAAGCTTTTGCCCGGCGGCTTGCCGCTGCCAAGGCAGCAGAGTAAAGGGAGGCGATGAAAACCATGTCTTATGACGTAATGCACGCGCCCTCTGCTCATCACGATGAGCATGAGCATCATCAGCAGGAAACCACGATCTTTGGTTTCTGGATCTACCTGATGACAGACTGTATCATTTTCGGCACGCTGTTTGCCGTCTTTGCTACACTCTGCCATCACTTTGCTGGTGGGCCGACGGGGAAGGACCTGTTCGATATCAAGAATGTTGAGATCGAAACAGCCATCCTGCTTTTCTCCTCCATCACCTACGGCTTTGCTTCCATCAACGCCCACAAGAAGAACAAGGGTGCCGTGCTGGGTTGGCTGCTGCTGACCTTCGTGCTCGGCGTGTCCTTCGTCGTTCTGGAGATCAACGAGTTCCACGAGCTCGTGGCTCACGGCGCAGGGCCGGACAAGTCCGCCTTCCTGTCTTCTTTCTTCACGCTGGTAGGGACACATGGGCTGCATGTCACGATCGGTCTGATCTGGATGCTGGTCCTGTTCTTCCAGATCATGGGCAAACAGGGGCTTAGCACCCGGATGCAGACGAAACTGACGTGCCTGAGCCTGTTCTGGCATTTCCTTGACATCGTCTGGATCTGCGTCTTTTCCTTCGTTTACCTGGGGAGTGTTGTCTAATGAGCGGGAATCATACGACATCGCACGAAGGTGAAAATCACGGCTCCTATGGCTCCTACATTGTAGGGTTCATCCTTGCCGTGGTCCTGACAGTGGCATCCTTTGCCACTGTTCTCAGCAAGGCCTTCTCCTTCTGGCAGACGATTGCCATTCTCGGTGTGCTGGCAGCGGTCCAGATGGTCGTCCATCTGATCTTCTTCCTGCACATGGGTACGAAGAGCCTCTCCCAGCGGCAGAATCTGGCAGCTTTCATCGTGACGGCCCTGATGGTCCTGATCGTGGTTGCCGGGTATCTGTTCGTTCTCTGGGACGCTCAGGCGAACATGATGGCTGGTTGATAGACCGGCCCATCATGTCAGCGACATGAAGAAACCGGTGGGGAGAAACCTCCACCGGTTTTTTTTATGTGTGATGCAGCCGTGGCAGCCATGCAAAGAAAAACCCCCGGAGGGACAATTCCCCCGGGGGTTCTGCTCCGTTCCAGCAGGAAGAAGGCTGGCGTCAGCCCTTGTGTGGCTCTTCGGAGAGCATCTCACGCTTGCCTTCCTTGCCGTTCCATTCCTCACGGTCGGCCGGGGGCGTGCCCTTCTGGCTCATGTTCGGCCAGATGGCTGAATATTTGGCATTGATCTCCATCCAGTCAGCGGCACGGGCATCACTGTCGGGGAAGATGGCTTCTGCCGGGCACTCAGGCTCGCACACGCCGCAGTCAATGCATTCATCAGGATTGATGACGAGGAAGTTCTCACCAGCGTAGAAGCAGTCAACGGGGCAGACTTCCACACAGTCCATGAACTTGCAGCGAACACAGTTTTCTGTGACCACATAGGCCATTATTGCCGTCTCCGGTTTGGTGTTGCAGGCCAGCCAAACGGCCCATTTCAAAGATTCCAGCACTGATATGCCGAAAGCGGAGGGCCTTTTGCAAGCCTATTGTCAGAAATTGGCCGTCTTTTCCTCGATCCGTTCATAAAGGAGGGCGGCCTCTCTGGCAGGACCACGCCGCTCTCCCAGCTGCATGACACGCCATACGCAGACCTCTCCCTGACGGTGGGGAGAGGCGAAGCTGACGATGTCTCCCAACCGGAGGCGGGCATGGGTCTTGTGGGTCCGCTGCCCGTTGATGCGAACCCGTCCCTTGCGGATGAAGGCGGCGCAGAGGCCACGGGTTTTGGCCAGGCGGGTGTAATAGAGCCAGAGATCAAGCCGCTGTCCGTCCATCATGATGATCTGCCAGATGATGACCAGTTCTGGAGGGCTGCGAACGGTGAGTCGGCCTGCTTCTGGGCGGCTTTCTGTTCCCTGCGGCCAGCAGACGGTTTCTGTTGCCGGTTCCTGCGCCGTTCGGTGCCTTTCTGGCGGCCGGAAGGCCGTGTGTCCCTGCGGCCCGTCCGACCCAGAATGATGAGGGGCGAGGCGACGCCATACTGCCCGGCCGAAAGCGGCTGCGGCGCATGATGGGGAATGTTCAGGCTCTTGAGCAGGGCGGGCAGCAGGGTCGCCTTTATCCCGAGGGATGAAGCCAGTGTGTCGGGAGCCATGATATTGCGGCCGGGCTGCCTGCCGTGGGGACGAAGGATGGAGAGCAGGGCATCCAGCCTGTCCAGACGGACATGCACGGGGCCGGCCTTTTCCCAGCCCGGCGGGGGGATGGGATGGCCATCGCTTGTGAGACAGATTCGGGCGGCATCGGGTGTGGCCTGCTGGCGGTCATGCCAGATGTTGTGCAGCAGGACCATCATCGGCAGGCAGGCCGGGCGGAACAGCTGCGGGCAGTAGACCTGCCGCCAGCCGATGCGAACCCCGCTGCGGTGCAGGCGTTTTCTCTCGGCAGGGGTAAGGGTGCGGTCTTCGGGCAGGGTAGGGGTGGTGCCGCCATCCTCCCGCAGGCGGTAATAGAGGCCACGCAGGATGGGACTGTCCTGCAGCTTGTCTTCCAGACGGAAAAAGAATTCCAGAACGGTGCTGATCCGCTCCGTCATCAGGGCCTGAAGATGGGTCTGTACCTGTCGGCTCTGGTGGTTGTCCTGAAACTCACCGGGCAGAAGCTGGATGAGGGGATGAAACAGGTCATCGCCCCGCACGAGGGTGGCAATGGGGGCACCTTCCCAGTGAATCTGCCTGTCATCGGTCAGGGTGAACCGGCTGATGTCCTGTGTGAGGAAATGGCGTATCCGGGCGGGCATGGCCTGCCGCAGGGCACGCCTGCCTGCCCGGCGCAGCAGGTCACCCTCCCGGCTGTCGGCGGGCGTGTCGATCTGCATGGTGAAGCCCACAATCTGCCCGACCTCGTGCCCTTCCACGATGATGCGGTTCTGGGGGGTGACGGCATGGAGAGCCTCGGAGGCCGCCCCGGGTTCAGGACGGCGGAGCAGGGCGGTGGCCCGCCTGTTGACGAAGCGTTCCTTCAGCCGTTCATGCAGCGTGTCGGAGAGGCGGTCCTCCACGGCACGGCAGCGTTCCTGCCACTGGCGGCTCTGGTGCATCCAGCCCGTCCGGGCAGCCACATAGGCGCAGACCCGCACGCCGGAGAGCCGGTGCATCAGTGTGTCCATGTCGCCATCCAGCCTGTCCAGCCCTCTCAGCTGGCCTTCCATCCACGCTGGAGGGATGCGGCGATGTTTCAGGAGGTCAAGGAACAGGCGGGCACAGAGGCGTGTATGGCTGCCATCGCCCAGCTTGCGGAAGTCCGGAATCTGGCAGACATCCCAGAGCAGTTCCGTTGCCCTATGGCCACGGGCCACCTCCCGGATGTCGTCCATCTGCATGAGGCCGGTCAGGACATCCAGATCGGAGGCCGTACGCCCGGTGATCAGGCCGGGGCGGGGAGGCTTGCGCATCAGGCTGTTGAGAAGCGTCTCGGGCGAGGTGTAATCCAGAGCCGTCTGCCGCCAGTAGACGGCCTTGATGGCCTCGAACTCATGGTCTTCCACTGCCTTGACGAGCTGCTGGCTCATGGGCGGGCAGGAGGCCGTCGTGCCGAAGGTACCATCCCTCATGCCCCGGCCAGCCCGACCGGTGATCTGGGCGACTTCCTGCGGCGTGAGGGCACGGGAGTTCTGGCCGTCAAACTTGTGCAGGGCGGCGAGGGCGACATGGTCCACATCCATGTTCAGCCCCATTCCGATGGCGTCGGTAGCCACGAGATAGTCCACATCCCGGTTCTGGTAGAGGGCGACCTGTGCATTGCGGGTACGGGGGCTGAGACGGCCCATGATGATGGCACAGCCACCCCGTTTCTGCCGGATGGCCTCGGCAATGGCATATACCTCCGTGGCGGAGAAGGCCACGATGGCCGAGCGTGGTGGCAGACGGGTGAGGTTGACCGGCCCGATGTTCGTCAGCCGGGAGAGGCGTTCCCGGGTCTCGATCGTGATGCCGGGAACCAGCTGCCGGAGCAGCCCCCGGATGGTCTCAGCCCCCAGAAAGAGCGTTTCTCCCTTGCCACGGGCATGGAGGAGCCGGTCGGTGAAGATGTGGCCACGGTCCGGGTCTGCGGCGAGCTGGATCTCGTCAATGCCGACAAAATCCACCTTCCGGTCCAGCGGCATGGCCTCCACCGTGCAGGAGAACCAGCGGGCCCCCGGTGGAATGATTTTTTCTTCCCCTGTCAGCAGGGCGACATGGCGCTCGCCTTTCAGCTTCACAAGGCGCTCGTAATTCTCCCGGGCCAGCAGGCGGAGGGGAAAGCCGATGATGCCGCTCTGGTGCGCCATCATGCGGGTCAGGGCGTAATGGGTCTTGCCGGTGTTGGTGGGGCCAAGTACGGCATGGATCACCCCCGATTGCCGGGAAGTGGCTGGGGCAAAGGCTGGATGTGGTCCCGTCATGGCTGGAATGATCTTGCCTGAATCGGATAAAAGCAAGACATTCCATGCAGTTTTTCAGGAAGGCCAGAGTCACGCTCTGGATGATGGGACGGTATCCATATGTCTGACGCTCCGTTTTTGCCCCTCTGTACCTCTGGCGATGGTGGGGTGGCTCTCCCCCTCCATCTGGTCAAGGCAGGTGATGAGGCGACCCTTGCCCACCTGCTGGGGGAGCATGAGGCCTTCCTGCGGCAGCAGGGCTTCGAGGGGCGTGCGGGGCAGTTCACCTTCCTGCCGGGTGGTTCCGGTGTGGCCGGGGCCGTGTTCTGCGTGGAGGAGGGGCGAGGCCCCATGCCTTATGGTGCCCTGCCTGCTCATCTGAAGGAAGGATACTGGCAGCCGCAGCCTGAAGGGCAGGAGGACGCTGCTCACGACGCCATGCTGGAGGAGCTGGTTCTGGGGTTCTGCCTTGGGGCGTATGATTATTCGCTGAAGCATGAGGGAGGCAAAGACCAGAAGACGGGGCCAAAACTCTGCATTCCGGCCAGCCTCGGGAGAGAGGCCCGGATTCTGGCCCGGGCTGCCTGGCTGGGGCGGGACCTTATCAACATGCCTGCCAATCTCATGGGACCGGCGGAGCTGGCTACTGCTGCCCGCAGGATGCTGGAGGAGCGGAAGGTTGCGGTTGAGCTGGTGGAAGGTGAGGCTCTGGAGAAAGCCTATCCCTGTCTGGCGGCGGTGGGTGCCGGGTCGGACAGACCAGCCGTGGTCGTGATCGGCCGCCGGGATGGCCGGAGCAAGGATGCTCCCCGCCTGTCCCTCGTGGGGAAGGGCGTCTGCTTCGATACGGGCGGGTATGACATCAAGCCCGGCTCCTCCATGGCGAAGATGAAGAAGGACATGGGCGGGGCTGCCCTGATGCTGGCACTGGCCTGTGCCCTGCTGGATGCCGGAACCGACATTGCGCTGGAAATCCGCCTCGGCTGTGTGGAGAACAGCGTCTCCGGCCATGCCATGCGCCCGGGGGACGTGCTGACAACCCGAAGGGGGCTGCGTGTCGAGGTGGGCAACACGGATGCGGAGGGGCGTCTCGTTCTGGCAGACCTTCTGGCAGAGGCTGCCGAGAGCCAGCCTGACGTCCTGCTGGATGCGGCGACGCTGACGGGGGCCGCCCGTGTGGCTCTGGGGCCTGACCTGCCTGCCCTTTTCAGCAATGACGAGGAGCTGGCGGACCATATCCTGGCCTCCGGCAGGGAAGCTCACGACCCGCTCTGGCAGCTGCCGCTCTGGGCAGATTATGACGGCTGGATGGACAGCTCCATTGCGGACTGCAACAACCTGTCATCCCGCCCGATGGCCGGGGCGATCACGGCAGCCCTGTTCCTCCAGCGTTTCGTTCCGGAAGGGCAGAGATGGGCGCATGTGGATACCTATGCGTGGAATGACACGGTCCGGCCCGGTCGTCCCGCAGGCGGGGAGGTGCTGGCCCTGAGGGCACTTTTCCGTGCGTTTTCGGAAAGTTTCTGAAAAGAAACAATTTGTAATCTTGTGTGCAGCAACCTGTTTTTTCTTGCCTTTTGCAAGGGAAACGGGTTTTGGAATGGCTGCCTTGCGCTGAGAGTGCTTGTCATTTCGATGTGAAAACGTCACAGAATGGATAGTAGAATGAAATCCCTATACAGGTGCGTCTGATACCACAGCCGGAAGGCTTGCTGGGCCGGCAGGATGATAGGGTGTGTGAAACCGGGAAACGATGGGGCTTTTGTTATGAGTCGGAATGCTGATAATCGCATGCTTCAGTTGCTGCGTGATACGATCGTTTCCACAGTACGTGGTGAGGGGCCGGATCTTTCTGCCCGTCAGCTGGCTGTGTTTCTGAGCTGCTATCTGGAAGATGGCGCCCATACGGTGCGGGGCCTTGCCCAGTCTCTCAATGTGTCCAAACCAGCTATTACCCGTGCGCTGGACCGATTGAGCGAGCTTGATCTGGCCCGCCGCAAGGTGGACCCGCTGGACCGTCGTTCCATTCTTGTTCAGCGAACCCTGAAAGGCTCGGCCTATTTGCGGGACCTGCGTGGCGTGATGGAAGAAGCCTGCGCTGATGATGTGGTCGTCCGTGCGCCTGTTCTTTCATCCGTGGCGTCTCTCCAGACCCGTCGGGCTGGCTGATTTCTTGTCCGGGCCTGTTTCTTTTCTCGACCTGCCCGCCCAGCAGAGGCGTCTTGGGGCGGCCCTGCGGGAGCGGCTGGATCGGGTTCTGGCTCATTGCCGTTTCGTAATGGGGCCGGAAGTGGCGGAGCTGGAGGAGCGTCTGGCCCGTCATGGCGGTGCCAGACATGCTGTCGGCGTGTCCTCCGGGACGGATGCTCTGCTGATGGTTCTGATGGCGGAGGGCATTGGCCCCGGCATGGCGGTTTTTCTGCCAGCCTTTACCTACACGGCCACTGCGGAGGTGGTGCTCCTGCTGGGGGCGGTGCCGATTTTTGTGGATGTGGACCCGCATACCTTCCAGATCAGCCTGCCATCTCTGGAGCAGCGTCTGGCGGATGTCCGGCAGGATGGTCGTCTGAAACCTGTAGCCATCATGGGGGTGGATCTGTTCGGGCAGCCAGCCCCATGGGATGAGCTGAACGACCTTGCCACCCGGGAAGGGCTTTTTCTTGTTGCGGACTGCGCCCAGTCTTTTGGCGCTTCTTACAGGGGGCGCCGGCTGGGGCATGAGGCCAGAGCCACGACTTTGTCCTTTTTCCCTTCCAAACCGTTGGGATGTTATGGCGATGGCGGGGCCGTCCTGACGGACGATGACGACAGGGCCGCACTTTATCGCTCTCTGAGAAGCCATGGGGAAGGGCCGCAGCGTTATGACGTGCAGCGCATCGGGCTGAATGCCCGGCTGGACAGTCTTCAGGCAGCTGTTCTGTTGGCCAAGATGGATGTTTTTGATGAGGAGCTGAAGAGGCGTGAGGCTGTGGCCTGTGCTTATGATGCTGGTCTGCCGTCGCTGGTCCGTCCGCCAGCACGGGTGCCGGAAAGCCAGAGCGCTTGGGCTGTCTATTGCGTGACCCTGCCATCCCGTGCCCTGCGGGACAGTCTGCGGGCCCGTCTTGCCGAGGCGGAAATCGCCACGGCCATCTATTATCCCATGCCGTTGCATCAGCAGCCAGCGTACCGGGCGGTGCATGATGGCGTTGCCCTGCCTGTGGCAGAGAGGATAGGAGAGCATGTGCTGGCCCTGCCGATCCATCCTGATCTTTCTGATGAGGCGGTTGCGCATGTGCTGGCTGTGACTGGAATATGGGCGGAGGAGCAGGATGAGCCGCAACAATAAGTTTCTTCTGGTTTTTGCGGTGGCGGTGATCGTGCCGGTCGTGCTGATCTGGACGGTGGCGTGGCCCATTCTGCGCCCCTGGTCCCTGCCGGACATTGCCCGTGGGACAGTGCAGGAAGCTGGAGAAGAGCGGAACCTCATGGCCGATGAGATCACGGCCATGAACCAGTGGCTGCACCAGCACCAGACAGGCTGGGGAATTTCTGGCGAGGTCCCCCCCAAGGATACACCGGCGGAGGCTGTTTATCAGCTTTCCAGTGCCGATGGTCAGGCCGTCATTCTGTCAGCCTGGCACTTCCGGCATGGTGCCGATGTGGTGGGTATCCAGACAAAGGCGGGTGGGGCGTACCGGATGCGTTCTTTCGAACGTGGGACACTCCATCTGCCTGATCTTCCCTGAGGGGAAAGTCGCTCATTTCTTGGGCGGAGAGGTTGAGCCATCCGTCTCCTTTTTTGTGCTGTCAGATTGTTCCTGCCTGTTTCTGGCCATTTCCAGCTGGGTCAGCTCACTGGTTTCCAGCTGGGTTTTTGTAGCATCCGCCAGTGGTGGAGTCGCCTTGTCAAACACGGCCAGCAGGGCGGCCGTGATGGGGGACGCCAGCACAAGCCCTGGCACACCAAGGATGGAGCCGAAAACACTCTGTGACAGGATGGCCAGAGCAGGCGGCATGTGAACGGCCCGCCGCTGGATGAGGGGGGCCAGGATGTTCCCTTCGCAGAACTGGATGATGCTGTAGAGAATGGCCACGAAGAAAGCCTCTCGTGTGCCGAGGGACAGGCTGATGAGCAGGGCGGGCACAGCCCCCAGGATGGCCCCGATATAGGGTATGAAGTTGCAGAGCCCGGCCACGACACCCAGAGCAAGGGCCAGCGGAATGCCGATCAGATACAGGCCGAGGCCGGAGAAAAGACCGACAGCCAGCATGTCCAGAGCCTGTCCGGCGGTCCATGCCCAGAGAGTGTTGCCTGCACTGTAGAGGAGGTTGCGGGCGGTTTCCCGCTGGTCGGGCGGTACGAGCCGAAGAAAGCCGTTGATGTAGAGGGACGGGGAGACGGCAAAATAGAAGGCTGAAATCAGCACGACAAAGAGCGTACCAACCAGACCGAAAGCGCTGCCCAGCAGGCCGGTGACGGACCCGGCAAGACCAAAGCCAAAGCTGCTGAGGGGGGTTGTTGCATCATTGCCGCCCAGCGAGACGGGCAGGTGGTCCAGCACCATCTGCCCGATGGTTGTCTGGGAGAGATGCTGGTGCATGTCACCGGACTGTGCAACCAGGGCGTTCTTGAGGGCAATGAACTGTTCCCCGATGGCCGGGCCGTTGCTCCAGACCAGAGCCGTCATGATGCCAATGACAGCGAGGGCGACAAGGCTGACAGCAACCGGATAGGGAATGAATTTCATGTGTCGCCGCAGGATGCGGGCCAGCCCGTGCAGAACAATGGCCATCAGCGTGGCAGCAAACAGGACCGCCAGTACCTCGCCCATGAGCCAGATGGCCAGCATGATGAGGGAAAGCCATAACGTCAGGCGAATGATGCCGTAGATACGGTCCAGCGCATTGGCGGGAGTCTGCTGTGCCGCAGGAATGGGAGGGCGGCTGAAGAAAAAAGACATCGGGCGGGGCAGTTCCTGTGAGGGGCGGCGAAGATGACGAAAGAGATAATGTGGCTTATTTCACGGCAGGTCAATTTGTGGCTTTTTCAAGTTCCTCCTGCGCTTCCAGCCAGTGCATTTCCGTTTCGTCCTGTTTCTGGCTGACGAGGGCGAGATCGCTGTTCAGCGTGGCAATATCTTCTGCACGGCTGGACTGATAAAGGTCTGGGTCGGCCAGTTTGGCTTCCAGCTGGGTTTTGGCTTTTTCCAGCCGTTCCAGCCGTGTTTCCAGATCACGGATCTTGCGGCGGAGTGGAGCGAGCTGGCGGGTCTGCTCCTTGCGCTGGGCACGCTGCTGGTTCCTGTCCGGCTGCGGGATGTCGTCATCCGTGTCTTTCCGGGACCGGGCTGCCTGACGCTGGTTTTCCTGCGTGGCCTGTCTGGCCCGTTCGTCCAGCCATGTGCGGTAATCGTCCATGTCGCCGTCAAAAGGCGTGATCGTTCCGTTTTCGGCAATCCAGAGCTGGTCAGCGACGGATTCCACCAGATGGCTGTCATGGCTGATGAGAATGACGGCCCCTTCAAACTCACCGAGGGCACGGATGAGCGCATCACGGGCATCAAGGTCCAGATGGTTGGTCGGTTCGTCCAGCAGCAGCAGATGGGGAGCGTGGCGGGTGGCCAGAGCCAGAAGCAGGCGAGCTTTCTCGCCACCGGAGAGGTTGCTGACAGGGGTTTCCGCCCGTTCTGCATCCAGTCCGAAACGGGCCAGCTGGGCACGGACCTGTGGCGGGGTGGCCTCCTTCAGCGTACGGGCCATGTGCTGGACGGGGGTTTCATCCAGAACCAGCTCATCCGTCTGATGCTGGGCAAAATAGCCGACCCGCAGGCGGGAGGAGGCCTGCACCTCGCCGGACATGGGAGACAGCTGCCCTGCCAGAAGTTTGGCGAAGGTGGATTTGCCGTGCCCGTTGCGCCCCAGCAGGGCTATCCTGTCCTCACTGTCCAGCCGGAGGGAGAGGCGGCGCAGGATGGCCGTCTCACCATAGCCGACGGACACGCCATCCAGTTTCAGCATGGGGGGGGCAGGGCACCGGGGGCCGGGAAGGAGAAATGGGTGGGGGTGTCCTCCACCACCGCATCAATCTGCGGGAGGCGGGCCAGAGCCTTCAGGCGGGACTGGGCCTGCTTGGCTTTCGTGGCCTTGGCCCGGAAGCGGGCCACGAAGGCCTCCATCTTCGCCCGCTGGTCCGCCAGCTTTTCGGCCTGCCGGTTCTGCTGGAGCCTCTGTTCCGTGCGTATCTGCACGAAGCGTTCATAGCCGCCGGGGGTGAGAGAGAGTTTTTTCTGGTCCAGATGGGCAATGGCCTGCACGCTGTTGTCCAGCAGCGCACGGTCATGGCTGACGATCAGGGCCGCACCGGGGAAGCGGGCCAGCCAGTTCTCCAGCCAGAGCGTGGCCTCGATGTCCAGATGGTTCGTCGGCTCGTCCAGCAGCAGGAGGTCGGGGGCCAGAAAGAGCGCACTGGCCAGGGCCACACGCATCCGCCATCCGCCCGAGAAATCATTGACGGGACGCTGCTGTGCCGCCTGATCGAACCCCAGACCCGCAAGAATGGTGCTGGCCCGGGCTGGCGCACTGTGGGCATCGATGGCGAGCAGGCGTTCATGCACGTCCGCCAGACGGGTCGGGTCTGTCGTGCTGTCGGCCTCTGCCAGAAGGCGGGTGCGTTCCTCATGGCTGTTCAGGACCGTGTCCAGAAGAGAGAGGTGGCCGGAGGGTGTTTCCTGCTTCACCCGGCCCATCGTGGCACGGCCGGAAAGGGTGATGCTGCCGCCATCGGGAGAGATGTCCCCGGCAATGGCGGCCAGAAGGGTGGATTTTCCTGCCCCGTTATGACCGATCAGCCCGATGCGCCGCCCGGGTTCGATGGTGAGGGAGGCCTGGTCGAGCAGGGTACGGCCTGCGATGCGCAAGGTAAGATCGGTAATGGAAAGCAGACTCACGCAGGCCCTCGGACGATGAAAATATGAAAAAAGATGCCCCGAACACTACCAGAAACAGGTTTTTTCCTCTAGGGGAGGCTGACTATAGACGTCTATTACTGAGGAGGGTCTTATGGCTCTGGAACGTACACTGTCCATCATCAAGCCTGATGCCACACGTCGCAATCTGACCGGCAAGGTGAATACTGTATTCGAGAATGCAGGCCTGCGCATCGTGGCCCAGAAGCGCATCCAGCTGACAGAGAAGCAGGCTGGTGCTTTCTACGAAGTCCACAAGGACCGCCCCTTCTTTGGTGAGCTGGTGTCCTTCATGTGCTCCGCTCCGGTGGTCGTGCAGGTTCTGGAGGGCGAGAATGCTGTTGCCCACCATCGTGACGTGATGGGTGCCACTAACCCGGCCGAAGCCGCAGAGGGAACCGTCCGTAAGCTTTATGCCCAGAGCATTGGCGAGAATTCCGTTCATGGCTCTGACAGCCTCGAGAATGCAAAGCGTGAGATTTCTTTCTTCTTTGCCGAGACGGAAATCCTGCCCTGATCCCTCTCTGAATGGAGAGCGGCATGGGGCATCGGCCCCTATAAGAAAGGGAGCCGGAGACGGCTCCCTTTTCTGTATCCAGCTGGTGGATCCTGTTCAGGAAATCTGCCGTCCCTCGATGAACCGGCGCAGTGTTTCCGGGTAGAGGCGGTGTTCCTGCTCCAGAACACGGGCTGCCAGAGTGTCAGCATCATCGCCGGGCAGGACGGGGACATGGGCCTGGGCCAGAATGGGGCCTTCATCCACACCGTCCGTCACGAGATGGATGGTGCAGCCATGTTCTCTGGCTCCAGCCTTCAGGGCGGCCTCATGCGTATGCAGGCCGGGGAAGGCGGGCAGCAGGCTGGGATGGATGTTGATCATGCGGCCCTGCCACTGCTGGACAAGCCAGGGGGTCAGCACCCGCATGTAGCCTGCAAGGCAGATCAGCTTCGCACCAGAGGCCCGGACGGCCTCGTCCAGTGCCCGCTCATGAGCTTCACGATCCTTGCCGTATTCCTTGTGGGGAATGCAGAGTGTTTTTATTCCAGCCCTGCTGGCCGTTTCCAGCCCGGCCGCATCGGCCCGGTTGCTGAGGACAAGAACGATCTCGGCAGGAAAGTCTGGCCGGGCACAGGCTTCCATCAGGGCGACCATGTTGCTGCCACGACCGCTGATGAAAACGGCGATGGGGGTCTTCTTCACCATTGGTTCCTCAGCCCAGATTCAGCGGGGAGGTGAGGCGGAACGGCGTGCTGCTGCGGACGACACGGCCAATCAGCATGGCTTCTTCATCACGCTGTTCCAGCTCTGCCATGACCTTCTCCGGCTCGCTGGTGACCAGCACCATGCCGATGCCGCAGTTGAAGACCTTCAGCATTTCATCCTCGCTGACAGGTCCCTGTTCGGCAAGCCATGAGAAGATGCCGGGGATCGGCCAGCTCTGCCCGTCCACTTCCACACCCAGCCCTTCAGGCAGGACACGGGGCAGGTTCCCGGGCAGGCCGCCACCGGTGATATGGGCGCAGCCGTTGATCAGCTTCTTCTCATGCAGGGCAAGAACGGTGCTGACATAGAGGCGTGTGGGCGTCAGAAAGGCTTCGGCCAGCGTCTGCTTCGGGGAGAAGGGGGCAGGGTCGTTCCAGCTCAGGCCGGAGGCTCCCACGATGTGGCGGACGAGGGAGAAGCCGTTGGAATGGACACCGGAGGATGGCAGGGCGATCAGGCTGTCGCCTTCATGGATGGTGGCGGGCAGCATGGCATCACGTTCCACGGCACCAACGCTGAAGCCTGCAAGGTCGTAATGGCCCTTGCCATAGAGTCCCGGCATTTCAGCCGTTTCACCCCCCACCAGGGCGCAGCCGCTTTCCTTGCAGGCGTTGGCAATGCCCTTGATGATCCGTTCCGCTACGGCGACGGAAAGGCTGCCCGTTGCCATGTAGTCTAGGAAGAAGAGCGGCTGGGCACCCTGCACGATCAGGTCATTGACGCACATGGCCACGAGGTCGATGCCGATCTCATCATGCAGGCCGCTTTCGATGGCGAGCAGGAGCTTCGTGCCCACACCATCCGTGCAGCTGACGAGCACGGGGTCTTTCAGGCCCGCTGCCTTGGGGTCGAACAGGGCACCGAACCCTCCAAGCCCGCCCATGACACCGGGGCGTGTCGTGGCCTTGGCCGCCGGCTTGATGGCATCGACCAAGGCATCTCCGGCTTCGATGTCCACACCGGCTGCGGCGTAACTGGCACTGGGGGAGGAGGATGTCTTGGTCATGGGGGTATGATGTCCCTGCTGGTTGATGCTGGTGCCTTTATAGAGCATCCTGCGTGAAGACGGAATGTGCAGGACTGTCAAATCATTTCGGTTTTGTGAAAGAATGGGAAACCTTCTGCTCCCCGATGACAGGGGCAGGCAGGCTGAGGCAAGGGGGCGGATGAAGCGGGGATGACAGACGCACGGGTACAGCTGGTGTTGGATCTTCAGCAGGACCGTCCTTTCTCGGCGGAACGGTTCATTGCTGGTTCGTCCAATGCGTCGGCGCGTGCATGGCTGGCACGGGCCCGCTGGCCGGAAGGGAGGCTCTGGCTGTGGGGGCCTGCGGGTACAGGCAAAAGCCATCTGCTGCATGTCTGGGCGCAGCAGAATGGGGCTGTGCAGTTCGAGGCTGCGGCACTGTCCTGTGATGCAGATGGGGCCCTGCTGGTGGCGGGGCAGAAGCTGGAGCCGGGCGTGACCCCGTTCGTGATCGACCATCTGGAAGGGCTGGAGCAGAAACAGGAAGTGGCGCTGCTGCATCTGCTCAACCGTGCTCATGCGGCGGGCAGGCGGGTGCTCATGGCATCCCGGCACCCACCGGCACGCCGTTTTTTCCATCTGCCAGACCTTGCGAGTCGGCTCAGGGCGACCATGACAGCGGGGCTGGAAGAGCCAGAGGATGAGTTGCGGGCAACCCTGCTGCTGTCTCTCATGGCTGAGCGGCAGCTTGTCGTGCCACAGTCCGTCACGGACTGGCTCTGGCGTCAGCTGCCCCGGACAGGGGAGGCACTGGTCCGGGCGGTGAACAGACTGGATGATGCCGCCATGAAACGGGGCAGCGCCATCAGCCGTGCTCTGGCCATGGAGGTGCTGGTCGATCTTCTCAAAGAAGAAGACTGATGGAGCCTTGCCTGGTCCGGGGGAAGAAATAAGAGGCGATTTTCTGCCAGATCAGGAACTGTCCAGCCCCAATTGCATTTGTTACCTGCAAGGCTGAAATACTATCTTAATAATTGTCATATTGACGGAACCTCTGTCTTATTGAAGCAATAAAGAAGCGGGATTGTGCCTGCTGACCAGCCAGGTGAGGAGACTGTCATGTCCAACATAGGGAATATGGCGTTTGTTGAGACAAACATGGCGAGTGAAGCCATGACAAAGAAACATCAGACCCGTTTCATCAATCGTGAGCTTGGCTGGCTGGATTTCAACCAGCGTGTTCTGGATGAAGCTGAAAATCCGGCAGCGCCCCTGCTGGAGCGGCTGCGCTTTCTCTCCATCAGTGCGGGCAACATGGATGAATTCTACGCCGTCCGTGTCGCTGGGCTGGTGCACCAGCTGAAGGATGGTTCCGGCAAGAAAAGCCCCGACGGGCTGACCCTGGCCCAGCAGCTTGAAACGGTACGGCACCAGGCATGGCATCTCCAGGGAGAGCAGCAGCGCATCTGGGGTGACATGCTGAAGGAGCTGCGGGACGAGAATATTCTCATCAGGAATGTTGAGAAGCTCCATCATCACGATCAGGAGTGGCTTTCCAAATATTTTGACAGCCAGCTTTTTCCTGTACTGACGCCGCTGACCCTGAATCCCACCCATCCCCTGCCGTTCATCTTCAGTGGCGGGCAGGCGCTGGTGCTCTGTCTCAAGGACCCGAAGACGGATCATCACATGATGGATGGCATGGTTGTCCTGCCAGAACAGCTGCCTCGTTTCATCCGTCTGCCGGACCAGGATGAAACGATCCGCTTCGTATTGCTGGAGGATGTGATCTCCCGCTTTGCCAAACGTCTGTATCCGGGGCTTCATGCCAGCCGTTCAGGCATGTTGCGCCTTGTGCGTGACCTGGATGTGGAGCTGGAAGAAGATGCTGAAGACCTGCTGAACAGCTTCGAGAAGGCTGTGAAGGAACGGCGGCGTGGGGCCTGCATCCATCTGGAGGTGGATGGTCGCCTGCCCGGGCATCTTATCCGCAAGCTGGGCGTGGCCAAGGATGATGTTGTCCATCTGCCGACCATGGTCGGTGTGGGCGATGTCAAGCAGCTCATCGTGTCCGACCGGCCGGAGCTTCTTTTCAGACCGTATCATCCCAGTATTCCGCAGCGTGTCCTGAAGCATGACGGCGATTATTTTGCCACGATCCGGGAGGCTGACCTTGTCGTCCATCATCCGTATGAGAGTTTTGATACGGTTGTTCATTTCCTCCAGCAGGCAGCACGGGATCCGGATGTCCTGTCCATCAAGCAGTCCATCTACCGGACATCGCATGACAGCCCGATCGTGGATGCGCTGATCGAGGCTGTTGAGGCGGGTAAATCCGTTACGGTAGAGGTGGAGCTGCGGGCCAGGTTTGACGAAGAAGCCAATATCCGTCTTGCCCGGGCACTGGAGACCAGAGGCGTGCAGGTCGTGTATGGTCTGGCGGCTTACAAGACCCATGCCAAGATGATCCTGGTGGTACGGCGTGAAGGCGACCACCTCCAGTCCTATGCCCATTACGGGACGGGCAACTATCATCCCAATACAGCTAAGATCTATACGGACATTTCCTATTTTACCTGTAATCCCGTCCTGGTTGATGACTGTGCCCGGCTCTTCAACTGTATTACCGGCGCTGCGGTGCCGGAGCTTCATGCGGTGGCTTTTTCGCCTCTTACCATTCGCCCGACGCTGGAAAAGCTGGTGCGGGAAGAGATGGAGCATGTCAGCGCCGGACGGCCCGGGCAGATATGGCTGAAGATGAACAGCCTTGTGGACAGGAAGCTGATCGAGCTTCTCTACGAGGCATCACAGGCCGGTGTGAAGATCACCATTGTGGTGAGGGGGATGTGCAGCCTGCGGCCGGGTGTGCCGGGTCTTTCTGAAGGGATTGAGGTACGGTCCATCGTGGGGCGGTATCTGGAGCATGCCCGTGTCTTTGCCTTTGGCAACGGGTGTGAGCTGCCTTCCCGCCAGGCAAAGCTGTACATTGCATCGGCTGACTGGATGAAACGGAACATGGACCGCCGCATTGAGGCCATGGTGCCCATTACGGATACGGAGTCTCATGACCGCATCCTAGGCGAGATCATGGTGGTGAATGTTCATGATACGTTGCAGAGCTGGGTAATGCTGCCTGATGGCCGCTGGAAACGTGTCGAACCCGGCGAATCTCCCCTTTCCGCGCATGAGTATTTTATGGAAAAAGCCTCTGCGTCGGCTAAAGAAGCAGACACTCCAGCGAATCCCCGGCTGGACTCCGAGGATGGGGAAGGGCCTGCGAAGGAGGCGTAAGAATGGTGTATACGGCAGCGCAGTGGGGGGGACGGGAGTCCCGCCGGGCTGCAATCGTGGACCTGGGCTCCAACTCCGTGCGGATGGTGGTCTATGAGGGGGTTGCCCGCAATCCCGTTCCCATCTTCAACGAAAAGGCCACTCTGCGTCTTGGCGCAGGGCTGGAGACCACAGGGATGCTGAGCGAGGAAGGCATCAACCGCGCGTTGGAGGTCCTTGCCCGTTATCAGGCCATTGGTCAGGCCATGAAGGTGGAACCGTTCGATGTTCTCGCCACGGCTGCCGTGAGGGATGCCCATAATGGGGCTGACTTTGTGAAAGCGGCCAAAGCCCGCATGCCGGAAGCCCGCTTCCGTGTGCTGAATGGAGAGGAAGAAGCGGATTATTCCGCCGCAGGGGTGCTGTGTGCCCTGCCGGATGCTGATGGTGTGGTGGCCGATATTGGAGGGGGCTCGCTGGAGCTGATCCGTGTCAGGAACGGGGCCTATTTCGAGGCTGGGACGACACCGCTTGGAGTGATCCGGTTGCGGGAGCGTTCGCAGGAGGACCTGGGAGAGGCCAGCAAGATTGCCAGAAAGACGCTGGCAGATGTCTCATGGCTGGAAACGGCGGCCGGCAAGCCGCTTTATCTGGTGGGTGGGGCTTTCCGGGCGCTGGCCCGCCTGCATGTGGCCCGTATGGAGTATCCTCTGAACATGGTCCATCTCTTCCGGCTCAGCCGGTCAGAGGCAGAGGAAATGGCAGGCTGGGTCATCGGGGCCAGCCGCAAGCAGATGGAAAAGATCGGCAATGTCCCACGCAAGCGGATGGTGGATGCGCCATTTGCAGCCCAGGTTCTGCTCGCCCTGCTGGCCCAGACGGATGCGCAGGAGGTCGTTTTCAGTGCGGAGGGTCTGCGGGAAGGCTGGTACATGCGTGAGGTTGCCTCCTCTGTCGCTGAGGAAGACCCTATGGAGGCTCTGGCTCGGGAGATGGCAGGGCGGCTTGGCCGTAATGCCTCCTTGGCCGAGCCTCTTATCACATGGGTGTCTCCTGTCTTCCTGACCGGACTGGACTGGGTAGAAGATTCTTTTCTGGCAGCACAGCTCCGGCTGGCCTGTACCATCTCCGATATCGGGTCATATGACCATCCGCAATATCGGGCAGAGCAGACCTATCGACGGGTCCTGTACTGTCATGGTGTTGGTTTTTCCCATGAATCGCGGGCCTTTCTGGCCCTCGTGCTGGCCGTGCGGTACGAGATCAACAGGGATGATCCCGTTCTGGAGCCGTCCCGCCGTCTGCTGAGCAAGGGACGCTACGAGGCGGCCGTGCAGCTCGGGCTGGTGCTGCGTCTGGTCTATACATTATGTGCTGGGACAGAGGTTCTTCTGGAAAGAACACACCTGGCCATGAAGGATGACAAGCTGGTGCTCAGCCTGCATGGCAGTCGACTGCGTTCTGGTGGCAGCGCCATTTCCCGTCAGCTGGAACGCCTGGCCGAGGCACTGGGGATGAAACCGTCCCTGCGCTGACAGGCGGCTGTTTTCTGTACAAAGAGCCAGCATCCCCGATGGGATGCTGGCTCTTTTTTTAATCTGACATGATCTTGCGGGCCTGGTCCTATTCCCAGACGTTTTGTCGTCCTTCAGGGGGCATGTCAGACGGTTCAGCTGTTAGGGGACAGAAAGAATAGCACAGGAAGGGTGTCGTCCATTCTGATAAGGTGCGGGAGGCGGAGGCAGATCGTTTCGCCTCATCTTTCCTGATGCCTGAAATGGATGTTCGTGTGCATGTAGAGGGTGTTGTAGAGTACCTCTGCTTCTGCATAGCAAGAAACGGTGGAATATTTCAGCTTTTTCTTTTGCAAGACGTTTAAAAAGTTTGGGGATGTTTGTCTCTGATGATCATTATTGGCGGATATGCATTGAGCTTACACGCCGTGGTTTCCGCAAAAGTGAGCCCGGCGGCGTGGACAGGCAGACTTCAATGGTATGGAATCAAGTCAGCATGCATCTGTGGAAAAACAAGATGACTTTTTAAGACATCGCAAGATAATTCTGCCTGTCGCCTGATGAAGTGCAGGCCCTTCTAATGGGACGCTTGACGCCTAAGAGGCTTGGACAGGTGGCAGAAAAGCCGCCATCGGATTATGCTGAAGGGCGTAAAATGTTCAAAGTGTTTGGGGTAGGATCATTAAAGAAACTGAACGGGGCCAGACCGGCCTTTTTTGTGGTAGCGTTCCTACCCTGATTTCGCTGACAGGGGGGTACATGTCATGAAAGATGCCAAGAAGAAAAAATCCACACTGCTTAGCATCATTGTCGGATTGCTACTGGGCGGTTTTTTCGTCCTGTTATTTTTGGGGTTTTGTTCGAATGATCCACCTGTCCCTGCACACACACAAGACGTACTATCTGACACAGCTCCATCTCTGTCACAGGATCTGATGGGGCATCTCCGGTTTCTTGATGTGCCTGACAGCAAGAAGGAAATTGTGAGGCAGGCTGCTGTATCTGTGTTGAGGGCATGCCCGCGCATTGCTCAATATGCCACGCATGGTGAGGCGCCATCTGTGTCGTATTATCCCGAAGGTTGGGAGGGTACACCAGCCCATATCGAGTTTGATATTGACCTTGCTGAAGACAGCCAGCTGTCCTTTCCGCAAGGGATGAAAGACCCGCAATGGAGCGGCCATGTTGGCTTGGGGATATCAGGAGATGGCCACCCCGGCATTTATATGCATTCGCCACTGGAAATGTGGATATGCGGTATCCGCCTGAGTCATGGCCTGTTGCAGGGCTATGTTCGCAAATGGCCGGACCGTGTTCACTTTCTGCCGGTAAAAGATATTCCGCATCACAGTTTCTGAATTTTTCTTTGCACTTTGTCACAGTGTCTGTCCGATAGATGTGGCGGCGAGCATTATGCTGTGCCCATACTGATAAGTTGGCAAATCAGAAAACTGGTCATGATGGGCCTGTCCCATAACGATATCGTGGTGCAGGTTGGTGTTTCCCGCCCTCAGATTTATAGTGAGCTCTACAAGATCGGAGCGGCCCTTTCATTCAGCAGACGGATTGTCGATGAACGTCAGCTTTCACTGTTCTCAATGCGTTTTTCAGGGCCCGTAAAAAGGCGTTTAAGGTAGTTTGAGATAGGATTTTTGCCCTTTCTTTTTTGTTTCGGGGGAAAGGTCTGAGTCCTGATAGCCAGCATCCCCGATAGGATGGCTGGCTCTTTTTTTAATCTGACATGATCTTGCGGGCCTGGTCCTATTCCCAGACGTTTTGTCGTCCTTCAGGGGGCATGTCAGACGGTTCAGCTTTTTCTCCATTCCACCCGATATGACGGGTTTCTGCCGGCTGGCTCCCGCCATCTGACAGGGTCAGTGCGACTGACGGAGGGGGGCAAGAAGCCGGTTGAGATAATCCAGCTCACTCTGGGGGCGGGTGCGGTCAGAGGCACGACGTTGCAGTTCACGCTCGATGTCATGGGCACGGTTGCGTTCATGGTCCGGGATGTGGGCATCAGAGTCCGGACTGTCATCCAGTTTCCGGCCCAGCGGGTCCTGATTCTCCGGCTGTTTTTCCTCATCATCATGTGTGTCCTCATCCTGCCCGCTGTTCGGGTCGTCATCGGGGGAGGCAGAGGGGGTGCCGTTCTGCTCATCTGGCGATGAGGAGGCAGAAGGAGGAGGAATGAAGCCAAGATGCCCCTTGCTTTCCTGACTGGATGCAGACTGGTTCCGGCTCATCTCATGACGGGACTGTGACAGATCATTCAGGACGGTCTGGATGTTCTTCACGCTTTCTTCGTCCTGACGGTTGGCGAGGCTCTTCAGGACAGCTCCCATATCTTTTTCCGCTTTTAGCAGATTGGACATTTTTTTCTTTGTCAGGGTTTCCCCACGATGGTTGAGCGTGCTGGCCAGAAGGCGCAGGGCATATTGGGTTGCATGGTCCTTTTGCCGTTCATCAGCATGGAGGAGAACGGCCTCCTGATCCAACTGTGATGTTGTGGAAGAACTGTCTGTTGAGGCGGAAACCATGCCAAGCTGGCTGAGCAGTTCGGCTGTGGACATCTGGGAGACATCCTTGTGCTGGGTGTCCTGAGCATCCGTTTTGGGGCGCTCTGAGGTAAGACGTTTCTGGGCGTGGTTCAGAAGGTCGGTTTCCTGCCGTATCAGATCCCGCAGGGCGAGGCGCTGGGTACGGGCTTCAGCCTGCGCCTGCATGGAGGCGGCCAGCGACTGCATGTCTGGCAGGGTCGCCTGCCGGAGCTGTTCGGCAGGTTCCACCATATTGCGCAGGTGCTCCAAAGCCTGTTCTGTCCGTCCGGCCAACGCATCAGACTGGACCTGCCCGGCAAGGCGGATCCAGGGCATTCCCCGGCCACCGGGCATGGGCATGACGAGGCCGCTTTGGCTGGCCTTCTGGAAAATGAAGGCCATGTGGCCGTCCAGAGCAGTTTTCAGGCTTTCCAGTTCGTCATGCAGCGCCTGCTGTTCAGCTGGAGGCGGGGGAGCGGGATGCTGCCCGAGAGCGAGAAGATGCAGGCGTATCCCGTTCTGCAAGGCCCGTACATGAAGCATGGAGGCCGCAATGGCCTGCCCGGATTGTGAACGGTCTTCCGCATAAAGGGCTGTGAACCAGAGCTGTTCAGTCAGGGTCTGGAGGGGCAGGCCTGTCGTTGCCTGCCGCTGTAGCAGGGCGAGTGGCAGGCTGAGATCAGCCGGAAGAGGCAGGTCTGTCAGAAGGGCCAGCAGGTGGGCTGCCTGTGCTTCTGTTGTGCGCTCGAGAACAAGAGCCAATCGCAGGTCCAGCAGTGCGCGGCTCAGTGGATCGTAAAAGGAACGGTGCCCCAGGCGGAAGGTCTGGAGTTTGGAGCAGCGTTCTTTGCCAGAGCTGCTGCGGGCGCAGAGCTGCCCGGCAACTTCCAGCCCGGCGAAGGGGCTGTCGGAGAGGTCGAGCCGGGTGGTGCCCGTGGCTTTGGTCGGCTGTTTTTCCAGCGGCAGGGGAATGGTCAGACCATGAGCAGGGTCCGGTGTGTGCGCTGGTGGAATGATGGGGTGCAGTCTGGCTTCCAGGGAAGCGACACCATGGGGCTGGCTGACTGACCATGGAAAGCTGGTATACCAGTCCTGCGATATGGCACCGGCTTTGGCGGTCCATTGAATGTCTGGCGGTGTGTCGGCACTGACATGAAGCTGCCAGCGCCCCAGCCTGCGGCCCCGGACAGAAAGACTTATGGTGCCGCTCTTTCGCAGGGTTCCTTCAATCTGCCAGCTTCCTTTCTCCCGGGATGTCTGGCTGTGCTCGACAGTACCATGCAGGGCGGGGCGTCCTGATGTGGCGTCCAGCACGGCGTGGAGCCGTGCTCCTTCCGGTAGTGAGAGGGCGGGACTGTGTGCCGTCAGGAAAATGGGTGGGCCGGGTGAATAGGCGGGCTGGTCGATCCATGCCTGCATGGCAGGGAACGGTGCGGCGTCATCATCCATGCCGGGGATGAAGCCAGCCTTCAGTCTCAGCCCGGCCTGTGGTCCCGCCAGCCCCCCAAGGACGAACAGGCAGAGTACGACAAGAGCGGTTGTCAGCCTGCCTGCCCAGTGTGGAAAGAGCCGTGGAAGACGCAGGCGGAGAGAGTCGAACGAGTCCAGAAGCCGTTGCCGGTGGATGGTCCAGAGCTGCCCTTCCCGGCGTATGTCTTCCTCGGAGAGGCCTTCAGGCAGAGCGGGGCGGTCTGTCAGGGCTGCCAAGGGCGGAAAAGCAAGCCCGGAATCGCTGGCGATACGCTGATCCACCTGTGCAGCGGAGGGACGGGGCAGGCGGTGGAGGCGCCGGGCTGCCAAGAACAGCACACTTCCGAAGGAGGAGACTTCCAGCAGGAGGTGCAGGCTGTCAGGCAGGGATTGTGGAAGATGAAGCAGGGCCGCACAGCCCCACAGGCCAGCAAGCAGCAGGGGCCAGCGGGCATGATGCCAGCACTGTTCCAGCCGGAGTCGGCGGTAGGCCTGCCGCTGGATGTGGGCAAACCGGGGAGGGAGGGGTGTGGGCTTCACGGGGGTCAGGGGCGGGCCAGCCAGTCGGGGACGGCTTCCTGTGCCAGCAGCTCTTCAAGTGTCTGGCGTCTGTGGATGATGGCTTTCCGGCCGCCTTCAATCATGACCTGCGCAGCAAGGGGGCGTGAATTGTAGGTGGAGCTCATGACTGTGCCATAGGCTCCGGCATCCAGCAGAGCAACCAGATCTCCTTTCTTCAAAGGGGGCAGGGAACGCTGGCGGGCAAAGATGTCGCTGCTCTCACAGATGGGACCGACCACATCTACGCACTCTTCGGTGGTGGTGTCCGGTTCGTTCAGGGGGAGGATGCCATGCCAGGAATCATACATGGCTGGGCGGACGAGGTCATTCATGCCAGCATCAATGATGACGAAACGGCGGGCAGCGTCCTTCACGTCGATCACACGGGCCAGAAGAACCCCGGCGGGTGCCGCCAGCCAGCGGCCGGGCTCGACATGCAGCTGCACATCCAGGTCTCCCAGCGTCTCGGCAATGACATCAGCCAGCATGGCGGGGGGAGGTGCCTGCTCGTTCCGGTAGGCGATACCAAGGCCGCCGCCGCAGTCAATGTCGCTGACATGCAGCCCATCTTCCCGCAGGGTGCGGACGAGTGCGGCAATTCGCTCATAGCCTTTGCGGAAGGGAGCTGCCGTCACCATCTGGCTGCCGAGATGAACGGCAAGACCGACCAGCTCCACACCGTGCATGTCTGTCTGTGCCTTCCGGTAGAGGGCCGGGATGGCGTCATGGGCAATGCCGAATTTGTCTTCGGCACGCCCTGTCGTGATCTTGCTGTGTGTCTGGGCGTCAATATCGGGATTGACCCGGAAGGCGATGCGGGCCCGCTGCTGCATGTTTTGTGCCAGAGCGTTGAGCCGGTGCAGTTCTTCCACACTTTCGACATTGATCTGACCGATCTGATGATGAATCGCCAGCTCCAGCTCGTCATCCGTCTTGCCGATTCCTGAGAAGACGATGTCACGGGCCCTGATGCCCGCCGCAAGAGCCCGACGCAGTTCTCCACCGCTGACGACATCAGCCCCGAAGCCACATTGTGCCAGAACGGTCAGGCAGGCCTGATGATCCTGTGCCTTGACGGCAAAGTGGCAATGGATGGGCAGATTGCGGGCCCTGAATGCATCCTGAAGGGCATGGGCACGCTGGCGTAGCGTATCGGCGCTGATGACCCAGCAGGGTGTTCCGTGCTCTCTGGCAATATCCGTGAGAGAGGTGCCATCCATGACCAGCCCCTGTCTGCCTTTGTAGGACAGGTTGGGGTGGTTGTTCAGGAGGGTCTGGAATGTCGGGTCGGGATGTGTCGAAGTCATGACCGCATGATTACAGACCAGCAGCCAAAATGGGAAGGTGTAACCCGCAGGAAACAGGGGCGCAGCCGCAGACAGTACGGAACACCCTGACGCTCTTCCCAAGCAGCTATGGAAGCGCTTCAATCCTGTATTCTGGATGAGGAGATATGTGGTGCACCCGAGAGGACTCGAACCTCTAACCCCCAGATTCGTAGTCTGGTGCTCTATCCAATTGAGCTACGGGTGCAGACCTCGGAAGACCCGAGTATATGATGACATGGTGCACCCGAGAGGACTCGAACCTCTAACCCCCAGATTCGTAGTCTGGTGCTCTATCCAATTGAGCTACGGGTGCGCCGTGTTGAGGAGGCTTCTATCCGGTCTGGGGCAGTGGTGCAACCCCACTGGAGAAGTTTTTTTAAATATTTTCCAGTGGGATGTTCCCGGCGTTTTTCAGCGGCGAATCAGCGAAACATGGGCACGGCAGCGTGGTGACGTGTAGGTCCCACCGATGGCCGTACCAACCGGATAGCCGTTGAATGTCTGCCTGTAGGGGGTATCGTTCATTCCCTTGTCGGTCAGTTCGGCCAGGTAGTGCTGCTGGCCTTTTTCATAGGTGCCCCGGAGAGTGGATGTATTCATGCCGGGGTTGAAAACGACCTCATGCCCACGGATGCGAAGGGAGGATATGTCCCTGGTCGGGCAGATTCCCTGCTCGGTAACGAGCTTGCCCGTCCACAGGCCATAGGGGTCGGAAGCCGGGTCGGGAAGGGAGGAGCAGGCCCCCAGAGTGCAGAGGCTGACCAGACAGGTGAGAAAAGCGGGACGCATTGCGCAGTTCCTGAAAAGCATGTTCGAGTAATGTGAGCCGCCGCGGAAATCTTTGCCGGAAGGTAAAAACCGGTGGAGAATAAGGATGACGTTGGCGGTCGATCGTCCTATAGAGACTAGCACGAATTGAGCATTGTGCCATATCCAGCAGGCGAGGCCCGGAACTTGACGCAGAAAAACGCAGACACCCTTCAGCAGCTTGATGAAACCCTCCATGAAGACCGTATCCTGATTCTGGATTTCGGCAGCCAGGTGACCCAGCTGATCGCCCGCCGCGTGCGGGAAAGCGGGGTGTATTGCGAGATCTGGCCGTTCACTTCCCCGCTGGAGAAAATCCGTGAGTTCAACCCGCGGGGCATCATCCTGTCCGGCAGCCCGGCCAGCGTGCATGACGACAATGCGCCGACCCTGCCGGAAGGGCTGCTGGAGCTGAAGCGCCCCATTCTGGGTATCTGCTACGGCCAGCAGGTTCTCTGCCATACGCTGGGCGGGCGTGTGGAAACCCATGACCACCGTGAATTTGGCCGTGCCTATATTGATGTCGCCGAGGAATGTGCGCTGTTCCACGGTCTCTGGGCACAGGGTGGGCGTGAGCAGGTCTGGATGAGCCACGGTGACCGTGTGGCGGCCCTGCCGCCGGGCTTCAGGGCTGTGGCCTATTCCGAGGGGGCACCGTTTGCCATCATCGCCAATGAAGAACGCCGCATCTATGGCGTGCAGTTCCACCCGGAGGTGGTGCATACGCCACATGGGGCGGAGCTGATCCGCAACTTCACGCATGGCGTGGCAGGCTGCTCCGGCACGTGGACGATGGCCGGTTTCCGTGATCTGGAAATTGCCCGCATCCGCAAGCAGGTGGGTGATGGCAAGGTGATCTGTGGTCTCTCCGGCGGGGTGGACAGCTCCGTGGCGGCCAAGCTGATCCATGATGCCATCGGGGACCAGCTGACCTGCATTTTTGTCGATCCGGGCATCCTGCGTGCCGGTGAGGCTGACGAGGTGGTGAAGACCTTCCGTGACCGCTTCAACATCCGTCTGGTCCATCGTGATGCCTCCGACCTGTTCCTTGGCGAGCTGGCCGGAGTGACGGACCCGGAGGTGAAGCGCAAGACCATTGGTCGTCTCTTCATTGAAGTCTTTGAGCAGGAAGCCGCCAAGCTGGGCGGGGCGCAATTCCTGGCGCAGGGCACGCTGTATCCGGATGTGATCGAGAGTGTCAGTTTCAATGGCGGGCCGTCCGTGACCATCAAGTCCCATCACAATGTGGGCGGTCTGCCAGAACGGATGAACATGGAGCTGGTCGAGCCGCTGCGTGAACTTTTCAAGGATGAGGTCCGTGCGCTGGGCCGTGAGATCGGCGTGCCGGAGCATATTGTCGGGCGGCATCCATTCCCGGGGCCGGGACTGGCCATCCGTATCCCCGGTGACATCACACGGGAGAAGCTGGACCTCCTGCGGAAGGTGGACAGCATCTATCTGGAGGAAATCCGCAAGGCTGGCCTGTATGATGAGATCTGGCAGGCTTTTGCGGTTCTCCTGCCTGTCCGCACAGTGGGCGTGATGGGTGATGACCGTACCTACGATCAGGCCTGCGCCCTGCGTGCCGTCACCAGCACGGACGGCATGACCGCCGAGGTCTATCCCTTCACTTTCGAGTTCCTCAACCGTGTTGCCGGCCGCATCGTGAACGAGGTGCGTGGCATCAACCGTGTCACCTACGACATCACCTCCAAGCCACCGGGCACGATCGAGTGGGAGTGAGACTGCAGAACATTATGGGGAATGATGGGGAAGGCCTGCAGGAATGCAGGCCTTTTTTGTGCCCTGATGATGGTCAGGAAGATGTCAGTCTGTACAGAAAGGTCATGAGATATGAAAGCATGTCCTATGAGGGAAAAGATGAGTGAATAGAGACTGCCAGGCGGTTGGATTTTATTGCATTTCCTTTCTTTCCTGGGAGGAGTGGTGTGCAGTCCGGGTAAGGGATGGCTTTCACAAGCAGAGTTGAACCGGAGACAAAGAGGATGTTCCAGCCATTGCTCCCAGTATGAAGTCGGCCCTCCGCCCCAGTCTGCCCATGAGGATCGAAGCTCCAAAAGTTGTCAGGCAGGCCACGAGCGTGATGAGGGAGTAAGGGAGAGTGGCCAGAGTCTTGTCAGGCGTCAGCTGATAGCCGACAATCCCTGTCAGGGTCAGATCGACTGAGAATGAAGCCGTGAAAAGCAGCTGCCCCAGAAACAGGATCATGAGGCGGCCTCTGGTGGTCTGGGACATGATCAGGACTCCCTGATGCCTCATTGTCGGTCCTGATTTGTGGTATGAGTGTGTTCTGGTTCGCATGGGCGGACAGAAGCGTGGCGTGACCATGCCACGCTTTTCTGGCAGGGCAGGGTTGCTGTACATGAGCGGATTTTTTGGACATGAGAGGGGGAATACGGCTTGCCCAAATGGCTGTCCCTTGGCAGGGATAAAGGGATGAGAGTACCTGTTTCATTTTCCTGTAGGCTGCCCGTGCAGGGGGCGTTACCGATTATGGTGATGGCCCTGTTTGCAGCTTGTCCCGCCCGTGGGGCGGAGGGAGAGCAGGCTATGTCTCATGCTTCCCATCATCATGGTAAGCGGCATGAAAAGCACCACGCCGCCGTGCATGAGCCAGCCCATGCGGCAAAAGCTCATGGGCGTGTCCACCATGGGCGCACCACCCCTCACAAGGTCGCTCCTGTGGCTCCGACGACGCAGCCAGCTCCGCCTCCTGTTCCCGACAACGTCGGCACGGAGACGAAACTGCCGCTGCCCCGCTATGCCTCCATGCGGGCGGACCGTGTCTATATGCGGCGCGGCCCCGGTGAACGGTATCCGATCGACTGGGTGTATCACCGTCGTGGGTATCCGGTGCTGATTGAACGGGAATTTGGCGTCTGGCGTCTCGTGGAGGACCAGGATGGCCAGAAGGGCTGGGTACATCAGGTGACGCTGCATGGCAGCCGTTCCTTTATCATACCCGGTTCCGTGTCCTATGATGGGGATGCGTCTAAAGTTTCGACCACGGGTCATGCTGATTCCCGCATTGTGGCATACGTGCCGGCGGGGGAGATGGCACGGGGCCAGAATCATGACGTCCCTCTGATGAGTTCGGACAAGCCGGACCGGACCGTCGTCGCCCTGCTGGAGCCGGGGGCGATCGGAAAGATCAAGGCCTGTCCACAGGGCTCATCATGGTGTCATGTCACAGTCAGGGGCTATGACGGGTGGATCGAACGCCGCCTGTTATGGGGGGTGCAACCCGGTGAAATCATTCAGCCTGACTGAACAAATGAAAAGTCGAGGAATGTTATGACAGCCAACATCCATCATCGCCGCACTCGGATTGTTGCGACCCTCGGGCCGGCATCAGAAACCGCTGAGCAGATTCTCCATCTTGCCAAGACCGGTGTGAATGTTTTCCGCCTGAACTTCTCCCACGGTGCCCATGATGAGCACGCCGCCCGCCACAAGGCCGTGCGTGAGGCCGAAGCCAAGCTGGGCCGCCCTCTGGCCGTCCTGGCCGACTTCCAGGGGCCGAAGCTGCGTGTTGGCGTGTTCAAGGATGGCCCGGTCCAGCTGAAGGTCGGCCAGAAATTCACGCTGGATCTGGACAAGACCCCCGGCGATGCCAACCGTGTCAACCTGCCGCACCCGGAGATCATCGCCGCTGTTGATGTCGGTCACCGCCTCCTGCTGGATGACGGCAAGCTGGCTCTGCGCGTCACGAAGAAGCACAAGGAAGCGCTGGAGACGGAAGTTCTCGTGGGGGGCAAGCTCTCCGAGCGCAAAGGTGTGAACGTTCCTGACGTTGCTCTGCCGATCCCGGCCCTGACAGAGAAGGACCACAAGGATCTCCAGTTCGCCCTCTCCATTGGTGTGGATCTGATCGCCCTGTCCTTCGTCCAGCGTCCGGAAGACATTCAGGAAGCCCGTGACATCGTCAAGGGCCGTGCATGGATCGTCACCAAGCTGGAGAAGCCGCAGGCTGTTGAGTGCCTCGATGAGATCATCCGTCTCTCCGATGCGCTGATGGTGGCCCGTGGTGACCTGGGTGTCGAGCTGCCGGCCGAGGATGTTCCGGTCATCCAGAAGCGTGCCATCACCGAGGCCCGTCGTCAGGGACGTCCGGTCATCGTGGCAACGCAGATGATGGAAAGCATGATCAGCAGCCCGGTGGCGACCCGTGCGGAAGTCTCCGACGTGGCCAATGCTGTTTACGATGGTGCTGATGCTGTCATGCTCTCCGCTGAGAGTGCTGCCGGTTCCTTCGGGCCGGAAGCCGTGGCCACGATGGCCCGTGTCACTGCCCGTGTGGAGCAGGACCCGGAATGGCGTGCCCGCATGGACCGCATGCGCCCGGCCTCCGAGCACACGATCCAGGGTGCACAGGCCAAGTCAGCCTTTGATGTGGCCCGCAACGCCCGTGCAGCCGCTCTGGCCGTGCATACGGAGAATGGCCGCAGTGCCGTGCTGGTTTCCCGGGAGCGTCCGCATGAGCCGGTCGTGGCCCTGACGAACGAGACGACCTCCCGCCGCCTGTGCGTGGTCTGGGGCGTGTTCCCGAAGGTTGTTTCCAGCAAGGATGATGTGAAGGCCGTTGGCGAGTTCGCCAAGGGTGGTGAGCATGTCGTCCTGCTCGACAGCTCCAAGAACCTGCGCATCGTCAAGGTCTGATCCTTCGCTGATGCGTTGTCTGCATCCCTGGAGGCTTCGGCCTTCAGGGACGCAGGGAGAAAAGAAGGAGCCCGGCAGGCTGATCACCCGCCGGGCTCCTTTTGCATGGGGTTGAAGAAGAGACGGTCAGGCCTGCCGGTTTTCCAGCAGGCCCTGCCGGATACGGCGTCCACGCCTGATGCGCTCCGTGATGGCCTCGGAATCGCCATTACGTATGGCCTCGACCATGAGGTGGGCATCCTTCTCGAAACGCTCGAACGTGGCGAGCAGGACATCCCTGTTTGTCAGGAAGATGTCTCGCCACATGGTCGGGTCGGACGCAGCGATGCGGGTGAAGTCCCGAAAGCCCGAAGCGGCATATTCCAGCACATCGGCCCGGAGGTCGGCGGAAAGACGGTCCGCAGTATCGCATATGGTGAAGGCCAGAAGATGCGGGAGATGGCTGACCATGGCGCATATCTGGTCATGATACTGGTCGGTAATCTGTCGGGTGCGGGCCCCACAGCGCTGCCAGAAAGTTTCCATCGTGGTGATGGCTTCAGAGGGTGTTCCCGCAGGGGGGACGAGCAGGGTCCAGCGATTCTCGAACAGGGTGGCGAACCCGGCATCTGGGCCGGAATATTCCGTACCAGCCATGGGGTGAGCCGGAACATAGCTGACATCTTCTGGCAGCAGAGCGCTGATGTCCGGCCCCAATGTGCTGCGGACGGAGGCGACGTCACTGAGGATGCTCCCGGGCCTCATGTGGGGAAGGATGGCCGCAGCGACCGGCCGGATGGCCCCCGTGGGAATGCAGAGGATGACAGCATCGGATTTTGCGGCTGCCTCTGTCAAGGAGGCTGTGACTTCATCCGCCAGGTCCAGCTCTCTTGCCCGCTGGAGAACAGCCGGGGCGCTGTCGGCTGTGATGAGGCGGCGGGCAAGGGTGCCTGTCTGTCGGGCACGGCGGAGGATGGAAGAGCCGATCAGCCCCGGGCCGATGATGGTCAGGGTGTCAAAGAGGGGGGCATCAGCCATGGAGATATCCGTTTCATCCTGTAAAGCGCATGTGGGCCAGTGTGTTGTTCAGGACCGGCGCAGCTGGCGGAACTCATAGAGCTGCCAGAGCAACAGGACAGGCACGCCGATGACGATGTCCCGTCCCCGTCGCAGCAGGGAGATGCTGATGGAAATGTCGGCACTGATGCCGAACAGATGCCCCAGAGCCACATAACCTGCTTCCTGCACCCCCAAGGCACCGGGCACCAGAAAACCGGCGGACATGATACCACAGACGGCCCCTTCAATGGCCAGTGCATTGAGAAAAGAACAGTGTGCGCCCAGCAGGATAAGGGACAGCCATGTCAGCAGGGCGCTACCAATCCAGCAGAGCAGATGCAGCGCTGCCCCCAGGCCGATGCGGACCGGCTGGTCCCAGAGGCTTTCAATATAGCTCTGGAAATTTTCGCTGTTTTCAGCCAGCGCATCATGCCAGTCGGCAGAGATGTGCTTGGAAAGAAAACGGGCCAGCGCCTGGAGGGCATTGCCGCTGCGCTGCTGTGTCCAGATGAAACCCGCCATGCCGATGCTCAGCAGAACGATGCCAATGGCCAGCGGCCAGACAAATCGCCCGGCATCGGCCTGGCCGACAAGGCAGAGCAGGGCGATGATGATGAAAGCGAGCTGCCCCAGAACTTCCGTTGTGATGTCAACAATGTTGGCGGCAACTCCCTCTGTCCAGCTGATGGGCTGTCCATCCGTCGTATGGCGGGGGTGGCCCGCCGTGGTGGCCCGTATGCCGATGAGCATTCCGCCAAGCTGGGAAAAAGGCAGGCACGCTGCTGCAGCATCCCGGACAAACCGGGAAAAGGTCAGGCGGAGGAAGCTGATGCTGGCGATGCTGCTTTTCCAGGCGACGCCGAGGAGAACGTTGACGGCCAGCTGGCTGAGGATCAGCAGGATGAACCCGCTGAGGCCGATCTTGGCAAGTGAGGCCAAAATCGGGTGTATGCCAGTACGCAGGGTCAGAAAACAGAAAAGGACGACACCTGTAAGGGAAAGAACAAAGGGAAGTATTTTTTTCAAGGTGCCCGCCATAGTGTTAAATTCATGTTCATGTCCTTCTAGGCCACTCCGTGGCGCACGTCCAATCAGCAGGGCTTTACCCGCCATGATGACGGGGCCTATATCCGGCAGAACAAGGCGCTGAAGTGAGGAAGGAGCGGAGATGTCAGAAGATGTGACCCTGGTGACCGGGGCAACCGGTTTTGTGGGATCGGCCGTCGCACGGGCTTTGCTGGAGCGTGGTCATCGTCTGCGCCTTCTGGTCCGGCAGACATCGGATCGCCGCAACGTGGCCGACCTGCCCGTGGAATTTGTTGTCGGAGACCTGGCAGACCCTCAGAGCCTGGCTGAGGCGCTGGAGGGCGTGACCTATCTTTTCCATGTAGCGGCGGATTATCGCCTTTGGGTACCAAACCCTGAAGTGATGATGAAGGCCAATGTCGAGGGAACCCGGCGCCTGATGCTCGCCGCCATGAAGGCGGGTGTAAAGCGTATCGTGTATTGTTCCTCCGTTGCGGCACTGGCCACGGCCCATGATGGCATTCCGGCCACGGAGTCTTCCCCCGTGACGGAGGATCAGATCGTGGGCGTTTACAAGCGGTCCAAATATCGGGCGGAGCAGGAAGTTCTGCGCCTTGTCCGGGAGGAGGGCCTGCCGGCTGTCATTGTGAATCCATCGACTCCGGTGGGACCACGGGACATCAAGCCGACACCGACCGGGCAGATGATTCTGGACTGTGCGACAGGCCGTATGCCGGCTTATGTCGAGACTGGGCTGAATATTGTCCATGTTGATGATGTGGCAGAAGGCCATGTGCTTGCTTTTGAGCATGGTACGATTGGCGAAAAATATATTCTGGGCGGCGAAAATCTCATGCTGGGTGATCTTTTTCGCATGGTGGCGGAGGTCGCCCATCGCCGTCCGCCCCGTATCCAGCTCAGGCAGTCATGGCTTTATCCGGTGGCCCATCTTTCCGAACTGTTGGCAAAAGGCTTTGGAATTCAGCCTCGTGTCACGAAAGAGATGCTGGACATGTCCAAAAAGTTGATGTTTTTTTCTTCGGCCAAGGCGGAGCAGGAGCTGGGGTACCGCCCCCGTCCGGCCCGTCAGGCCGTTGCCGATTCCGTGGCCTGGTTCTGCCAGCATGGGCGGGGACATTTTTTATCTTGAGAGGTAGTAGCAGGCTGGCACGGTGATGGTTTTTGTGATGGCGTTGTTTTCCTTGTTGGCCTGGCTGGGGCTGACATTTTTTCATGGTCAGTTCTGGATTGGTGGCCCCTGGCTCAGGAGGGGGCTGAAGGCCAGACGTTGGAAGAATGGCCTTCCAGCCGTGGCTGTCATCGTTCCAGCCCGTGATGAAGCAGCCTCCATCAGTGCCTGCCTGTCTTCCCTGCTGGGGCAGGATTATCAGGGGCGCTATCATGTTTTCCTTGTGGATGATGAAAGTACTGATGGTACGGGGGATATTGCCCGCCGTGTGCCAGACCCGCAAGGACGCCTGACCGTTCTGGATGGGAAGCCCCACCCGGCGGGGTGGAGCGGCAAACTCTGGGCCGTTGGGCAGGGGCAGGAAGAGGCTCTGGAGTTCCTTCCTGCTGATGGCTATGTCCTTCTGACAGATGCCGATATTGTCCATAAGGAAGACCATGTTTCCTCTCTGGTGGAGAGAGCCCAGGGCGAAAATATCGACATGGTTTCCGAGATGGTGAAGCTGAACTGCGCCTGTTTCTGGGAAAAGGTTTTTGTTCCGGCCTTCGTCTATTTCTTTGCCATGCTCTATCCTTTTCGAAGGATCGCCGACCCGCAGTCTCCAGTGGCTGGAGCTGCCGGGGGGACGGTGCTGATCCGCCGCAAGATGCTGGAGATGATAGGGGGAATACAGACCCTCAGGGATGCCTTGATCGACGACTGTACGCTCGGTGCCCGTGTCAAGGAGGCCGGAGGGCGGCTTTATCTTGGGTGTAGCGAACAGGCATGGTCCATCCGCACCTATCAGACCTTGGGCGAGATATGGCACATGATCGCCCGCAACGCTTATGTCCAGCTCGAATTCTCCCCCTGGAACCTTCTGAAAGCCTTGGCCGGCATGGTTCTGATATGGTTTCTGCCGGTTCGCCTTCTTCTGTTCGGCCGTGGTAAAAACCGCGTGGTGGGTGGCTGTGCATATGCGCTCAGCTGCATTACGTTCATGCCGACCCTGCGCTGGTTCAACCTGTCATGGTGGCGCGTCCTCTCATTGCCGCTGGTGGCTGCCTTCTACATGATGGCAACCGTCGGCTCCGCAGTGAATCATTATCGGGGCAAAGGTGTCAGCTGGCGCGGGCGGTCGTATGAAGGAGCAGAATCATGATGCCACAGTCTGGTGGGGCCATGGCGCAGGAGGATGCCCATATCTGGGGAAAACAGGACGTTTCTTCCAGCAAGGGCATGAAGGATGAGAACTTCCCCGTCGGGTCTTTCCTGATATCTCCGGGACACAGGCCTGCCGTCCATGCCTATTACAGGTTTGCCCGTGTGGCGGACGACATGGTGGACAATACCCGGCTGTCTCCCGCTCAGAAGGTGGTCCGGCTGAAAGCCCTGCGTGAGGTCCTGCACGGCGAGCGGAAGTCCCCGCCTGGCCGGGCTGATGCCTGGAGTGCGGTCATCCTCCGGACGGTTCTTCAGGAGCGCAACCTGCCGTTGGAGCTGGGAAGCGACCTGATAACGGCCTTCATCATGGATGCGGAAAAGACACGCTATGAACACTGGTCGGAGCTGCTGCATTACTGCCGCTATTCGGCCAATCCCGTAGGGCGCTTCCTGCTGATGCTGCATGGTGAAGGGGAAGAGACCTTCGGTCCGTCGGATGCGCTCTGTACGGCATTGCAGATTGTCAATCACATGCAGGATGTCAGCAGTGATCTGAAGCAGCTGAACCGCTGTTATGTGCCTCTCCCGTGGTTGCAGGAAGAGAATGTCCGCCTGAAGGACCTCATCCTTGCCCGCAGCAAGCCGGGTGTACGGCGCGTGTTCGATCGCATGCTGGCTCATGTTGATGCCCTGAATGAGGAGGCCGCACGTCTTCCCGCACTTGTGAAAGACCGTCGCATGAGGCTGGAGGCCGCCGTGATCGTGGCACTCTGCCGCCGCCTGACAGAGCGTCTGCACCGGCAGGACCCGATAGCCGAACGGGTGGCGCTGACAAAGTCTGATGGTCTGCGGGCGTTGGGCTGGGCCATGCGTTACCTGCGCTGAGGCGGGTTTCATGCTGGCCCTTTGCCACGGCAGACTTTGCCGCTAGAAGAGGGCAGGCTGTGATCGGCCTGTGGTTACGGTTCTGGCTGCGGCCATTGAAGGGATATGAGGAAGGTTATGGTCTCTGTTCGTCACAATACGTCTCAGGGTCTGCCATGTGCTCCGTCTGACCTGAGACAGGTGGAAGAGATCGTCAACCGGTCAGGGACGTCGTTTGGACGGGGGATGAAAATCCTGCCTCCCGGGCGGCGGGATGGCATGTTTGCCATCTATGCCTTCTGTCGTGTCGTGGATGACATCGCCGATGGCGACACCCCTCATGATGACCCTGCTTCCGCCCTGGAGAGCTGGAAAGGTCGTATTGCCGCCCTGTATGAGGGGCAGGCCGATACGGCGCTGGAGCGTGTCCTGCTTGAGGCCATCAGGCAGTTCGGGCTCAGGCAGGATGATTTCATCGCCATCATTGATGGGATGCTCATGGATTGTGGTGAACCGGTCGTGGCTCCTGATGAGGCTACGCTGGACCTGTACTGCGACCGGGTGGCGTCTGCTGTGGGCAGGTTGTCCGTGCGCATCTTCGGCACGCCGGAGGAGCAGGGGGACAGGCTTGCCTACCATCTGGGCCGTGCCCTTCAGCTGACGAACATCCTGCGTGACATTGCCGAAGATGCAGCCCGTGGGCGGCTGTACCTGCCAGCCGAACTGCTGCGGCGTTACAGCGTGCCGGCTGATCCCGCCGAGGCTCTCTATGCCGTTGGGCTGGATGGGCTGTGCCGTATCCTCGCGGGACGGGCAAAAGATCATTTCCGCCGGGCTACGGCCCTGATGAAACAGTGCCCGGCAGCCACGGTGCGCCCGGCCCGGATCATGGCGGCCTCCTACCGGGTCACGCTGGCCGCTCTCTGCCGCCGTGGCTGGCGCAACCCGGAGGCCCCCCTGCGGGTTTGTTCCGTCCGCAAGAAGCTGGCCATGCTGCTGGCGGCGGCTGGAGTGTCATTGTGAGCCATGTTCATGTCATTGGTGGAGGACTTGCGGGTCTTTCCGCTGCTGTGGAGCTGGCACCCCAGGCGCAGGTGACCGTCTATGAAGCTGGTCCGGCCTGTGGGGGGCGGGCCCGGTCCTTTCATGACAGGGCGCTGGACACGGTCATCGATAATGGCAATCATCTGCTCCTTTCCGCCAATCCTGCCACGTTCCGCTATCTCGACCGTCTGGGTGCCCGGGATACGTTGCAGGGGCCGGGGGCTCCCGTTTTCCCGTGGCATGATCTGGAGGCGGGCCTTTCCTGGACGTTGCGCCTCTCGCCGGGGCGTCTGCCTTTCTGGCTGCTGCGGCGGGGCAGCCGTGTGCCCGGTATGCGTCTTGGGGAGGTGAGGGCTCTGTTCCGCCTGATGAAGGCTGGTGATCAGGCCAGCGTGGCAGACTGTCTCCTGCCGGGGCAGTTTGCCCGGCGCCTGCTGGAGCCGCTGGCTGTCTCCGGCCTCAATACGGGCATAGACCGGGGAAGTGCCCGTCTGCTGGGTAACATCGTACGGCGGACGCTGGCCAAAGGGGGACAGGCCTGTTGCCCGTGGATGGCCGCCAGAGGGCTTTCGGAAAGTTTTGTGACCCCCGCACTGCATTACTTGGAGCAGTTTCATGCTCAGGTGCTTACGGGTACGCGCGTCTCTGCCCTTGCGTTTGAGGATGGATCAGGGCGTGTGAGTGCGCTGGAGACATCCAGTGGCCCTGTGAGACTGGGGGCAGAAGATGCGGTCATCCTGGCCGTTCCGTCACCGGTGGCGGTCGGGCTGCTGCCGGGGCTGGAAGGGCCGGATGAGTTCGAGAGCATTGCCAATGCCCATTATCGCCTCCAGCAGCCTCTGCGGCCTCGTGGTGCTCTGAAGCAGGCTGGTTTTCTTGGGCTTGTTGGTGGTGTGGCGGAGTGGGTCTTCCTGCATGATGAGGTCCTGTCCGTCACGGTCAGTGCGGCCAACCGCTATGCGGACTGGCGCCAGGACGAGATGCTGGCGCACATATGGGCGGAACTGCATCAGGCCCTGGACCCGCTGGTTGAGACCCCGCTGCCGCAGGACATGCCGGCTGCCCGGTTGATCCGGGAGAAGCGGGCCACCTTTGCAGCCACACCGGAACAGGATAAAAAGCGGCCGGGAGCAAAAACGGCTCATCCCAATCTTGCTCTTGCCGGGGACTGGACGGATACTGGTCTGCCTTCCACGATCGAGGGTGCCATACAGTCCGGGCTGGTGGCGGTGGGAGCGCTTGGTTTTCGCACGGCGTCTGCCGGAGCGGCGTGTACCTGAAGAACTGGTTTATGGTCTCCGCACATGTGGACAGGCACAAGCCCTGCTGTGCGAGGATTTTGGAGGAGAGGTCAGTGAACAAGACGTTGTTCCGTCATAACATGGATGCCACGGTGGTGGAGCAGGCTGTCAGGGCTTCCCATACTGCCTTGGGCAAGCGTCAGAAGAGTGACGGTCATTGGGTCTTTGAACTGGAAGCCGATGCAACCATCCCGTCGGAATATGTTCTGCTGCGCCATTTCCTTGACTGCATCGATGTGGAGCTTGAGCAGAAGATCGGAGTCTATCTGCGACGGACACAGGGTGAGCATGGGGGCTGGTCTCTCTATACGGATGGCCGGTTTGATCTTTCTTCCAGCGTGAAGGCCTATTTCGCCCTGAAGATGATCGGGGATGATCCGGAGGCCCCCCACATGCGCAAGGCCCGTGCGGCCATCCTGCATCATGGCGGGGCAGAGCGGAGCAACGTCTTCACCCGCACCCAGCTGGCCCTGTACGGGGAGGTTCCGTGGGATGCCGTGCCCGTCATGCCAGTGGAGCTCATGCTGCTGCCCCGCAAGGCGTTTTTCTCGGTCTGGAACATGTCCTACTGGTCCAGGGCGGTCATAGCGCCGCTGCTCATTCTGGCAGCTTACAGGCCGCTGGCCCTGAATCCCCGTGGCGTGCGGGTGCAGGAGCTGTTCAGGAGAACGCCAGCCACCATCAGGGACTGGATACGCGGTCCGTACCGGTCGGTCTGGGGGCGGGTATTTACTGGTCTGGACAGGCTCATCCGGCCGCTGGTTCCATTCATTCCCCGTTCCGTTCATGAGAAGGCCATCCGTGTCACGATCGACTTCATCGAGAAGCGGCTGAGTGGCGGTGGACTGGGTGCCATTTATCCTGCCATGGCGAATGTGATCATGATGTACCGGACCCTGGGGGTGCCGGATGATGATCCACGGGTTGTCCAGGCATGGGAGGCGGTACAGGGCCTGCTGGTAGTGAAGGATGATGAGGCCTATTGCCAGCCCTGCGTGTCGCCTGTGTGGGATACGGGGCTTTCCGGTCTTGCCATGCTGGAGGCTTCGACCGGTGCCAGGGGAGTGATGCCGGCCGAGACGGCGACTGCCCTGAAGAAGGCCGCTGCCTGGCTCAGGGAGCGTCAGATTCTGGATGTCAGAGGGGACTGGGCCATCAATGCGCCGACCCTGCGTCCGGGAGGTTGGGCTTTCCAGTACGAGAATGATTATTATCCGGACGTGGATGATACGGCTGTTGTCGGCATGTTGCTGCACAGGATCGATCCTGAAGAGAACCGTACGGCCATTGAGCGTGCCCGGGAATGGATCATTGGCATGCAGAGCAGCAATGGTGGTTGGGGTGCCTTCGACATTGACAACAACATGGAGGTGCTGAACCACATTCCATTCTCCGACCACGGTGCGTTGTTGGACCCCCCGACGGTGGATGTCTCCGCACGCTGCATTTCGTTCCTCTCCCAGTTGGGTCATCCGGAAGATCGTGAGGTGATCCGCAAGGGGCTGGATTATATCCGCTCCGAGCAGGAAAAATCCGGCAGCTGGTTCGGCCGCTGGGGGACGAATTACATTTACGGCACGTGGTCCGTTCTCTGTGCCCTGAACATTGCTGGCATCAGTCATGATGACCCGATGGTGCGTCGGGCCGTTGCCTGGCTGGAGAGCGTACAGAATGATGATGGCGGCTGGGGTGAGGACTGCGCCAGCTATGAGGGGGCCCCACAGGGCCTCTACAAGGAGAGCCTGCCGACCCAGACGGCCTGGGCAACGTTGGGGCTGATGGCTGTTGGTCGCCACGATAGTGAGGCTGTCCGCCGTGGCATGGCCTATCTGATGCAGGCGCAGGATGATCAGGGTGAATGGCACGAGGCGCCGTATAATGCCGTTGGTTTCCCCAAGGTTTTTTACCTGCGCTATCATGGCTACAAGCAGTTCTTCCCGCTCATGGCGCTGTCCCGGTACCGCAATCTGGCTGATAGCAATTCCGGGCAGGTGGAGTTCGGTTTCTGATGCTGGGGGTCCTGGCAGGGCTCAGGCAGGAAGCACGGCTGGCCCGCCGTTTTTTCCCCGGGGCGAAGATCGCCCTGAGCCATGCCTGTGAGACCGGGGCACGGCAGGCTCTTCAGGTTCTTCAGGATGAAGGTGTGACGGCATTGCTGTCTTTTGGCTGCTCCGGGGCGCTGGATGCCGTCCTGCCACCGGGGAGTGTGCAGGTGGCTGAATATGTGCAGGCTGATGGTGAGCATTACAGGGCTGATCCCGCCCTGAGTGCCCGTTTCGGTGCGGCCCAGGCGGCTGTCCGGGGTGGCATCCTGCACAGTCCGGTCATGATTGGCACGGCCAGGGAGAAAGCAGACCTTTTTTCCCGGACGGGGTGCCACGCCGTGGATATGGAGAGTGGTCTCGTAGCCCGGTCTGGCCTGCCCTTTGCGGTTCTGCGGGTGATCTGTGACGATGCGGGCAGGGACCTTCCCCCCGCTGCCCGGGAAGGTCTGAAGGACGGGCGGGTCCACGTGCCGGCTTTGCTGGGGTCCATCTTGAGGCATCCCGTGCAGATTGGCGCCTTGATCGGCCTGGGGCGTGATGCTGCCCGTGCCCATCAGGCCATGGCTGATTTTCTGGAAACACTTCCGCTCGCACGGGTCTGAAAGGCGTCGTCGGAGTACTTGCGTTTCCGTCCGGCCTGTTCTAGAGAAGGGCCGTATTTGCCGCTTCCATGTGGGGCGGGAGGTATATTTCGCACGCATGGCCCGGATTGCCTGGTGTCCCTTGCCATCAAGGGGCGTTGCCATGCGGAGGACAAACCAGAGAAAGAAAGTTTCAGACTATGGCAATGCCACAGTTCACGATGCGCCAGCTGCTCGAGGCTGGTGTTCATTTCGGTCATCACACACGTCGCTGGAACCCGGCCATGGCACCGTACCTGTTCGGTGTCCGCAACCAGGTGCACATCATCGACCTTCAGCAGACCGTTCCGTTGCTGGACCGCGCCCTGAAGCAGGTGCGTGACACCGTGGCTTCCGGTGGACGTGTTCTGTTCGTCGGTACGAAGCGCTCCGCTGCCGATCTGGTGGCTGATGCAGCACAGCGTTGCGGCCAGTACTACGTCAATCACCGTTGGCTCGGTGGGATGCTGACGAACTGGAAGACCATCACCGGCTCCATCAAGCGTCTGCGTGGCATTGACGAAATGCTGGCTGGCGACACGACCGGCCTGACCAAGAAGGAAGTCCTCGACATCACCCGTGACCGCGAAAAGCTGGAACGCTCCCTCGGCGGCATCAAGGATATGGGTGGCCTGCCGGACCTGCTGTTCGTGATCGACACGAACAAGGAGAAGCTGGCTGTTGAGGAAGCCAACAAGCTGGGCATCCCCGTGATTGCCGTGCTGGACAGCAACTCCGACCCGAAGGGTGTCACTTTCCCGATCCCGGGCAATGATGATGCCATCCGTGCCATCGCCACATATTGCGACCTGGTCTCCGGTGCCGTGCTGGATGGCATTTCTGCCGAGCTGGCTGCGTCCGGGCAGGACATTGGCGCTTCCGCAGAGCTGCCGGTTGAGGAAACCGTTGTGGCAGAGAAGGCTGAATAAGCCTCTCCGGCTTTTGGCCACAGGGCCATGCGGACAGTCCGGCCCGTCTTTCATGGAGTGGCCGGACAGTGGATATTGTGACATGAACAGCTCATGCAGCCGTGGAGACTTTCCGGCTGCATGGGTGTTTTATCGGGGATGAAGAGATATGGCAGAAGTTACTGCTGCAATGGTGCGTGAGCTGCGCGATACAACAAGCGCAGGCATGATGGACTGTAAAAAGGCCCTGACGGAAGCCAATGGCGACATGCAGGCTGCCATCGACTGGCTGCGCAAGAAGGGTCTGTCCCAGGCTGCCAAGAAGTCTGGCCGCGTTGCGGCTGAAGGTCTGGTGGGTGTGGCCGTTGATGGCAAGAAGGCTGCCATGGTTGAGGTCAATGCCGAGACGGACTTCGTGGCTCGCAATGATGCCTTCCAGCAGGCTGTGGAAGACATCGCCAAGGTGGCTCTGCAGGTTGGTGGTGATCTGGAGGCCGTCAAGGCTGCCAAGATGCCGTCTGGCCGCACCGTTGCTGATGAGCTGACCCATCTGGTCGCTACCATTGGTGAGAACATGAGCCTGCGTCGCGTGGACGTGCTGAGCGTGCCGTCTGGTGTCGTGGCCAGCTACGTTCACGGTGCCCTGCGCCCCGGCGTAGGCCGTATCGGTGTGCTGGCTGCTGTCGAGGCTCCTTCCGAGAGTGAAGCTCTGCTGACACTGGGCCGCCAGATTGGTATGCACGTTGCTGCCACCAGCCCGACGGCTCTGGATGTGGATGGCGTGGACGCTGCGTCCGTTGCTCACGAGCGCAAGGTGCTGGAAGACCAGGCCCGTGCCTCCGGCAAGCCGGAAGCCATCATCGAGAAGATGGTGGAAGGCCGTATCCGCAAGTTCTACGAGGAAGTGGTTCTGCTGGAGCAGGTCTGGGTGCATGACGGTGAGAGCCGCGTGAAGGAAGTCGTCAAGAAGGCTGGTGCCAAGCTGGTTGGTTTTGCCCGCTACAAGCTGGGTGAAGGCATCGAGAAGGCTGAGACGGACTTTGCTGCCGAGGTGGCTGCGGCTTCTGGCCAGAAGAAATAAGCCTTTAACGGTTTCTTGCTAGAAGAAAGGGGCTTCGCCAATATGGCGGGGCCCCTTTTTCTGTCTTGAGGGTAACGGTATGGAGTGGGAAGACCCGGCCATCATCCTGCGGCTTTCTCCTCATGGGGAAAGCAGTCTGCTGGTCCGTGCACTGACCCGGCATCGGGGGGTTTTTCATGCTCTGGTGCGTGGCGGGCAGTCCCGGCGGCAGGCGGCGCTCTGGCAGGAGGGCAGTCTGGTCGTGGCCCGCTGGAAGGCCCGCCTGCCAGAACAGTTGGGTTACATGACAGCGGAGCTTGTGCGGCCCACAGCGTCTTTCCTCCTCGACCATCCTCTATCTCTGTCCCTGCTCGGGAGTGCCTGTGGCCTGTGTAGTGAAGCCCTGCCAGAGAGGGAGCCACATGAGGCGCTGTTTGCGTCTCTGGCCCATTTCATGGGGGTGATGAGCGTGTCCGCCGCCCTGCCACCCGTGGCGCTTTATCTGCGTTGGGAACTGCTTCTTCTGGAGCAGCTGGGGTATGGCCTGACGTTGGACCAATGTGCCGTTACGGGCGTGCGGGAGGGGCTGGCCTATGTGTCTCCCCGCACGGGGCGTGCCGTAAGTGGGGAGGGAGCTGGGGAGTGGAAGGATCGTCTTCTTCCTCTGCCGTCCTGTCTTCTGGATGATGAAGAGGAAGGAAAGCCGGCAGACTGGCTTGCTGGGGCAAGGCTGAGTGGCCATTTTCTTCAGCGGGCTGTTTTTGCTGCCTGCCATCGTCCTTTGCCCGCTGCACGGGACCGGCTGATGACAGCCCTGTATCGACTGGCTGAGGATGCGGCCTCTGGACAGGAGGAAGAAGAGCGTGTCTAACCTGTCTCCATCAGAGAGGCGAACATGAAGCAGGAGACCTTATGACGGGCGATCTCGCCGGGCATATCGAAGATACACGGCTGGCTGAGGCGCTGAGTGAGCGTTATCTGGCCTACGCCATGTCCACCATCACGTCACGCTCTCTGCCGGATGTACGGGATGGGCTCAAACCGGTGCATCGCCGTTTGCTCTATGCCATGCAGCAGCTCAAGCTGGACCCGAGTTCCGGCTTCAAGAAATGTGCCCGTGTGGTGGGTGATGTCATCGGTAAGTTCCATCCCCATGGGGATGCGTCCGTCTATGATGCGCTGGTGCGTCTGGCGCAGGATTTTGCCGTGCGTTATCCGCTGGTGGAAGGACAGGGCAATTTCGGGTCCATTGATGGCGATGGTGCGGCTGCCATGCGGTACACCGAAAGCCGCATGACCGAAACGGCCCGCATCATGCTGGAAGGAATCAGCGATGATGCGGTCGATTTCCGTCCGACCTACGACAATGAGGATCAGGAACCGGTCGTCCTGCCGGGGCTTTTCCCCAATCTTCTGGCCAATGGAGCGGCCGGGATTGCCGTGGGTATGGCCACCAGCATCCCTCCTCATAATGCCGCCGAACTCTATCAGGCGGCCCGGTTACTGATCGAGAAGCCGGACTGTAGCACGGAGGAGCTGCTGGATGTCGTGCCGGGGCCGGATTTCCCCACCGGTGGCCTGCTGGTTGAGGACCGCCAGACGCTCGTCCAGGCCTATGAGACAGGGCGTGGCAGCTTCCGCATCCGGGCACGCTGGGCGGTCGAGAAGGGCCGTGGTGGCGCATGGACCATCATCGTCTCGGAAATTCCCTATCAGGTGCAGAAGGGTAAACTGATCGAAGATATCGCCAGGAAGATGGAAGAGAAGAAACTTCCTCTCTTGGCTGATGTACGGGATGAAAGCACAACGGATATCCGGTTGGTTCTGGAACCCAGAACCCGCAGTTGCGAGCCTGATGTGCTGATGGAAACGCTCTTCCGGCACACCATGCTGGAAAGCCGCTTCAGCCTGAACATGAACGTTCTCAGCCAGGGGAAAATCCCCGGCGTGCTGTCTCTCAAGGATGTTCTGAAGGCATGGCTGGAGCATGTGCATGATGTACTGGTCCGCCGCACGCAGCACCGTCTGGATGCCGTCCTGAAAAGGCTGGAAATTCTGGATGGTTTCCTGAAGGTCTATCTCAATCTTGATGAGGTCATCCGCATCATCCGGGAAGAGGATGAGCCGAAGCCTGCCCTCATGAAAGCGTTCTCCTTGAGTGAGCTTCAGGCGGATCATGTGCTGAACATGCGTCTGCGGTCCCTTCGACGGCTGGAAGAAATGGAAATCCGCAAGGAATGGGACGGTCTGGGCAAAGAGCAGGCGTCACTGGAGGCTCTGCTAGGGTCTGAAAAGCGGCGCTGGAGCCGGATCGGGAAAGATCTCCAGAAGATGCAGGCCCTGTTTGAAGGTGGACCCTATGGCCAGCGTCGCACGGTCATGGGTGAGGCCCCGGTCAGCATTGATACCTCTGCCGCTCTGGCGGTGGAACGGGAACCTGTCACGGTGCTTCTTTCACAGGAGGGCTGGGTTCGTGCCGTCAAGGGGCATGGGCATGATGTGGAGAACCATCGCTTCAAGGAAGGGGACGGACTGGCCTGGCATGTCGAGTGTCAGAGTACGGACCGTCTCTGTCTGATGGCAGCCGGGGGGCGGGCTTTCACGCTGAAGGTGGCGGACCTGCCCCGGGGGCGTGGCTTTGGTCAGCCGGTGCGGACACTGGCTGATCTGGCGCAGGATGATCAGGCTGTGGCCCTGTTTGTTCTTGGTGAGGATGATGCCCGGTATTTTCTGGCCAGTACCGATGGCCGGGGGATGCAGGTGGCCGCCAGCAATCTTGCAGCAGAGAAGAGAACAGGGCGGCAGGTGTTCAACGTGCGGGATGGAGCGCAGGTATGGCTTGCCCTGCCCGCTGAGGGGACGCATGTTCTCTGCCTGACAACAGCCAGACGTGCGCTCATTTTCCCGCTGGAGCAGGTGGCCGAAGTGGCGAAGGGAGGGGGTGTCAGCCTCCAGAAACTGGCTGATGGCGTGGCGATCAGTCATATCCGTCTCTTCTCTCTGGAAGAGGGCCTCGTCTGGCAGGAGGGGCAGAAGGTCCGGTCCCCGGCTGATCTGGCCCCGCTGGTTGGCCGCCGGGGCGCTGTCGGGCGGGCAGCACCACAATGGATGCTGCGCCGATAGGCGGGACAAGCCTGAAACAGCCTGCCGCCCGTCTCCGCCTGCAGGTGGGGTCGGGCTGATTATGGGACCATGCTGAGGAGAGGACATGGCAGCGCTTTTTTCATACACCTTCCTGCTGGGGCTGCTGCATGTCAGTCTTTCCCTTCTGGTAACAGGCCATATCCTGCTCACCAAACGGGATACGGCTGCTGCCGCTGGCTGGATAGGTTTCTGCTGGGTCATGCCCTATCTGGGGTCGCTGCTTTATCTCTGCCTGGGGATCAATCGTGTCCATCGCCGGGCGCAGAAGCTGCGGGAAGATGTCAGCCCGGAGGAGACGGCCTTTCTGGCGACATGGACCCATGATGCTGCCGACAGTTTCATGGCACCTCTGGTAAAGATGCTGGATGGACTGACTGGCCTGCCCCTGCTCAAGGGGAACAGCGTGACCTGCCTGCATGATGGCGACCATGCGTATCCGAGGATGCTGGAAAGCATTGCCCGGGCAAAGCACTCCATTCTGCTCTGTTCCTACATTTTTCGGGATGATGGAATCGGCAGGAAATTCGTGGCAGCTCTGGCGGAGGCCCGGCAGCGTGGGGTCGAGGTCCGTGTACTGGTGGATGGTATCGGCAGTGGCTATCTCTACAGCCCGATCATCCAGAGGTTGAAGCGGGAGAACATACCCTGTGCCCGGTTCATGCATTCTCTCTGGCCGTGGCGGATGCCGTTCATCAATCTGCGGGACCATCGCAAGATATTGGTGGTGGATGGCCGGACAGGCTTCATGGGTGGGTTGAATATTGGAGCGGAAAATCTGCTCAACCAGCCCAGAGGGCGGCGCATCCCGGTGGCGGATACGCATTTCCAGCTGGAAGGTCCCGTGGTCCAGCAGCTTTCCGAGGTCTTCGTGAGGGACTGGGCCTTCACGACTGGGGAAACCCTGGAAGGGGAGCGTTATTTTCCGGTGCCTGTGGCGGGTGGCAGTATTCCGGCCCGTGTCGTGACGTCAGGGCCGGACATGGATGTTGAGAAGATTGAATATACCATTCTTCAGGCTGTCATTCTGGCCCGCAGCCATGTCTGCTTCATGACCCCTTATTTCATCCCGGATAACCGGTTTGCCACAGAGCTTGGGCTGGCTGCCCTGCGTGGGGTGCGGGTGGATATTGTTGTTCCCCGCCACAGCAACCATCCGGTGACGGATTATGCCCGCAATGCCCGCCTCAGGAACCTGGTGCTGGCGGGTTGCCGGGTCTGGCTGGGGGATCCGCCTTTCAACCACTCCAAGCTCATGACAGTGGACCGGGCCTGGAGCCTTGTTGGCAGTGCCAATCTGGACCGACGTTCCCTGCGTCTCAATTTCGAATGCAATCTGACCCTGCATGGTGCGGAGACGGCAGGTCATCTGGAAGAGTTCATCCTTGGCCATTGCAGCCATCAGCTGACGCTTGCTGAAATTGATTCATGGTCCCTGCCGGTCCGCCTGCGGAATGCGGCCTGCTGTCTCTTCCTGCCTTATCTCTGATCAGGAAGGGTGAGGCTGCTGCTTATGGCCTCTGGTTGCAGGGTGACGGCAATGGGGCGATGGTCTGATCCGAAACGGGGATAGACCCGCCGTTCCATCAGGGAGAAACCGCGGACAAGGCAGCGGTCCAGCCGCAGGGGCACCCTGTCGAGCATCCGGTGGGTCTGCTCCCGTGGTCCCACATCCCTGAAACCCCGCAACATGGCGGGGCCTACCTGATTGAAGTCTCCGATGATGATGGCCCGTTCCGGCAGTTCCTCCCGGATGAGCCGCAGCTGACGCCGGTTGAGGATGGGACCGTGGGAGAGATGGACATTGGCGAGGCCGAACGGCCCAAACCCTGTATCAAATTCCAGCAGCTGGGCAGAACGGTGGGCAGCCAGACCGGGCGGCAGCATGTGCAGCCGTGGGGAGGAGAGAAAGGGATGGCGGCTCCAGCAGGCGGTGCCATGGACCCGTCCCTCTGAAGCCAGACGGCTGAAATGCCCCCCTATGAGGTCGGGCAGACGGTTGATGAAGGGGCGGCATTCCTGCATGAGCAGTATGTCGGGCTTCGTAACCCGCAGCAGGAGGCGGATATCCTCCAGCGTGGCACCATCCTCATGAAAAAGGTTCCAGCTCACCAGCCGGAGGGCATGGGGGACTGCAAACGGCAATGTCGGGTCCTGCATTGTTGTAATGACCTGATAATCAACAGAAACAAGACCCATCTGCACAGGCCTGAAAGGGAGAAGGCAGTCTATACCGTTTTGGCGGTAAAGAACATCATGGAACCTTCATGCCAGATACCGGCCTTCTTTACAGGAGAAAGCTGTACGGCAGGGGGCTTCATGAAGGGGGGTTGCGTCTCTTCGTGAAGAAGGGAAAATGTCTGTCCGACCCGCATGGATAGCAGGAGTGACAGGTATGAAGAGCAGGAGCAGGACCATAGGGGCAGGGTCTGTCATTGGTGAGGGCTGGCAGAAATTTGCAACGTTTCTGACCCACGCCGGGCGTCAGCAGCCGGGTCGGGAAGGCGGATTTGTCAACATGCCGGTTGAGCGTGGTTCAACGGTCGTGTTCCCGACGGTTGAGGACATGGAGGCCCAGGGCGTTCATGCCTACGATCACAGGCTTGTTTATGGCGCCATGGGCAACCCCGTCCAGCACAGGCTGGAACAGGTGATTGCAGCCCTGGAAGGCGGAAGCCATACGCAGGTTGTCAATTCCGGTCTGGCAGCCTGTAGCGTGGCTCTGCTGGCGTTCCTGAAGAGCGGGGACCATCTGCTTCTGCCAGATTCCGTCTATGGTCCGACACGGCGTTTTGCGTTGGGAATGTTGGCCCGTTTTGGGGTTGAGACCGGCTTTTATCCGCCCCGTGCGGATGAAGCCACCCTGCGGGCGCATCTCCGGCCCAACACGGCCGTGGTTTTTGCCGAAAGCCCGGGCAGTCATACGTTCGAGGTGCAGGACGTTCCCCGGATCGCCCGTCTGGCACACGGAGCCGGGGCACGGCTGCTGCTGGACAATACATGGGGGATCGGGGCGTTCCAGCCCTTCACGCATGGGGTGGATGTGTCCATTCAGGCCCTGACGAAATATCCCAGCGGCCATGCGGATGTGATTCTCGGGTCCATCACGGTCCAGCGGCAGGAACACTGGCAGGCCCTGCGCCGTGCCGCCATCGAGCTGGGAGCCTGCGGTGCCCCGGATGACTGCTGGCTGACCCTGAGGGGCCTGAAGACCATGGCTGTCCGTCTGGCCCAGCAGGCCCGCTCCGCTTATGAGCTGGCCCTCTGGCTGGAGAGTCGCCCGGAGGTCGCCCATGTGCGGCATCCAGCCCTGCCGGGCTGTCCGGGGCATGAGATATGGAAGCGTGATTTCACGGATGCCAGTGGTCTGTTCGGTGTGGAGCTGGTTGAAGGGATCACGCAGGAAGCCATGGTCGCCATGCTGAACGGACTGAACCTCTTCAGCATTGGAGCCAGTTGGGGGGGGTATGAAAGTCTTGTCCTGCCGACATCCGGGGGACTGACACGACATCATGAAGAGGGTTTGCCGAAGGGCGCAGCCTTCCGTATTCAGGTCGGGCTGGAGGACGTGGCGGATTTGAAGGCTGATCTGGCCCGTGGGCTTGATGGACTGTCTTCCTGATCTTCAGAGCGGGGTGCGGTAGGAGAGAGCTTCTGCCGCATGGTGTTTCTGCACGGTTTCCGTGCCGTCCAGATCGGCAATCGTGCGGGCGACACGGAACATGCGTGTGATGCCACGGTGTGAAAGTTTCATCCGCAGGGCTGCCTGTTCTGCAAGAGCCAGGGCGTCCGCTTCGAAGAGGAACCCATCGGGGGGCATGGTGCTGTTGCAGGTTCCCTGTCGTTCCATCTGCCGATCATAGGCCTTTTGCACTCTGGCCCGTACCTCTGCGCTGCTTTCCCCTGTGGGGGCACGGCTGATGGCCAGAGGTGAAAGGGAGTGGATATGAACGCACAGATCCATGCGGTCCAGCATCGGGCCGGAGATGCGGGCCGTATAATCCTGTGCGCAGCGTGGTGCCCGGTTGCAGGAACGCTCGGCATCATGGACATACCCGCAGCGGCAGGGGTTCATGGCGGCAACAAGCTGGAAACGGGCCGGATAGTGTGTATGCCGTGCGGCACGGGAGATGGTGACCTCACCTGATTCGACAGGCTGGCGCAGTCCTTCAAGACAGTTGCGGGGAAATTCAGGGAGTTCATCCAGAAACAGGACGCCATTATGGGCGAGGCTGACCTCGCCGGGCATGGCTTTTGGACCGCCACCGACCAGAGCAGGCAGTGTCGTATTGTGGTGTGGCGCCCGATAGGGGGGACGGTTGACAAGCTGCCCGGCAGGCAACAGGCCACCAATGCTGTGGATGCGGCTGGTCTCCAGGATTTCCGTCGCAGAGAGATCAGGCAGGATACCGGGCAGACGGCTGGCCAGCATGGATTTTCCAGACCCGGGCGGGCCAGACATGAGCAGGGAGTGACGACCTGCGGCGGCAATTTCCAGCACACGACGGGCCTGCATCATGCCCTTCACATCCCGGAGGTCGAGGCCATAATCGGGAGGCTGGGGGGTAGGAGGGGGTTCATCCGGCAGGGGCTGTTCTTTGCGGAGATGGCCGATCAATGCCGTGAGGGATGGCGTGGCGATGATCTCAAGGGCCGGATGGCCCCAGCGTGCCTCTGCCCCCTGCGATGCTGGGCAGATCAGCCCTTGGCCCTGGGTCGATGCTGTCAGGGCGGCGCAGAGGATGCCGTTTACAGGGGTGACCGTTCCATCAAGGGCGATTTCACCCAAAGCGGTCAGGGCCGTGATGGAGTCGGCCGGGATGACACTCATGGCGGCAAGCAGGCCCAGAGCGATGGGGAGGTCGAAATGGGCTCCTTCCTTGGGGAGGTCGGCCGGGGTGAGATTGACGAGGATCCGTTTCGGAGGGAGGGCCAGCCCCATGGCGGAGAGTGCCGCACGGACACGCTCCCGGGATTCGGCAATGGCCCGGGCGGGCATCCCGACAATGATGAAGGATGGCAGCCCGCTGGAAATCTGAACTTCCACCATGACAGGCAAGGCATCGATTCCAGAGAAGGTGACGCTCTGGATGCGGGCAAGAGCGGGCGGGGTGGTGGCCATGATCAGAAGTCCTTGTGGGTCGGATATGAAACCGCCCGACAGTAGACCTGCCGGGCGATTGTCAGAAGCAGACCGGACAGGGCAGCAGGACGGCTCAGTCTTCAGCCGGGACCGGACGGATGGAGCGGGCCCGCAGGGTTCCTTTCAGGCTACGGAGCTGCTCCAGAAGCTCTTTTTCCAGTTCGGCGACATTCTGGCCTTCCTGTGCTTCGGCTTCGGTCACGACGTAGCCAAGCTCACCATCTGTCTGGAGGAACTGGGCCGTCAGGTTGCAGGCGGCTTTGGCAAAAATGTCGTTGATCTGCCCAAGGATGCCCGGCTGGTTGGAGTGGACATGCATGAAGCGCATCCCGCCGGGGCGCTCACCCAGCTGAACCTGTGGGAAGTTGACAGCCCCGATGGTGGAGCCGACATCAGAATAATCCACCAGCTTCTGGGCGACTTCGACACCGATGCGCTCCTGTGCTTCCATGGTGGAGCCACCGATGTGTGGGGTCAGCAGTACGTTTTCCAGCTCCTGGAGCGGAGAGGTGAAGCGCTCCTGACTGCTCTTCGGTTCCACGGGGAAGACGTCGATGGCCGCACCCATCAGGTGGCCGTCCTTCAGGGCACGGGCCAGGGCTTCAATATCCACCACCGTGCCACGGGCGTTGTTGAGCAGAATGGAGTTCGGCTTCATGGCCCGGATTTCAGCCTCGCCGATCATGTTCTGCGTTTCCGGTGTTTCAGGAACATGCAGCGTCACGATGTCGGACTGGCCCAGCAGCTCTTCCAGAGAGCTGACGGCAATGGCGTTGCCGTGTGGCAGGCGGGGGGCGATGTCGTAAAAGAGCACCCGCAGGCCGAAGGATTCGGCCAGAACGGACAGCTGGGACCCGATGGAGCCGTAGCCCACGATGCCGACCGTCTTGCCGCGGACTTCCCACGCATTGTTGGCGGACTTTTCCCAGCCCCCCTTGTGGCAGGCCTCCGAGCGGGACGGAATGCGGCGCAGCAGCATCACGATCTCGCCCATGACCAGCTCGGCCACGGAACGGGTGTTGCTGAAAGGCGCATTGAAGACGGGAATCCCGGCCATCCGGGCAGCCTTGAGGTCCACCTGGTTGGTGCCGATGCAGAAGCACCCAATGGCCATGAGGCGGTTGGCAGAGTTGATGATATCGGCTGTCAGCTGCGTCCGGCTGCGAATGCCGACCATATGGACACCCTGAAGGGCTTCCTTGAGGGCATCGCCTTCCAGGGCGCCTTTCAGCCGGGTGACAGAGGCGTAGCCCTGCTGTTCCAGATAGTTGACGGCACTGTCATGGATGCCTTCCAGCAGAAGAATGTTGATTCTGTCTTTGGCGAGGGAGAGGGGCATGGCGGGTAACCTTCATCGTGGGAACCGGGTCAGCAGGCGTGACCTCGTGAAGAATCGTTATCTATGTGTAATGGACAGATCGTCAGGTGGAAAGGGCTTCCATGGCCTCATCACGCAGGGGTGTGCTGGCACAGGCCAGTACGGTGCCGTCACTTTCCAGTGTCAGCGGGGCGCCGGACCAGTCCGTCAGGCTGCCACCGGCCCCCCTGATGATGGGGGCCAGTGGTCCCCAGTCCCATGGTTTGAGCGTATCTTCCGCAATGAGGTCGATCTGTCCCAGAGCCAACAGTCCGTAAGCGTAGGCATCTCCTCCCCATGAGGTCCGGCGGACTTTTTGCTGAAGTGCCTGAAACTGCCGGAACTGGGCAGGACGGAAGATTTCCGGTGCCGTGCAGGAAAGCTCAGCCTCTTTGAGGCGGACAGTCTGCCGGGTGCCGATGGTGCCGGGCATGTGCGGGGCGACATAGCGGCTGGATTCACCATCCAGCCCGAGCCAGCGTTCATTGGTGACGGGCTGGTCGATCAGGCCCAGTACGGGACGGCCTTCATGAAACAGTGAGATCAGTGTCGTGAAGCTTGGTCGGCCCGTTACGAAGGAGCGTGTGCCGTCAATGGGGTCCAGCACCCAGAGCCAGTCTTTCCCCGGAGTGCCAGAGGCACCGGCCTCTTCGCCCAGGATGGCATGATGGGGAACATGCTTTTCCAGAATGGCCCTCATGGCAGATTCGGCTTCCCGGTCGGCCAGGGTGACGGGGCTGTCATCGGCCTTGGAGATGATGGTGAGGGACTGGCGGAAATACGGCAGGATGACCTGTCGGGCAGCATCGGCGCAGCGCTGGGCAAGGGCCAGATGGGAGGAAAGATCAGACTGACGCATGAGGATTGTGCCTTTTTCCTGCTGGGTTGATTGACGTGGACAGGACCGCACGGCAATCAGGGATCATGCAACCGATTATTGTCATTCCCTCCAGAATTGCCTCCACAAGGCTTCCACGCAAGGCTCTGGCCGAGATTGATGGCGAGCCCATGATCGTTCATGTCGCCCGCCGGGCTGTGGCGGCCGGGTTGGGGCCTGTCCTCGTGGCGGCCGGAGATGAGGAAATCCGGGACGCTGTGGCAGGCATGGCGGGGGTGAAGGCCATTCTGACAGACCCGGCCCTGCCAAGCGGATCGGACAGGGTGCAGGCGGCGATTGAAGCTCACGACCCGCAGAGGCGGCATGACTGCGTGATCAATCTTCAGGGTGACCTCCCTCTTGTGGAACCGGAGACCCTCCAGCAGGCCTTGCGCCCACTGGCAGAAGGGCGGTTCGACATCGGGACACTGGTTGCCCCGGTGCAGGGTCCCGAGGAGCGTGACGCCGAGTCGGTCGTGAAGGTGGCCTGTAGTTTCCAGAGTGACGATGACGTGGCCCGGGCACTCTATTTTTCCCGGTCCGTGATTCCGTGGGGTGAGGGCGTGTACTGGCATCATGTGGGTGTCTATGCGTGGCGTCGTGAGGCCTTGGCCCGGTTCGTTACCCTGCCGCCCTCCGGGCTGGAAGAGCGGGAAAAGCTGGAGCAGCTCCGTGCGCTGGAGGCGGGCATGACGATTGGCTGTGCCCGGATTGCCACGGCTCCCTTGGGGGTGGATACGCCGGAAGACCTTGCGAGAGTCCGGGCCAGAGTGGGGGAGCAGCCATCATGCCGGTAATTGCGTTTCAGGGGCGGCCGGGAGCTTATTCCGATCTGGCCTGCCGGGCCACACGTCCGGGCTGGGCCACGCTGCCCTGTCGCAGCTTTGCCGAGACGATCGAGGCCGTGCGGGATGGTCTGGCGGATGAGGCCCTTCTGCCATGCGAGAATTCCCTTGCCGGTCGTGTGGCAGAGATCCATGCGCTGCTGCCGGAAGCGGGATTGAAGATCGTGGGGGAGCATTTCCAGCGGGTGGAACACTGTCTGTTGTGTGTGAAGGGGGCACGGCTTGAAGATGTGAAGCGTGTCCATACGCACCCTGTGGCGATGGCGCAGGTCCGGGGTCTTCTGGCACGGTATGATCTGGAGCCGGTAACAGAGTTTGACACGGCGGGAGCCGCCGAGCTTGTGGCAGGCTGGGGGCGCAGGGAAGAGGCGGCGGTGGCGTCCTCCCTTGCTGGAGAGCTGAACGGGCTCGAAGTTCTTCTGCGCAATGTGGAAGATGCTGCCCACAATACCACCCGTTTCTACCGTGTGGCCCCTCCGGACGCTGTGGTGGAATCCGTGGCAGGCCAGCCGATGATGACGACGCTGATCGTTCATGTCCGGCATGTGCCGGGGGCATTGTGTGATGTTCTGGCCTGTTTTGCACGGCATGGGGTCAACATGACACGGATTGAAAGCTACATGCTGGGAGGCTCTTTTGAGGCATCCCGTTTTCTGATGGACATTGAGGGGGCGCCGGATGACAGGGGAGTTCGGGAGGCTCTTCTGGAGCTGGCAGGGGTGAGCCAGGATCATCACGTGCTGGGCACCTACCGGCGGAGTTCGTTTCGGGATGAGATGTGACCTTTCTCCAGCGGAGAGGTCTCATTATAATGGCAGCAGAATGTCGGCTGGCGAGGTCAGCCCACGGATTTTTATGAGCAGGGACAAGGGTGGAGAGTAAAGAGATGGCACAGAATATCAATGAACGGTACCACAGCTCGCTGACCGCCCTGATCACCCCCATGAAGAAGGACGGCACGCTGGACGAGCAGGCCGCTACCAGGCTGATCGAGCGTCAGATCCAGGGCGGGACGACAGGCCTCATTCCGTCCGGGACAACGGGGGAAAGCCCGACGCTCTCCCATGCGGAACATGGCCGTGTCGTGGAGCATTGTGTGGAGGTGGCTGCTGGCCGTGCGCTCGTGATGGCCGGAGCAGGCTCCAACAGCACACATGAGGCTGTGGGTATGGCTCGTCATGCTCACAAGGTGGGGGCCGATGCCCTGCTGGTGGTCGTTCCCTATTACAACAAGCCGACGCAGGAAGGGCTGTACCGCCACTTCATGACGGTGGCTGACGCCACGCCGCTGCCGCTCTGGCTGTACTGCATCCCGGGCCGTTCCGTTGTGGACCTGACGCCGGAGACCCTGGGGCGTCTGGCCAAGCACCCGAACATTGTCGGTACGAAGGATGCTACGGCCAATCTTTCCCGTCCGCTGGCCGTGCGGCGGGAGGCTGGGGCGGACTTCAACCAGCTTTCTGGTGAGGATGGGACCATCCTGTCCTTTCTGGCCGCCGGAGGGCACGGCTGCATCAGTGTGACGTCCAACGTGGTACCGGATCTCTGCTCCCAGCTCCATCGTCTCTGGCGGGAAGGGAAGGTGCAGGAGGCCATTGCTCTTCAGGACAGGCTGCTGCCGCTGCATGATGCCCTGTTTGCCGAGACCAGCCCAGCCCCGGCAAAGTACGCCATGTCCCGTCTCGGGTTGTGCGAATCCACGCTGCGCCTGCCAATGGTGGAGCCGACGGAAGGAACGAAGAAGCGTGTGGACGAGGCTCTGCGTTTGCTTGGCCTTCTGGATTAAGACGGACCATGGCAGCCAGCAAGAAAAAAACAAAAGGTGGGCTCATTTCCCATGGCATCGCTGCGCAGAACAGGAAGGGCCGTTTCAACTATACCATTCTGGAAACGGTTGAAGCGGGTCTTGTTCTCAAGGGGCCGGAGGTCAAGAGCCTTCGCATGGGCCGAGCAACACTGACCGAGGCCTACGCCGTAGAACGGAATGGTGAGCTGTGGCTTATCAATTCCTATATTCCGGAATATCAGGGAGGGGTGCTGTCCCGGTTTGATACACGGGCTCCTCGCAAGCTGCTGCTGCACCGCAAACAGCTGGCCAAATATATTGGAGAGGTCACCAGAGCCGGGGCTTCACTGGTTCCGCTGGACATTCACTTCAATGCCCGTGGTGTAGCCAAAGTGACACTTGGTCTTGGTAAGGGGCGCAAGAAGGAAGACAAACGCCACGCCATTGCAGACCGTGACTGGCAGCGAGACAAGGCCCGTCTGCTCCGTAACAAAGGGCGTGGAGATTATTGAGGGGAATTCCCCGTTAAAGTTGCCCCGGGGCCAGTAGTAGCAGGATGGGATGCCCGTTTCTGCTGGTTGTGGGCAGAGGATACAGAAAACCCCACGTTCCTTACGGGCCGTGGGGTTTTTCTTCAGCGGATGCGGAAGACTGTCTTATTCGGCTGTAATCTCTACAGCCTCAGGGCCTTTGTGTCCCTGAACAACCTTCATGCCGATCTGCTGGCCATCAGCCAGACCATGCAGGCCAGAGCGCTCCAGAGCAGAGGCGTGGACGAACACATCCTTGCCACCTGTCTCAGGCGTAATGAAACCGAAGCCCTTCGTGGTGTTGTACCACTTGACGATTCCACGCATTTCCTCGGCCTGGGACAGGTCCGGAGCAGGATGGAAACGTTCCTGGCGCATGGGGGCAGGGCGACGGGGGGCTTCTGCTGTGGCCGTGCTGGCATCGACAGAAATCACCTCAGCCACCTGGCGGCCTTTCGGCCCCTGGCCGACACGGACAACAACGGTCGTTCCCGGTGCAGGCTCAGCATGGCCGAGGGCGCTGATCGTGTTGGCATGGAGGAAAACATCGCCACTGCCATCGCTCAGGCCAACGAAGCCAAAGCCACGCTCGGTGTTGAACCATTTGACGGTACCGGTGATCTCCGGACCTGTCGGGGTGATCTGCGGGCCACCACGGCCACCGCCACGGCGGGCGCCACCGCCAAAACCACCGCCACGCGGGGCATCGTAACTGCCGCGATCATCAAAATAGGAAGGCTGGGTCATGAAATCGCGGTCAAAACCGCCGCGGCGAGAGGAAAAGGAGCTGCGGTCGGATCTATTATTTCTCAAGGGTCTCGTCCCGTACTGGGGTCATCAGGGAGGAAGCGGTCGATCCGCTCCCTCAGGGTCATTATGTTGGAAACATGCCTGCATGTTCCACTTCTAACGGTAGCATGTTTTTTCAATTAAGCCACAAGGAAAAAGATGAAATTACGATAATTTTTTCTGCCGTTATTATGCTGCGTCGTCTGGAAGTCTAATTGTAGGCCACTCCTTCGTAGAGATGACAATAATGTAAGTTTATGGCTGAACAAATATTGTTAACAATTTCTGTGACAGTCTTTTATTTCAGCCAGATACAAGCAGTCTGTCCGGTATGGCCCGGTCGAACAGATGCAGGAGGTCCTGGAGGGCCTCTCCCCTTGGCCCTGTCAGGTCGGGGTTGCGGGTGAGTTCACGCTGGCTGTCCTGCCGCATGGCTGTCAGAAGCAGGGAGAGGCGGGTCGGGTCGGCCAGCCGGAAGCCCGGCAGGCCGGACTGTCGGTTGCCTGTCAGGTCGCCACCACCACGGATGCGGAAATCTTCATCGGCAATCAGGAAGCCATCCTCCGTATCCCGCAGGAGGTGGAGGCGACGCTGGGCTGTGAAGCTGGTGCCTTCACTGTGCAGCAGCAGGCAGAAGGATTTCTGTGCCCCCCGGCCGACACGGCCACGCAGCTGATGCAGCTGGGCCAGACCAAAGCGTTCGGCCTGTTCGATGACCATGATGGTGGCATTGGGAATGTCCACGCCGACCTCGATGACCGTGGTGGCGACCAGCAGGCGGGTCTGGCCTTTCTGGAAGGCCGTCAGGGCGTTCTGCCTCGTGTCGATGTCCTGCCTGCCATGAGCCAGCCCGATGATGGGGCCGAAACGTTTTGTGAGCTCCGCCCAGCGTTCTTCTGCCGCTGCGGCACTCTGCGTTTCACTCTCCTCGATGAGGGGGCAGACCCAGAAGATCTGCTTCCCCTGGTCCAGGGCCCGTTTCATGCCGGCAAAGATGTCGTCCAGCTTGCCCATGTTGTGCACGGTCGTATGGATGGGCTGGCGGCCGGCTGGCTTGCTGTCCAGCCGGCTCACGCCCATTTCGCCCCATTCCGTCAGTTGCAGGGTGCGGGGGATGGGGGTGGCGGTCATGACGAGCAGGTCGGTGGCTGCCCCCTTGCTGGCCAGCCTCATGCGCTGCTCCACGCCGAAGCGGTGCTGCTCGTCGATGACGGCCAGGCCGAGGTCGGCAAAGGTGACGCCATCCTGAAAGAGTGCATGGGTGCCGATAGCGATCTTCGCATGGCCATCGGCCAGTTTCGCCAGTGCGACCCGCCGTGCCTTCCCCTTGACGGAGCCGCTGAGAAACACGAACGGCACCGGGCACAGGGCCTCGCACGTGCTGGCATGCTGCTGGGCAAGGATCTCCGTCGGGGCCATGAAGGCGGCCTGTGTTCCGGCCTCGACGGCCTGGAGCATGGCCGTCAGGGCGACAAGCGTTTTTCCGGCGCCGACATCCCCCTGGAGCAGGCGCATCATGGGGGCGGGACGCTCCATGTCAGCTGCGATTTCGGCCATGACACGTCGCTGCGCCGGTGTGGGTTCATGGCCGAAACGCTCAAGCAGGGTACGGCGCAGGGAGCCATCGCCCACCAGCGGGCGGCCCGTGCGTGTCCGGGCCTGCATCCGGGCCAGCCCCAGGCAGAGCTGGTCCGCCAGAACTTCATCGGCTGCCAGCCGGGCACGGGCACGCTCCAGAATGGGGGTGGGGTCGTCGTCGGAAGGCAGCGTCTCGGGGAAGTGCATCAGCCCAAGAGCCGTGGCGAAGCTGGGCCAGTTCCGTTTTTTCACCAGGGGCGGGTCCAGCCATTCCGGGAGGTCGGGCGGGATCAGGGCCAGGGCGGCCTGCATGGCTTTCCGCACGGTGGAGGGAAACAGCCCGGCCGTGAGGGGCCAGACCGGTTCCAGCCACGGGAATCTGTCCCTCTTTTCCCAGGCCATGATGTGGTCCGGGCGGGAGAGGGTCAGCCGGTCATGGTAATGCCCGACCTTGCCGGAAACGAGGATTTCTGTCCCCTCTGGGGGGAGGAAGAGCCGCCCCTTCTGGAAGAAGGTGATCTCCAGCGTGCCGGTGCTGTCTCTGGTGGTCAGGATGGTGGGCTGGGAGGAGCGGACGGGGCGGCGGATGCCTGTCACACGGACACGGCTTGTCAGGATGTCGCCCGCTGGCAGTTTCCGCCCCTCGGCGACGCTCATGAGCCTGCGCCGGTCGATCAGCTTTTCTGGCAGGGTGAAGAGCAGGTCGATGATCCGCCTGCCGCCGCTGATCCGGCCCAGCATCGTGGCGTGGCGGGAGCCTGTGCCCGGCAGGCTGCTGATGGGAGCCAGAAGTGGCGCAATCCGTGCGGAAGGGGGAGCTAGGGGCATGGCATCGGGGGCGGGTGGCTTCCGGGCTGACAGGGGGGCTGTGGAGGGCTATAGGGTAGCAGAACCGGCCGATAATAAAAATGTCCTTAGTGGAGAGCCCGCCCTGATGCCTGTTGATCGTTCTGCCGTTGCGTCCTTTGGTCCGACAGTCTGGGGGGTGCCTGATGGGGCGGTGGCATTCCTGCTCCGTCAGCGTCTGGCGGAACATGAGGGGACGCTTGTTCATGTGGCACATGATGACGCTGCCCTGGCGTCTCTGGCGGACATGCTGGGCTGGCTGATGCCGGAAGTCACCGTCCTGCGCTTTCCGGCATGGGACTGTCTGCCTTATGACCGGATTTCCCCCAATCCTTCCATCGTGGCCGAGCGTGCCGCCACGCTGAGCCACCTTCTGGAGCCACGGCCCAAGACGGGCCGCATCGTGCTGACGACCATCCATGCCATGCTCCAGCGTGTGCCGCCCCGTGAGGCCTTTGCGGGGCAGACCATCCATGTGAAGGTCGGTGATACGCTGGATGCGACCAGTCTGGCGGAACGGCTCGTGGGCAACGGCTACAGCCGTGTGGATACGGTGATGGAACGTGGCGAGTTCGCCATGAGGGGCAGCATTTTCGATCTTTACCCCGCTGATTCCGGGGAGCCTGTCCGGATGGACCTCTTCGGGGATGAGGTGGACAATATCCGCAGTTTTGATGCCGCCACCCAGCGGTCCACGGACCAGCGGACGGAGTTCAGCCTGACGCCGGTTTCGGAATATGCGCTGGACAAGCCCAGCCTGAGCCGCTTCCAGACGGGCTGGCGGGATGTGTTCGGCGTGGGAGCGATGGAGGATGTTCTCTACCGCCAGCTTCTGGAAGGACGCAGGGCCAGTGGAGCAGAGCATTATCTGCCACTGTTCCATGACGGCGACGGCCAGCATATGGAAACCCTGCTGGATTATCTGCCGGATGCCGCCCTGAGTTTCGAACGGGACACGCCGGAAATCCTGACGGCACGGCTGGACATGATCGCCGACCATTATCAGGCCCGCTGTGCCGCCGGGCATGAGGGGGAGCTGCCCTATCGGCCCCTGCCACCGCACCGGCTCTATCTGAACCGTCATGGCTGGGACGGGATGCTGAAGGGTCACCCCACCGTCCTGCTGTCACCTTTCGCCCAGCCCGATGGCGCAGAAGGCGTGGATGCCGGGTACAGGCCGGGTCCGGTCTTTGCCAGCATGGGCGGTGCCGGACGGGAAGGGGTCTTCCACCAGTTCTCCACCCATGTGCAGGACTGGGCGAAGCAGGGACGGCGGACCTATCTGACGGCCTGGAGCAACGGCTCCCGGGAGCGGATCAGCAGCCTGCTGCGGGACCATGATATTCCCTGCGAGAGTTTCGATGACTGGGCGCAGGCGGCGGGCATGGCCCGTGGGGCTGTCGGGCTTGTCGTGCTGGGCATGGAACGGGGCTTCACCGGGGAGCGTCTGGCCTTCGTGTCCGAACAGGACCTGCTGGGGGAACGTCTGGCCCGTCCGCCCCGGCGCAGGCGCAAGGGCAATGACTTCATCACGCAGATCGGCGAGATTTCAGAGGGCGATCTCGTCGTGCATGAGGAATACGGCATTGGCCGTTATGTCGGGTTGGAGACGGTGCGGGAAGGGCGTGTGGCCCATGATTATCTCTCCATCCTGTATGATGGTGAGCAGCGGCTTCTTCTGCCCGTGGAAAATATTGATCTGCTGAGCCGTTTCGGCTCCGAGCAGGGGGTGGTGCAGCTCGACCGTCTGGGCGGCAGCTCGTGGCAGGCCCGCAAGGCGAAGATGAAGACCCGCCTGAGGGAAATGGCCGGAGAGCTGATCCGCACGGCGGCGGCCCGTGCCATGAAGGAAGCTCCCATCATGGCCCCGGCTGAAGGGATGTGGGATGAATTCTGCGCCCGTTTCCCCTTCATGGAGACGGAAGACCAGTCACGGGCCATTGCGGACGTTCTGGAGGACCTGAGCAGTGGCAAGCCGATGGACCGGCTCGTCTGCGGTGATGTGGGCTTCGGCAAGACAGAGGTGGCCCTGCGGGCAGCTTTCGTGGCGGCCATGTCCGGGATGCAGGTGGCGGTGGTCGTACCCACGACCCTTCTGGCCCGGCAGCATTACATCGGCTTCAGGAAGCGGTTCGAGGGGCTGCCCGTGAAGGTGGAGCAGCTTTCCCGCATGGTCACGGCCAAGGAAGCCACGAAGGTGCGGGAAGGGCTGGCCGATGGAACGGTGGACATTGTCATCGGCACCCATGCGCTGCTCTCGAAAGCCGTGTCGTTCGAACGGCTGGGAATGCTCATCATTGACGAGGAACAGCATTTCGGCGTGTCCCACAAGGAGAAGCTGAAGGCCCTGCGGGAAGACGTGCATGTGCTGACGCTGTCCGCCACGCCCCTGCCACGGACGCTTCAGCTGTCCCTTTCCGGCGTGCGGGAAATGAGCCTGATCGCCACCCCGCCGACGGACCGTCTGTCCGTACGCACCTTCATCACGCCTTTTGACAGGGTGATGATTCATGAGGCCATCCAGCGGGAACGCTTCCGGGGAGGGCAGGTCTTCTGCGTGGTGCCCCGTCTGACGGACATGCGGCACATGGCCGACCGGCTGCGGGAGATCGTGCCCGATGCCCGCATCACGGAGGCTCATGGCCGACTCACTCCCACCGAGCTGGAAACGGTGATGACGGAGTTCTCGGAGGGGAAATACGACATCCTGCTTTCCACCAACATCGTGGAGAGTGGGCTGGACATGCCCCGGGTCAACACGATCATCATTCATCGGGCGGACATGTTCGGCCTTGGGCAGCTTTACCAGCTGCGGGGCCGTGTGGGGCGGGCCAAGCAGCGGGGCTATGCCTATCTGACCTGGCCGCAGACGCATGTCCTGTCGGCTTCATCCGTCAAGCGGCTGGAGATCATGCAGACGCTTGATTCCCTTGGGGCGGGCTTCACGCTGGCATCTCATGACCTTGACCTGCGAGGGGCAGGAAATCTGTTGGGGGATGAGCAGTCCGGCCATATCAAGGAGGTGGGAATCGAGCTGTACCAGCAGATGCTTCAGGACGCCGTGACGGACCTGCGCCGGATGAGGAACGAAGGCGAGGAGGAAGATACGGGCTGGACGCCGAACATCATCCTCGGCCTGCCGGTGCTGCTGCCGGAGGACTATGTGAAGGACCTGCCTGTCCGTCTTGGCCTGTACCGCCGCATTGCCGCCCTGAAGGATGAGGCGGATGTGGACGCCATGCGGGTTGAACTGGTGGACCGTTTCGGTCCTCTGCCGCAGGAGGTGGAGAACCTTCTGGATGTCGTGATGATCAAGAAGCTCTGCCGTGAGACGGGCGTGGAGCGGCTGGAGGCAGGCCCGAAAGGTATGGTCCTCCAGTTCCGCAGGAACAGGTTCGGCAACCCTGATGGTTTGATCCGCTGGGTTGCCCGTAATGAGAAGGCCGGTGTGAAGATACGGCCTGACCACAAGCTGGCCATGGTGCGGGAAATGACCAATGCCGTGCGTATCAGCATGGCCCGGAAGATTCTGGCTTCTCTGACCAAGCTGCTGGAGAAGGTTCGCCCGGCCGAGGCAGGCTGAAGGTTGCTTTCAACCCGCAAGGCAGGAATGGGGCGGCAATAATGGTGCCGCCCCATTTTTCATGTTGTTGCGGTGTCGGACAGGTTCAGGCCTGTGTGACGAGATAGGGGGTGGATGCAGAGCCGAACATTTCATAATGGATGCGATCCATGGGAATATCCTGCTCCCGCAGGGTGTGGATCATGCTGACCATGAACTCTGTCGGGCCACAGATATAGAAATCAGCCTGTCTGTCCTTATGCGCTTTCAGCCATGAGGGTGTGAGGCGTCCAGTATGGCAGTTCAGGCCATCTGTCCGTTGTGGAAGGCTGTTCATCTGGCTGTAGAACAGGTCTGCCGTAATGGCTCCGCAGGCAGCCAGGCCATGGGTTTTGCGGGCAAAAATTTCGTTGTCTGCTGTCTGGGTGCCATGAATGAAATGGATGGCCGGATGTGAAGTGCGGGTGGTCAGTGCTTCCATCATGGACATGACAGGCGTGATGCCTGCACCGGCAGAGATGAAGCACAGCGGCCTTTCGGAGGAAGATTGCAGGAAGAAATCACCGGCTGGAGCAGAGACATCCAGAGTATCACCTGTCCGGACATCGTCATGGAACCAGCGGGACACGACGCCGTCTTCCTGTTTCCTGACAGTGATGCGGTAATGGTCATCTGCCGGGGCTGATGAGATGCTGTAATTGCGGCGTTCCGGGCCATGGCCAGGGATGTCCAGCCGGAAGCTGAGATACTGGCCCGGCTGGTGCTGCATGACGGGCTGGCCATCCACCGGCTGAAGAATGAAGGAGACGGTGTCAGCCGTTTCCTCATGCCTATTGGCGATGCGGAAGGCACGCCATCCTGTCCAGCCGCCTTTTCTGGCGGCGTGGTCCTCATATATCTGCCGTTCCCGGTTGATCAATACGTCAGCCAGAAACCCATAAGCCTCTTTCCATGCCTCCATGATTTCAGGTGTGGCCTGCTCTCCCAGAACATGGGCAATGGCCCCAAGCAGCGCTGTGCCAACATGGGGGTAATGTTCTGGCAGGATGTTCAGCCCGACATGTTTCTCGGCAATACGCTCAATCATGTCTTTCAGGGCCGTGGGATCGTCAATATGGCGGGCATAAGCGAGGACGGCATAGGCCAGGGCCCTGGGTTGGTCGCCATTTTTCTGATGGGAGATGTTGAAGAGGTCTCGGATGTTTTCATCACTCAGAAGGCGGCGATACATCTCTCTGGTGATGTCAACGCCATGAGCCTCCAGGGCAGGAATACAGGCTTTGACGATGGTACGGGTCTGTGGGGTGAGGGAAATGGACAAGGATCACACTCTCCAAAAGATGCATATAAAATACATCTTTAAAATAGGTCGATACCAGCCGTTGTCAAGCCGGAAGAGACGAGGCAAGGAAACAGGTTGGCAGATGTCATCTTTCTGTTAGTTTCGGAGAAGGAGCCACTGCCACCACGTCTCCTCTTTTGCATGCAGGCTTGGAGTGACGCCGGATCATCTGAAACACGACCGGAAGGAAGCTCCCGGAATGCGTCTGACCCTCTATACCGACTATGCCTTCAGGTCCCTGATCTATCTGGAGACACAGAAGGAGCGTCTCGTCTCCATTGGCGAGATTGCCCGCGTGTACGGCATATCAGAGAATCATCTGGTCAAGGTCGTGCACAGGCTGGGGCGGCACGGCTTCATCAAGACGCTGCGTGGCCGCAATGGTGGGCTGCGTTTGGGCAGGAATGCTGAGGAGATCTATCTGGGAGACATTGTCCGCTGCACGGAGGATGATCTCGCCCTTGTCGGCTGCATGGGCAAGGAGGAGGGAGCCTCTGGCTGCATTCTGGTTGGTGGCTGCCGTCTGAAACAGACGCTGCTGAAAGCCCGATTCGCTTTCATGGATGTGCTGGATGAAGTCACGCTGGCCGATGTCACGGCCCCTCATGAGCGAAGTGTCCTGATGCAGGCCGTGCAGGAAATGATGACTGGAGCGGAACGGTGATGGATGTTGCTGTCAGGATCAGGGGGTGTTGCTGTCAGGCCACTTCATGAATTTTCGCCAGTTGGCATTGGTGCTCTGGTAGGCAAAGTGTGAGCAGGTATCGAGTGTCTGCTCGACCTGACGATGGGCAACAAAGGCGATTCCTGCTGCCATCAGGAACTGGCTGATCTCATGGAATGGAATTTTCTGGTTTTTCAGGGTGTGGGCGATCCAGCTCATCGTGCCGACAACCATGGCGCCGGGGCCGGTCGAGACCCAGACATTTTCAAAATAGCCGGTTTCCAGAATGTGCCGGACCCGTTGGAACATGGTTTCCATGATATGCTGCATGAGAGGGTTGCCAGCCTCCTGAATGAGCATGTCATTGTCGAGGCACCATGGTTCGCCGACGGAATAAGGTAACAGCGTCCTGAAATGTGTGCCTCTGGTTATGTCTGTCAGAGGGGCACGGCTTGTTACATCCGCATCAATATAGACGCCGCCTTTTACATGCAGGTAGCAGAGCCGCCAGAAGTCCGACCGCATGGCCGGGTGAAGGCAGACGTCATAGAGGGCGGTGATGCTGGCGCCATAGTGGTCATGGATGAACGCCCGGGCGGAGGCATCACATTCCAGATGGTAGGAGAAAGCCGGGTTGTCATTCCGGATGCCTTTCATGGCAGCCTGGACGTCTTCCGGCGGTTCAGGGCTGTCCCAGAACTGGGCAATGTGCTTCGGAATGTTCCGGGGGAATTCCTGTGGAACGCAGCGGGACAGGACCGGAAACAGGGACTGTTCCAGACCGATCGGCAGAAGGGCAAAGCAGGCGTCCTGATGGCCGCAGAGCGCCCCTATGAAGAGGTTCCGAATCGGTTCCGGATAGTCGTTGAACTCACGGCTCACCACGGAAACCCGTGGCAATGACGTAAAGCTCGCTCGATTCCTTGCGGGAGGCAGGGGGTTTGACGTGCCTGACGACGGTAAAATTGCGTTTCATCAGGTCCAGCATGTCTTTCTCGGACCCTCCCTGAAAGACCTTGGCGATGAAGGCTCCGTCCTCGGCCAATATCTTCAGGGCGAAATCCAGGGCGTTTTCGGCCAGGGCCATGATGCGGATATGATCGGTTGCGGCATGGCCGGTCGTGTTCGGTGCCATGTCGGACATGACGAGATCAGCCCGCCCGCCCAGCATGGCCTGGAGCCGCTCCGGCATGTCGGCCTCCATGAAGTCACCCTCGATGATCTCGGCCCCCGGCACCGGGTCCACCGGCAGCAGGTCCACGCCGATCACCTTGGCAGCTCCACGCTTGACGGCAATCTGTGCCCAGCCTCCCGGGGCAGCTCCGAGGTCCACCACCCGGCTTCCGGGCCTGATGAAGTGGAAGCGGTCATCCATTTCCAGCAGCTTGAAGGCGGCACGGGAGCGCCAGCCCTGCTGTCGTGCCGCTGTCACGTAGGGGTCGTTCAGCTGGCGGTTCAGCCAGCGCTGCTGCGCTGGCGTGCGGCCCCGTGCCTTGCGGAGTTTTACGGTCTGGGTTCGCAGTGTCTGGGAGGTGGCGGCGTCATCCGCCGTATCCCGGGTGCCGGGCGTGCGGGAGTGGCGCAGGGGTTTGCCGGGGATGCGGGGTGGCGTGGCACCGCCCTTTGGCCGGCGGGAGGAAGGAGGCGTGTGTTTCGGACTCATGGAGGGAAAGATAGGCTCTTACTGTCGCCCTGCAAAGCCTGTCCGTTGCTGCCTGCCCCTTTTTGCCTGTAAGGGATGAGGGATCATGAGCAGAAAGGCTCATCATCTTGAGAAACAGGTACAGCTCTTGAGACAGTTTTACGCCGCTTTTGTTCTGGCCGCTCTGGCCCTGTGTGCTGGTGCCGCTCTGGGGTACGGACATGCGCCCAGCCTGTACGGTGCTCTCATGGGTGTGGAGGGCGTGGCCATTCTTGCCCTGATGGAAACGGCTGAATCCATGGATAATGCCATCGTGGATTATGGCATCCTCAAAACCATGTCGCCACGCTGGCAGAAGCGGTACATCAGCTGGGGGATGCCTCTTTCCGTACTGGGGATGCGGTTCCTGTTCCCCGTGCTTCTGGTCGCTCTGGTGGCCGGGCTGTCACCATGGCAGGCGGCCCGTCTCGCCATCATGGAGCCGCAGCGTTATGCCGCCATCATGCTGGGGGCAAAGGACATGATTTCCGCTTTTGGTGGGTCGTTCCTTCTGTTGATTGCGCTGAACTATTTTCTGGATGATGACAAGACGCATCACTGGCTCTCATGGCTGGAGCGTCCGGCAGCCCGTCTGGGCGGGGTGTCAGCCCTGCCGGTCGGGCTGACACTGGCAGTTCTCATGCTCATCACCCGCCTGATGGGGCAGGGGCATGACCCGATGGCCTTCCTGTTCTGGGGCTGCGGGGGGATTGCGGCCTATATTCTGGGCAAGGAAACGCTGGTCTGGCTGATAGGCGAGCCGGGGGCGTCCCGCATGGCGGCTGGCGGGGGGCTGCTGACCTTTCTGTATCTGGAATTCATTGATGCCAGTTTTTCCTTTGATGGTGTCATCTCGGCCTTTGCGATCACGACGGACCCAGTTGTCATTGCGCTGGGGCTGGGCGTGGGGGCGATGTTTGTCCGTTCCATGACACTCTCCATGCTGAAAACGAATGCTCTGGCCGAGTATGTCTATGTGGAGCATGGGGCGTTTTACACCATTTTCATCCTTTCCCTCCTGATGCTGGTCAGCGTGCTGGTGGAGGTGCCGGAGTGGGTGACGGGGCTTGTCGGGCTTGTCCTGATTGGTGGAGCATTTCTGGCCAGCGCACTCCGGCGTCCGGTAAAATAAGGAAAAACTTTCCCATCCCCCTTGCGTCGTGGGGGGAATGGGGCTAGAACCCCTCCAGCAAACGCCGCTTGGGAGATAGTTTAGCGGTAGAACTACCGGCTCTGACCCGGTCAGCCCTGGTTCGAATCCAGGTCTCCCAGCCAGTCATGTGGTGTGTTTGCTCCAGGGGGAAGCCCCGACCGCTTGGGAGATAGTTTAGCGGTAGAACTACCGGCTCTGACCCGGTCAGCCCTGGTTCGAATCCAGGTCTCCCAGCCATTTTTCTCAGACAGGTTAATCGTTCCGTTACATTCTGCCCATGGGGTGGTTTGCGTAACAGGGTGCGCCGCTGTAAGCAGAAGCTCCCTGACCGAGACTGGATTATGGTGAGACTGTGGCTGCAAATATTTCTCCTGACCTGATCGCCCGTTATGGCGGCAACCTGCCACGCTATACCAGCTATCCTACGGCGGTCAGTTTTTCTGATGCCATCGGGCCGCAGGAGGTGGCAGACTGGCTGAAGGCCCTGCCGCCAGAGCAGTCCGTCTCCCTGTATTTCCACGTCCCGTTTTGTGACGAGCTGTGCCGCTTCTGTGCCTGCAACACGGCAGTGATGCGGCAGGAAGAGGCACGGGCAGCCTATGGTGACCTTCTCTTGGAGGAGATGCACCGTATCGTTGCACTGGTTGGGCAAGGGCGTGTGGTCCGGCATCTCCATTTTGGTGGCGGCACACCGACAACCCTGCCAGAAACGGCCCTGCGTAACGTAATGTCCGCAGTGCGGGAACAGTTCCGGCTGGCTGATGATGCTGAAATCGCCATGGAGATGGATCCCCGTCATGTACCGGAGGGCATGCTGCCCCTGTTGGCCGAGCTGGGCTTCAACCGCATCAGTTTCGGTGTGCAGGACCTTGATCGTATTGTGCAGGAGACCTGTGGGCGTGTGCAGTCTTACGAGCAGACGCTGGCCTGTGTGGAGCAGGCCCGTGCGGCAGGGGTGAATGGGGTGAATATCGACCTGATCTATGGCCTGCCCTATCAGACAGTCGAGAGCGTACAGGACACGGCCCGGCGTGTTGCTGGAATGAGGCCAGACCGTCTGGCTGTTTTCGGCTATGCCCATGTCCCGTGGAAACAGAAACGCCAGCAGCTCATCCCGCAAGACTCTCTCCCATCTTCGGAAGAGCGGTTGCAGCAGGCGGACAGGATCGACCGTGTTCTGGTTGAGGAAGGCTACAAGCCCATCGGGCTGGACCATTATGCCCATCCTGAAGATGCCATGGCCCATGCCTATGAGGCCGGTACGCTGCATCGCAATTTTCAGGGCTATACGATCGATTCATCACCCGTCCTGCTGGGGATGGGAGCATCGGCCATTTCCATGACACCTGACGGATTCTACCAGAACATTCCGTCTACGGCGGCTTATATCCGGGCATTGAAGGAGCATGATGGCCTTCCCGTTGCCCGGGGGGTGTTCCGTACGGAGGAGGACCGCTGGCGGGGGAAGGTGATCGAGACCGTCATGTGCCTTTCGGGCGTGGACCTGACACCCTACATCCCGTCAGGACAGGGTCTGGAACAGGCTTTTGCAGAAGAGCTGGAAGCCCTGCGTCCTTTCGAGGAGGACGGGCTGATCCGCTGGGAGGGCAACCGGGTGAGCCTGACAGAAAAGGGCGGCCCCTTCCTGCGGCATCTGGCGGCCGTATTCGATACACGGCGCAAGGAACTGGCCGCAGCAGGCGAGGGGAAACCAGTCCCCCGTTTTTCTTCCTCCCTGTGAGGAGAGCAGGCTGCAGTCTGTTTTCCTTTGCCTATGGTTACAGAGTGCGTTATGAGACCCTGCCAACAGCTTAATTACCCTTTCAGTGGTGGTAGGCTGACCTAGTTGTATTGAACAGGACGCACGAGCGAGGGCGTAGGCATCATGACCAATTTCCAGAATGACAAACTTTACAGCCGTGTGCGTGATGCCCTGGCCTTTGATGACGTGCTGATCGAGCCGGTTGAATCATCGGTTCTTCCCGGTCAGGTCAGCACGAAGACACGTCTTACCCGCAAGCTGGAGCTGAACATTCCGCTGCTTTCTTCCGCCATGGATACGGTGACGGAAGAGGAAATGGCCATCTCCATGGCGCAGCAGGGCGGCATGGGTGTCATCCACAAGAATCTGACGCTGGAAGGACAGGCCGAGCAGGTCCGTCGTGTGAAGCGTTTTGAGGCTGGCATGGTGGTCAATCCCGTTACGGTGGGGCCGGACCAGACGCTGAGCGATGTTCATGAGATCATGGCCCACCATGGCATTTCCGGCCTCCCGGTCGTGGAGACGGATGGCAGGCTGGTTGGTATTCTGACCAACCGTGACATGCGCTTTACCGAAGATAAAAATACCCGTGTGCGGGACCTGATGACGCATGAGGGGCTGGTCACGGTCCGGCACGGGGCATCCCCGGATCAGGCCCGCCAGCTGCTGCATGATCATCGGATCGAGAAACTGCTGGTCGTGGACGATGCGGAACGCTGCATCGGTCTGATCACCGTCAAGGACATGGACAAGGCCATGACCCATCCGCTGGCCGTGAAGGATGCGGAGGGGCGTCTGCTCTGCGCTGCGGCCATCGGCGTTGGGGAGGATGGTCTCCGCCGTGGGGCGGCTCTTGTCGAGGCGGGCGTGGATGTGCTGGTGGTCGACACGGCCCACGGTCATTCCCGTGGCGTGCTGGAGACCGTGGCCCGCCTGCGTGACAGATATGCCGACGTGCAGCTGATCGCCGGCAACGTGGCCACGCCAGAAGCTGCCAGGGCGCTGATCGAATCCGGTGCAGACTGTGTGAAGGTCGGCATCGGTCCGGGGTCCATCTGCACGACCCGTGTCGTGGCCGGTGTGGGTGTGCCGCAGTTCTCCGCCGTGCTGGAAACGGCAGCCGCCTGTCATGAGCTGGACATTCCTGCCATCGCCGATGGTGGCATCCGCACGTCCGGTGACATCGTCAAGGCCATCGGGGCCGGTGCTGATGTCGTGATGGTCGGCTCCATGCTGGCCGGATGTGAGGAAAGCCCCGGCGAGAGCTTCCTGTATCAGGGGCGGACCTACAAGGCTTATCGTGGCATGGGGTCCATGGGGGCCATGGCTCGTGGTTCGGCAGACCGTTACTTCCAGGGTGAGGTGAGGGACACGCTGAAGCTGGTGCCGGAAGGGATTGAAGGGCAGGTGCCGTACAAGGGGCCGATGGCGGCTGTCGTACACCAGCTGATCGGTGGCCTGCGGGCTGGCATGGGCTATACCGGCTCCGCCACGATTGCCGATCTTCAGGCCCGTGCCCGCTTCCGCAAGATCACCAATGCGGGTCTGCGGGAAAGCCATGTGCATGATGTGACCATTACCCGGGAAGCTCCCAACTATCGGCTTTAATTGGCTTTGAAAGGTCATTTTTTCCTTTCCTGATGAAAGGAAACGGAGTAGGCGGGGGCCATGACCCCCGCTGCTCGTCTTTCTGGTGCGATTGATCTGCTTTGTGCGATCCAGAACGCACCGCACCGTCCGGCTGATGCCGTTGCCAACAATTTCTTCCGTGAACGCCGCTATATCGGTGGTGGTGACCGCCGGGCCATTTCCACCCTTGCGTGGGACGTGCTGCGGGCATGGCGTCGGCTGCACTGGCATCTGCGGGCGGACCTGCGCTACCGGCATGAGGATGTTTCCCCGAGGCTGCTCTGTGCGGCCATGCTGCATTTTGTCGGGCAACCCCTTTCATCCATCCAGTCCCTTTTCAGCGGGGAGCGTTACGCTCCAGCCCCGCTGAACGAGCGTGAAATGGTCATGCTGGAGGCTCTGGAAGGACAGGACATCAGCAGCGAGAAGCAGCCACTGCCGGTCCGGCTGGAATATCCCGACTGGCTGCACCCTTATCTGGTGGAAGATTTTGGTGACAGGCTGGAGGAGGAAATGCGGGCCCTCATGGGGGCACCCTCCCTGGACCTGCGGGTCAATCTTCTGAAGGGAACACGGGAGGAGGCCCTGCGCCGTCTCCGGCGGGAAGGTTTTCAGGGGGAGCCGACGGCTCTCTCTCCGTGGGGCATCCGGCTTGAAGGGCGTCAGCCCGTTACGGCGGCGGCTCTTTTCCGGGAAGGGCTGGTAGAGATACAGGATGAAGGCAGCCAGCTGATCGCAGCAGCCGTGGATGCCAGACCGGGGCAGAGGCTGCTGGATTACTGCGCCGGTGCTGCCGGAAAGACGCTGGCTCTGGCCATGACGATGGAGAATAAAGGGCAGATCGTGGCCTGTGATGTCTCCCGGGTCCGGTTGGATGGTGCCACGAAGCGTCTGCGCCGGGCGGATGTCCATAACGTGACACGGCATCTGCTGAGTGAAGGCGACAAATGGGCGAAACGGCGGGAAGGCCAGTTTGACACGGTACTGGTGGATGCCCCCTGTTCCGGTACCGGGACATGGCGGCGCAATCCTGATGCCCGCCTGCGTTTGACAGAGGAGGACATCAAGGAACTCTGCGCCAAGCAGGCAGCCATTCTGGACATTGCAGCCTGTCTCGTCCGGCCGGGCGGGAAGCTGGTCTATGCCACCTGTTCCCTTCTGGGGGCGGAGAACGGAAAGCAGATTGAAGCCTTCCTGAAGAGGCAGGAGGCTTACACCCTGCTGCCTGCGGAGAAACGTTCCATCCTTCTGCCGGAAGAACTGCGGCAGGAGGCACTTTTCTCCCTGACGCCTCATGGTTTCGGGACGGATGGTTTCTTCGTGGCGGCCATGGAAAAAATGTCCCAGGGCTGAGACGCATGCAGGGACGGGCTATCCGGTCTCCTGTCTGTCCCTGCGGCGGATTTGTGCATCTGTCATGAAAATGGCTAATATTTGGACAATGGCCAGCCTGTTCCTGCTACGGGGCCGGGTGGTCCTGTCTGACTGGAGGAAACATATCCCCTATGGCCTATGATGTTCTCTTTGGTGTGGTGCTGACATTCGGGGCAGGGATGCTGGCACAATGGGTTTCCTGGCGCCTGCGGCTCCCAGCCATTGTTCTGCTCTTTGCCATGGGGCTGCTTTTTGGCCCTGTTCTGGGGTGGTTGCATCCATCAGAAACATTGGGTCATGCATTCCGTCCACTGGTCTCCATGCTGGTGGCCCTGATCGTCTTTGAGGGTGGAATGGTGCTGGATATCCGCCAGCTCCGGGAGGCCGGGCAGGGCGTTGCCCGCCTGACGATGGTGGCCCTGCCAATCAACTGGATACTGGGAGCTCTGGCAGCCCATTATGTTGCCCATCTGGAATGGGGAACATCCTTTCTCTTCGGGGCCATCATCGTGGTGACGGGGCCGACGGTCATCCTGCCCCTGTTGCGGAGTGCCAAACTCCAGCCCCGTGTGGCGGCCTTCCTGCGGTGGGAGGCTATCGTCAACGACCCGCTGGGGGCCATTCTGGCTGCCGTCGTCATGCAGATCATGCTGTTGCATGTGGACCTGCACAAGCAGATTTTCTTCGTCCATACCCTGCCGGACATGCTTCTGGCTGGGGCTGTTTCCGTGGCGGCGGGCATTTTGCCTGCCTATCTGCTGCGTTACCTTTTTACCCGGGACCTGATGCCGGAGCTGTTGAAGGTACCCATCATGGTCACGCTGGCGCTGATCATTTTCGAGGCCTGCACGCTGGTGATGGAAGGGGCCGGCCTGATTGCCGTGACAGTCTTCGGCATGATGCTGACCAACCTGCATATCCCGGGCCTGAATGAACTGAAACGGACCAAGGAATCTCTGGTGGTCCTTATGGTATCCGTTCTGTTCATCCTGCTGACGGCCGACCTGCACCGTGCCGTGCTGGCCAGACTGTCCATTCCCATCCTGCTTCTCACGCTGGTTGTGCTGTTTGTCGTTCGCCCCCTGTGCATTTTCCTGGCCACGCTGGGGACAAGCATCAGCTGGCAGGAACGGATTTTTGTCGGATGGATCGCTCCACGAGGGATTGTTGCGGCGGCTGTGGCTGGTGCGGCGGGGATCAAGCTTTCGGAGGCGGGGTACGCCTCTGCCGATCTTGTCATGCCGGCCGTGTTCTGCGTGATTGCCGTGACGATGATCTGCCACGGTTTTTCACTCGGCCCGCTGGCACGAAGGCTGCATCTGACTCTCTCCAATGAGCCTGCTCTGGTCATTCTTGGTGGTAATGCCTGGTCGACCGATCTGGCGGCCTGCCTGAATGAGGAGAAGGTACCTGTTCTGCTGGTGGATACGACAGCGCAGGAACTCATGCCCGCAGCCCGGCGTGGGGTGCCGGTCCTCAAGGCGGAACTTCTCTCCGCAGCGGGGCAGGAGGCTCTGGAGGAGCGCCCGGCGGACTACCTGATCGCCACGACCGGGGATGCCATCTATAACGGGATGGTCTGCGGGCACATGGCTCCGCATATGGGGCGGGAGAGGGTCTATCAGGTCAGTCCCGGTGTGGCCCGGCTGGACCTGTATCGTGGCCTCTCACGTGATGCCCGGGGGAAGGTGCTGGGAGAACCGGGCTGGAACTATACGTTCTTTGATACCCTGTTCAGTCGTGGCTGGCGTTTTGTCTGTCAGAGCGTGACGGATGCCACGGTGGATCTTTTCGGGAAAGAAGAAAACCGGTTGGATCTGCTCATCGTTCGCCGGGGTACGGGCATCTTCATTCGCTCGGCAGAAGATCGGGCCTGGACCATGCCTAGCATGGGGGATCTTGTCATTTCCATGAGGGCGCCGGAAAGCCGTGATGAGGGGGCAGATGTAAAAGAGGAAGCAGAACTGCGTGCAGGGGCGTAGTGCTTGGCCGTCATTCGGGCTAGTGTAGTGCCCTATCAGAAAGACAGGTCCTCCCTGTCTGCCCATCCGGCATGGGCGGAGAGGCGGGGTTTTGAGTGCATTACGGACGGGATTTTTGGGATATGAATGCTCATCACTCAATACTGATTGTTGACGATGATGATGCCTTGCGCCTTCTGCTGGCTGAACAGCTGGGAGAGGAGGAAGCGTACCGCGTTGAACAGGCTGCCACCATTGCGGCTGCACGGGAGGTGATGGATCACTCTTCTGGAGGCAGGACAGACATTCTTCTGCTGGATGTGAACCTGCCAGATGGTGACGGGCGGGATTTCTGTGCCGGGCTGCGGGAGAGGGGCATTCATATCCCCATCATCATGATGACGGGGTCGCATGATGAAGATGACGTGATTCGTGGTCTGGATGCTGGAGCGAATGACTATGTGGCCAAACCGTTTCGCATGGGCGAGCTGAAGGCCCGTCTGCGGGCGCAGCTGCGTCTTTTCGAGAACAGTGAGGATGTTGTTTTCGATATCGGTCCCTATGTTTTCCATCCGGCCAGGAAACAGCTGGTGGACCAGAAAAAGGGGCAGCGCATCCATCTGACGGAAAAGGAAACGGCAATCCTGAAATATCTCTACCGTGCCGGTGGGCAGCCAGTGGAGCGGGACGTGCTGCTGCATGAGGTCTGGGGCTATCACGCCTCGGTGACGACCCACACGCTGGAAACGCACATCTACCGTCTGCGGCAGAAGATCGAGCCTGATCATGGCCGGGCCGGGATTCTGCTGACGGAAGGTGGTGGGTACTGCCTGAATCCTGATCTCTGACGGATGGTGCCCTGAGGGCGGACAGAAGAAAGGCTGGCAGGAGGAAGTCCTGCCAGCCTTTCTGCCATCTGGTCCAGTCTGGTCAGACGGCCAGATCCATCATGACGGGAACGTGGTCGGAAGGGGAGGTCCAGTCCCGCATGGGGCTGAGGACATTGATTGTCTTCAGGCCGGGGAGAAGGTCCGGTGTTGTCCAGATATGGTCCAGACGGCGCCCCCGGTTGGATTTTTTCCAGTCACGATTGCGGTATGACCACCATGTGAAGAGCTTTTCCGGTTCTGGAATGGCCTTCCGCATGGCGTCTTCAAATCCGGCATGAAGCCATTCGGTCAGGCGTGTCGTTTCCGGTGGCGTATGGCTGACGATTTTCAGAAGCTGACGGTGGCTCCAGACATCATGCTCCAGCGGAGCGATGTTGAGATCACCGACCAGAATGCTCCGCTGTGGCGGATTGGCCCGGAACCATGCTGTAGCCTCCTCAAGGAAGGCGAGTTTATGGGCGAATTTTTCATTTTCCTGCGGGTCGGGAATATCGCCACCGGCGGGCACGTAGAAATTGTGGAGCGTCACCGGCCCGGTTTCTGTCTGGATGCTGGCAGCCACATGGCGGCAATCCTCCCGGCCACACCAGTCCGGCGTGCCGGTAATGGGCTCCAGCGGTGTGCGGGAGAGAATGGTGACCCCATTATAGCTCTTCATTCCACGATAGAGCTGATGGGGAAAACCCAGCTCTGCCAGTGCATCACGGGGGTAGAGAGGGTCCGGCACTTTGGTTTCCTGAAGGCAGATGACATCAGGGGCCTGTTCCTCAATCAGACGCTGGAGCAGGGGTAGCCGGAGGCGGAGTGAATTGATGTTCCATGTAATGAGACGCATGTTTTCTGATCTCCTCTGGAGCGGGAAATTTCAACGGATGATCTTGCGATGAACAGGGTTTACCCCAATCTGGGGGGAATGAATAAGGAAAGTCTCCCGCATATGCCCATCCTGATGATCGACAGCCATATTGATATTCCATGGAACGAAAAAACGGCGGAAGGTCTGCCCTGCTGGCATAAGCGGGACCAGGCGGATGTTGCCATGCGGGATGTGGAACGCCGGTTTACCGTTCCGAAGGCGCAGGCCGGTAGGATGGGGGTGGCCTGTCTGGCTGCCTATACACCGCAGGCTGGTCTGGATGACGCAGGGCATGAGGCAGCGTGGCAAAGAGCACGGGCCATGCTGGAGGCGATGGAAGAGATGGTTCCGCTTCATCTTTCCGGGCAGGCTGTGCTGTGCCGGAGAGTTCCGGATATCCGGCGGGCTACGGAGGCCGGGCAGGTGGCTTTGGTGCCTGTCATGGAAAATGGCTACCCCTTGGCGGATGACCCGGCCCGGATCGGCTATCTCGCCCGGCGGCATGGCGTGCGTTACATGACCCTGACCCATAATGGCCATAACCTTCTGGCGGATTCGGCGGTTGTCCGGCAGGGGCCGGCAGAAGTGCATGGCGGTCTGTCCGCTCTGGGGCGGGAGGTTATTGGTGAGATGAACCGGCATGGTGTGCTGGTGGATGTTTCCCATGCATCCCGCAAGACCATGATGCAGGCGGTGGATGCATCCTCAGTTCCTGTTTTTGCCAGCCATTCCTGTGTGCGGGCTTTGTGTGATCATCCCCGCAATCTGGATGACGGACAGCTTGATGCACTGAAGGCCAGTGGTGGCCTGATCCAGATTACAGCCATGGGGCCATTCCTGTGCCGGGGTGGTGGTGGAACGCTGAAAGATTTTGTGGAGCATGTGCTGTATGTGGCCCGCAGGATTGGTGTCGAACATGTGGGAATTTCGTCCGACTTTGATGGCGGAGGCGGGATAGAGGGCTGGCAGGATGCCAGTGAGACTCACCATGTGTCCAAAGCGCTGGCTGTTGCTGGTCTGGATGCCGGGGAGATTCGGGCCATATGTGGAGAAAACATGCTGCGCCTGTTGCAGAGGGCAGAAGATAAAATTTCGAAATGTCAAACCTGATTTTTACTTTTTGAGAAAATTCGTGGTATTTTTTGCACAGTAATTTTTTCAGAAACGGGATTGACAGCCCACACCGCCATCAGGGGGCAGGAAAGGGGAGGATGCAGGGATAAAATCTTTTATAATTACTTATTTTTCAGATGGTTATATTCTTTGCCTAAAAAATGGGCAATCTATGAAAAAAGAAGAGAAACCCTATGCTGTGTGCTTTTACCCTTGGAGTATTCACAGCTTTGTCCACAGGAATGGTGGATGAGTATGAAAGGCGCAGCATGATCATGAAAAACTGGCGGAAAACTAGGACATATGCCTGAAAGACCCCACGGTGCCCCTACGATTCGGAAAGCCCTGAAGACGATTCCTGAAAGTCCCGGCGTGTATCGCATGATCGGTGTGAAGGGGGAGGTGCTGTATGTCGGCAAGGCGCTGAACCTGAAGAAGCGGGTCACGTCTTACACGCATGTCGCCCGTCTGCCGGACCGGTTGAAGCTCATGGTCTCCCTGACGGCCAGCATGGAAATTGTCGTGACACGAACCGAGGCCGAGGCCCTGCTGCTGGAGGCCAACTACATCAAGCGGATGAAGCCCCGCTTCAACATCCTTCTGCGGGATGACAAGAGTTATCCGTGGCTTCTGCTGAGCGGGGATCACGCCTATCCCCGCCTGATGCGCCAACGGGGGAAGCCCGTCAAAGGGGCAACCTATTGGGGGCCTTTTGCGTCATCCAGAGCAGTGGACCAGACAATTCAGGTCATTCAGCGGGCCTTCATGTTGCGGACCTGTACGGACAGCGTTTTCGAATCCCGGACCCGCCCCTGCCTGCTGCACCAGATCAAGCGTTGCTCTGCTCCCTGCGTGGAGCGCATCAGCCCGCTGGAGTATCAGAGGCTGGTGGAACAGACGAAGGAATTCCTGAGTGGAGGCGGCCGGGAGCTGCAACAGCGCCTGACCCTGGAAATGGAACAGGCTTCCGAGGAGCTGGCTTTCGAACGGGCTGCTCTCATCCGTGACCGTATCCGGGGGTTTGCCAATCTACGGGCCTCAGGAGCCATCAATCCGGTCAGCATCCAGGAGGCGGATGTCGTTGCACTCTGGCAGCAGGCGGGGCAGAGCTGCATCCAGGTCTTTTTCATCCGTGGCGGTCGCAACAATGGCAACAGGGCTTTCTATCCCCGGCATGAGGCAGATGAGCCTGCGGCTGATGTTCTTGCGGCGTTTCTCCTCCAGTTCTACGAGGACAAGCAGCCTCCTTTACAGGTGCTGACAAGTTCTGAGCCTGCTGAACAGCCTCTGTTGACTGAAGCGCTGAGCCTGCAACGGGGGCAGAAGGTGCAGATTCTCCAGCCGCAGCGGGGTGAAAAGAAGGCGGTGTTGGACCACGCCATTCTCAATGCTCGTGAAGCTCTGGAGCGTCGGCTTGCAGAAACGGCCGGGCAGGCCGTTCTGCTGGAAAAGGTGGCCGAGCTTTTCGACCTGCCCGAGCCACCGAAACGTATTGAAGTTTATGACAATTCCCATCTGATGGGACAGGCTCCCTATGGCGCCATGATTGTGGGCGGCCCGGAAGGTTTCGTGAAGCGGGCTTACAGGAAATTTGCCATCCGTGGTCCTGTCGCTCCGGGTGATGATTTTGGCATGATGAAGGAGGTCATGACCCGTCGCTTTGCCCAGCTGACACCGGATGATTCAGGGAGTGAAAACTGGCCGGACCTGCTGCTGATTGACGGCGGTAAAGGGCAGGTACGAGTCGTCCGGGAGATTCTGGCGGAGAGGGGCCTGTCCTCCATTCCTGTAGTGGGTATTGCCAAGGGGGTGGACCGCAATGCAGGGAGGGAATGGTTCTTTGTGGAGGGGAAGGAACCGTTCCAGCTGCCCGTCAATGATGCTGTCCTCTACTATCTTCAGCGGTTGCGGGATGAGGTCCACCGTTTTGTCATCACGACACACAGGGCAGGACGTTCCAGAGCGTTGACCCGTTCCGGCCTCGACGAGATTCCCGGTGTTGGCCCAGCTCGCAAGAAGGCTCTGCTGACCCGTTTCGGCTCTGCACGCCATGTCGGGCAGGCGGCTCTGGAAGAGCTGGAGCATGTACCGGGAATTAATCGCGAAATGGCACAGGTCATTTATGGATATTTCCATCCAGAATGGGTAAGAGAACAGAGTGACGTCCTCAAAAAACCCTGACTGAGCACCGTGTTGGGGGGTGGCCTTCCATATTAGGGATATCAGGTGATCAATCTTCCCAATCTTCTCACTCTGTTCCGTATCCTTGTCATCCCGGTGCTGATCGGGTGTCTGGCAGGTGGTGGCCTGTGGGCTGATATGGCGTTTCTGCTGTATGTTGGCGCCTGTGTGACCGACTATCTCGATGGGGCTCTGGCCCGTCGGCAAGGCCTGACATCAGACCTTGGCAGGATGATGGATCCGATCGCAGACAAGCTCCTTGTCGGGGGGCTTCTCCTGGCACTTGCAGGGATGGGAGGGCTGCGGTTCTGCTCGTTGTATGCAGCCATTCTCATCATGCTTCGGGAAATCATGATCAGCGGGCTGCGGGAGTATATGGCCTCCCGCAATGAGACGATTCCGTCCACCCGTCTGGCCAAATGGAAGACAGGCACACAGATGGTGGCCATCGGTTTCCTGATTCTGGGGGAGGGGGCTTCTACCTCCTTTCATGACGTGACATGGTGCTTTGGCGTAATTGGCGCTGCGCTGCTCTGGCTGTCTGTCATTCCGACGCTTCTGACGGGGACAGGCTACCTCAAGGCGACCGTGGCGCAGATGCGGAGATAGACTTGGTGTGAGGTATCTGGCAGCTCGAGATGATGGTGGCAGAAGGTGGGCTGAGCCTTCCTGGGGACAGGTTGCGATGGTTGTAAAGGGTAGGGAATGAAAAGCAGGGAAGGAAAGCTAAAGAGGGTAGGCGCTGTCATGTCCTTCTTTGCGGTGGGGTGTACCAGTTTTTCGGTCAGCTGCACGGGTCTGGACAGGCATCTGGGCAGTACGATCAATCCTTTTGGCAATCCGAACATGCCAGATGCCCGGAGCGAGACGGCGCAGCGTGTCCGGGGAGTGAAGCTGAGCACAATGCCTGTTCTTCCCGAGGAGGGGGATGTCTGGCCGGGTCAGCCGGAGCCTGTGCCCAGTCTCCAGGATGTCAGCCGGTCTGACAGGAATTTTGTTGAGAAATGGCAGAAGGCGCGACCACAGCTTGATGCGGATCTCCGGCAGCAGCTCAATGATGGCCAGGGCATGAGTGTCGGGGAAGATGTCGGGCAGCGTTATGGGTCCGGTAAGGGCGTGATGCCCATAGGCAAACCCATTCCATCCCATGTCAAGGATAATGCGCGGCCTTACATGGAGCCCGCAGGGCGGGGTGTGGTTACCATTCCCAATGGTGATGGAACGGATACGCTCATTGCTCCTGATGGCAGTGTGAAGGTTGTCAGTGCGGGCAAGGCGTCCCTGTACGCACATGCCAGAACATTCGGGCATGTTCATTCTTCTGAGGAATCGCGGCAGGAGGCTCAGGCCGAGCTCCAGAAGGCACCGCCGGCAGAACCGCTTTCCCATCTGGAGCGCAGGGCTGGCGGGGGTGCCGTATCCCGGCAGCCAGCCTACAGGGAGCCGACGATTACGGAAGCGCCCCGTCCGCAGCCCAGGGTCGAGGTTCTTCCCGAACCGCAGCGTCCTGTACGTCAGGCGCCAGCCGTTACGGAAGCGCCCCGTCCGCAGCCCAGGGTCGAGGTTCCTTCCGAACCGCAGCGTCCTGTACGTCAGGCACCAGCCGTTACGGAAGTGCCCCGTCCGCAGCCCAGGGTTGAGGTTCCTTCCGAACCGCAGCGTCCTGTACGTCAGGCGCCAGCCGTTACGGAAGTGCCCCGTCCGCAGCCCAGGGTTGAGGTTCCTTCCGAACCGCAGCGTCCTGTACGTCAGGTACCAGCCGTTACGGAAGCACCCCGTCAGCAGCCTGAGACTGGTGTCGTAGCGGCTCCTCTTCCACAACAGTCTGGAGCTGATGAAGAGATGGGCAGACAGCACAGGTCCAAGGGCAAGGCTGGAGCACATCACAGGCATGAGGCTGCAGTGGTGGATGCAGCACAGCCGGTTGTGGAGCCGCACTGGACGCATAGGCGCACGCAGGCCCGTCAGCATGAGGTGGTGGTTACCGAGAAGGAGCATCACACGGTCGCCGGGCGGCATGTGGAAGCACATGCCCAGAAGGGGCGTCATCATCCGAGCAGAAAACGTGATGATGATTACGTGGATGCTCTGGGCTTTGAGGCTCCTGCGAGGTCCCATCATTCTCATAAGAGTGAAAGGGTTTATCAGTTTGACTGGGACAAATGAGACCAATCTTGTGAGAAAAAGAGCATAATCTGTCTCAATGAGGGTATCGTGGGCTGGAAAGGGCTTGACCTGAAAGGCTCAAGGTATCATTGTCCCGCTCAGGTATAGGGGATGTGCTGCTCCGAGCACTGATGAAGCAGCGTCCCATCATGCGGCAGCAGTCCGAGGGTAGTATGGCCAAGACAAACGTAATCATGATCCGTCTCGTTTCTTCTGCAGATACGGGTTATTTCTATGTCACGAAGAAGAATGCCCGTACGGCAACGGGGAAGATGGAAGTACGCAAGTACGACCCGGTCGTGCGCAAGCACGTTGTTTTCCGTGAAGCGAAGATCAAGTAATCGTCATTCCATTTGACGAAAAAGAAAGGCGGCCTTTTGGGGCCGCTTTTTTTTATGTGTCATTGCCCCCAAGCGTGTAGAAACGCCTTGATGGTTTGCAGGGAAACGTGAGGTGAGCGGGGGCAGAGCCCGCTTATCCTGTCTGTCAATAAAGAGAATTTTTCTCACCGTAGGGAATGACCAGATCGCCCTTGCGGCTGCTGTTGAGCATCACTCGGCTCCGTTCATCCAGCATGTCCGGGTCCAGGGCTCTTTCATTCAGCGCCATGACGCGCCGACGCCAGATGTCCTGCTCCTTATGGGCATCCAGCAGGGCGGACTGTGCCTCTGCCTGAAGTTTCTTCTGTCGTTGATAGGCCTCAATACCAAGAGTCCCATGCAGGGCATTCCAGATGAAATAGGCTGTCAGAAGCAGAAAGAGGAGCGGAGCGAATACAGCACCCAGTCCACGCCGTAGCAGAGCGATCATGCAATGGCTCCTCGGTCTTCATGTTGATCAGGTTGAAACGGTTATCACCTTATAAGCGGTTGGCGGGAGAGGCAAGGTATCTGCCGGCCATGCCAGAGAGAAAATCTGAAGGGAGGTATAAAAAAAGCCCCCACCCATTTCCAGGTGGAGGCCTTTCTGCAAGTTCAGCGGGAGAACCGGCTGACTTGCTCCCGTAATTACTTGCGGGCTTTTTTCAGGATGCTGTGACCAGCATACTTGGCGCTCTTGCCCAGCTGCTGCTCAATGCGGATCAGCTGGTTGTACTTGGCCATGCGATCGGAGCGGGAGAGGGACCCGGTCTTGATCTGCCCCGTGTTCACGGCGACGGCGAGGTCGGCAATGGTGCTGTCCTCTGTCTCACCAGAACGGTGGCTCATGACAGTGGTATAGCCAGCGCGCTGGGCCATTTCCACAGCGTGCAGTGTCTCTGTCAGGGAGCCGATCTGGTTCACCTTCACGAGCAGGGAGTTGGCAACACCCTTCTCGATGCCTTCCTTCAGGCGGGCCGGGTTGGTCACGAAGAGATCGTCACCGACCAGCTGGATGCGGTCACCCAGACGCTCTGTCAGCTCTTTCCAGCCTTCCCAGTCATCTTCAGCCAGACCATCCTCGATGGAGACGATCGGGAATTTCTTGGTCAGTTCCTCAAGGTAGGAGACCATCTCGCTGGAGGAGAAGCTCTTGCCTTCGCCCTTCATCTCGTAACGGCCGTTCTTGTAGAACTCGGTGGAGGCACAGTCGAGAGCGATGGTGATGTCCGTACCGAACTTGTAGCCGGCATCGGCAACGGCCTTCTCGATGTACTTCAGGCCTTCCTCTGTGGACTTCAGGTTCGGAGCAAAACCACCTTCATCACCAACGTTGGTGTTCAGGCCGTTCTTGTGCAGCTCTTTCTTCAGACAGGCGAAGATTTCGGAGCCCATGCGGATGGCTTCAGCAACGGAAGAAGCCCCGACCGGCTGGATCATGAATTCCTGGAAGTCGATGGCGTTGTCCGCATGCTCACCACCGTTGATGATGTTCATCATCGGGACCGGCAGAACATGGGCGAATGTGCCGCCAACATAGCGATACAGCGGCAGGTCCAGCTCTTCAGCTGTAGCACGGGCCACGGCGAGGGACACACCGAGAATGGCATTGGCGCCAAGGCGGCCTTTGTTCGGTGTACCATCAAGGTCGATCATGGCCTGGTCGATGGCGATCTGGTCTTCAGATTCCATGCCACGCAGCTTGTCGGCGATCTCCGTGTTCACGGCGTTGACGGCCTTCAGGACACCCTTGCCGTGGAAGCGTTTTTTGTCGCCATCACGCAGTTCTACAGCTTCGTGGGCACCGGTGGAGGCACCGGAAGGAACAGCGGCACGGCCGGTCACACCGGAGGCCAGTTCAACATCTACCTCAACAGTCGGGTTACCACGGCTGTCCAGAATTTCGCGGGCAATAATATCAACAATAGCGCTCAAGGGACTTCTCCTGACTCTATGCGGCGGACCCCGAACGGCCTATTATCAGCTCGCAGACCGGATCCGCTTTCGCTCTATTTCAGTCTCAAAATCCGCGCCCGAGGTCAATTAAGATGCGACAATTTCCTGTCACGGCTGCCATGCTTGTTGCGCTTGGCGGCGTTTTTCCCTTTCTGGTGGGGGGCTGGCTGTTTCTGGCGGGTGTGCTGACATCCCTGCCACATCTCAGCCAGATCCTTCTGGCCTATGGGGGATGCCTCCTGCCTTTTTATGGGGCTGTACAGTGGGGTTTGCTGGCCAGCAAACCCACGATCATTCCGCCAAAGGGAGAGAGCCTGCGGGACAGGCGGGCGCTTCTTTCAGGGACGTTTGCGTTTCTCTGGGGGTGGCTTGCCCTCTGCGTAGGCCTGCTGGGAAATCTGCGCACAGGCTTCGGGCTGGAGGCAATCGGCTTTGCAGGAATTTTTGCTCTGGAACGAATCGCCAACCGGCATGGTGACCTGCCGCAGGGATATATCATGGTCCGGGCCATCAGCACCGGTCTGTGCGTGATTGGCTTCCTGTTTGCCCTTCTCTCACCGCAAGGCCAGTTTTGAGAGGGAGGAAGGGCCTCTGATCAGAGGCCCTCAGCTTTCACGAGTTCGTCAATCTTTTTGAGTGGGGTCAGCAATGACCGCATTTCAGCAAGGGGGATCATGGTCGGGCCATCACTGGGGGCCGTATCCGGTTCCTGATGGGTCTCGATAAACAGGGCGCTGACACCTGTCGCCAGGGCGGCCCGGGCCAACGGAGCAACGAATTCACGCTGCCCTCCGGTGGCTGTACCCAATCCGCCCGGTTGCTGCACGGAGTGGGTGGCATCGAAGACGACGGGATAGCCGGTGCGCGCCATGATGGGGAGGGCCCGCATGTCGTTGATGAGTGTATTGTAGCCGAAGCAGGTGCCACGTTCGCAGAGCAGGATACGCTCATTGCCGGTAGATTTCAGCTTGTCGACAATGTTCTGCATGTCCTGCGGAGCGAGGAACTGCCCTTTTTTGACATTGATGGCCCGTCCTGTCCGTCCAGCGGCCAGAAGAAGGTCTGTCTGACGGCAGAGAAAAGCCGGAATCTGGAGAACATCCACAGCTTCAGCTGCAGGAGCACACTGTTCCGGTGCGTGAACATCCGTCAGCACAGGAATATTGAAGCGGGACCGGATGTCGGAGAGGATTTTCAACCCTTCCTCCATACCGACACCACGGGCAGCATGGACGGAACTGCGGTTGGCCTTGTCGAAACTGCTTTTGTAAATCAGCTTGATATCCAGCTCCTGACAGAGCCCATGCAGGGCTTCGGCCATGAAGAAGGCGTGATCACGGGATTCGATCTGGCACGGGCCAGCGATCAGCCGGAAGGGCTGATCCTGACCAATGATAAATTTGCCCAGAGGGACGCTCATACATCCTGTTCCCGTGACAGATGTTCTTTTTTTGCAGCGCCGACAAACCCTACGAAAAGCGGGTGCGGGTCGAACGGCTTGGAAAGCAGCTCTGGATGGTACTGCACACCGATAAACCAGGGATGGTCTGGATATTCCACCACCTCGGGCAGAACGCCATCGGGAGACATGCCAGAGAAGCGCAGGGACGTTTTTTCCAGCACGTCACGGTAATGGACGTTGACTTCCCAGCGATGGCGGTGGCGCTCACGGATGTCCGTCCGGCCGTAGACCTCTGCAACACGGGAGCCTTCAACCAGTTTGGCCGGATAGGCACCGACACGCATGGTTCCGCCAAGGTCGCCTCCTTCACGGCGGCGCAGCAGTTCCGTGCCACGGGCCCATTCGGTCATCAGGCCGACCAGTGGCTCATCTGTCGGGCCGAACTCCGTGGAGGAGGCCTTCTTCAGGCCTGCGAGGGAGCGGGCACATTCAATAACGGCCATCTGCATCCCGAAGCAGATTCCAAGGAACGGAATCCGGTTTTCACGGGCATAACGGACAGCATTGATCTTGCCTTCAGACCCACGTTCGCCAAAGCCGCCCGGCACGAGGATGCCATCCATGCCACGCAGCTGCTCTTCAAGACTGGAGGGGTCTTCCAGTTCTTCTGCATCAATCCAGTTCATATGGACACGGACATCCTGCGAGATGCCACCATGCAGAAGGGCCTCGGCAAGGGACTTGTAGCTGTCCAGCAGGGCCGTATATTTGCCGACGATGCCGATGCGGACTTCGCCTTTCGGCTCCCGAACGCCACGGACGATTTTCTCCCAGCGGGAGAGGTCTGGCGCTGTTTCGAACGGCAGGCCGAAATAACGCAGAACTTCACGATCCATGCCCTGCTCGTGATAGGCGATAGGGCAGGCGTAGATTGTATCGACATCCAGCGCTGCAATTACGGCTTCGGGACGGACATTGCAGAAGCTGGCAATTTTCTGCCGCTCTGTCTGCGGAATGGGACGGTCGGAGCGGCAGAGCAGAATCTGCGGCTGGAGGCCGACATTCTGGAGTTCCTTGACGGAATGCTGGGTCGGCTTGGTTTTCAGCTCACCAGCGGAGGGAATGTAAGGCAGGAGGGTCAGGTGAACACACATGGTGTTCTCATGCCCCAGATCATTGCGGAGCTGGCGGATGGCTTCCAGGAAAGGAAGACTCTCAATGTCGCCAACCGTGCCGCCGATTTCAACCAGGACAAAATCGTAGCCATCCGTATCGGTAACCACGGCTTCCTTGATGGCATCCGTGATGTGCGGAATGACCTGGACCGTAGCCCCGAGGTAATCGCCCCGGCGTTCCCGGGCGATGACATCGGAGTAAATGCGGCCCGTCGTGGTGTTGTCGGAGCGACGGGCATGAACACCCGTAAAACGCTCGTAATGACCGAGATCGAGGTCGGTCTCGGCACCGTCATCAGTGATGAACACCTCACCATGCTGATACGGGCTCATCGTTCCCGGATCAACATTCAGATAAGGGTCCAGCTTCCTGATGCGGACCTTGTGCCCACGAGCCTGGAGGAGGGCAGCCAGAGCCGCCGAAGCGATACCTTTACCGAGGGAGGATACAACCCCACCCGTCACAAAAACAAAGCGCGTCATGGGAGGCCCTTATATAGTGAAGAGGGGGGGAAGGGGAAGCAGATTATGTGCTCCGCTTCCCCCAAAAATGGCCTCAGGGATGCTGTGGCTGGGACGGCGCTGTCGGAGCCGCTGGAGCTGCTGGTTGGCTGGCAGGAGGATGGGCCAGAATGTCCCGCGTGTTGCCACCGCTGGAGGCCCCACGGTTCAGCACGGCCAGACATAGGCAGAGAATCATGAAAATGGCAGCCAGAACGGCCGTACCGCGGGTCAGCAGGGTGGCTGTCCCCCGGCCGGACATGAAGGAGCCAAGTCCCTGACTGCTGCCAACGCCGAGACCACCGCCTTCGCTACGCTGGATCAGGATAATGCCGATGAGGGCCAGGGCAACCAGAACAGTGAGGATAAGCAGTAATGTGGTCATGCAGTCAGGTCCAACAGGTTATGGGGAAGGCTGAGGCGTTGTTGCTTCAGCCGCAGCGCCAATGATGTCCAGGAAGCTTCGTGCCTCGAGGCTGGCACTGCCGACAAGCACCCCATCCACTGCCTCTATGGACATGATGGAGGGAGCCTGCACGGAAGTTACAGACCCGCCATACAGGACCGGAACACGAATGTCATCCGTCATGAGTCTCATTGGCAGCAGGGCACGGATCAGCTGGAGCTTTCTCTGGAGCTCTTCCCGGGAGGGTGTGATACCACTGCCGATGGCCCAGACAGGCTCATAGGCCACGATTCCACGGAAGCCTCGTGTCAGGGAGCCCTCAATCTGTGTGGAAAGTACGCTGGCGGCCCGACCTTCGTTCCGTTCAGCCAGATGTTCGCCAATGCAGACGATTGGCGTCAGTCCGGCTGCCGTGGCGGCCTTGACCTTCTGACGGATGACTGCGTCCGTCTCCCCATGGTTCTGGCGCCGTTCGGAATGCCCCAGGATGACATAGCGTGCTCCCATGTCCCGGATCATCGGGGCGGAAATATCCCCCGTGAAGGGCCCGGAGGAGGCCGGGTAACAGTCCTGTGCCCCCAGGGCCAGCTGCTCGTGGGGCAGGCAGACTTCCTTCAGGGCCTGATGGACACCATCGAGCTGCGTGAAAGGCGGACAGATGATGGTGTGAAGGTGGGCTGGCGGCGGGGCTTCTTTCATGCCATGGGCAATGTCCCGTGCGAGCTGTAGGCCGTGCTCGTGGCGAGCCTGCATTTTCCAGTTCCCAATGACGAATTTGGGTACGGTGGTCATTCTGCTCTCCCCGGTCGGCACGATGCATCCACTGCGCATGAGCAGAGAAGGGACACGCCGTGCTGGTCAATCTGTGTCGGCATCTCTATGCTGGGGCAGCTTAGCGGGTTTTCCCGGCTAATGCTATTCTGCCATCAGTAAAGTGATATGCGTCTTCGATGATTACTGCCCTGCGTCATTTCCTGGTTGACTCCTGGCTCGGCCGGGTGATCGCCTTAATGGTTTTCGTGTCTTTTGTTGTACTGGGAGGCACCTTTTTTGGGCTGGGCGGCGGCATGGCCGGTCTGGGCGGTGATACTGTGGTGCAGGTCGGAGCACACAAGATCACCCCTGCCGAGTTTCAGAAAGCCATCCAGAATCAGGTTGCCTCTGTCCTTCAGCAGACGGGTGGTTCGGCTGAATTCCTGAAGACCCCGCAGGGACGGCAGGAGATCGGCCATACGGCCCTGCGCAGTCTCATTCTGGTGCATGAGGGAGAACTGGCTGGCAGGCGGAATGGCCTCAATCCTGGGGATGAAACGATTCGTGGGGTTGTTTTTACCATGCCGGATTTCCAGGATCCCCGTGGCCGCTTTGACCCGCAGAAGATGGAGGCGGTGCTCGGGCGTAACAATATGAGTCATCAGGATCTGACGCAGGAAGTACGGCGCATGCTTTATGGTAGTGCCACTCTGCTTGCATTCGGTAAAACCGTGCAGCCCCCGGCGCAGGAGCTGGATTGGCTGATGAACTATATCGGTCATGGCGCCGTGGTGGATATGGTGCGTCTGCCGTTCTCTCTGGGAGAGGTGTCTGCCCAACCGACTGATGGGCAGCTGAAGCGTTATTATCAGAACCATCTCTGGCAGTTCCGGCAGCCGGAGTACCGTCATGCCCGGATCGTGATCATGACGGCAGGCAGTGTCGCAAAGACGATCCAGATTTCTGATGAGGACCTTCAGGCGGCATACAGGATGAAGATGCAGGACCCCGCCGAGGCGGCCCGGCATAACAGTCCGGAACTGCGCTCCATTGAGGTGCTGGCCGTGACGGATGAGGCTACGGCAAAGAGTCTGGCGGCAGCATGGCGGGGAGGGCAGTCTTGGGCGGCTTTGCAGAAGCAGCACCCCAAAGCCATTCCTGCCACGTTGAATGACGCCCGTCTGACCGATCTGCCTGATGAGGCCTTGGGCAAGGCAGCGTTTGCCACGCCGGAGGGTCATGTTTCTGCGCCTGTTCATACGGCCGCTGGCTGGAGCGTGGTACATGTGCTGTCCGTCAAGTCTGCGAGACATGCCAGTTTTGAAAGCCTGAAGGACAGTCTCCGTGAGGATCTGGCCAATGAACGGGCGGCGGCCATGCTGAAGGACCGTCAGAGAGCCTTTGAGGAGGCCGTGGCCGGGTCTGTCACGCTGGACAAGGTTCCGGCAGACATTGGTGCTTTCCCTCTGGAAGGCAGTCTGGATTCCCATGGCAATCTGCCGGGCGGGGAGCCTGCTCCTTTGCCGGGTGATGCCGCCCTGCGTCAGGCTCTGATAGAGCAGGTCTTCAGTCAGAAGAAAGATGAGCCGCCGCATGTCGTGACCGGACCGGATGGCAGTGCTTTTGCCGTGCTGGTGGATGGTGTCACGCCGGGCAGGCAGGAGCCGTACGAGGCCGTGCAGCAGGCCGTCAAGGATGCCTGGCTGGCGGATGCCCGGAAACACGCCACTGAGCAGAGGGTCACCGCCCTGTATCAGCAGGCGAAAAAAGAGGGGCTGCGTCAGGCTCTGGCAGGACAGAAAGAGGAAGCCATGCTCCAGAAGGATGAGCATTTTTCTCGCCTCCAGCTGCGGAACGATGTGCCCGCCCTCATTCTCAGGGCGGCGCTTGAGCAGAAACAGGGACAGACAGCCATGCTCCAGGAGGGAGATGGCTACTGGCTTGTCAATGTGACAGGGCAGTATGCGGAATCACCGACCATGATGCAGGCCATCCGGCAGCGTCAGGCAAGCCTGATAGCCGGGGCTTACCGCAATGATCTTCAGGAGACGCTGGGCATGTCCTATACCCGGGAGGCTCCTCCTCGTCATTTCAATGCAGCTCTGTTCAGTGATGTGAATGAGAGGGTGCTGAGCATGATTTCAGGAAGGTTGGGCCAGCAGTGAGCAGGATATTACATAGGGTAGAAGCAGCCGATCTGCTGACACCGCTCTCGGTTTTTCTCCGTCTTTCCCGTCTGGTGGATGATCCGTACCGCCTCTTTTTCGAGAGTGTGGAGGGAGGCGCTGCCAGAGGGCGGTATTCCATCATAGCCCTGCTGCCGGATACGATCTGGCGCTGCAAGGATGGTCAGGCATTCCGTGATGGAAGGCCGGAAGAGGCGGCTCCATTGGTGTCGCTGAAGGCTCTGCTTGATGAGAGCCGTATGGACCTGCCGGAGGGGTTGCCCCCGATGATTGGGGGTGTCTTTGGCGTGCTGGGCTATGACATGGTCCGGCAGATGGAAGACCTTCCCAACCCGCCGCCGAATGACCTGGACCTGCCAGAAGGGGTGATGATCCGTCCCCGGCTGTTTGCTGTGTTCGATACGGTGCGGGACGAGCTGATTCTGGCCACCCCGTTGCGTGATGGCATGGCCAGGGCAGAAGGGGAGGCGCTGCTGGAGAAGGCTGTGGCCGCTCTGCGGCAGCCCGTTGCTGACCCGGCAGAGACCCTGCCAGAGGGAACCCGGCTGGCGGAGCCTGTTTCCAACATCACGCATGAGGCTTTCCTCCAGAAGGTGAGGACGGCGCAGGATTATATTGCAGCGGGTGATGCCTTCCAGATTGTTCCGAGCCAGCGTTTCACGACAGCGTTTCCCCTGTCGTCACTGGCCCTGTATCGCAGTTTGCGGCGCATCAATCCGGCACCGTTCCTGTTTTTGATGGAGCTGGGTGAATTCACCCTCGTAGGGTCGTCCCCGGAGATTCTGGTGCGGATGCGGGATGGTATCGTAACGGTCCGTCCTCTGGCCGGAACCCGGCCCCGCGGGCGGGATCGGGCCCATGATCTAGCACTGGAGAAAGAGCTGCTCGCTGATGGCAAGGAGCTTGCCGAGCATCTCATGTTGATCGACCTGGGCAGGAACGACGTGGGGCGTGTGTCCCAGCTCGGGACCGTGGAGGTGCCCGACCGTTTCGTGGTGGAGCGCTACAGCCATGTCATGCATATTTCATCGACCGTGACGGGCCGGGTGAAGCCGGGGTGCGGGGCGCTGGATGCTCTCTCGGCTGCTTTCCCGGCGGGAACGCTGACCGGGGCGCCGAAGATACGCACCATGGAAATCATTGACGAGCTGGAGCCCACCCGGCGTGGCCCTTATGCCGGGTGTGTCGGCTATTTCGGAGCGGATGGTGACATGGATACCTGCATCGGTCTGCGCATGGCCCTGCTGAAGGATGGCCAGATGCATGTGCAGGCCGGTTGCGGTGTCGTGGCGGAATCTGACCCTGAGGCGGAATATCAGGAGACGAGAGCCAAGGCCCGGGCGCTCTTCACTGCTGCGGAGGCGGCCATTGGTCAGGCTGTTCATAATGGGCAGCAGGCGTTTTCTGGGGAAGGGGGGTGTAATTCCTCATCCCGCACATCATCTGAGAAAGCAGATATGACCTCTGGATGTGAGGAGAGAGTCAGATGATCCTGCTGATTGATAACTATGACAGTTTCACTTTCAATCTGGTGCATCATTTCGGAGCACTGGGTGTGGAATGTGCGGTGAAACGGAATGATGCGCTGACCGCAGACCGGGCGCTGGAGATGAATCCTTCTGCCATTGTGCTGTCTCCCGGCCCCTGTTCTCCCGATGAAGCGGGTATCTGCTGTGAGCTGATTGAAAAAGCAGCGGGGAAGGTCCCCGTGCTGGGTGTCTGTCTGGGCCACCAGTCCATTGGGCAGGTCTTCGGGGCGAAGGTCGTCCGGTCTGCCGTGCCGATGCATGGCAAGATCAATGCCATCCATCACGATGGCAGCGGGGTCTTTGCCGGACTGCCCGACCCGGTGGATATGGTGCGCTATCACAGCCTGACGCTGGACCCGGACAGCATACCGGATTCGCTCATCGTCAATGCAAGGACGGAGGATGGTGTTATCATGGGGGTCCGTCACCGGGAGCATCCGATCCATGGTGTGCAGTTCCACCCTGAAAGCATTGCCTCCAATTCCGGGCGTGACCTTCTGGCCAACTTTTTGCGACTGGCCAATGTTCTTCCGCAGAAAGAGGGTGCAACTGGCTGATGGGCGGGCAGGAGAAGCCATTTGCGTCTTTTCTCAGGAAAGTCGCCGCCAGAAAGGAGCTGGATGTTTCTGAGGCGGAGCAGGCTTTCAGGCTCATCATGCAGGGAGCCGTTTCGGATATTGAACTTGCCGCTTTCCTGATGGCCCTTCAGATGCGAGGAGAGACCGTTGAGGAGCTTTCAGGTGCTGTGCAGGCCGTGCGGCAGAGTATGCAGGCCTTGCAGAACGTGCCGGATGACACGGTGGATGTCTGCGGCACAGGGGGCGATGGCCTGGGAACATTGAATGTCTCCACAGCCACGGCCTTTGTTCTGGCTGGGCTGGGCGTGCCCGTGGCCAAGCACGGGGGGCGGGCCCTGTCTTCCAGGGCCGGGGCAACGGATGTTCTGGAAGCTCTGGGGATTCCTGCCGATGCGGACCATGCCCGGCAGGAAAAACGTCTGAGGCAGGAAAATCTCGCTTTTCTGGCAGCGCCGTTCCATCACCCGGCCATGCGTGTGGCTGCACCTGTTCGCAAACAGCTTGGTTTCAGGACACTCTTCAACCTTCTGGGGCCGCTCTGCAATCCGGCGCGGGTCCGGCGGCAGCTGGTGGGCGTGTTTGATGAAGTCTGGTGCCGGCCAGTGGCCCGGGTGCTGGGTGAGCTGGGGGCTGTTTCCGCTTGGGTTGTGCATGGTCATACGGATGAAGGCGGAATTGATGAACTGACTCTCGCCGGCCCAACACACAATGATGTGTGGGAGAATGGGGAGATCATTTCTTTTGACCTGACACCGGAAATGGCCGGTCTGCCGCATTACGGCATTGCCGCCCTGAAGGGGGGAGACCCCATCTGCAATGCCCAGCGCATGAGGGCTCTTTTTGCAGGAGAAACAGGCTGTTATCGGGATACGGTGCTGTTGAATGCAGCTGTTGGCCTGCATGTTGCCGGGCGGGGGAATCTGCTTGAGAGTGGCCGTCTCTCTGTTCCCGCTCTGAGGCGCAACGTGGCCGAGGCAGCCCGCTCCCTTGATGAAGGGCTGGCCCGGAAGGCTTTAATCCGGGCTCAAACGGGTGTAAGTGCTCAGGACTGAACGCTAGAACCGTTCGGTAATGTTCCAAGGTAAAGATTCAGGACGATCATGATTTTTTTGCCACAGCGGTCGATGGCTGCTTTTGCCCCTGCAGAGGATGGTGGACAGGTTCCGGCTTCTGATGTCCCTTCAAATGGTGATGCACAGGAGGCGGTAGCGTCGGAAGTCCCCCAGCCTGCCACATCAGGTAGCGGGGAGAGCGGCGGTGATGTGCTGGAGCGCATCTGTGCCCGGACCCGCCTTGATGTCGAGCAGCGGATGCAGGTGATGCCGCTGAAGGAGATTGCTGCCAAGGCAAAGGAAGTCTCCATGCCGACCCGTGGGTTTGGTCAGGCCCTTCAGCATATTACGGCTGACAGGCGTGTGGGACTCATCGCAGAGGTGAAAAAAGCATCTCCATCGGCAGGAATCCTGCGGCCTGAGTATGATCCGGCGCAGATCGCCCGGTCCTATCAGAATGCTGGGGCAAGCTGTATTTCCGTTTTGACGGAAGGGTCCTGTTTCCACGGGAGTGCGGAAGACCTTCAGGCCGTCCGTGCTGCATGCAGCCTTCCGATCCTGCGGAAGGATTTCATCCTTGAGCCATGGCAGGTTCATGAGAGCCGCCTCATCGGGGCGGACTGCATCCTGCTTATCATGGCCGCCCTGAAGGAAGATGAGGCTGTTGAGCTGATCGCTCTGGCCCGTGGTCTGGACATGGATGTGCTGCTTGAGGTGCACAACGAAGAAGAGCTGAATCGGGCGCTTGCTTATGACAGTTTCCTGATCGGCATCAACAACAGGAACCTCAAGACATTGAAGACGGACATTCAGACGACGCTGGACCTTGCTCCGCAGGTTCCGCCAGATCGTCTTGTCGTGTCCGAGAGTGGCATTGCCACGCCGGATGATCTGGCCAAGGTTGGCGAGGCAGGGTGCAGTGCCGTTCTGGTCGGAGAATCACTGTTGCGTGAGGAAGATCCGGGGCTTGCAGCCCGCAGGCTGCTCGGTTTCTGAAAAGAGTACCGGTCCGGTATAAAAAATGGTTGGAGGGGGTCTCGGATAGCTAGCTTTTGGAAGGGACTGTTGTTACAAGTCCGCCCTATCTGAAATCGTCAACCGCGGGAGAGTGTCATGGGTTCTATGACGGACGCGCCGAACCGGCAGAATGGCCCGGCGCTATCACGGGAGGAAATGGAGCGTGCCTACAGGGAAATGCTCCTTGTGCGTCGCTTCGAGGAAAAGGCCGGCCAGCTGTACGGCATGGGGCTGATCGGTGGCTTCTGCCATCTTTATATCGGTCAGGAAGCTGTTGTGGCCGGTATCGGTCTCGCCATGAAGAAGGGCGACCGTTCCATCACCTCCTATCGTGATCACGGGCAGATGCTGGTGGCTGGCATGACGGCCCGTGGCGTCATGGCGGAGCTCACAGGCCGTTCAGGGGGGTATTCCCACGGCAAGGGTGGCTCCATGCACATGTTTTCAAAGGAACAGGAGTTCTACGGAGGGCATGGTATTGTCGGAGCGCAGGTGGCCATCGGGACCGGCCTTGCCCTGACGAGTGCCTACAAGAAGGATGGTGCCGTTTCCATCGTGTATTTCGGTGAGGGTGCGTCCAATCAGGGGCAGGTTTATGAGAGCTTCAATCTCGCCGCCCTGCACAAGCTTCCCTGCCTTTATGTGATCGAGAACAACCGTTACGGCATGGGGACTTCCATTGAGCGCTCCTCCGCCTCCAAGGACCTCTCGAAGAATGCCGCTCCGTGGGGAATTCCATCCCGTAAGGTGGATGGCATGGATGTGGCCGCCGTTTATCAGGCCGCCAAGGAAGCCATGGAGCATTGCCGCTCCGGCAAGGGGCCGTTCCTGCTGGAGATGGAAACTTACCGCTATCGTGGCCATTCTATGTCCGACCCGGCGAAGTACCGCCAGCGGTCCGAGGTGGACGAGATGCGCCGGACACGTGACCCGATCGAAACGCTGAAAGCAGAAATGATCAAGCACGGGATTGATGAAGCCTTCTTCAAGGCAGTGGAACAGGATGTGAAGGCCACTGTGAAGGATGCTGCCGAATTTGCAGAAACCAGCCCTGAGCCGGATGCATCCGAGCTCTGGACCGATGTTCTGGTGGGGGAATAACTCATGGCCTCTCCTATTCTCATGCCTGCTCTCTCCCCGACGATGGAGGAGGGAACACTGGCCCGCTGGGTCAAGAAAGAAGGTGATGTGGTCAAGCCCGGCGAAGTGATCGCCGAGATCGAGACCGACAAGGCCACCATGGAAATGGAAGCCGTCGAGGAAGGCGTTCTGGGGCGCATCCTCGTCACCGAGGGAACGGACCACGTGGCGGTGAACACGCCCATCGCCGTCCTGCTGGAGGAAGGTGAGGACGCTTCTGCAGCGGACGGGCTGGACCTCGGTCCCAAGGCTGGCTCTGCTTCCAAGGTGGAAAAGAACGTTCCTGCCCAGACGCCCGCACCACAGGCTCCGGCCAGCACCTCCACGACCGATCTGGTCGAGCCTGAATGGGGGGAGACGGCCGAGATCACCGTGCGTGAGGCTCTGCGTGATGCCATGGCTGCCGAGATGCGTCGTGATGAGGACGTATTCCTGCTCGGTGAGGAAGTGGCCCAGTATCAGGGTGCCTACAAGGTCAGTCAGGGCCTTCTGGATGAATTCGGTGCAAAGCGTGTCATGGACATGCCCATCACGGAGCATGGCTTCACCGGCATGGCCGTTGGTGCCGCCCTGTCCGGTGTGAAGCCGATCGTCGAATTCATGACGATGAACTTCTCCCTTCAGGCTGTGGACCACATCATCAACTCTGCCGCCAAGACACGTTACATGTCCGGTGGTCAGATGTCCTGTCCGATCGTGTTCCGTGGTCCCAACGGAGCAGCGGCCCGTGTCGGGGCGCAGCATTCCCAGTGTTTTGGCAGCTGGTATGCCCACATTCCGGGCCTGAAGGTCGTGGCCCCGTGGTCTGCGGCAGATGCCAAGGGCCTGCTCCGTGCGGCCATCCGTGATCCGAACCCGGTCGTGGTTCTGGAAAACGAGATCATGTACGGCAAGAAGTTCCCATGCCCGGTGGATGAGGATTTCATCCTGCCGATCGGCAAGGCCAAGATCGAGCGTGAAGGCAAGGATGTGACGCTGGTCGCTTTCTCCATCATGGTTGGCGTGGCTCTGGAAGCTGCCGAGCTTCTGGCCGAGCAGGGCATCGAGGCCGAGGTGATCAACCTGCGGACCCTGCGTCCGCTCGATACGGAAACGATCATCAAGAGCGTGAAGAAGACGAACCGCATCGTGTCGGTGGAAGAAGGCTGGCCGGTTGCGGGCATCGGGTCCGAAATCTGCACGGTTGCCGTCGAGCAGGCCTTTGACTGGCTGGATGCCCCTCCGGCCCGTGTCTGCGGGCTGGATATTCCTCTCCCTTATGCAGCAAATCTGGAGAAGCTGGCCCTGCCCAAGCCGGAATGGATTGTTGAGGCTGTGCGCAAGCAGTTTGGAGACTGAAACCGATGGCAATCAATATTTTAATGCCGGCCCTGTCTCCGACCATGACGGAAGGCACTGTCGCCCGTTGGCTTAAAAAAGAGGGTGACATGGTCCAGTCCGGCGATGTGATCGCCGAGATCGAGACCGACAAGGCGACCATGGAAGTGGAAGCGGCGGATGAGGGGATTCTTGGGAAGATCCTCATTCCGGAAGGGACCGAGCATGTGGCCGTGAAAACCCCGATCGCCATTCTGGTGGATGAGGGGGAAGATGTTCCGGAGGCTCCGGCTGCCGGGACAAAGCCGGAACCGGAAAAGAAGGCCGGGGTAAAGGACGAGACTCCCGCCCCGATTGAGATTTCCTCTTTCGACCCGGACAAGAAGCCGGCTGCACTTGGAAAAGGCAAAGGGGAGCGCATCTTCATTTCTCCTCTGGCCCGTCGCATTGCCAAGGAGCATGGGGTTGATATTGCCAGCCTGGCAGGGACAGGCCCCAATGGCCGCATCCTGCGGCGTGACGTGGAGAAGGCGAAGGGGCAGAAGCCTGCTCCGGTTGCGTCGTCTGCGGCCGCTCCGGCAGCTGGTCATGTGGAGCATGTGAAGCATTCCGGGATGCGGAAGGTGATTGCCCGCCGCCTGACGGAATCCAAGACACAGGTGCCGCATTTCTATGTCTCTGTCGATATCGAGCTGGATGCCCTGCTGTCCCTGCGCAGCCGCCTGAACAAGGCTCTGGAGGCCGAGGGCTGCAAGATCTCTGTCAATGACATGATGATCAAGGCTGTGGCTCTTGCCCTGAAGAAGCTGCCGGGCCTGAACGTCCAGTTCACCGAGACCGAGATGCTGCATTTCGAGGATGTGGACATTTCCATGGCCGTCTCCGTGCCGGATGGGCTGGTGACGCCGGTCATCCGGCAGGCTGACCGCAAGAGCCTCAGGGAGATCAGTCAGGAGGCCCGCAGTCTTGCGACCCGTGCCCGTGATGGCAAGCTCTCGCCTGAGGACTATCAGGGTGGAACGTTCTCCATTTCCAACATGGGCATGTTTGGCGTGAAGGACTTCGCTGCCATCATCAATCCGCCGCAGGCTGCCATCCTTGCGGTTGCTTCGGGTGAGAAACGCCCCGTGGTGCGGGATGGTGAGCTGGCCGTGGCAACCGTCATGACGGCCACGCTCTCGGTGGATCATCGTGCCGTGGATGGTGCTCTTGGTGCGCAGTGGCTCAATACGCTGCGTGACCTCATTCAGAACCCTTATTCTCTGGTGCTTTGATCATGTCCGACCTTTTTGATCTTGTTGTGATCGGTGGTGGCCCGGGGGGCTATGTGGCCGCACTGCGGGCCAGCCAGCTTGGCATGAATGTGGCTCTGGTGGAGAGCACCCACATGGGTGGCGTGTGCCTCAACTGGGGCTGCATCCCCACCAAGGCCCTGCTGCGCTCCGCCGAGGTGTATCATACGCTCGGCCATCTCCAGGAGTACGGTCTTTCTGCCAACCAGCCGTCCTTTGACCTCGCAGCCATCGTGAAACGGTCCCGTGGCGTGGCGGAGCGGATGGGGAAGGGCGTGGCCCATCTTCTGAAGAAAGCCAAGGTCACGACCTTTGATGGTCGTGGCAGGCTGGCCGGTCGTGCTGGTGAGGCGCATAAGGTCTCCATCACGAAGGATGGCAAGGAAACGGCCCAGATCCGTGCGCCTCATGTCATTCTGGCCACCGGGGCACGGGGGCGTCAGCTTCCCGGGCTTGAGACGGACGGCAAGCTTGTCTGGGGTGCCCGTGAGGCCATGACGCCGGATACGCTGCCCAAGCGGCTTCTGGTCATCGGTTCTGGTGCCATTGGCATCGAGTTTGCCTCTTTCTATCGTGATCTTGGCTGTGAGGTCACGATTGCTGAAGTGGCTGACCGTATCCTCATGACCGAGGATGCCGAGATCAGCGCACAGGCGCACAAGGCGTTCGAGAAGCGTGGCATGACCATCCATACGGGTGCGAAGGTTGGTCCGCTGAAGAAGGGGGCCAATGAGGTCTCCACCACGATCGAGACGGCAAAAGGCAAGGTTGACCTGACGGTGGATCGTGTGATCTGCGCCGTGGGCATCGTCGGTAACGTGGAAGACCTCGGCCTCGAGGGGACGAAGGTCAAGGTGGACCGTTCGCACATCCAGACGGACGAGTTCTGCCGCACGGGTGAGCCGGGCATCTATGCCATCGGTGACGTGGCGGCTCCGCCGTGGCTGGCCCACAAGGCAAGCCATGAAGGTGTGATCTGCGTCGAGAAGATCAGCGGACGCTCTCCGGAGCCTCTCCATGCCCGCAACATTCCGGGCTGCATCTATGCTCGTCCGCAGGTGGCTTCCGTGGGGCTGAGCGAGGAGAAGGCCAAGGCAGAGGGTTACAAGGTCCGTGTCGGGCGGTTCCCCTTCCTGGCCAACGGCAAGGCCGTGGCCATGGGTGAGCCTGAAGGCATGACCAAGACGGTCTTTGACGCCGAGACGGGCGAGCTGCTCGGTGCCCATATGATCGGCTCCGAAGTTACGGAGATGATCCAGGGGTATGTCATTGCCCGTACGGGCGAGCTGACCGATGCCGAGCTTATGGAAACGGTCTTCCCGCATCCGACCATCTCGGAGACGATGCACGAGGCCGTTCTTACCGCTTATGAGGGTGCTCTGCACATCTGATTCATGGTCCAGCGTATCGTCATCAATCATCAGCGGGAGCGTATGGCGGCCATACGGCATCCTGAGAAGGCTCACCGGCCGGACAACCCCATCCAGAAGAAACCTTCATGGATCAGGGTGAAGGCTCCAGGGAGCAATCCCGTCTATGATGAGACAAGAGAGCTGATGCGCACGCATGGCCTGGCGACCGTCTGCGAGGAAGCAGCCTGCCCGAATATCGGGGAGTGCTGGTCCCAGCGCCATGCGACCATGATGATCATGGGTGAGATATGCACGAGGGCCTGTGCCTTCTGCAATGTCACGACGGGCCTTCCCAACCGGCTGGACCCTGATGAACCTGCCCATGTGGCGGAGGCTGTGGCCAAGCTGGGGCTGAAGCATGTGGTCATCACATCGGTGGACCGTGATGACCTGCCTGATGGCGGGGCGCAGCATTTTGCCGATGTGATCGCTGCCATCAGGGCTGCGTCGCCCGGTACGACCATAGAAATCCTGACACCCGATTTCCTGCGGAAGCCGGGTGCGCTGGAGGTGGTCGTGGAAGCCCGGCCGGATGTGTTCAACCACAATATCGAGACGGTGCCCCGGCTCTATCCGGGGATACGCCCGGGGGCCCGTTATTATCAGTCAGTCCGTCTTCTGGATGAGGCCAAGAAGCTTGATCCGTCCATCTTCACGAAGTCCGGCATGATGCTGGGGTTGGGTGAAGAGAAGATGGAGGTGGCGCAGGTGATGGATGATTTCCGGATTGCCGATGTCGATTTTCTGACACTGGGTCAGTATCTCCAGCCCACTGTCAAACATGCGGCAGTGAAAGCCTTCGTCACGCCTGATGAATTTGCTGATTACGGTGCCATGGCCCGGGCGAAGGGGTTCCTTCAGGTCAGCTCGTCTCCGCTGACCCGGTCCTCCTATCATGCGGACCGGGACTTTGCCGAGCTGCGTGAGGCCCGGGAACGTCGTTTGAAAAAGGGTCAGGGCTGATGCCGACACACGCTGAACAGAGAGTGATTCCCTATTCTGCTGAGCAGCTTTTTGATCTGGTAGCTGATGTTGGCAAGTATCCCGAGTTTCTGCCCTGGTGCGTGCGATCGGTCGTTCGGTCACGTACGGAAGACGAGCTGCTGGCCGACCTGACAATCGGCTTCGGGCCGTTCAGGGAAAGCTATACGAGCCGTGTGCGGCTGGAGCGTCCCCATCGTATCGTCGTGGGGTATGAGCGTGGTCCTTTCAAACATCTCAAGAATGTCTGGACCTTCACACCGGAGGGGCAGGGCTGCCGTGTCGATTTCTTTGTGGATTTTGAGTTCCGGTCCCGCCTTCTGAGGAATGCCATCGGCATGGTCTTCAATGAGGGGGTCCGCTTGATGGTCAAGGCTTTTATTACCCGGGCTGGGGCAATCTATGGGCCTCCCGGAGGGAATGCAGGCTGACAGGACCAGCAGACGAAAGATCTGTTGCCCGGTCTGGATGGGGTGGACTTACAGACCTGTTTTTTATGTAATATTTCTTTTAGTACTGTGTGGATTGTTTTGCAGAAGTATTCGTCCTACACTGCCCCCATCGTCACATGGAAGGACGATTGAGGAGGATTTTATGAAGAAACTGTCTCTCTCTGCTGTCGCTCTGATCGGCCTGACAGCTGCTGCTGCTCCGGCTTTTGCTGCTGATGCCCATCATGCTCGCCATCACCATCATCATGGCAAGAAGTGCAACATGAAGCATGGCCAGAAGAAGGAAGACGGCAAGGCTCCGCAGGCTACTGAAGATCTGAACGCATCTTCCCTGCAGAAGTCCCAGCCTGCTGCTCCGGCTCTGGAAGCCACTCCGGCCCAGCCTGCTGCTCCGGCTCCGGAAGCTGCTCCGGCCAACTGATCCAGGCCTGTTTCTGGCAGTGGAAAAGCGGTCCCGTCTGGGACCGCTTTTTTTTTATGATTCGTCCCTAAAAGATCAATGGGTCAGGAGAAGTGCATAAAGGGACATGTCTGTCATGATGTGCTCGATATAAACCCGTGTTTCCTTATAGGGGATGAGGAGAATCCAGCGCAGCAGACTGTCTTCATCTTCAAGTGTTGGAGACGTGGGGCTGCCTATTTCGTCCTGCCACCGCCTGGAGCGGCCAGGCCCGGCATTGTAGGCGGCCAGTGCGTAGGGCAAAACCTGACCGAACTGGGCCTGAAGGTCCTCCATGAAAAGGCTGCCGATCGTCGTGTTGATGTTGGGGGCCAGCAGGTCGGCAGGGGATGTCAGCTGATACGGTAGAGCATGGCGTTTTGCTGTCCGGATGGCTGTTGGCAGGAGAAGCTGCGTGAGGCCAAGTGCATGGCGGGGGCTGACAGCGTATTCATCCATGCTGCTTTCCTGGCGGATCAGGGCTGGCATGAGGCTCGGGGGCAGGGAAGTGGGGACCATGACACGAGGTGACGGATAGCCTCCCGGATAGAAGGCGATACCCTGTCGGGCCAGCTGTCGGGCCACGAGGATGGCGGGCTTGGGCAGGCCAAGTCTGGTTGAAAGGCGTGCTATGGCTGGCTGTCCCGCCCGGTCATCCTGTGTCCTGCCCTGAAGATAGGTCAGGAACAGGGTAGCATTCTGGTTGTCACCAGCCTGTTGCAGCCGTGTTGCTGCCGCCATCAGATCAGGTCGTGGCGACTTTCCTGCTGGTGGCATGGGGGGCAGAGCAGCCAGTTGCTGTTTCAGAAGTGCGAGGAAACGCATGTCTCGGTTGGTGGCCGAGAGAAATGCTGTGTGCGTCAATCGTGCCAGAGCCATTTGGCCGTAAAAGGTGGTCGGCAGGGCTGCTGCTTTCCTGAAGAGTGGTCCGGCCTGGTCCGGGTGCTGGCTTTCCAGACTTCGGGCCTGCCAGTAGAGCCCTGCGGCCCGGTGGTTCAGGTCTGTTTCTGCTGCCAGCGCCTTGAAATGTGGCGCAGCCCGGTTGGGGTCATGCAGCAGCATGAGGGCGATATATCCGGCCATCATGTGGCTGTCTTCGGTCTGGCTGGAGGCAGGTATGGTGTCCAGCAGGGCAAAACCCGTCAGTGCGGCATCATGTCTGCCGGAGCGTAACAGGGCCCGGACAAAATTTGTACGTTCGTCCTGCCATTGTGTGACCGTCGGCAGGGAGAGGGCACCGACGGACGTTGTGGGAAGCGGTTGCTGCCAGAGCTGGATGGCTTCATCCAGCCGGTCGTGAAGGCGCAGATATTTCAGTCGATAATAAACCAGCATGGCATCGCTGGAGGCATCCGTATTCTGGAAGGCAGCATCGGCGTCAGCCGTGGCAAAACGGTTGGCCAGCCGTGCTGTGAGGACAGGACGCAGAGCAGGAGGTGTTCGTCGAAGCTGCTCCCTGGCAAGGGTGACCGGGCCGTTGCGTTCCAGCCGCTCGTAGCGTTTCAGTTCATCATCGGCTGTCAGATGGGCTGAAAAACGGGTAAGGAAAAGCCCCTGTTCTGCCGGACCCATGTCTGTTTCCCGCCAGAGCCGACGTGCCTGGGTTGGGAGGTCCGGCAGAAAGGAGGCACAGGCGGCGAGAAGATCACTGCGCATGATGGGGAAGGCAGGACACAGGGCCTGACGTGCCTGCGCCGACGTTTCCATCAGCATGGCCCGTTCATACCGGCTTTCGATGCGTTTCTGCAACGGCCAGGCGGGTTGCTGGCGGAGAAAAGCCGCATAACGCTGGGCTGGGTAGGCCGTGCCTCCCGGGGCCGTCAGCGCTTTCCATTCATCCAGCCGGGATGGAGACGATGCGGATGGAACAGAAGGGGAAAGGCCGAGCTCTGCTTCCAGTGATCTGGAAGTGTCGCCCCATGCTGTCACGGTTGGAGCAGAACAGGCGAGGGCCAGAACGCATCGGAGGATTGTCCGCCCCGGTCTGCCTGGCGGTTTAATGGACGTTCGGAAAGCGGATATCATGATAGCCTTGGTAAAGAAGGTGCAGGCTGAGGCCGAGCATGATCAGGACGCCAACCCAGCCCAGCCAGCGCATCCGCAACAGGAGGGTGGGCGTATGGATGACGCCGACCGTGATGATCACGAGGGAAATGACGAGCCCGACAATGAGGATGATGTGGTGATGGATGGACACACAGGCGATGGCGAGAATATTGTCCAATCCGAGGGCGAGGTCCGCAATGATGATCTTGGGAATGGCCTCGGCCAGGCTGGTTGAGTGGCTGCTTGTCTCTTCCGGGACGGGGGACGTGAGGGCACGGTACAGTGTCCAGCTTGTCCAGAACAGCAGAACGCTGGCTACAAGTTTCGTGTAGGAAAAAATGAGGAGATCACTGAGGATCAGGGTCAGCCCGATCCTGAGAAATGCAGCCAGAGCCGTGCCGAAGATCAGAGCCTGCCGCCTGTAGCGCCGTATTTCTGCCTGTGTCTCGGAGGACTGGAAATTCTCATCGGTTCCGGTTGGTCTGATGCTGTCTATGATCCTCTTGAGGATGATCACGTTATAGCCGCTGAGGGCCAGATTCAGGAGGATGGTCAGACAGACCATCACGATGAAATGGAAAAGAGACATGATCACACGATCGTATTTGCAGTGTCCGGCCTGCCTTTGTCGGCCCTCCATTATAGCCAGAAATGTTTTCTGATGCAGTAAAATGATTTCTCCGGAGAAGATTGATAAAGACGGTTCTGCTTCCCTTCCTGTAAAAGCCGGTCTCTTTTCGCTGTCGGCTCTGGCAAGAGGGTACTGTTTGGGGTAAGCAGGGCTGGATTGCTTTTTCTGCAGGAGTTACGTCATGGTTCCCCGCTATTCGCGTCCTCGGATGACGGCCATCTGGTCACCGGTCAACCGTTACCGCATCTGGTTCGAGATTGAGGCTCTGGCCTGTGAGGCGCTTGCCAAGAGAGGGGAGATTCCGGAAGAAGCTGCCAGGATCATCCGCACGAAGGGTGATGAGGCCATGGCGGCATTCTCCGATGCTGATGTGGCCCGGATTGATGAGATTGAAGCCGAAACCCGCCATGACGTCATCGCCTTCCTGACATGGCTGGCAGAAAAGGTCGGACCGGAGAGCCGTTTTGTCCACATGGGCATGACATCTTCTGATGTCCTGGATACCTGTTTGGCCGTGCAGCTGACGCAGGCAGCCGATATTCTCCTGGAGGACATGGACATCCTTCTGGCTGCACTGAAGAAGCGTGCCCATGAGCACAAACATACCGTCACCATCGGGCGCAGTCACGGCATCCATGCTGAACCGATGAGCTTCGGTCAGAAGCTGGCCGGGCATTATGCCGAGTTTGCCCGCAACCGTCGCCGTCTTGAGGTGGCCCGTGAGGAAATCGCCGTCTGTGCCATTTCCGGTGCGGTGGGTACCTATGCCCATATCTCTCCCGAGGTGGAAGAATATGTGGCCAGTCATCTGGGGCTGAAGGCGGAGGCTGTCTCCACGCAGGTGATCCCCCGTGACCGTCATGCGGCTTTTTTCTGCGCTCTGGGCGTGATCGCCAGCGGGATCGAGCGTCTGGCAACGGAAGTACGGCATCTCCAGCGCTCTGAGGTGCGTGAGGCAGAAGAATTCTTCCATGCCGGGCAAAAGGGCAGCTCGGCCATGCCCCACAAGCGGAACCCGGTCCTGTCCGAAAACCTGACGGGCTTGGCCCGTCTCATCCGCTCTTATGTCACTCCGGCGCTGGAGAATGTGGCCCTGTGGCACGAGCGTGACATCAGCCATTCCTCTGTGGAGCGGAACATCTGCCCGGATGGGACGGTCACGCTGGACTTCGCCCTGGCCCGCCTGTCCGGGATGATGGAGAAACTGGTGGTCTATCCAGACCAGATGCTTGCCAATGTGGAAAGCCTTGGTGGCGTGGTCCATTCTGGCGAGGTGCTGCTGGTTCTGGCCCGTGCTGGCATTTCCCGGGAGGATGCCTACCGGATCGTCCAGCGTGCCGCCATGGCAACATGGACGAAGCTCGGTACGCCAGAAGGCCGGACATTCCGTGAAAATCTGGAGGCTGATCCCGAGGTGGCCGGACGGGTCGAGAAGGCCGTGCTTGATGATGCTCTGGATCCCGCACGGCATCTCCGTGCAGTGGACCAGATATTTGCCCGCGTTTTTGGCTGAACAGCAGGGCCGGAGCTGCCGGCCTGATCTCAGGCTCGTCTAAGGGCGTCCAGCTGTGCTAGGCTGCCCGGACGACCTGTAGGTGCATCGATTAAGGATTGAATGACATGGCTCGCCGTCGTCAGATTTATGAGGGAAAAGCCAAGATCATTTTTGAAGGGCCGGAGCCGGGAACGGTCGTCCAGTACTTCAAGGATGATGCAACGGCAGGCAATGGGGCCAAGAGTGGCGTCATTACGGGCAAGGGTGTTCTCAACAACAGGATCAGCGAATATCTGATGCAGCGTCTGGGGGAGCTGGGCATTCCCACCCACTTCATCCGCAGCCTGAACATGCGCGAACAGCTGGTGCGGGAGGTGGAGATCATTCCGCTGGAGGTCGTGGTCCGCAATGTTGTGGCAGGGTCCCTTTCCAAGCGTTTTGCCCTGCCTGAAGGTGAGCGTCTGTCCCGGACCCTTGTGGAATATTATTACAAGAATGATGCGCTGAATGACCCGCTGGTTTCCGAAGAGCATATTGCCACATTCGGCTGGGCGCATCCGCAGGAGCTTGAGGAAATCCAGAGCCTCGCCCTGCGGGTGAACGACTTCCTGTGCGGCCTGTTTACGGGTGTCGGGATCACGTTGATTGATTTCAAGCTGGAGTTCGGTCGTCTCTGGCAGGGGGACGAGATGAGGATAGTCCTGGCTGACGAGATTTCACCAGACAATTGTCGTCTGTGGGACAGCCGGACACAGGAGAAGATGGACAAGGACAGGTTCCGTCGGGACATGGGTGGCGTCGGTGAGGCCTATCAGGAAGTGGCACGTCGTCTGGGTATCCTTCCGGAACATGGCCAGGCTGAAAGCGTAGCTGCGGAGAGTGTGTGATGAAGGTTAGGGTGTTTGTTTCTCTGAAGGACGGTGTGCTGGATCCGCAGGGCAAGGCAGTAGAGCATGCGTTGCATTCTCTCGGGTTCGAGGGGGCATCTGATGTGCGGATCAGCCGTGTGGTGGATCTGTGCGTGAAGACTGACAGTGCAGAGGCGGCCAAGGAGAAGGGAGCTGAAATGGCTCGTGCTCTTCTGGCCAATGAGGTGATTGAGGATTTTCGGGTAGAGGTGGTTGGATGAAAAAGTCTGTTCGGCAGACAGGGCTTGCCCTGTTTTTCAGCATGGCATGCGTGTTCTTGGGGACTGCGGCTCACGCTCAGCGTATTTCATCTCTTTCAGGCGCTGAGCTGGAAAAGTTCTGCCAGAAAGAGTCCAAGCGGGCTGCCTGCGGGTCCTATCTGGCCGGTGTGGTCGATGGTGCTGCCTGGTCGCAGAGTTTTGGGGCTCTGGTCGGGGCACGCCCTGCGACGGCTTTCTGTCTGCCTGCGGGGATCAAGGGTATTCAGGTCCGGTCGCTTGTTGTCGGCTGGTTGGCTGGTCATGATGGCGTGGCCGCCCAGCCTGCCGGACGGGCCGTCTATCAGGCCCTTCATGCCAACTATGCCTGCCCTACGGGCATGGCCGGCATGTATGTTGAACAGAGGGCTGAAGCGCAGAATATTTCTTCTCTGCCGGGACGTGGCCTCGTCTCCATGTGCACGCATGAGAGTGGCCTGCTCGCCTGTGACGGCTATCTGGCCGGAACGATGGACAGTGAGGTCTGGGCCCGCAATTATTCCACGGTCGAGGGAGTCCATACACCGGTGGCTTTCTGTGTCCCGAAGGAAATCCGGGGAGCCCAGCTCCGGGCTTTGGTTGTCGGGTGGTATGCTGGTCATGAAGATGCCATGAACGAACCCGCCGGGCGTGGCATCTACCGGGCCCTGCATGACAACTATCCGTGCTCTTCCACGATACGGCCCATCGCCTCGGCACCAGCGGCTCAGTAGAGGACAGTAGACAGTCAATGAAAACAGGTATCGTCGTTTTTCCGGGCACCAATCGGGAGCGCGACATGGCTCAGGCCTTCCGGGTGGTATCCGGCCGGACACCTCAGATGCTCTGGCATCAGCAGGATAGTGTCGAAGGGTTTGACCTGATCGTCCTCCCCGGTGGGTTCAGCTTTGGGGACTATCTCCGTAGCGGTGCCATGGGGGCTCATTCACCGATCATGAAAGCCGTGCGCCAGTTCGCCGAGAAGGGTGGTTATGTCCTTGGTGTCTGCAATGGTTTCCAGATTCTGACGGAAGCCCAGATGTTGCCGGGGGCGCTCCTGCGTAATGCGGGGATGCGCTTCCTCTCGCAGGACTGTCACCTGAAGGTTGAAGGCCGTGACAGCATCTTCACGTCTGGCTGGAAGCATGGTGATGTTTTCCGTGCACCCATGGCCCATGGGGACGGCAACTACACGGCTGCGCCAGACGTGTTGGACCGTCTGGAGGGAGAAGGCCGTGTCGCTTTCCGTTACTGCACCGCAGAGGGGCAGGTGAAGGACGGGGACGAGCACGTAAACATGAATGGCAGTGCCCGGTCCATTGCCGGTGTGCTGAGTGAGAACCGCCGTGTCTGTGGTCTCATGCCGCACCCTGAAAATCTGACAGAGGAGATCCTTGGCGGCACGGACGGCTTGCCGCTCTTTAACGGGATCATGGAGGCACTGGGCTGATGACAGCAGCACCTGTTGATATCGAGCTTGCACGCTCTTTCGGCCTGAAAGATGACGAATATGAGACGGTGCTGAACATCATGGGACGGACGCCGAGCCTGACAGAGCTTGGCATTTTCTCCGTCATGTGGTCGGAGCACTGTTCCTACAAGTCATCCCGTCTTCACCTCAAGACATTGCCCACCAAGGCTCCATGGGTCATCCACGGTCCGGGTGAGAATGCCGGTGTGATTGATATTGGAGAAGGCTTGGCCGCCGTCTTCAAGATGGAAAGTCACAATCATCCGTCATTCATTGAACCCTATCAGGGAGCCGCAACGGGTGTTGGTGGTATCCTGCGTGATGTGTTCACCATGGGGGCCCGCCCCATAGCCAACCTGAATGCCCTGCGCTTTGGTGATGCCTCCCACAAGGATACCAAGCGTGTGGTGGATGGTGTCGTGCGCGGTATTGGTGGTTATGGCAACTGCATGGGGGTACCGACCGTTGGCGGTGAGGTGAACTTCCATTCTTCCTATAACTGCAATCCGCTGGTCAATGCGATGACGGTCGGGATTGCCCGGCAGGACCGTATCTTCCTTTCAGCTGCGGCAGGTGTGGGTAATCCTGTTGTTTATGTCGGCTCCAAGACGGGGCGTGACGGGATTCATGGTGCCACCATGTCTTCAGCGGAGTTTGATTCCGAATCAAGCTCCAAACGTCCGACCGTGCAGGTGGGGGACCCCTTCACCGAGAAACTTCTGCTGGAGGCGTGTCTGGAGCTGATGGCCACCGATGCGGTGATTTCCATTCAGGACATGGGGGCAGCGGGCCTGACTTCATCTGCCGTGGAAATGGCCAGCAAGGGTGGTGTCGGGATTGATCTGGAGCTGGATCATGTCCCGCAGCGTGAGCCCAACATGCATGCCTATGAGATGATGCTTTCCGAGAGTCAGGAACGCATGCTCATGGTGCTGCGTCCTGACAGAACGGAAGAAGCTCGCCGGATTTTCGAGAAGTGGGAACTGGATTTTGCCATTGTCGGAAAGCTGACTGACAGTGGACGCATCATCGTGCGGCATAATGGAAAGGTTGAAGCGGATATTCCTCTCGGTCCGCTGGCCGATGAGGCTCCGATCTATGACCGGCCTACGGTGGTGTATGAACGGCAGCCTGCTCTGGTGGCGCCTGCTGATCCATGTGGAATAGAGGCAGGACTCTGCCGCCTTCTGGCGGGTGCCAATGGGGCCTCCCGTGCCTGGATATGGAACCAGTATGACAGCGGCGTGGGCGGGCAGACTGTCCAGCGTCCTGGTGGGGCTGATGCGGCCATCGTCCGGGTGGAAGGGACTGACCGTGCTCTGGCCATGACGACCGACTGCACACCACGGTACGGTCAGGCTGATCCGTATGTTGGGGGAGCTCAGGCCGTGCTGGAAGTGTGGCGGAACCTGACAGCCACAGGTGCCACACCATTGGCCATGACGGACAATCTCAATTTTGCCAGCCCGGAAAATCCACGTATCATGGCGCAGTTCGTCGAGGCTGTGAAAGGGATTGGCGATGCGGGGCGTGCTCTGGACTTCCCGGTCGTCAGCGGCAATGTCTCCCTGTATAATGAGACCCGTGGTGATGATGGTTCGGTGACGGCCATTCAGCCAGCTCCTGTGATTGGTGGTGTCGGTGTTCTGGATGATGTCCGGAAGGCCGTTGGTCTGGCCATGCCGCAGGACGGTGAGCTTCTTCTGGTTGGTGAGACCAGGGGGGAGCTGGGTCAGTCCATCTGGCTGAAGGAAATCCTGGGTCGTGAGGAAGGGGCCCCGCCGGCTGTTGATTTTACGGCAGAGCGGCGCAATGGCGACTTCGTGCGTGAGCAGATCCAGAAAGGTCTTGTCGAAGCCTGTCATGATGTGTCAGACGGCGGTCTGATCGTTGCTTTGGCTGAGATGGCCATGGCAGGTGACAGGGGATGCATCCTTGAAAAAGGACCGGCCGGACTGGCGGAGCATGTCTACTGGTTTGCTGAGGATCAGGCCCGGTATGTATTGGCCACGAAGCAGGCTGATGCAGTGCTGGAGGCTGCACAGGCGGCTGGTGTACCGGTATCCCGCTTGGGCCGTATCGGCGGTGATGTGTTGAAGCTTGATGGCGTCATGGCGGTATCGGTTGAACATCTCCGTAAGCAGCATGCCTCTTTCTTCCCCCGTTTCATGGGGCAGAAAGAGGAGGATGCTCCGGTCGTGCATCTGGATGAAATATCCTGAGGAAACGAAGAGTAAGGAGGCTTCGACCATGATGACAGCAGAAGAGATAGAGAAGACCCTCCGGGCTGCTTTTCCTGATGCCGAGATTGTGGTTGAAGACCTCGCAGGTGATGGCGACCATTTTGCCTGTGAGGTCGTCAGCGAGGCATTTCGTGGTGTGCCACGGGTAAAGCAGCACAAGCTGGTTTATGAAGCTTTCGGGGACCGTGTCGGAACAGAGCTTCATGCTCTGGCCGTCAAGACACGTATTCCTGGTTGATCGAGAGGACATGATCAAATGAATGAGGCTGTTTTTCAGACCATCCAGTCCCTGGTGGACAAGAATCCCGTCATGCTCTTCATGAAGGGCGACAAGCAGTTTCCGCAATGTGGGTTCTCTGCTCGTGTTGTGCAGATTCTTACCCATGTGGGTGTGGATTTTGAAACGGAGAATGTGCTGGAAAGTCCGGAGATGCGTCAGGGTATCAAGGATTTTTCCCAGTGGCCGACAATTCCACAGCTTTATGTGAAGGGTGAGTTCATTGGCGGGTGTGACATCGTGACGGACATGTACCAGAGCGGTGAGCTGGAGAGCCTTCTGGCAGAGAAGGGCCTGCTGAAAAACGGGGACTGATTTCAGAGCAGGGTAGTCCTCATTAAATAAAGGTCAGCGTAGGCTTCCAACGTTGCTTTCTTCATCCTGTTGTGATTAGAGTTACCCATTATTTGTAGAATGAGGTCCATCCCTGTTGTAGCGGCTTGGGGTAAAGGTGGAGGGTTGATGACATGGTGAAATCCCTTAAGGGAGGGGTTCTTTTTGGGCTTCTGGGGTTTGTGGGGCTGGCGTCTGCTTCTTCTGCCCATGCAGATCGTATCCTGACAGAGCATGAGGCGAGCAAGCTGACATTCAGTGCGCTCATCGCCCCGCCATCGGCCTTTCATCATGTGACGGTTGCCCGTCGGGCAGCGTTCCATGCACGTGGCGCTGTGCCGCCCCGTCTGGCCGCTTCACATTATCATCGGGCTGTTGCTGTCCGGACCGTGGCTTTCCATGGCCATGTTGTCAGCAGGCATCAGCGGAATACGCATCATCGCCGCGGGTGAGCCTGTCTCCCTGTGAGCATGAAAATGGGAAACCCCGCAGGCTGAATTGGCCTTTGTGGGGTTTCTTTTTGTTCGGATGAAGTGGTCAGTATAGACGGAGGGCATCCTCTATCTGTTCAATGCGTCCCGTCTTATCGATGACCAGCACATCCAGCCGGGTATTGGGGCGCTGCCAGTCTGGTCTTGTCTCGAGAATGAAGGCAAAAGCCCGGAGCAGGCGTTGGCTCTGTTGGGGCGAAAGAGCGTACCGGGCTTCGCTCAGGGTTGTGCGTTGCTTGACCTCAATGGCAAGAAGCCACTCATTATTGGCGACAAGGAGGTCGATTTCTCCGCAGGGAGTTCGTAGCCTTCTTGCCAAGGGGGTATACCCTTGTCTGGCCAGAAATTCTGCAGCAGCATCTTCAGCCTGTTTACCTGCCTGATAGGCCAAGCTACCCCGCTTCCTGCGGTGAGGAGGCGGGGTGAGAGAAGATGGTTTAGCGGGCACGCAGCAGACGGGCTGCTTCGACAGCAAAATAGGTGAGGATGCCGTGGCAGCCGGCACGACGGAAGGCCATGAGACTTTCCAGAATGGTCTTCTCACGGTCCAGCCAGCCATTCTCAATGGCGGCCATGATCATGGAATATTCACCGGAGACCTGGTAGGCGAATGTCGGTGCGGCAAAACTGTCACGCACCCGGCGGATGATGTCCAGATAAGGCATCCCTGGTTTGACCATGATCATGTCGGCCCCTTCTGCAAGGTCCATGGCAACTTCGCGCAGGGCTTCATCACTATTGGCGGGGTCCATCTGGTAGCTTTTCTTGTCTCCGCCGAGCAGGGCATCGGAGCCCAGAGCGTTGCGGAACGGACCGTAGAATGCAGATGCATACTTGGCTGCATAGGCCATGATGCGGGTTGTCTGGTACCCATTTTCATCCAGCGTGGAGCGGATGGCCCGGACGCGCCCATCCATCATGTCGGAGGGAGCAATGATGTCGATGCCGGCCTCTGCCTGGTTGAGGGCCTGTTTGCGAAGAACCTCAACGGACTCATCATTCAGAATCTGTCCATCCCGTACTAGGCCATCATGCCCGTGGGAGGTGTAGGGGTCCAGAGCCACATCCCCGACGAGAGCAAGCCCGGGATAGGCGGCTTTCAGTATCCGGGCAGCACGGCACATCAGGTTGCTGGGGTTCAGGGCTTCCGTTCCCATCTCGTCACGTTTTTCCATGGGCGTGACGGGGAAGAGAGCGACAGCTGGTATGCCCAGCTCGACAGCGGGGCGGACATGCTCCGCTAGCAGATCGAGACTCACACGTTCCACGCCCGGCATGGCCTGTACTTTCTGACGCTGTTTTTCGCCCTCACAGACAAAAATTGGCCAGATCAGATTATCGACATGCAGGTGTGTTTCGCTGACAAGGCGGCGTGTGGCGTCGTCGTGACGATTGCGACGCAGGCGGGTGTGAGGAAAAGAATGTATCATCATGCAGGCATGATGCCTGTTGAAATCCCGTATGACCAGACCCCTTAAAAAAAGCCACCCTCGCAGGAGGGTGGCTTCATGGAGGAGATGGTGGCTTTCAGTGGTGTGTATGTTTGAGGCGGCTGCGGTGCAGACCATAAACGGCGTAGATTCCAAGGCCGACCAAGAGCCAGAGGGCCAGCCTGATCCATGTCATGATGTCCATGGAAAGCATGACGGTTCCGCAGGACAGGATACCGAGGATGGGGACGAGGAATGGCCCCCCCGGTGTCTTGAAGCGACGCACTGCATTCGGTTGACGGAGGCGCAGGACCATTACACCGAAACAGACAATGATGAAGGCGAGCAGTGTCCCGATGGAGGTCATCTTGCCAAGGATGTCGATGGGCAGGCAGGCTGCCAGAATGCTCGCCACCACGGCTGTGATAATATGTGAGGACCACGGTGTCCGGCTGCGTCTGTTCAGGGTTTCGAAGAGGGAGGGAAGAAGGCCGTCTCTGGCCATGGAGAGACAGATGCGGCTTTGGCCCATGAGCAGCCCATAGATGACGGAGATATACCCCAAGGCTATGCCGAAGGTTATCAGGGCAGAGAACCAGGGGATATGCAGGCTGTGCAGGACCGTGGCGACCGGGTTGGGGTCATGCAGCATGGCCCGGTAATTGACGACACCGACAATCACGAAGGAAAAAATGGCGTAGATGACGGCGGCCAGCACCAGGCTGCCCAATACGCTCAGGGGGATGTTGCGCTGGGGGTTGTGGCTGTCCTGCGCCGCTGTGGAGACAATATCAAAACCGATATAGGCGAAGAAAATGAGCCCCGCAGCCCGCATTACGCCACTTGCGCCGAACTGTCCGAACTGCCCTGTATTGGCCGGAATGAAAGGGTGCAGGTTGGCAGCGCTGATGTGTGGCAGGCAGATGACCGTCACGCTTCCGATAATCAGCAGCTTGAGAGCCACGATGGCCATGTTGATCTTGCTGGAGCCCCTGGTGCCACACATCAGCAGGCAGGTGACGGCGCAGATGATGAAGACGGCAGGAGCATTGAACCAGGCGCGGACGAACTGCCCGTCCGACGTCATGATGGAGGCACCGGTAGGGGCCAGCAGGCGGGGATCCAGCGAAATGCCGATTTCATGCATCAGGCTGGCAAAATAGCCTGACCAGCTGGCTGCTACCGTGGAAGCGTTTACTGTATATTCTAGGATAAGATCCCAGCCGATGATCCAGGCGATACCTTCCCCCATGGAGGTATAGGCGTAGGTGTAGGCGGACCCGGCCTCGGGAATCATTCCGGCGAGTTCGGCATAGCAGAGACCGGCAAAAGCGCAGGCAATGGCGGCGATCATGAAGGAAAGCGTCACGGCAGGGCCGGCATACTGCCCTGCGGCCACGCCCGTCATGGAGAACAGGCCAGCACCGACAGTGACACCAACACCCAGGGCAATCAGCTGCCACGGCCCCAGTACACGATGTAGCCCTGTTTCGGGGGCTGCCGCCTGGGATATTGGTTTGGTACGCCAGAAAGGCCGTCTCATGTACTTTGCTCCACGATGTTTCGGTGTCGTCCAGAACAGGAGGACGGCCGTTCAGCCGTTCGTCCTGAGATGACTGTGCCGTATGCTATAAGCGAAATAGATGACAGCACCAATGACCAACCAGATAATTAGACGCATCCATGTGATCAGGCTCATGGAGAGCATGACACTGCCGCAGGAGATGATGCCCAGGCAGGGGATCAGAAGCGGCCCTCCGGGCAGGCGAAAGGTGCGGGGCGCATCGGGAGATGTGAAACGCAGGGCGATGACACCTGCGCAGACAATCACGAAGGCTGTCAGGGTTCCGATGGATGCCATGTTGGCCAGCACATTGATGGGCAGGCAGCAGGCCAGTACGCCACTGACAAGGAAGCTGAGCATGTGGCTGGGCACCGGCGTATGGCTTTTCGGGTGCATCCGGCGGAAGAAGGTGGGCAGCAGGCCATCCTGGGACATGCTCATCAGGATGCGGCTCTGGCCCATCAGCAGGCCATAGACGACAGACACATAGCCCAGACAGATGCCGCCTTTGATGAGCAGGCTGAGCCACGGGATGTTGACGACATCCATGACGGTAGCCACGGGGCTGGGGTCATGGGCGAAGTGGTGGTAGTCCACCACGCCAACCAGCACGGCCGATACGATGACATAGACGGTTGCACAGATGATCTGGCTGCCCAGGATGGCGAAGGGCATGGAACGCTGGGGGTTCTTTGTGTCCTGCGCCGCCGTGGAGACGATGTCGAACCCGATATAGGCGAGAAAGGCCATCCCGGCTGCCCGCATGACACCACTGAAGCCAAAATCCCCATAATGTCCTCCGTTGGGGGGGATGAAGGGATGAAAATGGGCCAGTTGGACATAGGGGATGCAGGCAACGGTCAGGCCGACCAGCACGCAGATTTTGATGCCCACGATGAGCGCATTCATCCAGGAGGATTCTTTCATGCCCCGTGTCAGCATGATGGTGACCAGCCAGAGGATGAACAGGCAGGGAGCATTGAACCACGCATGGGCCTTGTGGCCGTCGGGCAGTTCAACCAGCGTCATGGGCGGGTTCAGGAGCCGTGGATCGATGACAATGCCCCAATCCCGGAGGAAGGAGGTCATGTAGCCGGACCAGCTGGAGGCAACGGCCGCCGTGCTGACGGTATATTCAAGGATCAGGTCCCACCCGATGACCCAGGCAACGAATTCACCGAGGGCGGCATAGGCGTAGGAGTAGGCCGATCCGCCAGAGGGGATCATGCCTGCCAGTTCGGCATAGCAGAGACCGGCAAAGCTGGCGGCAACTGCAGCGATGAGGAAGGCGAGCGGAATGGCCGGGCCGGCATAAAGTCCTGCTGCCACACCTGTGAGGGAAAAAAGACCGGCCCCTATGGTTACACCCACTCCAATGGCGATGAGCTGCCACGTCCCGAAGATGCGCTTCAGTCCGGTGGATGGAGGAGTGGAAGAGGTGATGGCCTTTTTGCGCCACAGGGATGACATCATGGGGAAGAAGATCTCATGTCCGGTCGTTTCTGGTCTGCCCCGGATGCGGTATCCTTTGCGGGGAACCGCATCCAGGGTAATCTCTCTATCTATGGAAGAATATTATAAATTTCCACCCTGTTTTGTAGAATTATTGCGTAGTCTACTTTTCCTGATGCCATAAGCGAAATAGACGCAGAAGCCGACTGCCAGCCAGAGGATCAGACGCATCCATGTGAGCGGGCTCATGGATCCCATGACGATCCCGCAGGAAATGATCCCCAGCAGAGGCACGGCGAACGGCCCGCCCGGCACCTGGAAGCTGCGTGGTGCCTCCGGTGCCCGGAAGCGCAGGGCCGTCACGCCGGCACAGACGATGACGAAGGCGAGCAGGGTGCCGATGGAGGTCATCTCCCCCAACGTGGCGATGGGGACGCAGCCCGTCAGCACGGCGGCCGTTGCCGCAGTGATGATATGGGCCGTCCAGGGCGTGCTGGTGCCTTTGTGCAGTCTGGCAAGGAAGGGGGGCAGAAGGCCGTCATCGGCCATGTTCATGGCAATCCGGCTCTGCCCGATGAGCAGGCCGAACAGCACGGAGATGAAACCGAAGGTGATGCCGATTTTCACCAGCACGGCCATCCATGGCATATGAATCTTGTCCATGGCCGTGGCAACGGGGCTGGGGTCATGGGCGAGGGCACGATAGTCCACCACACCAAGAAGGATGGTGGAGAAAACGACATAGATGACAGCACAGGTCAGCAGGCTCCCCAGAATGCCGATCGGCATGTTGCGCTGGGGGTTCTTCGTATCCTGTGCGGCGGTGGACACGATGTCGATGCCCACATAGGCAAAAAAGGCCATGCCAGCAGCCCGCATGATGCCGCTGATCCCGAATTCTCCGAATTTCCCCGTATTGGCCGGGATGAAGGGGTGGAAATTGCTGGTATCGACAAAAGGCGTGCAGACGATGATCAGGCCGACGATGACGAGAATCTTTACCAGCACGACCAGCGAGTTGAGACGGACGGAGAAGTTTGTGCCCCGCATCAGCATCAGGGTGATGATGAAGAGAAGCAACATTCCCGGTGCGTTGCACCACGCATGGGCGGTGTGACCATCCGGCATGACGACATCCGTCATTGGTGGTGCAAGCAGTCTCGGGTCAATGATGATGTTCCATCCCTTCAGCAGGGAGGCGATGTAGCCCGAAGCACTGGAGGCGACGGCCGCCGCCCCGACCGTATATTCCAGAATCAGGTCCCAGCCGATGATCCAGGCGACAATTTCACCCAGTCCGGCGTAGGCGTAGGCATAGGCGGACCCGCCGGAGGGCAGCATCCCGGCCAGCTCGGCATAGCAGAGCCCAGCGAAGCTGGCGGCGATGGCGGCGATGAGGAAAGAGATGATGACTGCCGGGCCGGCATTCTGTCCGGCAGCAACGCCTGTAAGGGAAAAGAGACCCGTGCCAACGGTGACGCCAACACCCATGGCGATGAGACGCCAGGGGCCGAACACCCTTTTCAGTCCACTGTTCTGACTTTCTGGAGGGGGGACTTGTTTGGTCTGCCAGAAGGGCAAGGTCATTGGTGGGTCTCTCGCATTTTTTAAACGTAATTAACCTGCGACGATAGACGCGCTTAGCTCTCGCGCCTATAGAAAGAAAAGAGTTTTTTTGCGGGAGATGGATGACAATGTCCAAAAGCACCAATCAGGCCGGTCTGCATTCTTTCTTTCATGCCCCCCTCAAGGAGAGGGATCATGAAGTCAGTGCGATCCTGAATGCCGAGCTTGAACGCCAGCAGGATGGCATCGAGCTGATCGCTTCTGAGAACATGGCGTCTTTCGCCGTAATGGAGGCTCAGGGGTCCGTCCTGACCAACAAATATGCCGAGGGTCTGCCGGGTCGCCGCTATTATGGTGGCTGCGTTGATGTGGACAAGGTCGAGAATCTTGCCATCGACCGTCTGAAAAAACTTTTCGGTGCTGAATTCGTCAATGTCCAGCCCCATTCCGGTGCCAATGCCAATCAGGCGGCCTTCATGGCACTGGCAAGGCCGGGTGACACCATACTCGGCATGAGCCTTGCCGCCGGTGGCCACCTGACCCACGGTGCCGCCCCGAACTATTCCGGCAAATGGTTCAAGGCTGTGCAGTACGGTGTGCGTGGCGAGGACGGCCTGCTTGATTACGAGGAGATGGAGCGTCTGGCCCGTGAGCACAAACCCCGCATCATCGTGGCGGGCAGCTCGGCCTATCCCCGCGTGATCGACTTCCCCCGTTTCCGCAAGATTGCTGATGAGGTCGGTGCCTATCTGATGGTGGACATGGCCCATTTCGCCGGGCTTGTGGCGGCTGGCCTCTATCCCAGCCCGGTTCCTCACGCTGATATCACGACTTCCACGACACACAAGACGCTGCGTGGCCCCCGTGGTGGTATCATCATGACCAACGATGCGGATATTGCCAAGAAGATCAACTCTGCGGTGTTCCCTGGTCTCCAGGGTGGCCCATTGATGCACGTCATCGCCGGTAAGGCTGTAGCCTTCGGTGAGGCCCTACAGGGTGAGTTCAAGGAATATCAGCAGCGTGTGCAGGCGAATGCCCGTGCGCTGGCTGACGAGCTGCTGAAATGTGGGTTCGATATCGTGACGGGTGGTACGGATACTCATCTTGTGCTGGTGGACCTGCGTCCCAAGAAGGTGACCGGCAAGAAGGCCGAGGCCCTTATGGAACGTGCTGGTATCACCGCCAACAAGAATGCCGTGCCGTTCGATCCTGAAAAGCCGTTCGTCACCTCTGGCGTGCGTTTGGGCAGCCCGGCCGCCACGGCCCGTGGTTTCGGTGAGGCAGAGTTCCGTCAGGTGGCTCGCATGATTGATGCCGTGCTGAGCGCTGATGAGAATGATGACGCTACCTTCGAGCGTATCCGCAAGGATGTGAAGGAGCTGTGTGCTCGCTTCCCGATCTATGATCGTGCGTCTGCCTGATCATGTTCAGTTCTGCCGGGGGAGGGCGTGCAAGTCAGCCCCCGGCAGGAAGGCCGTTCTATAGCGTTTCCGTCGTGATGATGCGGATGCGGTACTGGATGTGCTTCTCAATATCCCGCAGGCGGGTCCGTTCTTCCAGCGTGGCGAACGTGACGGCCCGCCCCTGCTTTCCCGCACGGGCTGTCCGGCCGATGCGGTGAATGTAGAGTTCTGGCGTCTGGGGCAGGTCCATGTTCACGACGAGCTGGATGTCGTCAATATCAAGTCCGCGGGCGGCAATGTCCGTTGTCACGAGGATGGACCCGGTCTGATTCTGGTAGCGGTCCAGAGTCTTTTTGCGGTCTCCCTGCGTCTGCCCGCCATGCAGGGCAATGGCCCTGTATCCGGTTTTTCTCAGGAGTTTTGCGACGGAATCGGCTTTCTGCTTCGTCTTCGTGAAGATGATGCTTCGACCCGTTCCGTCTTTTACCTGTGCTCCTGACCGTTCCAGAAGTGTCAGGAGCAGGGTGTCTTTCTGCGCCTCGGTGATGAACAGGGCCTGCTGGCGGATGCGCCGTGGCGTGACCTCTTCCTCGCCGGGTTCCACCCGCACGGGGTCTTTCGTAACCTGTTTTGCCAGTGCCATGACAGGTTCCGGCAGCGTGGCGGAACAGAAGATGGTCTGGGGCCGATCGGCGATGTAGGGCACGAGAGCCGTCATGCTGGCGGAGAATTCTTCATCCAGAAGACGGTCGGCTTCATCCAGCACCAGATAGATGATGTGTTCCAGTGACAGTTCACCTTTCTCCACGAAGTCCAGAAGACGGCCATGCGTGGCGACGATGATGTCGGCTCCCTGTTCCAGTGAGCGTGCCTGCTGGTCACGGGGCACGCCGCCACAGATGACACGCGTGCGAAGGGGAAGTTGACGGCCCAGCTGACGGCAGACCCCGGCTGTCTGCATGGCGAGGTCACGGGTTGGCTCTAGGATCAGGACCCGTGGAATGGACCCGGCAGTTCCGTCCTGCTTGAGGCTGGCCAGTTTCTGGAGGGCGGGCAGGACGAAAGCTGCCGTCTTGCCTGTGCCGGTCTGGCCGGGCAGGAGAACGTCACGCCCCGCCAGAAGGGGGGGGATGCCCTGCTGCTGTATGGGGGTTGGTCTGGCCATGCCTGCTTTCCGGGCGGCCTGTGCCAGCTCGTCTGAAAGGCCGAGGTCTGTAAAATCTGTTTGTGTCATGAATGCTGTTCTTGCCAGAAGAGGGATGTCGATGTGATGCACGGGACCATACCCGCAGGAGATCAGGAATGCATGCAGCCATCATAGCTGAAGATTTCGCCGGAATGAGATCCCAGGGGCGAGGGCTGGCAGAGCGGACGGGTTTTTCGTGGGAGTTCCATCCTGTCATCACCAACAGGGGAAGGCTGGTCTCATGTCTGTCCGTCCGTTTCTGGCCGCATTCTCTGGGTCTTTTTGCCCCATTCAGCCTTTCTTCTGCAACCCGTCTCATCATCAGCGTGGGTGGAAAGGGCGGCGTGGCCGGGGCGGCTCTCGGAAAACGGTACGGTCTGCCAGTAGTGCAGATACAGCACCCACGAGCGAAACTCTCCCCCTTTGCTCTTGTCGTGGTCAGTCAGCATGACCGGCTTGAGGGGCCGAATGTGCTTTCAGTCCGTACAGCCATGCATGATGTTACACCGGCCCGTCTGGAAGAAGCTGGCAAGCTGTGGAAGGATCGTGTCCGGGCAGGGGCAGAAAAGGTGTTGGGGGTGCTTCTGGGTGGCTCCAATGGGCGGTACAGGTTGGAAGAGGCCGAAGCTGCGGTCCTGTCGGAGAAGCTGGCCGGTTTCATGCAGGTAACTGGTGTTCGCTGCGTGCTGACACCATCCAGACGGACATCACGGCAGGCTTTGGAGGTGCTGCGGGAGCGCCTGATGCCTCTGGGGGGTGTCGTGATGGAAGGAAAAGGGAATGAGAATCCTTATATGGGACTGCTGGCCTGCGCTGATGCTCTGGCTGTGACGCAGGATAGTGTATCCATGATCTCCGAAGCAGTGGCGACGGATCGCCCTGTCTGTATTCTGCCATTGAAGGGTCGGTCTTCAAGGCTTGAGAGGTTCGTCGAGATACTTGAAAAAGAGGGACGTGTGCAGTCTTCTTTAAGAAACGTTTCGTTTTCTCCTTGTAAAAGACTTGACGATACTTCTCTGGCAGCAGAAGAAATACATCGCCGTATTCAGTTTAATCAGGAAGGATGACCCAATGCTGGATATCAAGACATTTGGCCCGCAGGGGGGGAACGTCCTTTATAAGGCTTTGTCTCACCCTCTGGTTGTAGAGGGAATGAAAGAGCTGGAGCAGACGCTTCAGCACTGCTCTCTTGCCGTTTATGACCCGGAGGGGTACCTGCCGACAGTATGCGGGCTGTATCCTGCTCTTCAGCCTTCCGTCATCCTGACGCATGATAGCGAGCAGGTCGGGCAGCCTGATGGATTTGGCGGGCAGAAAAAGGCTGTCGTCCACATTGCCGAGATTGATGCGGATGCGGTCCTGGCCCTGTCTTTTGATGATACCAAGATGCGGTCCCGTCTTGGGGGATTTCTCGGGGGGAAGCCTCTTCATACTCTGGGGGATGCACGGTTGCCGGATAAATTTCTGCCTTACCGGCGGCCTTATCTGGACAAATGCAATTTTGCGACCAATTTTGCCTTTTTCCGGGAAACTGAACAGTTCAGCACCAGGCTGGTTACGGCGAATTATTGGTCGAATTATGGTGCAGAAACAATCCGCTATTGGTTGCGGCTCTTTGATGTTACTGGTCACGTTCTGGCTGAATGGTTTGAGGAGGTGGAAGAGGCTGATGCGGGTGTAGTGATTGACAGCCGCACGGTGAAGAAACAGTTTGGCCTGCCAGATTTTGTTGGACAGCTTTTCATTCATGTCATCGGGGCGAAAGGCCATGATGTCGTGAAATATGCGCTGGACAGTTTTGGCCGGAATGGTGATCCCAGCCTGTCTGTTACCCATGATGCCAATGCCTGGCCTTCCATGCGCTTTGCCACATTGCCAGCTCCAGACGACGAGGAGACGGTCCGCCTCTGGATACAGAACAGTCATGGCACGGCCATTCCGTCAGGGGCGATCACGCTGAACCCGATGGGCGAGGAAGAGCATCGTGCGGTAAGGCAGGTTATCGGACCTTATGAGACGGTCGCTGTTGATGTGGGAGCGTTGTTTCCTGATCTGGAATGGCCAGCCCAGCTTGAACTTCGTTCCGGGCAGCATCTGGTGCGGCCCCGCTACGAGGTTGTGCAGAGGGGCCGGACCCGTATTGCCCATATGAATGTTGAGCGTGCCGACCTGCTGCCGGACCCGGCAATCCGCACGATGTCCCCGTTGCTTGGGCGTGGTTTCGTTCTGCCTTTTCCGGTGCCGGACCCGGCCATCTATACGAGTTTCGTCCAGCCGACCCCCATGTCGGAAGCCCTGGAGAGCCTGCCGATGAGGCTGGATCTGTTTGATGAAGCAGGCCAGAGCTGTGGCAGTCATTTTCTGGGTAATCTGCCCCGGAATCATCAGGGAGCCGTGGCCCTGCATGAACTGATGAATCAGCCCGGTCATGCGGAGCTGGTCTATGATTTCCGTGATGGGGGGGAGGGAGATGGCTGGCCTCATGCGCTGATGCGTTATCGCCATATCGGGACAGATCATGCCGCTGAAACCAGTTTTGGCGGACATATTTTCAACACCATGATGACGTGGCGGAATGAGCCGCAGTCCTATGCAGGCCCACCGCCGGGCCTGACCACCCGGCTGTTCCTGAAGCTGGGGCAGCAGCTTGATGGTGTTACCCTGAAAAGCTTCTGCCATCTGATCTATCCCACGTCCCTGCGGGATGGGCGTCAGCCTTCCAGGACCTGTCTGCATCTTCACGCTGCCAATGGGGCTGAAGTGGCGCAGGAGACCATCAGTATTCAGCCTTCCGGTTCCTGGCTTCTGAAGCCTCATGAGCTTTTTGATGCGGAGCTGTTACAGAAGGCAGGAGAGGGGGGGTATGTTCTCATACGGGACCTGACCTGCCGTCTGTTCGGGTATCATGGGCTGGAGAATGGCGTTGGGAGCTTCTCTCTGGATCACATGTTTGGTTTTTGAGAGGGTTATTGAAATAATCTGTACCGTTCTCCCTTATTGCTCTTGCAAGCGCCGGGGGAGAGCGGTATAAAGCGCTCATCCAAAGAGACGGATGCGTAGCTCAGCGGTAGAGCACTGCCTTCACACGGCAGGGGTCACAGGTTCAATCCCTGTCGCATCCACCATGGCTTTCCCGGAAAACTGCCGTTTTTGACCGTTAGTAGCGGCAGCTGCGTCGTTCGTCATCGTTCATGAGTGACCGTAAAAACGTGCGAGTCGTCATGAGAATTGGCACAAAACTGACACAGCGTTTTCAGGGATTTTTCCCCCAGCAGGCCGCATTTTCCCGCAGGGCATAATCGAGATCAGCCACCTGAATACGGAGGTTTTTCAGTTCAGGGTGGGCGATAAGCTCGGCATAGGCTCCCTGCTGCTGCTCAACTGTGGGCGTCCGCAGGTTGAGGCATTGCTGGCGGATGCGGACCTCGCTGCATCCTCCCAGCAGGGCGATGCCACAGGCCAGAACCAGAGTGCAGGGGACGTATAACCAGAGCGGACTTTCCTTCTGCATCACTGGCCCTCCTTTCCGTCCCTCAGCTTTGCCAGCAGCTCGTCATCCGTCTGTGGCGCACTGGCTGCGGCCTCGTTCATGCGGGCCATGGTGGCGTTCTGGGCATTGGCCTCAGTCACGTTCTGCTGTTCAGACCGTACACGGGCGGCGTTGCGGCCAGCCCGGTACAGAACCCAGCCAAACAGGGTGAGGGCGGCGATTGCCGCCACCCCCAGCCCAGCATAGACATACATCATGCTGCAGAACTGACCTGCGCCGCATTCGGCACAGGCTTCTTCTCTTTCAGAGCAGCCAGCACATCATGGATGCCCCCTTCCACTTCGCTCAGGCCGCTCTCGACACGGCTGATGCCAGCGAAGAGGGCGGAGGTGTCAAAGCGGTCTGCCAGAAGAGAGGCGGCTTCATCGGAGATACCGCCAAGAATGGTGGAGGCCAGATGCAGCCGTGTTTTGGTTTTCACGCTCTCGCTGTCGCCCATTGCGCCCTCGATGAGGGAGAACAGGCCGTCAATGACGGAAGAGGCAGTGTTGGTGTCAGACATTGTGATTTCCTTTTCTGTGAGGGATGGGATGGCCGGGTTCAGTCAACCCGGCTTGTGAGGCTCCTTCCCGGCCATGGCGCTCTTTTCCAGAGCATCAACGGCGGTTGGAATGGCAGCTGAGGCGATGGCCCGTGCCGTGCTGTTGTCTGGCAGCAGCAGCGGGATGGCAGCCCCGATGAGGGTTGTGGCCAGGCCGCTGCTCAGCGCTCCTGTTCTTGCTCCGGCCAGACCGGCAATGATGAGGGACAGGCCCTGAAGCGTTGTCGGCTGGCGCAGCCAGTGCAGGGGCTTCATGCTGCGGCCTCCTGCACTCCGGCCACCCTGTCGACCAGCGGGCCATAGGGATTTTTCCCGTTTTCCATGAGAATGATGGCCCTCATCAGACCCGCCACGAGATGTGGCGTGAAGGGTCCGAGCTTCTGGTCCGGTGTGACGCCGAGGGCATGGGACACGCCTTCAATGTAGCTGGCCGTGTCGTTCTCGCTGGGAGGCGCCCATTTGCCGATGATGCCCGCCACCGTGTCCAGACCATCCCTCTGGTTGTAGCGCAGCAGCTGGCCTCGCAGGGCCATCAGCCCGGCTTCAGGTGTGGCGAACACGGCAAAGCGTGGATGAACGCCCTTTTCGAGATGCGCCCCGGCCTGTCCGACATAGTTCAGATTGCCCGGATTGTTGTTTCGGATACCCCGTACTTCCATGGGTTTTACCCTCCGATGTGGAAAATCTTCATGATGATGGCGAGGATAATCCCTCCCGCTCCTGACCCACCGGCAATGAACATGCTGCGCCATGAGTTGCCGTGCCTGACCTGGGACAGTATCTGTTCCAGCATCTGCTGCTGGCTGGCCTGCCTGTCCTTGACAACGGCCATATCCGTCTCGATCTCTCGAATGTCCTTCTTGATCTCCAGCCCTTCGGCACGGGTCAGATACTGGTCATTCATGGATGTTTCGCTCCAGTCCCGGAGGCATCCACCCATGCACTTCCATTGAAGAAGACGGGCTGACCCGTCCCGGCGCAATCCGTGCAGAAGAAGGCCGTGCCAACTGGTACCGAAAGAGGCAGGGCGGAATAGGGGCGGGCTGTCAGGCTTACCCCACCAGATGCTCCAAATGTCATGATACCCCGAGCCGCCGGTGGGAGCTGGCCGCCATCAAAAATCCCGTGCTGGGCAGGGGGAACGGCAATGCTGTCTGCAAAAGCCGTTCCAGCCATCAGGGATGCAAGAAGTGCTAGTGTGAAGCGCATGAATGTCCATCTCCATCATCATGACGGACAGATCATCATGCGTTTGTAATTCGGGCGTGTCTTCAGCGCCCATAGGGGCTCCATGTTGGCGATATGAGGAAGCCCTGCCCCTGACTGCGCTGGACAAGCTTTTCATAACGGGCCGTGTAGCCGGGATTTATCATGTCCTGCAGGCGGTAGATCACGCCATATTTCAGGGCTGCATTGATGCCTGGAAGATTGCCGAACGGTATCTGCCCGGAGGCAAAACGGACAAGATCGGCCAGATAGGTGCTGGCCTTCTCGGCATCTGGACTACCTATCAGCTCGTCACGGGTGGCGGTGAATATCCCGGCCAGTTTCGTGATGTCGGAAATGGTTGGCCCCGCCAGTGTTTCCAGCACCGTGTTCCCCATGCGGCTCATCTGGCCGAAAAGGAAGTCACCATAAATCCCGGCACCCCCGCCCTGGGCCATGGCCGACATCCATGTGCGGACATCGCCTGCATCCCGTGGTTCTTTCCCGGCCAGAATGGCCTTGGCCTGCATGGCGACGTAGCCCAGCACGGTCGTGGCGGCGATCATGTGGATGATGCCGGGCAGGTCCATCCCGTTGCGTTTCACCTCACGCTGATGGAAGCGGCGGATATGTGAGGCCGGGAAGCTCTTGAACTGGAGCATAAGCCGTGCGGCCTGTCCGAGCAGCGGGTTAACGTCATCCAGCCGGTTGCTGATGCCCCGGAAGGTCGCCTGCGTGCGGACATCGGGTTCCGTCATGCCCTCCCGGGTCTGGTCGGTGATGTAGGCATAGAGCTTTCGGGTCAGGCTGTCCCGCACGTCATCGGCTGTCTGTCCTTTCTCGAGGAGGGGAGCCACGGCATCGTCAGACAGGCGGCCCATCTCGCTGGGCAGGATATGGTCTTCTCCAGCGGCTGTCCGCACGGCCTGCCGCATCACGTCCCATTCTGGCCTGGTGATGCCGAAGCGTTGCAGGCTGGCCCGCAGCTTTCCATCAAGGGCCTCATGGGACAGACCGGCATTCCGCCCCAGATTGTGGGAGAGCATCAGGCCTATGCCCTCGGACAGGCTGTCCGTCCAGTATTGCAGCCCGTTGATGCGGTAGAATTTGTTGATGAGGTCGCTCATCTTTCCCAGAGGGGCATCATTGGCGGAAAAGCGGCTCATGACGGATCCAAGATGCCCCTGCAGCCCCACACCCAGCAGCCGGGCGATCTCTTTGCGCTCTGCCGGGTTTTTGCTGCTCAGGCCCGGAGCAAGGGCTTTCAGGCTGTTCCAGTAGCTTTCCAGCAGCGGGACGCCATTGTGTCTCAGCACGGCGGCATTGATGGCCAGATCGGGCAGGGAGGAGATCATCACGCCGCCCAGTTTCGTAATCTGGTTCCACGCATGGGCGTAGGCCCCGATGGTTTCAACCGTTTTGTTGGCCGGCTGTCTGGCCCGGCCTGTCACGACGTCCATCAAGGCACCTCTTTCCAACCGGCGGAGCTTATCAACCATTTTGGCATCAGCCCTCTCACGGGCGGCCTGCACGCTTTCCTCGATCATGCTGCGGAACATGTTCTCAGGGTTCGTGCCCAGATCGCCCATCACGGCAGCGTTGCGTGCCCCGTTGATGAGGCCCTTGAAGATGCTGTCCACCACATGGCCCTGGCCAAACTTCCTGTTATAGGCCAGCCAGCCATCAGCATCCCTGAAGTGCAGCACACGGTTCTGGCTGACCTTCTTGGCTTTGTTGGATGTTCCTTTGAAGCCGGAAAGCCAGTCCCGCCCGTTGGCGTTATCATGCTCACCGGTGGAGAGGTTAAGCCAGACATTGCGGAGGAAATCTTCCTTCGACTGCCTGGCGGGCATCATCTCGAAGGTACGGTCATCCAGCAGGGGCAGGATGGTATCCTGCCAGTTCTGGTAGGCCCTGTCCGATCCGTCGCCCCGTATCTTCCACATGTCATGGCTCTGGCGGGTGACGTAATGGTCGGCCTTGCCAATCCATGCGCCCTGCCTGTTCTGCATCAGACGCACGGTGTCCTGATAGCCGGACAGGATGCGGGCGGCCTCGGCAGCCAGCCTGTTGCCTGTTGGTTCCCCGGCTTCCGGGTCATCAAGCCGCCACATCTCACGGGCCACATCGGCATCAAACTGTTCATCACGCTCCAGCAGCGCCTTGAAGACGCCTGCCTTGTCCAGATCATGCATGAGAGGGCCGAGAAGCTGGGCAGTGCGGGCGTGGCTGCTGGCATCCACAGAGAGGGCGGCGCCATTCTCCCCGGTCTGCTTCCCGGCAAGGATGCCTTCAAGGGATGCTGCTTCATCGCCGGGCACGATGCGGCGGCGCAGGGCAGCCCGGACGATGAGGTTCTTCTTGCGGGAATTGGCCTCTATGATGGCAGCCAGACGCTCCTCATCGGCTAGGCGGGCACCGGCCTTTTCCAGTGCCTCCCGTGGGGACAGGCCCTGCTTCATGTAGCGTCCGGCTTCCTTCTCCAGCCGCCCGAACATCTCGTCAAGCTCTGCCTTGGACATTTCACGGCCAGCGGCTTTCTCGGCTTCGTTGTAGCACGGGTTCTCGTGGGTCATGGGGCTTTCCTTGTAAGGCAGGCGGCGGCGGAGGTGAGGGCATCGGCATTGCCATCGGAGAGATCCTTTTCACGGCGGATCTCTGCCAGCTCTTCGGGACTGATCTGATCGCCCAGGGCGGCAAGCTGCCGGTCGATCTGGTCGGAATAGGACTGTGCTTCTGTGATTCCATGTCCAGTCTCTGGATCGGGGGCGTCCTCCCTCTGGGCTGCAAGACCGGCACGGCTCTGCGTGACCTCATGATCTTCATGACCATGGAGGTTTCTCATGATGGCTTCTGCCGCATCCTGCTGGATGGCATCGAGCCGCCGCCTTGCATCCTGATAGGCCTCTTCCACATGGCCCTGCCAGCTGGCTTCGTGGCCTTTTCCCCGTTCTGCCTCGATGAGGCGCAGGGCCTGCTCCACGGCGTCTTCCGGGCTGTCCTTCTTCAGGATGGACCCAGCAAGATCATAGAGGTCCAGCCCTTCAAGGCCTGAATCAAGATGCTGGGCATAGAGGCCCAGACGCTGGCGGGTGAGGGCATGGAGAAGCTCCTGCGTGGCCCCGATGCGCTCCATGTGGGTGGCACGGCCATGGTCCAGCATGTCCGCATACCGCTCCCATGTGGTATGGCGGGACACCCGCAGTGCATCCTCCATGGCGGCATCTGGGTGCAGGCCGGACAGGATGGCCTCCGTGGCATGGGCATGCTCTTCCGGCGTGAGGGTGATGTCTGCTGCCCGTGCAGCTTCATCGGCATCGTCGGCGGCTTGTGGCGGCCTCCCGGTCGGCATGGCAGGCTGGGGCGCAGCAGCGTCTGGCTGCTCCGGCTCATCATCGGGACGCTCATACAGGGCCGCCTCATCCAGCGTATCAGCATGGCTCTGCTGGAGCCGGGAGAGGTCATCAGCAACCCTGTCCCGCAGGGGAGCCTGAGACATGGTTTCATCAGGCTCCGCACCATGCCCGGCCATGGTACGGTCAAGCTCGTCTCTGGCGTTCTGGACCTCATGGATGGTCAGCAGGCTCTCGGCATTGCCGGGACTGTCGCTGGCCATGGACGTGAGACCATCTGCCAGAACCTGTCCTCTGGCACTGGTTCCGGCCCGCTCCAGACGTCGGCCAAAGGCATGGCCCAGACCATGCAGGCCACCACCCATGATGCTGCCGAAGCCGATGTCCCGGAGGGCCTGACCCATGCTCCAGTCATTGTGCTCGTCACGGTCCAGATACATGTTGAGCGGCTCGAGGGCCACCATGCCGATGGCTCCCTGGCTGGCACCCTGCACCACACGTCCCGGCAGGCTGCTGGAGAGGGCCGCACCGGCACGGCTGTTCAGCCTTCCGGCACTGAGCAGGCCGTCCGCCACACTCTCCATGCCCAATCCCTCGGCACGGGCGGCGGCACTGCCAAGGACAAGGCTGATGCGCTCCTCCCCCAGGCCGGGGATCAGGGCGGCGGCATAGTTGATGGGGTCCAGAAAAGCAGGAAGGGCACCTGCCGTTGTGTTTAATATGCTGTTGATGGCACCGCCCGGCCTATTGCGGATGGTGTTCTGCCGGATGAGGTCAGCCTGCTTCTCATCATTGAGGGTCTGGGCAAGTGCAGAAGAAACAGGCCTGTCGAAATTGAGAACACCCCTGATGCCATAGCGGGCATTGGCATCCTCTGGGGTGAGCGTATCGCCTTCGGTGCTTTTCGTCTCATGGCGCAGCCAGTCACCGATGCGGACGACCGGCATGTCATTGATGCCCTCCATGACGGATGCACCAAGAGACTGCTCAAGGGATGACTGTTGCCCTGCCAGTCCTTCATCCTGAACACTCCTGAGCGTGTTCAGTCCGCCTGAAAAAAGTGACATATGCCCTCCCTGTGGCGGGAGAGCATGTCAGGGATTTGTAATTCGGGTGTGTGTTTATGAGGAAGAAATGCTCCAAGAAAATAGTTCGTAAACTGTGTCTAGGTAAGAATTTTATCGTCAATATGTCCAATTTTTGGAGGTAAGATCGGATTATTTTATTAAAAAACATAGCAGCATGAATTTAATGTGAAGTCACTTGGATATATAAAAAATTATTATACGTTTCTAGATGGGTGTTTTGGAAAGTTAGAGAATTCTCAGGAGGTTTTTATGTTGTCTTCAGATGATCCAAGAAAAGAAATTCTTAAAACTATATACGAATTATATAAAATAAAAAACAGACGAGTATTTTTACCTATATATAAAGTAAATGCCACAAGAGAGGTAATATTAAACCATGTTCCTGCTGATAGTTCTTATAAGAAAGATGTTAATTATTTTGATGAAGTTTTATTATCCTTGGAAAAAGAAGAATTTATTTCCTTTGTGTACTTCCATGAATCGGAATACGTTTCTCTTTCGAAGGAAGGCTATGTCAGTTTAGGGATTACAGTAAATTATGTCTTAGGAGATAACACGACTCCTCTTAGGAATAGTAGAGGGGCTCAGATTCATCATACTTTTTTATATGACGATATAAATAAAAAAGAATTATTTCCTGTTAGAACAGGCAGAGACGCTGTGAATCAGGGGGATGAGAATGTAAGAGACATAATGGTTTTGTACTGTGGGGTACTAAATAATCAGGAGCCTCGTCCATCTATAGAAGAGGCGGAGATGTTGTATAAAAATACATTTGGAAATCTTGATATTGAATTTTGGGATAATGAATTTTTTAACAAGTTTAGGGGGGAAGATAAAAAAATTAATTTTTCAAATGATGAGTTTTTTAGTGAGCTTGAATGTCACTTCAAAGAGATGATGAAGCGTGAGGAGTGAATTATAGGCGGGATATCCACTAATGGAAGGGGCTGACTAACCCGCCCAAAACCCTAGCGAGGGCGGGGAACACTCTTCTGGTCTGGTCCTATTTCCTCCAACTGGGGAAGAAGGGCCTGTGCATTTCTGCACAGGCCCCCAGAATGGTCAGGCCGCTTCCCCCGCTGCCCGTCTGATTTCAGAGACGAAATCGCTATATTCATCGTTCTGGTTGTTGATAATCAGGCGGAGCAGCCCGGCGACACCTGCGCCGTCATATTCACGGTCGGGCACGCACCCTTCCACGACAGAGAGGGCGGATATCAGGTTGTCCCAGTTCTGCTGCACGTAGCGGCAGGTGGAGAGCAGCCGTTCAAGACGAGCCTCTGGCGTGGAGGCTGTGAAGGCGTTGGTCGGGTTCATGCCACGCCTCCCTTCTTGGGGTTAAACGTGCCAAGCGTCTGCGCCAGTCTGGTCAGGCCTTTCTGGGTTATCATGGGCTGGCCGTAGGTTTCCCGTCCGGTCGTGTTGTGAAAGATCGTGACTTCTTTCACATCCATATACCCGGCCTTGATTGGGGCGGCATAGGCCAGCTTTCGGCCAGATGAAGAGTGGACGTACAGCCATTTGATCGGCGACATGACAAGCTGCCGGATGAACAGCTTTTCCGGCCATCCGCACAGTTTGGCACTCTCCCGCAGGGTGAACAGTCCGTTCGTGTTGGCCAGCTCGTCAAAAGCAGCAGCCTTGGGCGCAGCGGCTTCCAGCTCTGCCCTCTGCCGTGCCAGCGTGTCGTTGGCCAGCTGTAGGGCACGGGCCATGATCTGCTCCGGCGTTTCCTCCGGGGTAGCCACTATGTAGCCGCCGGTCTTGCGGATGGCGGGGAGGATTTCAGAGACCACTTTTTCTTCAAACTGTTCCGCTGCTGGCAGCTTGGAGCGCATGACCAGACGGTAAAGGTCACGTTCAGGAATGATGCTCATTCCACGAGGGGAGGAGCAGGGGATTCCTAAACCCGCCAAAACGGCGGCTTTGCAGTTTTCTGCGGCTTTGCAGTGGGTTCTTACTGCTTTGTCGGCATCTCTATAACCGAGAGCCGTTGCCACTTCCCCAGCTACGAACCAAGCGTCTCCGTTGCGCTCAAAGGCCGTTACGGCAGTATCGCCAAACTCAAAGGCAACGATCGTGCTGGATTTTGACACATTATTGGTGCTATTGCTCATCCCAGAGTGTTCCTTTCGAGGTTCATTGTTCAGAGGCGTTGGGATTGGCTTGCAGGCTTTCCAACGCCTTTTTTGTTATTTGCTGTTCAGTTCTCATCATTGTTCCTGTTGGCTTGATCGTAGATCTCCCGCAGAAGCAAGTTTAGCTCAGCTGTGAATGTCCGCCTTGCATCAAAAGCCCGCTTTCTGATCCATTCATGCACATCAGCATCAATGCGTGTGCTGGTTGGGCGTGGTGAATTTCCCATAATTTCTCCAAATGCTTACTTGCACATCTTGTGCATTACGTTTTTGGCATATTAGATTCTTGGAGGTCAAGACCGATTTGCAATTATTTTTATGTGCCTATATCATCTTTGCACACACAAAATTGCAGGAGCGGTTAAATGGCGGCAGAACGTAAGAAAAAGCGCACGCCTAAGACGGAGTCTTTGACTATTAGGTTGGATCCTAAAATGCGTTTTGCTTTAGATTTTGTTGCTCGCATGAAGGGACAGACAATTACTAAAGTAATTGAAACGGCTGTAATGGAGAAAGCAGACAATGAGTTTGTTATTCATGAAACTTTTGATTGGAATGACGGAGAGGTTAAAGAGAAAAGAACATGGAAGGATTACTGGAATGTAAATGAAGCCGTCCGTTTTATAAATTTAGCAAGAGCAAAAGAAACAAATCCAACTTTTGAGGAAGAGTTTTGCCTTCAATTTATGGAAGATCATAATAATTATTTCTTTAAAGGGGGAGATGGCTCCCCGGACAAAGAAAAACTTGATGTTCTTTGGCCTCTGATGCCAGAATTTTTGGCTGTTTGGGAAGAAACAAAGGCAACAGATCGCGAGAAAGTAAAAATTATGATGGACAAGGCATTGATTAAAGCAGGGCTAATGCATGAAAAGTTTGGTACTTGTGGGGAAGAACTTCCCTTCTAGGAACCGCCCCATGAAAAATCTCCTTCTCATCGCCGCCGCCGTGCTGGGGTCTGTGAGGTAGGCTGAAACAGTTGGTGCGTCTCAGCTGCCCAGCTCCACATCCACGCTGATGCTGGTGACGGTCACGGGGAGCGGCTGGTCGGTCTGGAGGATGAAGCTGCCCTTCTGGGTCCAGTTGGGCGTGGGTATCCGCATGGTCAAGCCGGAGATGAGGGCGGGGCCGGTATCTTTCTTCTGGTAGGGATTGGGTGCTGACGGCCCGGCGGCGGCACCCTGACTGTCAAGCCCGTGGAATGTCTTCCCTCCGTCGGTGGAGACGCTCAGGCCGGAGCTGTTGTAGAGCGAGGCATAGACCTTGCTGACCCGTTTGCGCCGGGCGAACTGTGGAGGGTTTCCGAGATCCAGCGGCAGGGTGACGGCCCGTGCATGGATGGGCAGCCCGACCGTGACCACGCTGCCGGGCCGTGGCAGGGTGAGGGTGCCGTCATTCCCCACCGTCAGTCCCGTGAAGCCCCGCCCGTCAATGCAGGCTGACACGGTTGCCCCTGCCAGATGACCCAGCCCGGAGACGGTGCCGGTTTCCTTTCCCTCATAGCGCAGGCCGCAGTCCACGAACCATGAGCGGGTGATGTCGTCATTCTCCATTCCCAGCTGGCGGGACTGGATGCGCTCGATGGTGTAGCTCTGCCGCCCGGCAAGGCTGCGCTTCACCACCACATAGGGCGTATCCTCGATGGCACCGTAGCCATTCTCCTCCGGCACGACCGCAACGGACTGGAAGGCCCCGCCCTCCGTCCTGTGCTGGTGCCATGCCATGACGTTCTGTTCCTTCAGGTAGGTCATGCCGAGCATCGTGCCGTCAGACCGCACGGCCCAGATCAGGTTGAAGGGGAACTGGGCGAAGGACCAGTCTGATATCGTGTAGCCATAGAAGAGATGGTCAGCCAGGACGGAGAGGTCATTGCCCTGATAGATCTGTGCGTACCAGTCATATTGCAGGTCACGGATATGGCTGCCCTTGTTCTCGATGAACAGCACGTCGGTATTGATGGGCAGGGGCTGCACGTCCGAGCTTCCCACGAACATCTGCGGTATGGCCGTGAAGTTGCTGGGCGTGATGGGCGTGCCGGTCTGGCCGCCGGAGATCTTCCAGATGCCCGTTCCGGTGAAGGCCAGAAGGTCGGCCATCGGCACCAGATGCTTGATTGTGTTGACCTGCTGGCTGGCGATGGTGGCCGTTATGGCATCATCGGAGACGACCGGCGTGTGGATGTCGAAATTGGTGTAGTTGGCAGAGCGGCTCATCCAGACGGTCTGGGGATAGGCGATAGACCCGGCAAAGACACGCCGCTGCTGGAAATAGGTGACGGAAACCGGGTTGTTGCTGCCATCAAAGGGATTGCGGTGGGCAGGCGGCCCATTCTCTGTATCGGGTGCATAGTTCACGTCATCAAAGCTGAGAGACGTGGTGTTGCCGATCAGCCCCCACTGTCCGGCAAAGCGGCGATAGACGTTGTAATAGTCCGCTCCCGTCACGGCAGGCCATGAGAGCGTGTTGTAGTTCCCGTAATTCGTGTAGTAGCCGATGTTGTAGTTGGTCACGAACCTGCCGACCTCGACCGGTACCTGCGACGTGACCGTACTGGTCCTGCCAGTCACAGGGTCAGTGACCGTCTGGGTCTGGGTGGTCATTTCCGTCTGGGAAGGCGCAAGCGTGGCGTTGCTCTCCGTGTTCCTCTCATTGGAGACGGAGGTGACGGCATATTCATACGTCACCTTTGATACGCCTGGTGTCGTGCCCGTATTGGCGGCATTGCCTTCCACGGCAGAGGCCAGAAGTGATGAAGGCGCCTCTATCCCGGCACTGTAGGAGATCACATCCAGCGTCCAGTCCAGCTCTCCATGGCGGGAGAGGTTCATGGCCGGATAGCCGGAATGGGTCAGGGTCATCACGTCGGCAGACTGGGCATGGCGCAGCCAGAAGGCATCCCCGATGCTGTAAGGCGTGGCCAGTTCGTAGGGGCTGCCATCAGTATTGGCGAGATAGGCCCCGTTGCTGATGAAGCGGAGATAGCGGTCGCCAAACTCCAGCACATAGGACTGGGTATTGTTGTAGATGAAGGCGATCAGCTTCGGTGGGGGACCTGAGGCATCGGCCTTTGACGTGCCGACATACTGTGTGCCGGGGCGGTTTGAGATGCCGCCCTGCACATGCACGAAGAAATTGGTCAGCTCGGCGGCACCGGAATGCCATTTCTCCATGTCGGCCCTGTATCCGACCAATGGAGCCATCACGCCGCCGCTGAAGGAGCTGAACCATGTCAGGCCGACCTGCGGGCCAGAAGGAGACTGTGACATCAGGGTCTCCATCCGTAGAGGCTGACATCCTGCCCGGGAAAGACGACCCAGACCCGGTGCACACCTGTCGGAGACTGGATGATCTGTGTCTGGCTGCTGTCGACATTCCCGCCCTTTGACTGTGGCACGGTCAGCCTGGCCAGCACGGGTCCGTCCTGACTGTCGAGACGGAACTCCATCACCCCGCCATGCTGGCTGTATGTGACGGCGGCCAGGGATGAGACGCCCTGTCCGAAGTCGATGCCATCCCAGTAGATGCCCCTGCCACAGCAGCCATGCACGGTTGCGGCCACACGCCCTCCCATGCCGTTGGGTGACCATGAGGGGGTACCGCCCCGGATGAGGTCACTGGCCGTGCCGTCCAGCGTCCAGTCCGTCCGGTTTTTCAGGGTGTTGCCCTCGACCCACGCAATGCCGCTGGTCTTGAGGGACGGAATGGTGAACGTGGCCGTGTAGACGGGGTTGCCGAATCCGTCACTGCCGGACGTGCCCACGCTGTAGGAGAGGGGCTGCGGGAAACCATGATTGTAGTCCGGTGCGGCATACCATGCCTGCCCGGTCGGCCTGCCGCCATAGAGCTGCATGGTGATCCGGATGTTTTTCTGCTCGACCGGGCTGTGGGTTCCATCCGGGTCGTCGATGCGGTTGTCCTTCAGCCCGACCAGATTGGTCAGGGAGACACCTTCCGCCACGCCGGCCCTATCCCACGGGTGATAATAGACTTTCCCGGCATTGCCATCGGATGCCCCGATGTTCTGGCCGGAGCTGTCCGAGATGAAGACGATGTCCGGCGTGTCCACGGAATGGCCCCGCAGCAGGTCCCGGAAGGCGACGAACCAGTTGTAGTAATCCGCCATGAACTGCTGGAGGTCGGCTCCCATTTTCAGGGTAGGGCGGGAGAAGAAGGGTCCGGGGATGAGGTGGTCGATGTCCCCCAGTATCAGCTCCGACGCCCCCGAGACGGCGACCTGCCCCAGAAGGAGCTCGATGCCGGGACTGCTGGCCGGGCAGACCTTCTGGCCACCGTCATCCTCCGGGTTGCAGAAAGGCACGGTGTCGCCACTCAGGGCCTTGTCCGGTTCCAGGGATCCGCTCATGACCTGCTGGGGGTAATAGGCGACGATGAGGGGACGGCTGGTCCATTCATGCGCCTGCTCCATCAGCCCGTTGAAGGAGGGGAAATAGGCATTGTCTCCGAACTCCGGGTGAGGCTCGACATAGAGGTTGCAGCTGTTGCCCCGCACGGCCTCGTCCTGAAGGTTCCATGTGGATACCTGGTTGATGTCCGTGCAGACGCCCGTTGCAGCCTGGACCTGATTGGCGAAGTCGGCGAGGTAGCTGCCGAAATCGTCGATCAGGCGGCCTTTTGCGTCATGGGCGGGCATGCCCGGATCTCCGAGCGTGTCCAGATGGACCCCGTCAAAGCCCCAGCCCTTCATGGCGGCGAGATACTGGCTGGTGATCCATTTCTGCCAGCGGCCATTGGCCGGGTTTTCCTGCACGATCCCGTCGATGGCCCATCCCCAGTCTTTCCAGTTGCCGCCGATGCTGATCTGGTCGGCGGACGTGCAGGTGCCTTTCAGGCCGCACCGGTTCCGGAAGGCACCCATGCCGATGGTGACGTTGGGGTTCCGGGAAGGCCAGTCCGCATAGGCTCCGTTCCAGAGGGTATAGAGCTGGGAGAAGATGCCATGTCGGCGGAAGGCCCCGACCAGCCCGGCCGTTTCCTCACGGGTGACGGTGACGTTCTGGAGGTTCCGCCATGAGGCGGCGTCGGTGTAGGGGGCATCATGGCGGGATCCCCAGTCATAGAACTGGACGATGTTGATGTGATACTGCGCCATGTTGCGGGCGACGGCTTCGTAATCGGTGACGGACTGCATGGCCTGCGGATCGACGAAGCCCTCGATGGGGTCATCCTGGGCATGGTTGGCCACGTTGATGGCCCCGCTTGCGACATCGACCGGGTCTGAGGAAGAGCTTCCCGTCCCTGTGCACATGGCGTACCCGCTGTCGGAAGCCTGGAGGGCATTGATGGAGAGCTGGTAACCGTTGGCCACGAGGGATGGCACAGTGATGGTGAAGCTGCTGGTCTGGCTGGCCCCGTCCGGGATGCTGACATTGTGGGCGTCGATGGCCAGCAGATGGCCACGGGAGCATGTTGTGAGGTTGAGCTTGCCGTTGAAATCGGCTCCCGTGGTGTTGGTCATCTCGATGCTGATGGTGGCCCTGTCTCCGGGCTGATAGAAGGCCCGGTCATCAATCACCTTCCTGATGAGGGGGCCGCTCAGGATACCGGCATGGGCGGACCCGGCCATGCCCAGCAGCAGGGCCGTGGCGGTCAGTGTCTTTTTCATCAGTCTTCATCCTCAATCTGATACCAGCCGGACAGGCTGATGGAGGCGGCATCCTCCACGTCACGGTCCGTCACGGCGTTGGTCGGCTCACCGGTGTCCTGTCCCTTGAAAAACGAAATCACGCCGCCATTGAGGACGGCAGTCAGGCCCCGCCCGTCCGTGTTGACGCCGGTGGTACTGACCACCGTCACGCCAAACCGGGCATTGCCGAGAGGGGGCGGAGGAGGGCCGGTCAGCGTCATCACGCCCTCTGCTGTTCCTCGGGCTGTCAGGCTTGCTGTGATCCACCAGTCGCAATGATTCCCCAGCACCCTGTATCCCCCGGGACGGGTGCTCATCTCCTGACCGGTACTGGCCGCTCCGAACAGAAGGCTCGGCGCCCATTCCTGCCAGTCCGGCATGATGAGTTTGTTGAAATATGACTGTAATGAAGTCTTCGTTTCACTCTCAATATCCTGCTTCAAGGCCAGCAGGGATGATTTGATCTGTTCAAATTTTTCAGAGATGTTTTTTTCGGAAGAGACCTTGTATTCAGCAAAAAAATCAACAACCCAGTCCTGATCACATTTGATTGACCACCAGAACAGCCATTCATCGCAGGTTGGTATGTAATCATCCCTCCACTTTGGTCGCCTGAAGGGGCCTTTTGCCATGCTCATCGGTCATATTCTCCGGAAGCATCATCAGCATTCGGATTGATGGTGGTGGTGTGATAGGGACGCCGCCAGCCGACAGGGCTGCGGCCAATTGTCAGGATGCCGACCCTTCCGTCAGGGGTATCAGCTGGAATGTATTGATGGTCACCTTCAGCAATATCCCGTGAGGTCAGGCCAGTGGGTATGACACCGTTTGGCCCCATGGGAGGCGCATAGGGCGCCGCAGCCTGGGAAGGAGGCTGGCTGCCCCCTGCCACATAGCCAGCATCCAGCGTATTGCTGCTCTGATGGATGTGCTGCCCATGGCCCAGGCCAGAGAAGCGTACATCCAGCCAGTCCGGCATGGTCTCGGTGCTGACGACATCCACACGCTGGTCAGCCAGACAGGCCCGTTCCACCTCACGGCTGGCTTCCTGCTCCACGGCTGCAACCGTGCTTCCATCAATGCCGAGCGTGGTGGCGATGGCAGATGCAAGACAGAGCCAGAAGGCCCGGCGGAAGGCGGCTGGCCAGTAGTCGATGTCCACGTTCCGGGTGATGTAGGTCACACTGACGGTCTGGCTGTCCGTCAGGATGACAGGGCGCAGCACTGTGCCCCCAGCCTTGCCCATGCCCTCGCCAAAACTGTCCCGCCGGTCGAACATCTTCATGCGCTGGTCCACGGGCCTGACGGTCTTTCCGTCATCGACCCGCAGAACCCGCACGCTGTCCTCCGGCATGAGGATTTCATACCGCCATAAAGGGCTGTCACTGGCCACAGCCGTGCCTGTGCCTACGCAGCGGGGCCACTGCCACGTGTAGGCTGGTCCGCCAAAGCTGGCCGGATGGGCCAGCAGGCCGAGCAGCACATCGTCATAATAGGCGGCGCAGACACTGGCCTCCACGGACCCATCATCAAACGCCGTGATGCCGCTCTGGGTGCCGAGGCGCATCAGTGCCCGCCTGCACAGGTCAATGGCTGTCGTCATGGTGTGACTTACCCTTTTGCGACTGTCTTCTTGCCAGCCTTCTCATCGGCAGCCGGTTCATCATGCTGGGATGGCGCACCGTCAGGACGGGTCAGGTCTTCCTGAAAGGCCCGGCTGCTCACGTCCCTCCGGGCCAGCTGGCCAGCCTTTTCCCTGGCGGAACGGGCCTCATCATCCAGCGGCTCCAGATTGAAGCCGGGGATGCCTGCATAATCCACTTCCTCACCAACGGTCAGAAAATGACCGTTGATGAAGCTGTTCTGGATGACACGATATCTTGCCATGATCGCCTCACGCCACGTAGTTCTTGGGGTAGGCGATCTGGGCGGGGACATCGAGATTGATGCCAGCCGTCACCGTGCAGGATGTCATGGCCTGTGCCGGGTTGTAGGTCAGGCGCATGTAGCGGTAGGGCGTGTTGGAGAAGGCCGGTTTGGCCCGCACGGCAAACGGGCTGCCCGGCCCGATGAGGGAGAGGTCGATGCCCGGAAGCTCCTCCAGCGTGGTCCAGTTCTGGTTGTCCGTGGAGACCTGAATCTTCACATCCAGCCTGCCACTGTTCGGAGAGGGCGTGTTGGGGAACTCTACCCAGACCTTGAAGCCCTCGGTCGGCCCGAAGTCACGTGCCTGTGAGAAGTCGATGGCATTGGTGGAGGGTGTGTCCTGCCCGACGGGAGCTTGTGTCAGGTCCTGGGCGTTGGAGAAATTGAGAAGTCTGTCGGTGATCATGATGCAAATCCTGTGATGGTGTCTTCAGTGTTCATGATGGCGTCCACCACACGGATGGGGATGCCACGGAAGCGCAGTACCGGCTTGCCATCGAACTGGTCCTGCGTGAGCAGCACGTTGGTCTTGTTCATGGCCTGAATCGACAGGGCAGAGGCAATCGTGCGGTTCACATAGAAGACCGGGCGACCGAAGGAGAGCGGCGTACCGCCCGTAGCCCGTGTGGCGGACTGCACGTTGGAGGCGGAGCTGGGCATGGTCGGCGGCTTGAAGCAGGCTGCGGCCATCAGGGCGATCAGGTTGGCTGCATCGGGACCAGTGAGCTTTGGCACGTCGATGTTGCCGATGCGGACGAAATACCGCCAGTCACGGATGGTCAGGCCGCAGTCCCATTTGTAGTGCATCTGGTAGGCCTGATACGGGTTGCCGTTGGTCAGGCCGCAGTCCCATTTGTAGTGCATCTGGTAGGCCTGATACGGGTTGCCGTTCTCGTCCAGAATGGGCGCATCAGTCGTGACATCCTTCTGCTGGAGACCAGCAACGGATCCTTTCGGGAAGATGCCGAAGCCCGCTGTAGGCCCCCAGCAGCAGAGCCAGATGGAGGTGTTCGTGCTGCCACGACCGCCCGCATCCATCACGTTGGCGGCAGACGGTGCCTTGCTGATATCCAGCGTGTTGAATCGGGGTGAGAGACCTGTGAAGGCAGCAACGTCCTTCTGTTCGTTTCCATAGAACAGGGTGCGGGCCATCTGCTGGTTCATGCCCTCAAGGAAGGCGAGGTCTTCAGACAGGCGGAATGCGGCGACATCGCCTTCAAGCTTGGCGAGGTCCTTGTCGATGGTGGAATAGGTTTCCAGCATCCCGCATGTGTCCGTCACCTGTGCGGTGGTTGACTTGCCACGGGGCACACCGTAGTTGAGCATGCGCCATGTAGCGGCTGGCAGGCCTGTGCGGACGGTCGTCTTGTTGCCTGTTGGCAGGTTGCCTTCCTTCCAGATGAGGTCGTCCAGAATCTCGTTGGTCTGGGAGAGCAGGTTGACGGTATCGGCAATGCCGCCATTCGGATCACGGCGGGCGGCCCAGTCGGCCAGTGTCAGAAATGTGCTGCTGTTGAGCGACATGGTTCAGTTGTCCTTGTCAGTTGGAGCCATAACGGCGGCGGGCGATGGCCTCGTAGCTGTTGTCTTTCAGCTCGCTGGCGGGTTTCCCCCGGTCTGGCGTCTGTGCAGCTCCCAGGGCCTTGCCGATGGCATTGAAGGCATGGATGACGGCAGGGTGATTGCCCGCCCCGGTCTCGACCAGAGCCTTGCGGAGGGCGTCTTTCTCACCCCCGAACTGGCTGAAAACGTTGGCCACGTTCTGCATGACCTCGGGTTTCAGGTTCTCGCCATCGGAAAGCGTCCTGTCCTTCAGGGCCGTGTCACGCCAGCCCTGCTGGATGGAGGCGTGCTGTTCGGCAAGTCCGGTCAGGCGGTTCTGGAAGAACTCCAGCCCGTGTTTCGTGATGGCATCGAACTGCTCCTGAGACAGACCATGCTCACGGGCCAGAGCCTCGTAGGAAGACAGGGCTTCCTTGTCGATCTCCATGCCCTCGGGCGGGGTGAACTCGTATTTTTCAGGGGCCTTGGGCCTGTCTTCGCCCTCGGCCTCTTCATTCTCTGCCGGTTTTTCGGCAGGTTTCTCGCCAGAAGCGGCTGTATCGCTCTTTTCGCCAGACGGGACTTCATTTCCCGTCAGGCTGGTGTTGTCTGTCGCTTCTGTCGTGGTCTGACCGGCCCCGGCATCAGTCGCCGGTGCATCAGATGTCGGGGTTTCCGATGGCATACATGCACTCCATCATTCGTGATGGAGGCAAGTGTGGCAGCCGTTTGTAATTCTGGTGTGTCTTTATGAGGCAAATAGGTATGGGAAAAATTTCTTTTGCCTATATCCGTATGAAGATAATTATAGAAAGATAAAAATAAAATTTTCATTGCTCAATTGAAGCTTCAATAAATTTATATGGAACCCAATTTTCTAAAGGTCTTACAGTTGGGTCTAGCATTTTTTCTACCTTTATATGATTAATAGTCTTAATATTATTTATAATTATATTCGGGCCTGATTTTATTATAACTTCGAATTCATGGTTAAACTCTCCATCCCCGTATACGTAAGCTTTTATATTTTGGCTCTTTATTGTGATTTTTATGAGGCATATTTCCACATTATCATATGCTTTACTTTTGTGAAGGGCGTTATTATAAGCTGGTTCAGGTGAAAAAGAGGTGGAAAGCGGACGATATAAGCGCATTGTACTTCCCGTGTTAAGGGGACTACCATTTGCATTTTTTAATGTTCCTGCGTGAAATAAAATTTGGCCTTCTGATAGAAAAGAGCCGCATTTTTCTATGGCAGCATCTAATTCTGAGAAGTTGGATTCCATATGGCTTTTACAATAACAGGTGTATGCATTTTTGTATTCTTCAAGGTGATATGATTTATTATGAGTATTTTTATCAAAAATTTCTTTATAAGGTATGTTGTTATTGAGAAGTTCTCTGAAGATTGACCCACCCCAATTTATATTATTATGGAAGAAAGAAATTGCTTCATCATAGCTTGATATTCCCATCCCTTTCTCATCATATGGTTCACTAAATAAATCAACAAGTTCTATCCTGTTCATTGTTATCTTCCTAGGCTCATATTTATGACGCCTTCATTGGCGAGGCGTCGGGTACCCCATTTTGTTTATATTTTTCTCTCATGTAAAGGTAATGTTGTTCGCTGCAGGTGTAGTTGCCCTTAAAATTGAGGGTTGATAAATTCATAATAGAACGGTTCTGTCTCCGTCCGAGTTCTCCCGGACCATTGGCGTTGCAGAGGGTACGCTATTGAACTGGGAGCAGGGTAGGCGCAGGCGAACCGGCCCCGGCATGGTCTTGTTGTCCATGCTGGAGAAGAAGTTTTCCCTCGTAACGGATATACTGAAAGGGGCTGAGTAACCCGCCCCAAACCCTAGACGGGGCGGAGAACACTTAATAATCACCGCCAATATGCCGCTTCTTTCCAGTTCTTAGGAGTTCAAGATCACGCTGGGCTTGCCAGTCATACGGGCTGGAATACCGTCCGGCCATGATGTCGCCGCGCTGGACAACAATCGGGTTGCCGTCCTTCCCCTGCAGGTACTGCCATTCTCCCGGGACTGTCTTGCTGGGAATGGCGAGACTGTAGCCGCTGTTGTCCGAAACGGAGACCCACTTGCCGGATGCTCTGGCATTGGCCAGCACCTGCTCGTTGGAGAGCTTTTCACTGACGCCGGGCAGTGGCTTGACCGAGACATCATCAGGCGTCAGCCGGGACATGAAGGTGGCGAGGGCGTCCTGTGTCGTGTCCATCTCGCCCTTCGGGGTCCGCAGGTAGCCTGACGTGTCATACTTCAGGTCCACCATGTCCTTGCGGGCCTGAGCCAGGGCATCATTCACGTTCATGCCTTTGCCCATATAGCCCAGAGCCTGCATCTTCACCGTGTCATAGAAGTTCCTGTAGCTGGCTGGTCCGCCCTGCTGGAGGAGCATGGTCTGGCGCAGGTCGGCCAGACTGTTGCCCACAGGGTCGTTGCTGGCCGTGGCATTGAGCTGGGCTGCATCAGGCCCAGCCAGACGCTTGAGGTCATCCGTCCCGGTCTGGATATTACGCTGGAGAACAGCCCGTGCGGCTCCCTGCTGTGGCGTGTCCATGTCGGCAATGACCGCATAGGGGGCGGGCAGGCCCTTCTGCACCAGCTCGTCCAGAATGCCATTCCATGCCGACCTGCCGTAATGCTGCTTCATTCCGTCCATGATGGGGGCGATTGCCTGTTTTGTCGGGTCGATGTCCGAAAGACCGGTGATGATGCCATGCGCCTGATCGTCCGTCAGATAGCGGGGGCTGGCCACGCCCATCATCTGCTGCACGGCCCGCAGTTTTCCGGCATAGGCCTCAAAGGCTTCCGGCGTCTGGTTCTGCTGGTAGTCCTGCCATGCCTGCTGCACGGAGGGGTGCCCGGCGGCATAGCCTGCCGGGTCATCCCTGAGGGCCTTCGCCCGTCTGGTCATGGCAAGCTGGAGATGGGCATTGATCTGGGCACGGGTGGTATAGTCGTCCACATTCGCATCACCAAGATCGGCTTGAGACGCCTGCATGTAGGACCCGACCTGTGCAGGAGAGGCCCATTTCAGAGCGTTGAGGGCAAGGCCAGCCTGCCGCCTCTCATTCAGGCCAGAGACGATGCGGTCAGCTTCATCCGGCTGGTAGAGCGACCTGATCTGCTGTTCGGGCACCTGATCCTGCGTGTTGCCGTCCATGTAGGCGGCGGAAAGGTCATTGATCTGCCCATGCAGGGACGCCCTGGCATCCCGTGTCTGAGCCTCCCACAGCGCATTGTTGTGCATGGCCCGGGACATGGCGTGATCTTCAATTTCCTGCCCATAGCCACGCTCCTGCGCCACCTGATGGATCTCTGCCAGCTTGGCGGAAAGGTCAGGTGGCGTGGCAGACGGGGCGGGAACATTGCGGGAGAGGGCGGAGGCCACCCGGGAGACATAACGCTGCGTCTCGGCATAGGGTATGGCCTGCACGAACTGCTCGTCACTGATGGCCCCGGTGCGTGGGTCGCCATACTGCTTCAGCCATCTGTCCACCGTTCCCGGCCCTGCATTGTAGGCGGCACAGGCCAGTGTCTGGTTGTTGCCGTACCTGTCGCAGAGCTGGTGGAAGTAGGCCTGCCCCAGCGCACGGTTGTAATTCTCATCATGCAGGAAGCGGTTCTCATCCCACGGGATGCCGATGCGCCGGGCCGTTTCTTCTGCCGTAGCCGGGAGCATCTGGGATATGCCAATGGCACCCTTGCCAGAGGTTATGGTGTTGCCATCTTTATCTTTCTGCCTCCCGCCACTTTCGGCAAGCAGCATGTTCTGCATGGTGGCGGACGGGTCGGCATCGGCCGGCACGGCCTGCGGTCCACCATGATCGTTCCAGACCTCATTGGCGAGGTTGTCCCCGACCTGCCTGTCATATTCGGGCCGGATGGCGGCCATCGTCTGGGCGAAGGCGGGAGCGGACATGTTCTTCTCGTTGGAAAGAAGCATGTTCCGGGCACTGATGGCGTCGCCCTTCTGGGCCGCCGTGATGATGGCCGTGTGGAAATAGCTGTCATTCCACTTCTGGATGTTCTGTAGCGTGACAGGATGGTCCGCCCCGTAACCCAGCGTGGCATTGCGGGCGATGATGCTCTGCCTGCCCTGAGCGTAGGCATTGGCGAACGCTGCCGGGTTGTCGCTGTTGGCGGCCCCGCTGCTGGCAAGGGAGGAGAGCGTGGCATCCTGCACGTTGTCCTGATAGCTCTGCCGCTGTCCGGCGGCGTGGGCGGCCAGACTGCCCAGCGCACCATTCATGAAAGGCTCGCTTTCCTGGGCGAAGATGCGCTGCTGTGCGGGTGTCAGGCCGTTCATGAGGGACTGCTGATATTGCCTGAAACCGTCAGCCGTTGGCTGCCACGCATCCAGTGCCGCCTTGTCCTTCAGGCCGAGGAAACCCGGCTTCATCGGGTCTGACGGATCTCCGTACTGTACGACCTTGCCCTGTTCACGCAGGCTGTTCATGGCGTTCTGCACGGCGGTGATGTCGTCCTGCCGTTGCAGGCGGAAGGCGGCATCTGCCACATCGCCTGCACCCTGCCCAAACTGTCCCAGACCACGGGCAATCATGCCGCCATAATTGGGGACGTTCAGTACCTCTGTTCCGCCCGCTGTGACCCTGTCCGGCAGCTTGTAGAGGTCATCCGTGTAAGGAACCTGCGGCATGGATTACGCCCTCCATGGGGATGGGGTGGAGGAGGAGGCACCGGCTATTGTGTGGCCGTTACCACTGAATGGATCAGTGAAGGAGGAGCGGGCACTGCTGGCCATGTCGTTCCATTTCGGGGCGAAGGCGGACACGCCCTGCGCCAGTGACCCCGTGGCACCAAGCGCACCGGAGGCCCATGCGGCAGGCGTTCCGGCTGCGGCAATGCGGGCCTGATTGTTGTAGGAGATCGCCTGATTGCTGTAGGCCGTGGACTGCGTACTGGCATCATACTGGTCCGTCCCCACGGAAAGGCCGGTATTGCGGGCTGTGGACTGCTGCACGTCGAGGGCGGACCCGCTGGACGTATCCACGCCATTTGCCGCCATGAAGGCCCGCTGGGCTGCCAGATGCTGGTCGCCCTGCTGGTAGTCCCTCTGTGCGTTCAGATAGCCCTGGTCGATGGAGTTCTGCGATGCCTGAGAGGCAATCTGGGCCTGCTGGCGGCTCTGCTCTTCCTGCGCCTTGTTCGATGCCGCCTGACCCTGAGCGGCAATGAGTGCGCCAGAGGCACTGGCAGCGGCGGAAACACCTGCTGCGATGGCGGCAATGGTGCCGGTGATGACGCACATCAGGCAAAACCTTTCATCTCGAAACGGCAGAACATGGCGCCGTCCAGCCCATGCGGCTGTGGTGCGCCGATGGTGAAGTCCAGCCATGAGAGCCAGCGTATGGCCCCGGTGTAACGGGCATCGACATGGTTCATGAGCAGGGCGTGCTGCTGCCGCCACTGGTCAACCCAGAAGCGTGTCTCCCGCAGGAAGACCTTCTGGTGGCGGCTGATGGCATCAGTCCCGACCAGCCAGGGGATGCCAACATCCATCTTTGGAGCGATACCGAACAAAGCAACGGGCTGTCCGTCATCCAGAAACAGGCCTGCCATGCCGCCATTTCGTGATTCCGCCACGCTCCGGCGCATGGCGGGGAGGATGTGGCCATGCCCGGCCCGGATGACCTCGAGCGCATCATTCCGGCGAAGCATGGGTGCAATCAGGTCGGCATCGTCCGGTTCTGCGAAGCGGAATGTGAGCATGTCAGGCCTTTCTAACGGCGTCAGTCATCCAGTCTGTCAGCTGGATGCCGATGCTTCTCTGTCCCTCACGGTAGGCTGTTGCACCCGTATCTCCGGGAACGAATGAGGCACGGTCCCGGCCTGTGGCCTCGATGATGCGCCGGAGAAGACGCTGCCCCTCCGGCAGTTCCAGAACGGCCTGAATGTCAGCCTGCTCCTGCGTGGCCCGTGCCCGGCGGCGGCGTCCATGGTCCCTGATCTGTTCCTCATCATGCGGGTCGATCGTCATTCCCTGTCACCCCTGTGAACCTGCTGCAAAACTGCCCATGATTGCCTGCAGGGCGTTCGTTCCGCCTCCCACATCCGTATCGGAGAGCGTCTTGGCCCCGGCTGCCATCTGCTGCGCCTGTTCGGCCATCTGCTGCTGTTGCTGCTGATAGGCCCGCTGCTGCCTCTGCTGGGCCACGAAATCCGGGTCCCTCAGGATGGACGGGTCCACACCCAGCAGGTCGCCATACCGGTCGATGGCGGCATCGAGATCCAGGTTGTCCATGATGGACGGATCGGCACCGGCCAGAGACCCGGCGAAGCGGACGATCTGCTCTATGCCGGTCGTCTCCGTGGCCCGCTGGGCCTGTGCCATGATGGAGCTGTAGGCGATCTTGATGTTGTGACCGTTCAGCTCATCAGGACGGGGCAGGATGAGGCCGTGGCGCTCCATGATCTCCAGCGTCGTGGTGATGATCGGGTCCAGGGCCTCGTTGTGGAACCGCTCCAGCACCGGGCCGAGAGTGAGCATCTTCTCCTGCTGCCGGACATTGATCTCAGCCGCCGTCACGGGCTGGGTCGTCTCCATGCCCTGCGAGACCATCAGGATCAGGTCATTCCGCAGCGTCTTGCGTATCTGGTCCTGAAACTCGGCAATGCGCTGTTGCAGCGGCGTGACGTTCGGGCTGACCTGATAGACGGGCCGGATGCCAGCCCCGGAACCGGAGGCATTGAGGCCCGGAATGAAGTTCAGTCCGCCCGGAAGCAGATTGACCATGCTCTCCTGCAATGAGGCATCGGCCATCGTGGGAGGACGGGCATATTTGTCGATCGCCTCGGCCAGCCTGACCTGCGCCACCTGTAGCGACTTGATGTCCGGCAGGGCGTCTTCACCGGGGCCATGCCCGTACACGTCATTGCTGGCCGTGGACCAGCGGGGCGCAATGAAGGGCTTGCGGGGATAGGCCTCGATAAGCAGGGCGGGGTGTGTATCGTTGCCGTACTCATAATAGATACCGATATAGGGTGCCCCCTGCCAGCCGAATGCCCCGGCAATACGTGAACTGTTGGGCATGATGGCATGGACGATGGGCAGTTCTACCGTCAGCTGACGGCTCTCCCAGAGAGACTGGACTGTAGGAGACACGTTCTCCAGCCCGAACCGCTGGACGATCTGGGCCACGTTCTGGACGTATTCACGAAACAGGGTATCGACCTCGCCCCGGTCATTCTGGGCGAGGTAGTATTCCCCTGCGGTGAGGGGATAAAATCGGACGATATCTTCATAGTCCTGAAGGATGATGCAGGCCGCCGTGCCGAATCCGGCCAGCTCCTCGTAGGTCTGGCTCATGGCGGCATAGAAATTGCCGGTTGCCAGCACCCGCTGGAGGCGGGACTTGGTGTCGGACAGCCAGCGCTTGATCCGGTCATCGTCATTCAGCTGGTCATTGTTCGTCTCCAGCCTAAACCAGTCACGGGCCGGGGACGTGATGCCCGCCATGAGGAAGGCCGCCAGATTGCCCAGCGCAATGCTGCCTGTTCTGTCCACGATCTGTGGGCCTTTGACACGCCCTCGGCTGGACTGGTTCGGCACATGAAAATAGCGGCCCCGTGTAGGGAGGATATAGTGGCTGATCTCCCGCCACGTGTCCCGCCAGACCAGCCTGTCAGAACGCAGCATGACGAGCCTGCGGTCCGCCTCGTCACGGAGGGACTGCATGCCTGCTTCATCACGCATTAACGGGTTATGCGTTGTGACGGGACGCTGGGCCATTTCAGCCGCCGAGCAGCGTCTTCGGTGCGCTGTTGTTCGTCTGGGTCAGGCCCTGCGATCCGGTCAGCAAGGTGCTGCCAAAACCACCAGCCAGCTTTGCGGCATTGGTAGCCTGTTGCGACTGCTGCTTGCCCGCCTGCGTGACCTGAGCAGCAGGGGACGGAGTAGGGAGCGGGGTGGAGAGGTGTGGAGCAGATGAGCACATAATTGGCTATCGTGCGGGGCGTTTGTAATTCTGGTGTGTTCTTGAGTATGTTCTAGTAGAGGAAAATCTTAGGAAGGGTGATGTCCTATGTGCGATCTAATGATTAGAATATTAATTCTATTAGTAATAACTTATGCAGCTTATAAATTTTTTTGTCATGTTATCAGAGCAACGCAAGATAATTCATGTCAAGTAGCTTTGATTCAAAAAGTGAGAAGAGAATTATTGTATTTTATAATGTTTTTCATATTATTTTCGGTGTTTTTATTAATATTTATTGTTGGTAATGAGTCTGTCGTTAACGGTGTATTATTTATTTCTTTTCTTAAAATAATGTTGTCTCCTTTGGATATAGTGAAGATCGTTTCTTCGTTGGTATTCTTATCGGCAATCGGTTTTATAGCAGATATTATAACGTATAGAAATATTAAAGGGGTAACATTTGAAAGTTTTAAATCATTTTTTGATAAAGTCATACGATACTTTATTAATGCAGGTTGTGTATATTTTTGCTCGTTATTTGTATTCAGTATCAAACCTATGCTGAATGTGATGAATCAAGACAAGTATGAGTTTCTTTATAAGATTGGCAACGCATCTCTATTAGGAATTTGTTATTATATGATCACTTTGTTCTTTGTTGTGTTTTCTCCTGTATTTTTTTTGATTTTATCAAATTTTCACTTAACGTCTGAGAATTTAAATAGATTTCTTTATTTTATGGATAATATATTCTATTTGCCAGAGAGAAAAAATATTTTACCTACCTGTTCCAAGGATCATAATCCTGCATCTGCTGCGGACGTCCTCCCCAAGGTCCTCCAGCCTGATGGCTCTTCAGCACAGGATAGGCAAAAGTGAGGGCCAGCGCATCAGCCATGTCGGGGCTTGCCAGCCCACGCTTCTTCATGTCTTCCTTGCGCTCCAGAACGATCTCGTTGCGGGGATTGAAGAAGTACCATGGGCCTGAGAGGTCAGTCATAAGCGTCTGGTCGTCTGGTATGCCGCCTGTCTGGAGCCATGACCGCATGGTGCCCCACATCTCGGCCCGCTTGTTGGCGTATCGTTCAGAATTGGTGTCGTAGTTGGCCCTGTCCGCCCTGGCCCCGAACTGTACTTCCATCAGGCCCCTGACATGCAGCTGGCGGCACCGGTCCACCACGCCAGCCCCGACGCCTCCGCCGTCAATGAACACCGCATCTGCCCCGTACCGCTGGGCCTCATCAGCCACACGGGCGGCAAGCTGCATCGTGTCCACCTTCCGCAGGCAGATGGGGGGTATCATGCGGGCATCACGCCCCTTGCGGAAAAATATCACGCTCTGGTCGTCCCCGTAGCGGGCCACGTCCACGCCCATGACCAGCGCATCGGTGATGATGGCGGACACCTCACGCCGGGCTGCCTCTGCCACCGTGTCCGTGCCGATGAACTGCATACTTCCGGCCCGTGGGAACTGGCCTTTCACACGCACCCGCATGAAGTCACTGTCCTCCCCGTAGGTCTCCGCCCATTGCTCGAACAGGGCCTTGTTTGTGCCGTCCACCGTCCGGCTGTCCACCTGCCTGCCAGACCAGCGGTCACGCTGCCGGTTGAAGCACTCGAAGAAGCGGCCAGAAGGTTGCGTAGGGTTCCCGAACGCACACCAGACGATCTCGGTACCCTCATCGGTCAGGGCACCTTCTGCGACCTCCCAGACACGGTCTATGATGCCGCTGGCTTCATCAAAAATCAGCAGGATGCGCCGACCCACGTTGTGCAGCCCGGCGAATGCCTCAAGGTTCGTCTCTGACCACGTCACGGCATCGGCCCGCCACGTCTTGGAGTGGCCCGGCATGGTGCTGTGGATGCTCATGCCATGCACTTTGAACCAGTGTGAACAGATGAGCAGCCGGAACCATTTTGAGATTTCCGGGAATGTCTTCGTTCGCAGCTGTGGTTCGGTATTGGCCGTGATGACAGCCTTGGTATCAGGGCATGTGCAGAGTGCCCATGCGGTTAGCATGGAGACGAGGGCGGACTTGCCGATCCCATGGCCGGACGCCACGGCCTGCAGGGCAGGCATCAGCACGGCACCCGGCTCATATCCGGCCCGCAGCTTCTCCCCGATGGAGCGCAGAATGTCACGCTGCCATGCACGGGGACCATCAGCATCAGCCAGATCAGTCCCAGCCTCCCCCCATGGGAACGCAAACAGCACGAAACCTTCAGGGTCCAGGGCGTAGGATGCCACGGCCTCGGCAAGCTGGGTTTGGATGTCAGCCATCGTCACGCCTTTGTGCCCGCTTTCGGCCGGCATCAATCAGTTCTGCCAGATTGCCCGTGACGTTCATGTCCACGCTGGCCCGGTCCCTATAGCGTTCAGGCCTGTGGGCCTTGAGCAGGGTGATGAGCAGCGTGTCAGAATAGCGGTTCTGTGTGACAGGCTGTCCTTCCTTGTCCAGCACCAGACCTTTCCCGGTCGTGACGAACTCCGGCACGCCATCCCGTGCACGCCGCCATGCCTCTGCTTCCAACGTGTCGATGGCCCGGTCCATCGCCTCATCCCACTCACGGGCGAACTGTTCATCACGCTCACGGCGAGCGTACAGTCCAGGGCGTGACAGGTCAGCCGCCTTGGCCGCCATGGAGATGTTGCCACATTTTGCCAGAGTATCCAGAAATACGCGCGTTGACCTGTTCATCCTGTCATCAGTACGGCTCATGCTACGTTCTCCACGGCAGTCATTTCACGCCGCTCATCAACCAGATAATATCCACAGTCCCGCTCGCATCGGATTGCACATTGGGATCCTACGGTCAGCTCCATGAAGCCCCGCAGCTTCTTGATGGAACGGCGCACGGCGACGTTGGAAAACTCAGGCTCATTGCGGGGATACTGCCAGACTTCTTCAGCAATCTCCGAGACCGATGCCAGACGCCCGTTCCGACGCATGATTGCCTGCATGACAAGAAAGTCGTTCTTCGCCAGACGAACTGAACCCCTCGGGGTGCTGAGTATCTGTGTTTCACTGTCGAGCTGTATCTGTCCGAACGTCAGGCGTGGCATTGTTTCCTCCATAAAGCCACGCCTCAAAATAATGGGGTAGGAGAAGGGACAGAAGCCTTATAACCTTATAATTAGAGATACGCAGGGAATCTGATTTCGGAGATTTGTCATGAGGTTCAATTACGTTACCATTGTTCGCATATGGGCAATTATAAATATAATTTTTCTAATGAAGGTGATATTTGATATAGCATATATGTTAAGCTGCTCGAAAGGTCCGCATCACCTTGGGTATGATATAGCAATATTAATTATTGAGATATTTCTTATTATAATAACATTGTCGAAGTATATGAATATACAACCGAAAAATACAACATTTTCTGCAATTATTGATGCTTTTTACATACTTTTCTGCGTTTCTGCTTCTGCGGTTAATCTCATTTATTATGTAAGTGTATGAGCGAATGTTTCTCCGTGACCATGGGTGAACTTTATGTCGCCCGTCTGTTACCCCTATGTTGCCCGTCCTGTTGCCCGTAAAAACGTCTGAAAACTGCCATGTCGCCCCTGTTGCCCGTATTTCGCCCATCTTAACCATAAGAAGGATAATCATACTCTTATTAAGAAATTTCATGCCATTTCTTATAAATTAAGGGGCAACAGGGGCAACACAGGCAGAAAACTGCGAAAAAAATACGGGCAACAGGGGCAACAAAAGGGGCAACACGGGCAACATGTTTGATAAAAAAAATGGGCGGGAAATTGCCCATTCATTCCTTCTTGAACCATATTTTCTGGATACCTTTCCCCCTTATTCTCTTGTCCTTCTTTTCAAGTCCCAAAGCACGCAATACGTCTCCTGCCCGTCTCTGCTGGGCCATGGTCATGCGTTCGTTGGTCACACCGACTCCATGAGCGAGAACCTCATGGATGGTCACACCTTCATCAACAAGCGAACCCCGCTGCTCCAGCCAGTCCCTGATCGGCTCTTCCCACGCATCGACGACCATATTGTCAGCCTGCTTGCGCTCGGCCATCTGGCGGACGGCATCATCGTCCAGATACAGCTCCGTCTTGCCCTGCCTGAAATAATGCACCGCTTCCGCCCAGAGCTGTTCACGGTTGTCCCGTAGCCACTGCACGTCGGCCTTTTCACAGTCCACCGGCCAGAACCTCCGGTTGCCCGTGCTGTCCGTCAGATAGCCATCTGAGTTTGTCGTCCCAGCAAAGACGCATTGCCGCTCACGCACGACCTCCAGCCGTCCGTAGGCCGGGCGGTACTTGTCCACCTGCCGGGAGAGGAAGGCCTTCGTGTCCTCAATGGAGGATTTCATCATGCTCTGAAGCTCGCCCAGCTCGACACCCCAGGCACCTACCAGCCCGGCTGCGGCGTCCTTGCTGCCGAGGTCCTTGTGCAGGTCCTCCTTGAACCACTCATCCGAGAACAGAACCCGTAGGGCGGTAGATTTCCCAATGCCCTGGGAACCCTTGAATACGGGAACATAATCGAACTTGCAGCCGGGCCGGTATATCCGTGAGACAGCGGCTACGAGAAATTTCATGCCGACATCAGCATGGTATTTGTCGTCAGGACAGCCAAACACGATGGAAAGCCAGGAACGCAGGCGTGGTTCAAGATCCCACTGCTGGCAAGACAACCATTCTCTTACTGGGTGAATAGTCTGTGATGATGCCATTGTGTTGATCGCCTGGGATATAACAGGAAAAGTGAAGTTGACACCTACACGCCTCTGAAGAAAAGCCTGAACGGCTGTGTAATCAGCCTCAGTGGCTAGCCGTGGATACGGTCCGGACAGTGTAGGGCCATCAGAAATAAGAGCGGGCGGCTCTCGTGTTGTCAGAGTAGCGCAGGTGAATTCATTTAACTGCATTAACCCTGAAACCTCTGGGAGGTGACGAAGGAAAACCATTGCATTATGCACGTTTGCATGAGGCATTCCCTTATCAGTACGGGTTAGGTCGGCCTGCCATTTCATACCCTGCTGCTCCGGCATTTTTGTTACATTGCTCATGCCGTGCGCTCCCTGTGTGGGTTTCTCATGCCGCCCCGCAGCCCGGAGCGTATCGTGTCTCTGGCCTCCCGGAAGGGGATACCTCGTGCCCGTGCTGCCACTAGCAGGCTCTCACGGGCCTCAGATGGGTCCAGCACCCCAGCACCACACCAGCGGCCTATGCGATATGACTGTTTGTTCAGCGTATCATTGCTGCCGCCAGACGGTGCCGTCTCGACCTCATGGACGGCCTTCATCAGCACCTGAAAGGCCCGGTCATTCGTGACGTAGAACGGGTTCCTGCTGTAATCCCGCTCAGGCTCCGGCGGGGGCCTCAGCATGTGGGCCAGCCAGTCGGGGATGGGGGGAGGCGCAACCTCCCATGGAGCGCATCCCCGCCGCCATGTGTAGGCCCCGCCAGTTATCGGATGGCGTGATGGAGGGATGACGATGGCCTGTCCGTTGCGGTGCGGGTCCAGCCCAGGAGCCGGGCAACCTGATGCACCCCTCAGCTCTTCTCCATTATGCCGGAAGAAAAGCACTGCACCGCCAGAACCACCGGTGCGTGTCATGGGTCGTGGGGGCAGGGGGCCATGCTTCTCTACCAGACCACGCAGGGCCGCAAATCCGTCTGCCTTGTGGGTCTTTCCAGCCCGGTCCACATCCAGCGCAAAGAGCCGGGACGGCCCCGTCACCACACGCCAGTTGCAGCCGGGATACTCCCGACACCAGCGTTCGATGATATCCAGATCGCAGCTGGCCGCAGCATGGGCCCCTTTGAAGCACCCTGCCTTTGTGCGGTTGTTCATCGGATAGACATGCCATCCCAGCAGGGCCACGTTCTCTATGTCTGGTGGGATGGGCATTACATTCCCTCCAGTTCCGCCATGACACCCGGAACATCCCGCCCCACGATGTAGATGCCGCCTGCCTCCACGAATGAATCCCGCCAGCGTTCCTGCTCCTTGCTCAGCCGTCCCCGTGCTGTTTTCACCTCAATGGCGATTGACCGGCCCCGGTAGGTCCCCCGGATGTCCGGTGAGCCGGGTGTTCCGAACCGGATGAGCCGGCCATTGGATCCTCTGGCGGCTCCCGTGTTGCACCGTTCAAAGAAGGCGCAGGGCAGGGCGGTAATGGCGACAAGGATGTCGTTCATGATGATGGTTTCGGGGTTCTGTCTCATACCCGTGCCTCCTGCCGTGCAGGCTTCTTCGCAGCCTGCTGTTTCTCCCATCGGTTCAGGGGGATATTGGCTCCAGCGGCACGGAGACGATGCCGAACCCATCCGTGCTTGTAGCCACGGGCACGGGCGATCATCTCCAGCCGTTCCTTGTCTGCCCCGGCATGGGCAATCAGGGCAGTCAGCTCTGGCCCCTGGGCGACATACGGGTCGATGCCCTTGGCCCATGCCCAACGATCAGCAACCGCTTCCAGTGCTCCTTTCACCACATCAGGGGTTTTCTCCTCCGTCACCTTGGGCTCAGGCTTCAGGATGGCGCAGGGGGAGCGGTGGCACTCGGCACCGGCAATCTTCCGGGCCGTGCCTTCATGGAAGACCCTATGGCACAGCTTGCAGGTCACGACATTCTGGGCCTTGCCGTTCTGCTGCTCCGCATCCAGCGACCAGAGACGGGGGTCTGTTGGGATGCCATGCCGCTGAGCATTGCCCACATGGTCAAGAATTATCGCCCGGCTTCCATCTGGTTTCAGCCGCAAAGCCCGCCCGACCTGCTGTAGATACAGGCTGGTGGACACCGTGGGGCGCAGCAGGATGGCCCCCGCCACGGCAGGAATGTCCACGCCTTCACTGATGACGTCCGCCGCCGTGACGACCTGCAGGTCACCAGAGGCCAGACCAGCCAGCCTCTCCCGGCGCAGGGACATTTCCATTCTGCCATCCACGCCAGCCGCCTTGATGCCCGCCTGACAAAACATCGCTGCAACCTCGTGGGTGTGCTTTACGCCCATGCAGAACACGATGGCGGGGCGTCCGTTGAGATGTTGCCGGTAATGCGCCACGGCATCGCCCACGATGCGGGCCTTTGTCATGGCCCGCATGGCGGCATCACGCTGATAGTCCCCCATGCTTTTCCCCACGCCAGAAAGGTCCAGCTGGCGGGAGGGCATGTAGTAGTCGAACCCGGCCAGATAGCCACGCCGTATCAGCTCATCCGTGGTCGGGCCGCAGAACATCTGGTCGAAATAGTCACCAAGACCGGCCCCATCGGTGCGGATGGGCGTTGCGGTCAGGCCGGTAAGGGCAGCATTGGGCCACGCCTTGAGCATTGCTGTGTACTGACCGGCTGGCATGTGGTGCGCTTCATCGACCATGATGTCGTCAAAGTCCCGCAGTGTTTTCAGCCGCCGTGAGACGGTCTGCACCATGCCGACCTGAACAGGGAAATCCATGCGGGGATGTGCGGGCTGGATACGGCCATACATCAGTCCTTCATCATCCAGGGCCGCACTGATCTGGTCGATCAGCTCCGCCCGATGGGCCACGATGAGGACACGCCGTCCGGTCTCGGCCCGCAGTCTGGCCAGCCGTGGCAGGATGCGCCCCTTGCCACCACCAGTAGGCAGCTGGATGAGAACCCGCCGGATGTTGGACGCAAACGCCTCCTGCGCCTGTTTGATCAGGCGTTCCTGATAGTCTCGTAATGTGATCATTTTGTTTAAAGCTCAGTAATGAGAGGCCGTATTACACACGTGTTCTTGAGCGCATTCCGTGCTTCTGCTGTCTCTCACTGTAAATTCGGGCATTGACTTCCATGTCCATTCCCCGCTCACGCCCCAATGATATGGCAGCGTCTATACGGGATAGTGGAACACCAAGCCTTCCAGCTATCTCATGCCGATAGAGACCACGACTTCTGAGAACGGATACTTTGCGGATGAATGCAGCGTCCACTTTAACGACTTTGCGGGCCGGAGCATTCTCCCGGCATAGTTTCCAGCCCCAGCAGACCTGAGAGAACGTCAACCCCATTCGGACAGCAACTTCATGATGCGTTAGGCCAGCCTGTTTCAGGGAAGTGAGGAAACGGCGCCGCTCATCGGTCCATATGCTGCGATTGTTTTTGGTCATTTTTGCCTCACTCAGAATGGCGCTTCATCATCAAGCGTCTGGTCGCCCCATCCAGCGGCATCACTCATCGAGCTCCCGCTCTGGTAACGCTGGGTATTGTTCTGGCTGGTGGATTGTCTGGGCTGACCGTTGGTCCGGCCCTGCCCATCTCCGAGCAGCACGAGGTCGCCACGGTACTGAGCGATCACCACCTCGGTCGTGTACTTCTCCACACCCTGCTGGTCCTTCCATTTGCGGGTGCGGAGTTCGCCCTCGATGTAGACCTTGCCGCCCTTGCGCAGGTAGCGTTCGGCAACATCACCGACACGCTCATTGAAAATGGCCACACGGTGCCATTCCGTGCGGTCACGCTTCTCACCCGTGTTGCGGTCTTTCCATGTATCGCTTGTGGCGATGGCCAGATTGACGATCTTGCTGCCGGACTGGGTGTTCCGGACCTCCGGGTCACGCCCAAGATTTCCCACCAGAATGACCTTGTTAACGCTGCTGGTCATCTGCGCCCCCTTCCAACGGGGAAACCACGCCGCTTGCACTCATCACGGGCGAGGGAACGATAAGCGGTTGGCACCTCGTTCTGGGCGAAGTACTGGATGTCATCATTACCCATCCCTTGGAAGAACCAGAGGATAACATCTGCGAAGGATACGCCCATGCTGTCCCGGTCCGGTGCCATGCCCATCAGTTCCAGCGGGTTCTCCAGCCCCAGTCTTTCGCAGTAGCGGGCGGCAGCCTTCTGGGCATGGCCTCCCTCAAGCCCGGCCGTCTTGGCCAGCTTCATGCCGGTCTGGAATGTGGTTGCCAGAGAGGGCCTGCGTGGCCTGGGGACGGCACGGCCTGCCGGAGCCGGAACATTGCCCCGCACCAGCACATCAAAGGCCCGGATGACCTTCAGATGAAAGGACGGACTGATCCACATTGCGTAGGCATAGACAAGCTCACGGCAGGCATAAGTGCCGGGAGAGTTGCCGCCACGGTTTGTCTCCAACGGAGCAAAGTGGGAATTCCCACTTTGGCTGATTTCTGCCACCAATTCATTGGTTTGGACATTTCTTGCCCACTCGGATGGTTTTTTGCTGGGATCTCCCCCAGAAGCCCGGTGGCAGTCATTCAGGCAGAAGCGGCCCTCGGCATCCTGCTTGATGGCCGTGGAGATGATGGTAAGAGTGGTGGCGGTCATCGTGCATGTCCTTTTGGCAGGGTGGCTGTTTCGGCAGGGAGTGAGGCTGATGGAGTTCCACATCGCAGACATGAAGAGCGAGCGTGTCGGCCCGATGTTTCTGGTGACGCTGGATGTGCGCCTCGTGGACACGCAGTACGACTGCACGGCCATTCCGGACGAGGTGATGCGGCGAACCACGAGAACAGGATGCGGCCCAGATGCCATACGCCTGAGCGTACAAGCCTTCTTTGATGACCTGCCAACCATGACCGAAGCCGAATGGCACGGCTGGCTCGTCGGGCGTCTTCAGCAGAAATGAAGCCCGTGCCCCGCACGATCCAGGCATGATATTGCAGGAAGCGGTCAAAGACCTGATTGCGGGGCAGGCCTTCATCCATATCCATGCAGGCCAGCCGTGCGGCCCGCAGGGTTCCGTTTTTACGTTTCATCACGTTCCCTCCGGCGTTCGATTTCGTTGTAGGCAACCCGGCCCATCAGCTTCATGAGCGATGTCGGGATCACACCGGCATTGATGGCCGCAAGGTCAGCATCAGAGAGCCGTTTGATGAATGGGATGACGGACGTTTCCATCCAGTCATGGCTGCCCTGCTCTTCCAGCTCTGCCTGCTGCTCAGTGGAGACTGCTACGCTCCCTGTGCGCCCAGTGGAGTGTGAGTCCGCAGGGTGCTGTTCATCAGAAGAAGGAGATGCACAGTGACTGTTTCTATTTACGAAAGAATGCGAACCGTCATTGCCTTGGCCGAATTTTTGAAAAATCAAAGCGAGAAAGTTTCTGCAAATGAGCTTTTGGAGCGTGCCAATTCCCTTATTGAGGAAGCAGAACGGAACGAAGGCCCTCTCGCTGATCCAAAAAGAAAAAGGGGAAGTTTGCCCAATTTTTCCAAGTTTGCGGGAAGTGGGATTAAGGGAGAGGACTTCCTCTAATACCCTGTAGAATTCGGCAACTTGGCGGGCAGTCTCAATGCGTTCCCCATTTATGCGGTAATTGTCCGTGATGAACTGGAACGTTAGCTCCAATAGCTCAAGACGTGTTTTTTCACTCAGGCTCATGGTGCGCTCCTCTGGGTGGGGTCAGGTTTGTCTATTGCGGCGATCAGCCGCTCATACGTTTTGACGAGCGGGGTTGACGTGCCGTTCTTCCAACGGGTGTACGTGGAGGGCGATATACCGGCCCTCTCGCACAGTTCTGAACGAGAGATGCCGCACGATCTGGCTCGTCGCTCGATCTCAGATATGGTCAGGATTTTGCTCATATGTGCATGATATATGCAAACTTGCACAAAATAAAGTGCAAAGTTTCAAATAGACTTTTCCCGGAAAGGTGCAACTATGCACATCATGAGACAGGAAATCATCGACGCTCGCAGGCGTATACAGCTGGCGATGGACATGACTGGACTCAACGCCTCCAGTTTAGCCCGAGAAGCCGGTTTCGCAGAATCTACATTAACCAGGTTAATGGGAGCGTCACCGCAAAGCGCCCCTACGCACAGGACATTGCTTATGGTTTCTCAGGCGGTAGAGAGGTTGACTGGGGAAAAGATGCCTGATGCAGAAGTGGTTCGCTCTGGGGGTATGGCACATCCCAAGGAGAGCTACCTAGACGGCACGCACGGCTTGGTGGCAATTCCCGAACTTGATGTCAGGGCGGCGGCTGGTGACGGTGTTCTGGTTGATGAAATGGGGGGACAAGAGCGTCAGTGGATGATACCGCTGATCGACCTTCTTGCTATCAGTAATAACCCCCGCTCTCTGCGGATTATCACCGTTGAAGGGGATTCAATGGAGCCAGATTACAGGCCCGGTGAGAAGATCGTCATTGACACGTCCCTGCGTAATTTCACGCACGATGGTGTGTATGTTCTGGATTTTGGTTTCGGTCTCGTTGTGAAGCATCTCCAGCTTGTTCTGGACAGTGATCCAAAGAAGCTTCTGGTGGTTAGCGCAAACCCGATCTATTGCCCGCAGGAAATTACGCTGGACAGGGCAGAAATTAAGGGGAAAGTCGCAGCCAAGTGGCAGAGACGCTAGCAGGATCATTGATTCATGCGGGATTGGCGGAAGCGTCTGATGCGTGGCAACCGCTCGAATCATACCCCTTCCATCATTTTCTCTCCTAAGCCGCCCTTCGGGGCGGTTTTTTTGTGCAATGTTTGAGGGCCCCTCATAGACTTTTGTGCAAACTTGCAAAATAATGTTTGACAGTGTGCAAAGATGCACATACATTCACCTCAGGCACCACACAAACACGGAGGTGATGAGGTGGATACGCAGGACGAGGTTGACCGGGCCAACGCAGAGGCCCTCGATCAGATACACGATATGCTGCGGTCAGGGTTCCCGGCGGGGAAAGACCGGATAACGGTTTATGGGCTGACCATGTGCTGGGAAGCCCAGTATGGGACACCCGAAATGTGCCGCTACACGATTGATGCCGTCAGGTGCGTCCTGCGCTGGGCAGTCGGGAACGATCGGCTACCGGAGGGAGCAAAGGAACGTCTGAGGGATGCACAGCGGTCCATTTTGTCTGCGGTCGATGAGCTGGGAGGGGCATCATGACACCCGAAAGCAGGAACACAGCCCTAACCCGCATCAAAGCAGCCCATGACGAGCTGGAGATAGTGTCAGAGGGAACCGGCCTGACGATCAGCGAGAGGAATGAGCTGACGCAGGCAATGCTGGCAATGGAAAGGCTGATCGACAGCCTGACCTACCCATATGAGCGCAATGAGCCGATCACGGAGGCCTCGTTCCCGGCAATCGGTCCTTTCAACACGGCGGCACTTGCCGAGGTTCTGACTGCCCTTTCAGTGCGTGCGGGGAATGAGCCATGAGCATGATCTCCGAGCAGATCGCCCATCAGAACCGCCCGACTGACAACGGCCTGCTGGAGCGGGTTGAACGAGACCGTCATCCGTCTTCATTCGCTGTGCTGGCCCTGATAAGCCGTGTAGCGGATATTCTGGAAAGAAATGACTATACCAGTGAGCGCATGGAAGACGAGCACTATGTGGCTTTCACGGCACTGGACACGCTCAGGGGGAAGATGTCTCAATCCCTTTATGAGGATGAAATGGGCATCACAGACATGAATAAACGGCAGGACGAAATCGGAGCTTATTACGACAGGCGCCTTGCCGAGGCCATGGGCAAGTAAAGCTCAAAAACGTCAAGTAAAACGAGGATTTTTTGAGATGCTGAAAGAAGCAAACGGGATGGCTGTGCCAAAATTTGACGTGTTCCTACCTGAATTTCCAGCAATTTCAGCAGAGAAGCAGAAAGAGCTGAAATCAACAGTTACCGGAGAACTCTTCTCTTTCCATGCATTCAGAATGATGGGCCGCAACGATCTGGCAGAACACTGCCAGAAACGGGTGATGGATGCCCTGGCCGAGCTGATCGAGGCGGGAGCTCTATGATGGCAAACCTCATTTCCATCATCAACGATAATCACGGCACGCTGAAACGGGCGATCGACGATTATATCCCGCTGCTGACACAGGCCAGACAGGCCAATGACATTCTCCCGGCAGCCGTACAGCTCCATGAAGTTCTGGGCCAGATCGAAGCCATTGCGAAGGCAGCGAGAACCGACATCAAGGCCGCCATTGTCAGCCAGATGATGGCGGATGGTGAGTTTCAGGTGGACGCAGGACCATACACGGCAAGCATCCGCAAGGGGGCCACTCGTGCCGTGGTCACGGATGAAAAGGCCCTGAGAGAGGCTGCTCCTGAACTGTTCAAGCCCCAGCCAGACAAGGTCGATACCCGCCTGCTGGGACAGGCCCTGAAGGTCAGACCAGAACTGGCAGGGGCACAGCTGGTCGAGGGCGAGCCGACAATCACAATCAAGGGAAAGACGAAATGAGCAATGAAATCACAACATCCACTCACGGCAATAGCATGACCATCAACGGGATGGGGGAGGCCTTCGAGCTGGCTAAGGCAATGGCTTCTGCAAAAATGGTTCCGCAGTGCCTCCAGGGCAGCCCCGGGGACTGCCTCATGGTCATCGAGCAGGCCATGCGCTGGCGGATGAGCCCCTTTGCCGTGGCGCAGGCAACCAGCGTGGTCAAGGGCAAGCTGTGCTTTGAAGGCAAGCTGGTCTCTGCCGCCATCCATAGCAGTGGTGTGCTGGATGGGCGTCTGAATTATGAGTTCACTGGGGATGGGAAGGAACGGACGGTCATCTGTTCCGGCACGATCAGGGGAGAAAAGAAGCCCCGTACGGTTGAAGTAACCCTGGAGGCTGCCCGCACGGAAAATGTCTGGTGGAGCAAAACGCCTGACCAGATGTTGGCCTATCATTCTTCCCGTGTCTGGGCCAGACGGCATGCGCCGGAAGTCATGCTGGGCGTCTATTCTCCTGAGGAGTTTGATACTCCATCGAACCATAATCGGCAGCAGTCCGATGATGTCATTGATGTTGAAGAAGATCCACGCCCTCAGAAGCAGGCAACTCCCGAGAATGACAAGGAAGAAAAGGAGAATAATGCAAAGAATTTGGCTGATGAACTGATAAATCGTGTTCAGGCATCAAAAACATTGCCTCAGCTTGAAAACCTTATCGGCAGTCCGAACTACAATAAATATCTGTCTGAAGTCCGCAAGGTTCTTCCCAAATGGGCAAGCACTGTTGAAGACAATGTCGAGGTTGTCAGAACCCGCCTTCAGAATACGGATCATCAGAATGACGCCATGCAGGAGATGCCGGAATGACCATCCTGTTCTTTGATACAGAAACCACGGGCTTCCCTGTAAAGGGAGCACCGCTGGATGACCCACGCCAGCCCCGTATCGTCCAGCTGGCGATGATTGAGGCAACTGATGAAGGGAAAATCATCAGCCAGCATTCGGAGATTTTCGATGCCCGGATATGCGAGGGCGAAGATTTTGTCATTCCGGAGCAGGCATCAGCGGTTCACGGTATCAGCACTGAATTCTCATTGCATTTCGGTACACCGCAGAGGTGGGCGATCAGCCGGTTCATGGGCAGAACCAGAGTATGCCGACGGTTCGTGGCGCATAATGCAGCCTATGACATGAAGATGCTGAAGATTGCTGCGGCCCGGTATGGCTACACCGTTCCTGATCTGAATGTCACCTGCACGATGGAGGCGAGCCGGGACATTCTCAAAATCCCGCCGACGGCCCGCATGCAGACGGCTGGCTTTACCCAGTACAAAAACCCCAAGCTGGAAGAGGCATACCACCACTTCACCGGGAAGGTGCTTGAGGACGCTCATGATGCCCTGGTCGATACACGGGCCTGCATGGAGGTTTTCTTCGCTCTGAAGAGTAAGGGGGAAATTGAATGACAGGCCTCATCATTTGCCTGCTGGCACTGTCTCACATTGGTGTTGGCTACTTCTGGCGCATCAGCCTTCTGCGGACGAGCAACGGATACCGCCCCGGCCTGACCAGCGCCGTGGTGTGCGTGACACTCTGGCCGCTGATTGGCGCCGCTGAACTGAAAGAATGGGTACGGGAGAGAATGGCGTGACGGCAACACCTGAACTTCTCACCATGAAGGACGTTCTGGCACGCCTTCCAGTGGGCAGGACACGTCTGCTTCATCATCTGAAAACGGTTCCCTCATATGAGGGAACGCCTACCCATGGAAGGTGGGGAAGCAAATACATCTTCACGGAACAGCAATACGAAGCACTGAAGCAGAGCCTGTCATGCCCCTCAAACTCATCAAACGCCCGGGTTCGCCGTTCTGGTATATCGTTGGTACGGTCAACGGACAGCGCATACGAGAGAGCACAGGCACTACTGGGAAAAAGCGGGCGGAGGAATACCGGGCCAAGAGGGAAAGCCAGGCGTGGCACGAAAGCGTGTATGGTGCCCGGTCAGTAGTTACTTTCTCCCATGCGGTGGCGGCCTATCTTGAGGCAGAGGAAAGATCAGAGACAACCAAGTTCCACCTTTCCCGTCTTCTGGAGCATTTCAAGGAAATGAGGCTTGTTGATATTGCCCAGCCCCAGCTTGATGCAGCGTATGGGAAAATTCTCCGGGATGGAACGGGGGCCAGTCCAGCAACGAAGATCAGGGGCGTCCTTACGCCGTTACGGGCCGTGCTTGAATTCGCTGCCATCCGTCGCTGGTGTGACCGCCCAGCATTTGACCGGCCCAAGGTGCAGAAACCCCGAACTGTCTTCTTATTGCCTGAAGAGGTCAGAGATATCATCAGGAATGCAGACGATCATCTTCAGCCTCTGCTGGTCTTTCTCATTGGGACAGGAGCCAGAGCATCTGAGGCTCTGGAACTGGACTGGAACAAGGTTGACCTGAAAGGCCGACGTGCCATCCTATGGCAGAAGCAGGGGACAGAGAGGCGGGTTAAACTTCCCTCAGTCGTGATGACCGCCTTACATTCATTGCCACATAGGCAGGGACGTGTGTTCCGACCTGTCCATCATGGCAGGGTTACGGATGGATATAGCGACAACGGCAGGACCAGCGGCGGCCAGTTCAAGAAGGGCTGGGCAGGGGCCTGTCGTCGGGCAGGTATGCCAGGGCAGGAACGTGTGTGGGTGCCGCAGGGGCAGAAGCACGAACGGAGGCAGTTCGTCCCTGACCATACACCGCATGACCTGCGCCACACATGGGCAACATGGCATTATTGCCTGCATCGTGATCTGTTGAGACTGAAAGAGGAAGGGGGATGGGAGAGCATCACGGTCGTGACCCGTTACGCCAAGACCATGCCTGACGTGTATGGCGATGAGATCAGGGCCTTTCTGGAGAGTGACTTCTCAGAATTAACTGATTGACGCACAACTGACACACTTTCATTTCCTCTTCTGCTGCAATCGGCAGAAAATAAAGGAAAATTAGGCTGTGGCTCCTGCCTTCACACGGCAGGGGTCACAGGTTCAATCCCTGTCGCATCCACCATGGATTTCCTGAAAAATGTTGTTTTGCTGTGAGCGACGAAGTGTTCTTCGCTGCAGGTGGAAGAGCTGCCGGTTGGAAGTCGAATGCTGAACGAGCGGCAAGCTACCGTCCCTCAGGGGGTCTCTATCCTGCCACGAGGCCGGGGATAGAGACCGGGCCGTCATGGGGTTGTCAGTCCCATTCCTTGTCCTGCATTTTCCGGATTTCGGGGATGATCTCCTTGGGGGAGACGTTCCGGGCTTTGGAGTGGTCATCCAGTATCACGTCCACCATCTCGGAGATGTCCCTGTCGGGGTCAATCTGAGGCTTGGTGAATTCAAGGTCTTCGTGAGAAACGAGGCTTTCTTCCGGGCAGTACCAGTTCTTGTGCGCTTCGACCATCCGGTCATTGAAGCCAGTCTCGTAAGGCCCAGGGTTGATGCAGGCTACGGAGACACCGAGGTCTTTCAGTTCATTGCGAAGGCTGCGGGCTGAGGTTTCCAGAGCATGTTTGGAGGCACAGTAGGCACCCGTGAAGGGGCCTGTGATGACGCCAGCAATGGAGCTGATGAAGACGATCCGCCCTCGTTTCCTCTCTGCGAAGCGACGGATGAAGGGGTGTGAGACCTCCATTGTTGCAAAATAGTTGACCTCGAACTGACGGCGCAGGACAGGCATCGGCATGTCGGCCAAGGCACCGCCCTCACCGATGCCGGCATTGTTGACGAGAATGTCAACGTCGTGCCGGGCCAGATAGGCACGGTCAACGGGGTCCGTAATGTCAGCCTTGATGACGGAAACGGTCACTCCCGCTTCCTTGGCGGCTTCTTCCAGGCAGTTCATCTGGCTGTGCAGATGAACTGCCCCGATGACACGATGGCCGCGCTTTGCCAGTTCGATGCTGAAACGCAGGCCGAGCCCACTGCCCGCACCTGTGACCAGAATTTTTCGCGCTTCATTTGTCATTTCTGGATGATCCTTTTGTTGAATCGGAGCTGACATCAGCCAGCCCTGAGACGAGATCCTTGACAAAGACTTTGTCTTTATCAGGACGGTTGGTTGACAGCCCGATGAAAAGGGAAGGGGGGCTGCTACTGCCCGGTTGGTAGATGTCACCACCGGGAAGGAAGCAGTAGGGGGCGTCCAGAAGCGAGACATGACCAAAATTGGAGAGACCAGCAATAACGCTGTCACTGGGCATCCGGAATACATAGCTGGTATATGCCTTGCGGCCGCTGAGACTGAGGCTGACGGGTAGGATGTCGCCGCAGGTCAGGAACAGGAGACGCTGCCCGACAGAGTCAAGAATCTCCAGACATGAGGAGGCTTGGTGTTCTTTGAGGAGGTTTTCGAGAAACCCCCATAGATATGAGATCATCTGCCCGTTCATGAGGTAATGCTTTCTCTTTATGATTATGAGGTGGTGTGTGCGCCGTTTTCACGCCTGAAGACCTTTGCGAAGGCAGAGTGATAAACTAGGCTCCATCTTACCGTAGGATTGAAAATATAATTTTTAGTTATCTTCTGGAATGTTGAACTATTTTTCATGTCATGTGTCTTGATGCGTTTGTTATGCTCGTACATTGAGGGGAGGGGCTTCATATATTCAGGTGCCGTCTTGGTTCAGGACGCTTCATGATTTCTACCTGTCACTGCCGGGTATGTCGGATGGGTTTCCCGTTTGTTCAGGGAATGATCGATTGGGGAATGATGCTGGCCCAGTCAGCCGGGAGTATCTTCACGCCATCTAAGAGGCGCATTTTCAGTACGCAATATGCGCTCTCATCTGGGTCTTCTCCTGTCAGGCAGAAGCTTAGAAACAGGCCACGGGCAGAGTCTGTCAGGTTTTCATCAAATCCTCTGGGGGGGATAGATCACCTTGATGCTGAAAGAGAGTTCCTGTGAAGGTTTACCATCTAGGGCTGCCATCTTCCTGCGGGTGAGAATTCCATCAGGCAAAGAGCGGCCTCGCAGGCAATATTCGGGCTTACAGCAAGCGAAGGGCTTCCGTCGGATGGGGGAGCGGAGCTTGTTTTGCTGCGGCAAGGACGTCCTGCATGGAATGCTTGGCTCTGTTTGGCACGTAAACACGTTGACCGTTCACTTTCCACCATGAACCTGTATGGGCGGTGTGAAACATAAGCAGGGCCAAGATGACACTCAGAAAAAAATCTATTCTTCATGGGAGCAGATGCAAAACGATCAGGCATCCCTGTCCTTTCATAATCATATTCAGCGTGGTGGCGATGGCAGATGCAAGACAGAGCCAGAAGGCCCGGCGGAAAGCGGGCGGCCAGTAGTCGATGTCCACGTTCCGGGTGATGTAGGTCACGCTGACGGTCTGGCTGTCCGTCAGGATGACAGGGCGCAGCACTGTGCCCCCAGCCTTGCCCATGCCCTCGCCAAAACTGTCCCGCCGGTCGAACATCTTCATGCGCTGGTCCACGGGCCTGACGGTTTTTCCGTCATCGACCCGCAGAACCCGCACGCTGTCCTCCGGCATGAGGATTTCATACCGCCATTAAAGGGCTGTCACTGGCCACAGCCGTGCCTGTGCCCACGCAGCGGGGCCACTGCCATGTGTAGGCTGGTCCGCCAAAGCTGGCCGGATGGGCCAACAGGCCGAGCAGCACGTCGTCATAATAGGCGGCATAATAGGCGGCGCAGACACTGGCCTCCACGGAGCCATCATCAAACGCCGTGATGCCGCTCTGCGTGCCGAGGCGCATCAGTGCCCGCCTGCACAGGTCAATGGCTGTCGTCACTGGCCTTACCCTTTTGCGGTTGTCTTCTTGCCAGCTTTCTCATCGGCAGCCGGTTCATCAGTTTTTTCCGCTTCTGCTTCATCAGCTTTGGCCGCAGGAAGGTCTTCATGCCGGGGCGGCACATCGTCAGGACTGGTCAGATGTTCCTGCCGGGAAGGAGCACCGTCAGGGCGTGTCAGGTCTTCCTGGAAGGCCCGACTGTTCACGTCCCTCCGGGCCAGCTGGCCAGCCTTTTCTTTGGCGGAACGGGCCTCATCATCCAGCGGCTCCAGATTGAAGCCGGGGATGCCTGCATAATCCACTTCCTCACCAACGGTCAGAAAATGACCGTTGATGAAGCTGTTCTGGATGACACGATATCTTGCCATGATCGCCTCACGCCACGTAGTTCTTGGGGTAGGCGATCTGGGCGGGAACATCGAGATTGATGCCAGCCGTCACCGTGCAGGATGTCATGGCCTGTGCCTAGAAGATAGGGTGATCATGCGTAGCCTCTATCTGAGGGATTGAACTGTCCTGTTGTGGTCCCCACCTTCAAAGATGGTTGGATGCCTGCAAGTGGATGGAGGGGTTATGCTGTATACGCACGTTGTCATCGGGACGAATGATCTGCCACGGGCCAAGGCTTTCTACGATGCCCTTTTCAACGTTCTTGGAGGGCAGGCCCTTGGGGAACTGATGGGTAAGCTGCTTTACGAGAAGGATGGTCAGATGTTCATGGTTGGGCGCCCCATTGATGGGCAGCCTGCCACAGCTGCGAATGGCTTTACTCTTGGTTTTGCCCTTTCGAGCGTGGAGGCGGTGGAGGCTTGGCACAGGGCTGGTGTTGAGCATGGTGGAACCGCAATAGAAGACGCACCTGGCGTGCGGACCATCGGAGGCAGGAAATATTTCATGGCCTATCTCCGGGACCCCGATGGCAATAAGCTTTGTGCCCGTCACGATATGTGAACGTGGGATAATTGCAGGGGGGCGGGAATTACTGCGAGTCCCGTGGGGTATGATTGATTGGATCATACGAGGCTCCTGTGTATGTGAGGTTTTTTCTTTTCCTTCAGTGTGTTCTGATGAAGGAAAACAGGAGGAGATAGCCATGTCTTTATCATCCAGGCTGGCCCGTATGTTTCTGCTGGGAGGAATGGCCATTGGGGCCTGTACTTCTTCCATAGGGTTCGCTGCTTCGGGAAATACCACGGCTCAGCAGGGAGGGCTGAAGCAGATAACGGCGCCGTTTTCTGGTTCTGTGAGTCCTGCAGGAGCGGTGGAGGACAACAGTACGGGGAAGATCATCGGAGAAGTTGATCGGACCGGTGTCGTGTATGACAACACGGGCACGGTGGTAGGGTCGATCGATTCGAAGGGAATCGTACGGAATGCCAAGGGGGTGGCTGTGGCTCAGGTTGCACAGAACAACCGTCTTGCCGGGATAGCGTTTCTTCTGGGCAGGTAAGTTCTGTTCTCTGATTTGCCCTGCCCGGTTTATGGGGCAGGGTGAGTCCGTGCCATTTCGGACAGAATGTCCGTGATGTCTTTCTGTACTTTTTCAAAATGGCGGTTGGGTTGTAACGTCTGCAGGTTCAGGTAGCAGGCACGGTTGATTTCCACCTGCAGGGTCTGCCGATTTTCTTCCATCTGGCCGTATCTGCCCGTTATGTAGCCGCCCGAGTAGGGTGTGTTTCGCTGGACATGGTACCCTTTCTCGAGAAAAAGGTGCTCCACTAGGCTGATAAGTCTGTCGGAGCAGGTTTTCCCATGCCTGTTCCCCAGGACGACATCACAGGGGCGGGACTGTGCCAGTGGTGGCATGGAATGGATGTCCAGCAGGATGGAAGCGCCAAACTGTGCGTGCAGTGTTTTCTGCGTCTGCTGGAGCGCTGTATGGTATGGCTCCCAATATTGTGAAAGGCGATGTCCCGCCTCTTCGAGAGGCAGGCAATAGCGGTAGATGCTCTTGCCTGGCGATGTGCAGCGGGGAATGACACCATAACCTGCGCTGACTTTCGTGCTGAGGATGAGGTCCTTCTCAATGAGAGGAGGAGAAAACATGGTGGCATCCAGTTCTCTCCAGTCCCGGTTTACATCGCAGAAACTGCGAGGAAACAGGGCCTGCACGAGGCTCAGGCCATTCTCAGGGGCATATCGAAGGAGCTGATCGGTAAATCGGTCCTCCATGCGTTCCAGCTCTGTTATGGGCAGGACGGCCATTTCCAGGAAATGCTGGGGGTAATTGCGCCCTGAATGTGGAGAGGAAAGCAGGAAGGGTGTCCGCTTCCGGCAGGAAGGAAGATGGATCCCGACAGTGGAAGACGGGCGGGCAGTGTTGGTGCATGGAAGTTTCTGATTTTTTTTCACAATAAAGGCTTGCCACAATCCATAGGCTGAGGTAAACACCATTTCACACCAGACGGGGGCGCATAGCTCAGCGGTAGAGCACTACCTTGACATGGTAGGGGTCACAGGTTCAATCCCTGTTGCGCCCACCACCCCTCTGGTGATTACCTCCCTGAAAATATGCTTGAAGTGCAGGTGGCTGTATAGCCATCTTCTTTCTATTCTAGCGAAAATTTCACTTAGCCTGTAGATTTTCTGGTACGCGCAGAGAATTGTGTATTGGTGTGGAAAGGAAGAGATCATGTTCCTGAGTCATATTGTTGTGGGATCGAACGATCTGGAAAAGGCCAAGGCGTTCTATGATGCCCTGTTCGGTGTCATGGGAGCTGATTTCTGCCCGCAGGATAATCCGGACAGGATCGTGTACCAGAAGGATGGGCAGATATTCATCATCACACGTCCGATCAACGGGGAGGCTGCTACGGCTGCCAATGGCGGTACGGTTGGTCTCGGCCTGTCGTCTCCCGAGGATGTACGCAGGTGGCATGAAGCTGGCATCAGGGCAGGGGGAACAGCTGTTGAAAATCCGCCAGGTGAGCGTGTGGTGATGGGCATGAAGCTTTATCTGGCCTATCTTCGTGACCCGGACGGAAACAAGCTCTGTGCGTTTCATAAAATGTAACGGGTAATTCAGACCGGATTATTCGGTTTTTGTGAAGTGGCCGCATCTCCTGGAACGGGGGATGCGGCCATTTTTGTTCATGACATGATAAAAATGCAGCCCATCCATACAGTTGCCATGATGAAACTGGACTGCGCCTTATCTGATTTTAACTTATTGTAAAATAAGAATTTTATTTTTAAGATAAATTTTATTTATTGCCTTTCTTGCCTTCAAAAATAATTCCTTTCCCAAGGTTAATTGCAATTACCCCGTCTGGAGTCTTAACTTCGGGGAAACGAAGCGGGAAGTAATGGAATTTTCCGTTCGTCACCAGCCTTTGTAATCGTGCGGGGCTGCTTACTTGAGTGAAAAGGATGTATTCATAATGAGCTCTCACTCACCACATAAACCAGTAAATGCAGGTCGTCGGCATGTTCTTGGAGCACTCGGTGCTTCTATTCTGGCTGGCGGCGCTGGAAAGGCTGTGGCCCAGTCTCTCGGTTTCCCCGCACCGCCTGCCGGGCTGGGCAAACGCCCGTATCCGAATCTGCTTCGCCCGATGAATGATGGTCCCCGCAAATTTGGCTATGCCATCGTGGGTCTTGGCAAATATGCCGTCAATCAGATCCTGCCGGCTTTTGCCGAGTGTGAATATGCCAAGGTGACGGCGCTGGTCAGCGGCGACATCAACAAGGCCCGTCGTCTGGGCAAGCATTACGGGATCGAGGAATCGCACCTCTACACCTACGACAATTTTGACAAGATTGCGCAGGACCCGGAGGTTGACGCCGTTTACATCATCCTGCCCAACTCCCTGCATGCTGACTTCACGGAGCGTTCTTTCCGTGCCGGCAAGCATGTGCTGTGTGAGAAGCCGATGGCCGTCACGGTCGAAGAGTGTCAGCGCATGATTGCTGCCGGCAAGAAGGCTGGCAAGAAGCTCATGATTGGCTATCGCTGCCACTTTGACCCCGTTACTCACAAGGCTATCGAGCTGGCCCGTACCAGCATTGGCAAGCCGCAGATCATTACCACGGATAACGGTGACAATACCGACCCGACGGATCCGACCTACCAGTGGCGTCTGACCCGCTCCCTGTCTGGTGGTGGTGCGCTGATGGATCTGGGCATCTATGGCGTCAACGGTTCACGCTACATGCTGAATGAAGATCCAATCGAGGTCCAGGCCACCATCATGCCGCCGTCTGACCCGATGTTCCGTGAGATCGACGAGACCATCGTCTGGATCATGAAGTACCGTTCCGGTGCCGTGGCACATGGCAGCGCCTCCTTCAACGTGAATGCCATGTCCCGCTTCAACCTTCAGGGGACGGACGCCTCCCTGCGGATGGACCCGGCCACGAGTTACTGGTGCAACAGTGTCAGCCACTGCACCACTGGTGACACGCATACATGGTCCACCCCGATGTTCACCATCCCGGCCCTGAACCAGTTCTCTGCACAGCTGGATCATCTGGCCATCAGCGTTGCCAACAATACGCCGCTGGCAGCCACGGGTGAGGAAGGGATGCAGGATGTCCGTCTGATTCAGGCCATGTATCAGTCTGCCCATTCTGGCAGCCGCCCGGTTTCCACCGATTGGGGTGATTGGCGCAAGACCATCTGATCATTTCGATTGGATGTCATGCAGGAGGGGAGGCCGCATTTATGCGGCCTCTCTTTTTTGTATCGGCAGGATCAGGCCGCAGTGGCGTCCAGCCAGCCCTGGAGCATGTAAGCGGCGGCCATCTTGTCCACGACCTCGCCACGCCTCTTGCGGGTCATGTCGGCTTCCTGAACGAGGAAACGGTTTACGGCACTGGACGAAAGCCGCTCATCCCACAGGCAGGCAGGCAGGCCCAGCCGCTCACTAAGGTCATTGGCCCAGTCACTGGCGGCACGTGCCGCCGGGCCAAAGCTGCCATCCAGTGAAAGCGGAAGGCCGACCACAATCCCGCCAATTTCATGTTTCCGACAGAGGGTCTGAAACTGGGGAACCATCTGCTTCATTTTACCACGGGCCAGCACGGTCAGGGGGGAGGCCAGCATGAGAGCAGTGTCGGAGAGCGCCACGCCAATCTGTTTGCTGCCGGGGTCTAGCCCCAAGATGGAATGTGCTGCAGGGAGCTGATTACGCAGGTCATGTGGATTGAATAGTGTCATGGCAAAGGGGTATGATCGCTTCCATGGCCGTAATAGGCTGATGTGATTGATGTCTGAAAGCAGGATTATACATGTCGCTTGATGCGAAAACAGTGGCAAAAATGGCCAGGCTGGCAAGGGTTGGCCTCTCGGAAGAGCAGGTTCACACCTATCAGAAAGAGATGCAGGGGATCATTGGCTGGGTTGACCAGCTCAATGAGGTTGATGTGACCGACGTTCCACCGATGATTGGAACTGGTTTGGCCCAGCCACGTCTGCGGGACGATCAGGTGACAGATGGCAACTGTCGGGACAAGGTGCTCTCCAACGCACCGGACCGTGAAGGCCCCTTCTATACCGTGCCGAAGGTGGTGGAATGATGAGCAGCATTTTTGATCATACTCTTGCTTCTGCCCGTGAGGCTCTCCGGTCCCGCAAGATTTCTGCCGTCGAGCTGGTCGATGCCCATATTGATGCCATTGAACGTCTTGATGGTGGGCTGAACAGCTTCATCACCCGCACGCCCGAGCAGGCCCGTCTGGCCGCCAAAGAAGCGGATGCCCTTCTGGCGAAGGGAGAAGGTGGAAGCCTCTGTGGCCTGCCCATCGGGATCAAGGACCTTTTTGCAACGGAAGGCGTTCGTACGACGGCTGCCAGCAAGATTCTGGGTAATTTTGTGCCGCCTTACGAAAGCACAGTGACAGCGAACCTGAAGCGTGATGGAGCCATTTCTCTGGGCAAACTGAATCTTGATGAATTCGCCATGGGCTCCACGAACCTGACCTCTGCTTTTGGTGGTGTGGAAAATCCGTGGAAGCGTCGTGATTCCGATGCAAAGCTTGTGCCGGGTGGCTCTTCTGGCGGGTCCGCTGCTGCTGTGGCGGCAGGGCTTGTTCTGGGAGCGACCGGGACGGATACGGGCGGTTCTATCCGTCAGCCTGCGGCTTTCTGCGGTATTACGGGAATCAAGCCGACCTATGGCCGCTGCTCCCGGTTTGGGACGATCGCCTTTGCCAGCTCTCTGGATCAGGCGGGGCCGATGGCCCGTACCCTTCAGGACTGTGCCATTCTTCTTGAATCCATGGCAGGGTTCGACCCCAAGGATTCCACCAGCGTGAACAGGCCCGTCCCACATTATGAGGCGGCTCTTGGACGTGGCGTGAAGGGGCTGAAGGTCGGTATTCCAAAGGAATATCGCATCGATGGTCTGCCTGCCGAGATTGAAGCCATCTGGCAGCAGGGGATCAACTGGCTGAAAGAGGCTGGTGCCGAAGTGGTGGACATTTCCCTGCCGCATACGAAGTATGGTCTGCCAGCCTATTACATTGCCGCTCTGGCAGAGGCATCCTCCAACCTCGCCCGGTATGATGGTGTCCGCTTTGGGGAGCGTGTCAGCGGTGCGTCTCTGGATGCACTTTATGAAGCCACCCGTGCTGCCGGATTTGGGGATGAGGTGAAGCGCCGTATCCTGCTGGGCACCTATGTGCTGTCTTCCGGCTATTACGATGCTTACTATCTTCGTGCCCAGAAGGTTCGTACGCTGCTCCAGCGTGACTTCCTGAAGGCGTATGAAACGGTTGATGTCATCCTGGCACCAACGGCTCCTTCCGGGGCTTTTGCCTGGGATGAAAAGCCGACCGATCCGGTTCAGGTCTATCTGAATGACGTCTTTACGGTGCCGGCCAGCATGGCAGGTGTGCCGGCCCTGTCCGTTCCGGCCGGGCTGGATGGCCGTGGCGTGCCGCTCGGGCTCCAGCTGATCGGCCGTTTCTTTGATGAAGAAACGCTGCTGGCCGTCGGCTCCGTTCTGGAGCGGGCCGCTTCCTTTACCCATCGTCCCACCATTCATGCAGGGGTGTCAGCATGAGCGCATATCATATCACGGGTGAAACTGGCGAATGGGAAGTCATTGTCGGGCTGGAGGTCCATGCCCAGATTGTCAGCCAGTCCAAGCTGTTCTCTGGTGCCTCTGCGGAATATGGTGGGGAGCCCAACACGCACGTCAGCTTGGTTGATGCCGGTTTTCCCGGCATGTTGCCTGTCCTGAACCGTGAGTGTGTGGCGCAGGCCGTACGGACGGGCCTTGGGTTGCGGGCACAGATCAATCTTTTCAGCCGCTTTGACCGGAAGAACTATTTCTACGCTGATCTTCCGACGGGCTATCAGATCAGCCAGTTTGAGCATCCGATCGTTGGTAAGGGCACGGTCGAGATCGAACTTTCTGATGGTGAGATCCGCCATATTGGCGTGACCCGCATGCATATGGAACAGGATGCAGGCAAGTCCATTCACGATCAGGACCCGACACGCTCTTTCATCGATCTGAACCGTGCGGGTGTTGCTCTCATGGAGATCGTGAGTGAGCCGGATATCCGCTCTCCGGAAGAGGCTGGGGCTTACCTCCGCAAGCTGCGTCAGATTCTCCGTTATCTGGGGACGTGTGACGGCAACATGGAGGAAGGCTCCATGCGTGCGGATGTGAACGTTTCCGTCCGCCGTGAGGGGGAAGAAGGGTATCGCACGCGCTGCGAGATCAAGAACGTCAATTCCGTGCGTTTTGTCATGCAGGCGATCGAGGTCGAGGCGCAGCGCCAGGTGGACATCTGGGAGTCTGGTGGAGAGATCGATCAGGAGACCCGTCTTTTCGACCATGTGAAGAGCGAGACACGGTCTCTGCGGACGAAGGAGGATGCGCATGATTACCGCTACTTCCCGGAGCCGGATCTTCTTCCGCTGGTCATCGAGCAGTCTTGGGTTGATGAGCTGAAGGCTGCCTTGCCGGAACTTCCAGAGGACAAGCGTGCCCGTCTGGAGAAAGAATATGGCGTGTCCCGCTATGAGTCTGGCGTGCTGACGGCGGAGCAGTCCGTTGCGGATTTTTACGAGACGGTTGCCCGTGGGGCTGATGCCCGTCTGGCCACGAACTGGATTCTGGGTGACTTCTTCGCCGCATTGAACCGTACGGGGCGCAGCATCGAGGATAGTCCTGTTTCTGCCGAGGCCCTGCGTGAGCTTCTGTCCCTGATCAGTGATTCCACCATCAACGGGAAGATTGCCAAGGAAGTCTTCGAGGACATGGTGGAGACGGGGGAGAAGCCCTCTGTCATCGTGGATCGCAAGGGCCTGCGGCAGGTGACCGACACGGGAGCCATCGAGGCGGCCATCAGTGACATCCTGACGGCCAATGCAGACAAGGTGGAAGAGTACAGGAGCGGCAAGGACAAGCTTTTCGGCTTCTTTGTCGGGCAGACGATGAAGGCGATGAAGGGGAAGGCAAATCCTGCCATGGTGAACGAGCTGCTGAAGAAGCTGCTTGCCTCCTGAAAATTATGAAAAAGAGTGCTGTAGGGGGGTTTACGTCAGCGTCATTTCCCCCTACAAACACTCCTACAAACGCCGTGTAAAAACCGTTTACAGCGGAGGGGTGGCCGAGAGGCTGAAGGCGGCGGTTTGCTAAACCGTTATACGGGTAACTCCCGTATCGTGGGTTCGAATCCCATCCCCTCCGCCACGGTTCTCTCAGAAAATAGCAAAAAATTGGATGATCGTGTAACGGTTTTAGGTCCGTTTATCGTGCTTGTCTCAGTCGTGCTGTGGGGAATTTTGAGGGGGCTCAGAATGAGCTGTAATTCCCCAGCAGGCCGCATTTTCCCGCAGGGTATAATCGAGATCAGCCGCTTGGATGTGGACGTTCTTCAGCTCTGGGTGAGCCACCGTCTCTGCATAGGCACTCCGTTGCTGTTCTATCGTAGGTGTTCGCAGGTTGAGGCAACTGCTGGCGGATGTGGACCTCGCTGCACCCTCCTAGCAGGGTGAGGCCACAGGTCTGTACTAGAGCGTATGGGACGTACAACCAGAGAAGGTTTTCACTGGCCCTCGGTCTGTGGCGTACTGGCTGCTGCCTCGTCTATGCGGACCATGGTTGCGTTCTGGGCATTGGCCTCACCGGCAATGATGAGGGACAGGTCCTGAAGGGTTGTCGGCTGGCGCAGCCAGTGCAGGGGCTTCATGCTGCGGCTTCCTGCACTCCGGCCACCCTGTCGACCAGCGGGCCATAGGGATTTTTCCCGTTTTCCATGAGGATGATGGCCCTCATCAGACCCGCCACGAGATGTGGTGTGAAGGGGCCGAGCTTCTGGTCCGGTGTGACGCCGAGGGCATGGGACACGCCTTCAATGTAGCTGGCCGTGTCGTTCTCGCTGGGCGGTGCCCATTTGCCGATGATGCCCGCCACCGTGTCCAGACCATCCCTCTGGTTGTAGCGCAGCAGCTGGCCTCGCAGGGCCATCAGCCCGGCTTCAGGTGTTGCGAACACGGCAAAGCGTGGATGAACACCCTTTTCGAGATGCGCCCCGGCCTGTCCGACATAGTTCAGATTGCCCGGATTGTTGTTGCGGATGCCCCGTACTTTCATGGGTTTTACCCTCCGATGTGGAAAATCTTCATGATGATGGCGAGGATGATCCCTCCCGCTCCTGACCCACCGGCAATGAACATGCTGCGCCATGAGTTGCCGTGCCTGACCTGGGACAGTATCTGTTCCAGCATCTGCTGCTGGCTGGCCTGCCTGTCCTTGACAACGGCCATATCCGTCTCGATCTCTCGAATGTCCTTCTTGATCTCCAGCCCTTCGGCACGGGTCAGATACTGGTCATTCATGGATGTTTCGCTCCAGTCCCGGAGGCATCCACCCATGCACTTCCATTGAAGAAGACGGGCTGACCCGTCCCGGCGCAATCCGTGCAGAAGAAGGCCGTACCGGATAGGAGCCGAAGAGGTAGGGCGGAGTAGGGAAGGGCCTTCAGGCCTGTGCCCCCATCAGCTCCGAGCAGAGCAAACCCCTGTGCTTCCGGCGGCAGGGCGCTGCGGTCAAACAGGCCGTGTTGAGCTGGGGAGACGGGGATGCTGTCCGCAAGGACTGGACTGGCCAGAAGGAGGGCGGCAAGAGGCGGGGTATGGAAGGTCTCCATCTGTGATGGTTGTCATCCAAACAGGGGAATGTAATTCCTGTGTGTGTTTGATGGAGATTGGCGTTATGTTCGGTTCAGCATTGATGGAGATATCTCATGGTCCGCTTGCCGCTTCCGCCATTTTCCATAGATACAGCTGCCCAGAAAGTTCGTCTGGCTGAGGATGCCTGGAACAGTCGCAGCCCGGAACAGGTGGCTCTGGCTTATACGCTAGATAGTAAGTGGAGGAACCGTGATCGTTTCATCACTGGCCGGGATCAGATCACGGCCTTTCTGACGGAAAAATGGGCCACTGAGCTGGAATATCGTTTGATAAAGGAATTATGGGCCTGCACCGATGATCGCATAGCCGTACGCTTTGCCTATGAGTGGCGTAGTGGAGCAGGACAGTGGTATCGGTCGTATGGGAATGAGAACTGGGAGTTTGATGAAAACGGGCTGATGAAAAACCGCATCGCCTCGATCAATGATGTTCCCATCGAGTGCAGGGAGCGTAAGTATCACTGGCCACTGGGACGGAGGCCGGATGGGCACCCGGGGTTAAGTGATCTGGGACTGTAAGTCGGCCTCATCGCCCATAGGGGCTCCATGTCGGCGATACGAGGAAGCCCTGCCCTTGACTGTGCTGGACGAGCTTTTCATAGCGGGCCGTGTAGCCGGGATTTATCATGTTCTGCAGGCGGTAGATCACGCCATATTTCAGGGCGGTATTGATGCTTGGGAGGTTGCCGAACGGTATCTGCCCGGAGGCAAAACGGACAAGATCGGCCGGCTGTCTGGCCCGGCCTGTCACGACGTCCATCAAGGCACCTCTTTCCAACCGGCGGAGCTTATCAACCATTTTGGCATCAGCCCTCTCACGGGCGGCCTGCACGCTTTCCTCGATCATGCTGCGGAACATGTTCTCAGGGTTCGTGCCCAGATCGCCCATCACGGCAGCGTTGCGTGCCCCGTTGATGAGGCCCTTGAAGATGCTGTCCACCACATGGCCCTGGCCAAACTTCCTGTTATAGGCCAGCCAGCCATCAGCATCCCTGAAGTGCAGCACACGGTTCTGGCTGACCTTCTTGGCTTTGTTGGATGTTCCTTTGAAGCCGGAAAGCCAGTCCCGCCCGTTGGCGTTATCATGCTCACCGGTGGAGAGGTTAAGCCAGACATTGCGGAGGAAATCTTCCTTCGACTGCCTGGCGGGCATCATCTCGAAGGTACGGTCATCCAGCAGGGGCAGGATGGTATCCTGCCAGTTCTGGTAGGCCCTGTCCGATCCGTCGCCCCGTATCTTCCACATGTCATGGCTCTGGCGGGTGACGTAATGGTCGGCCTTGCCAATCCATGCGCCCTGCCTGTTCTGCATCAGACGCACGGTGTCCTGATAGCCGGACAGGATGCGGGCGGCCTCGGCAGCCAGCCTGTTGCCTGTTGGTTCCCCGGCTTCCGGGTCATCAAGCCGCCACATCTCACGGGCCACATCGGCATCAAACTGTTCATCACGCTCCAGCAGCGCCTTGAAGACGCCTGCCTTGTCCAGATCATGCATGAGAGGGCCGAGAAGCTGGGCAGTGCGGGCGTGGCTGCTGGCATCCACAGAGAGGGCGGCGCCATTCTCCCCGGTCTGCTTCCCGGCAAGGATGCCTTCAAGGGATGCTGCTTCATCGCCGGGCACGATGCGGCGGCGCAGGGCAGCCCGGACGATGAGGTTCTTCTTGCGGGAATTGGCCTCTATGATGGCAGCCAGACGCTCCTCATCGGCTAGGCGGGCACCGGCCTTTTCCAGTGCCTCCCGTGGGGACAGGCCCTGCTTCATGTAGCGTCCGGCTTCCTTCTCCAGCCGCCCGAACATCTCGTCAAGCTCTGCCTTGGACATTTCACGGCCAGCGGCTTTCTCGGCTTCGTTGTAGCACGGGTTCTCGTGGGTCATGGGGCTTTCCTTGTAAGGCAGGCGGCGGCGGAGGTGAGGGCATCGGCATTGCCATCGGAGAGATCCTTTTCACGGCGGATCTCTGCCAGCTCTTCGGGACTGATCTGATCGCCCAGGGCGGCAAGCTGCCGGTCGATCTGGTCGGAATAGGACTGTGCTTCGGTGATGGCTTGACTTTTCGGGGCAGTATTTCCACTGTCAGAGGAGCTGCTGTGGCGACTACTGGTATACACGCCATCACTGCCGGATTTTTCAGGTGATGGCGGGGGAAGGTCGGCACTCTTTTCGGCAGGGTGCGACAGGTTGGGGCGGCTTCCGTCCCATAGCAGTTTTCCTTCTTGATTTCCGTCTTCTTCAGTAGCTAGAGTACCGGAAGACACTTCTTCAGCTCCGACAGTCGCTGAAGGTTTTTGGTCATCGGGCATGTGGCCAGCCGGATTTAGGGGATGATCTTGCCCATTACGGTCTGAGGGGGTAGTGCGACGCCCTTCCTGAAGAAGTGTCTTCTTGTTCAGATAACCTGACTTGAACGGTGCGGCTGTTTTGACGAGGTAATAGCCGTCTTCTTTTTTGAGTTCCGTGACAGTGGCATCATGCTTTGCGCTGCTGGTGTTTTTCTCACCACGGACGATGATGAAATATGAGCCATTCCGTTCATCCAGCCTTACCTCATTTGCATTTTTCAGAATATGGCTGATGTAACTGTCGGCATCGTCAAATCCTGATGCTTTCAGCTGGTGTCCATGCCGCTCCATGATGTGATGGCGGCCCGTAGCGTAATAGACCGTCTTTCCATCCTTCTTGTATGGTGTGTGGGCTTTTTCACCATCACTTATGAGAACTGGCCAGTCCGGAACGCCCTCAATACCGGAAGGCATCCGTCCGACCATGGCCGGGTTATTCCCTGCCGCTGAAAGGTCCAGATGCTCAATACCGCTGGTCGGGAGTGGGGAAACATCCTGGCCCTGTTCCGGGCTGGGGGCTGTTTCCCTCTGGGCTGCAAGACCGGCACGGCTCTGCGTGACCTCATGATCTTCATGACCATGGAGGTTTTTCATGATGGCTTCTGCCGCATCCTGCTGGATGGCATCGAGCCGCTGCCTTGCGTTCTGATAGGCCTCTTCCACATGGCCCTGCCAGCTGGCGTCGTGGCCTTTTTCCCGTTCTGCCTCGATGAGGCGCAGGGCCTGCTCCACGGCATCTTCCGGGCTGCCCTTCTTCAGGATGGAGCCAGCGAGATCGTAAAGGTCCAGCCCCTCAAGGCCTGAATCAAGATGCTGGGCATAGCGGCCCAGACGCTGGCGGGTGAGGGCATGGAGAAGCTCCTGCCTTGCCCCGATGCGCTCCATGTGGGTGGCACGGCCATGGTCCAGCATGTCCGCATACCGCTCCCATGTGGCATGGCCGGATACCCGCAGGGCATCCTCCATGGCGGCATCGGGGTGCAGGCCGGACAGGATGGCCTCCGTGGCATGGGCATGCTCTTCCGGTGTGAGGGTGACGTCTGCCGCCCGGGCAGCTGCATCAGCATCATCTGCTGCTCTTTCCCGGTGATGGTCTTCAATGCCGGAAAGGTCAGTCACCTGGCCTGATTGTTCGCCATTGGGAAAGACCTTGCGCCCATGGCTTTCTTCCACCATGGCATCCAGAAGGTCGCTGATGTCGGCATCGGGCCTGAGATAGCCGTGCTCTATGGCCCGTTCCCGTGCCGTATCCAGAGACATGCCCCCATTGCGGCGCACAAGGCCGATGCGCTGGCGGTGGATGTCATTGGCCTTCAGCTCGCCGCCTTCATCCAGCACCCCACCGTGGCGGGTCAGGAAGGTGAAGAGGGATGGAGCTGATGGCGGCTTCCCGGTCGGCATGGCGGGCTGGGGCGCAGCAGCATCTGGCGGCTCCGGCTCATCATCGGGACGCTCATACAGGGCCGCCTCATCCAGCGTGTCAGCATGGCTCTGCCGGAGCTGGGACAGGTCATCAGCAATCCTGTCCCGCAGGGGAGGTTGAGACACCGTTTCATCAGGCTCGGCACCATGTCCGGCCATGGTGCGGTCAAGCTCGTCTCTGGCGTTCTGGACCTCATGGATGTTCAGCAGGCTTTCGGCATTGCCGGGACTGTCGCTGGCCATGGAAGCGAGACCATCGGCCAGAACATGCCCCCTGGCACTGGTTCCGGCCCGCTCGAGACGCCGGCCAAAGGCATGGCCCAGACCATGCAGGCCACCCCCCATGATGCTGCCGAAGCCGATGTCCCGGAGGGCCTGACCCATGCTCCAGTCATTGTGCTCGTCACGGTCAAGATACATGTTGAGCGGCTCGAGGGCCACCATGCCGATGGCACCCTGGCTGGCACCCTGTACCACACGTCCCGGCAGGCTGCCGGAGAGGGCCGCCCCGGCACGGCGGTTCAGCCCTTCGGCACTGAGCAGCCCGTCCGCCACACGCTCCATGCCAAATCCTTCGGCACGGGCGGCGGCACTGCCAAAGGCGAGACCGATGCGCTCCTCCCCAAGGCCGGGGATCAAGGCGGCGGCATAGTTGATGGGGTCCAGAAAGGCAGGGGCAGCCCCGGCCACGGTATTCAGGGTGCCGCTGATGATGCCGTCAGGCCCGTTGCGGATGGTGTTCTGCCGGATGAGGTCAGCCTGCTTCTCATCATTGAGGGTCTGGGCAAGTGCAGAAGAAACAGGCCTGTCGAAGTTCAGAACACCCCTGATGCCATAGCGGGCATTGGCATCTTCCGGGCTTAGGGTATCGCCTTCGGTGCTTTTCGTCTCATGGCGCAGCCAGTCACCGATGCGGACGACCGGCATGTCATTGATGCCCGCCATGACGGATGCACCAAGCGACTGGTCGAGGGATGACTGCTGCCCTGCCAGCCCTTCATCCTGAACGCTCCTGAGCGTGTTCAGTCCGCCTGAAAAAAGTGACATATGCCCTCCCTGTGGTGGGAGAGCATGTCAGGTGTTTGTAATTCTGGAGTATCTCAGCCCCCCAGCTCCACATCCACGCTGATGCTGGTGACAGTCACGGGGAGAGGCTGGTCGGTCTGGAGGATTAAGCTGCCCTTCTGGGTCCAGTTGGGCGTGGGTATCCGCATGGTCAGGCCGGAGATGAGCGCAGGGCCGGTGTCTTTCTTCTGGTAGGGATTGGGTGCTGACGGACCGGCGGCGGCACCCTGACCGTCCAGCCCGTGGAATGTCTTCCCTCCGTCTGTGGAGACGCTCAGTCCGGAGCTGTTGTAGAGCGAGGCATAGACCTTGCTGACCCGTTTGCGCCGGGCGAACTGTGGAGGATTTCCGAGATCCAGCGGCAGGGTGACGGCCCGTGCATGGATGGGCAGCCCGACCGTGACCACGCTGCCGGGCCGTGGCAGGGTGAGGGTGCCGTCATTCCCCACCGTCAGTCCCGTGAAGCCCCGCCCGTCAATGCAGGCTGACACGGTTGCCCCTGCCAGATGCCCCAGCCCGGAGACGGTGCCGGTTTCCTTCCCCTCATAGCGCAGGCCGCAGTCCACGAACCATGAGCGGGTGATGTCGTCATTCTCCATTCCCAGCTGGCGGGACTGGATGCGCTCGATGGTGTAGCTCTGCCGCCCGGCAAGGCTGCGCTTCACCACCACATAGGGCGTATCCTCGATGGCACCGTAGCCATTCTCCTCCGGCACGACCGCAACGGACTGGAAGGCACCGCCCTCCGTCCTGTGCTGGTGCCATGCCATGACGTTCTGTTCCTTCAGGTATGTCATGCCGAGCATCGTGCCGTCAGACCGCACGGCCCAGATCAGGTTGAAGGGGAACTGGGCGAAGGACCAGTCTGATATCGTGTAGCCATAGAAGAGATGGTCAGCCAGGACGGAGAGGTCATTGCCCTGATAGATCTGTGCGTACCAGTCATATTGCAGGTCACGAATATGGCTGCCCTTGTTCTCGATGAACAGCACGTCAGTATTGATGGGCAGGGGCTGCACGTCCGAGCTTCCCACGAACATCTGCGGTATGGCGGTGAAGTTGCTGGGCGTGATGGGCGTGCCGGTCTGGCCGCCGGAGATCTTCCAGATGCCCGTTCCGGTGAAGGCCAGAAGGTCGGCCATCGGCACCAGATGCTTGATTGTGTTGACCTGCTGGCTGGCGATGGTGGCCGTTATGGCATCATCGGAGACGACCGGCGTGTGGATGTCGAAATTGGTGTAGTTGGCAGAGCGGCTCATCCAGACGGTCTGGGGATAGGCGAGAGACCCGGCAAAGACACGCCTCTGCTGGAAATAGGTGACGGAAACCGGGTTGTTGCTGCCATCAAATGGATTGCGGTGGGCAGGCGGCCCATTCTCTGTATCGGGTGCATAGTTCACGTCATCAAAGCTGAGAGACGTGGTGTTGCCGATCAGCCCCCACTGTCCGGCAAAGCGGCGATAGACGTTGTAATAGTCCGCTCCCGTCACGGCAGGCCATGAGAGCGTGTTGTAGTTCCCGTAATTCGTGTAGTAGCCGATGTTGTAGTTGGTCACGAACCTGCCGACCTCGACCGGTACCTGCGACGTGACCGTACTGGTCCTGCCAGTCACAGGGTCAGTGACGGTCTTGGTCTGGGTGGTCATTTCCGTCTGGGACGGCGCCAACGTGGCGTTGCTCTCCGTGTTCCTCTCATTGGAGACGGAGGTGACGGCATATTCATACGTCACCTTTGATACGCTGGTTGCCGTGCCCGTATTGCCAGCATTTCCTTCCACGGCAGAGGCCACGAGTGCAGAAGGGGCCTCTATCCCGGCACTGTAGGAGATCACATCCAGCGTCCAGTCCAGCTCCCCATGGCGGGAGAGGTTCATGGCCGGATAGCCGGAATGGGTCAGGGTCATCACGTCGGCAGACTGTGCATGGCGCAGCCAGAAGGCATCCCCGATGCTGTAAGGCGTGGCCAGTTCGTAGGGGCTGCCATCAGTATTGGCGAGATAGGCCCCGTTGCTGATGAAGCGGAGATAGCGGTCGCCAAACTCCAGCACATAGGACTGGGTATTGTTGTAGATGAAGGCGATCAGCTTCGGTGGGGGACCTGAGGCATCGGCCTTTGACGTGCCGACATACTGTGTGCCGGGGCGGTTTGAGATGCCGCCCTGCACATGCACGAAGAAATTGGTCAGCTCGGCGGCACCGGAATGCCATTTCTCCATGTCGGCCCTGTATCCGACCAATGGAGCCATCACGCCGCCGCTGAAGGAGCTGAACCATGTCAGGCCGACCTGCGGGCCAGAAGGAGACTGTGACATCAGGGTCTCCATCCGTAGAGGCTGACATCCTGCCCGGGAAAGACGACCCAGACCCGGTGCACACCTGTCGGAGACTGGATGATCTGTGTCTGGCTGCTGTCGACATTCCCGCCCTTTGACTGTGGCACGGTCAGCCTGGCCAGCACGGGTCCGTCCTGACTGTCGAGACGGAACTCCATCACCCCGCCATGCTGGCTGTATGTGACGGCGGCCAGGGATGAGACGCCCTGTCCGAAGTCGATGCCATCCCAGTAGATGCCCCTGCCACAGCAGCCATGCACGGTTGCGGCCACACGCCCTCCCATGCCGTTGGGTGACCATGAGGGGGTACCGCCCCGGATGAGGTCACTGGCCGTGCCGTCCAGCGTCCAGTCCGTCCGGTTTTTCAGGGTGTTGCCCTCGACCCACGCAATGCCGCTGGTCTTGAGGGACGGAATGGTGAACGTGGCCGTGTAGACGGGGTTGCCGAATCCGTCACTGCCGGACGTGCCCACGCTGTAGGAGAGGGGCTGCGGGAAACCATGATTGTAGTCCGGTGCGGCATACCATGCCTGCCCGGTCGGCCTGCCGCCATAGAGCTGCATGGTGATCCGGATGTTTTTCTGCTCGACCGGGCTGTGGGTTCCATCCGGGTCGTCGATGCGGTTGTCCTTCAGCCCGACCAGATTGGTCAGGGAGACACCTTCCGCCACGCCGGCCCTATCCCACGGGTGATAATAGACTTTCCCGGCATTGCCATCGGATGCCCCGATGTTCTGGCCGGAGCTGTCCGAGATGAAGACGATGTCCGGCGTGTCCACGGAATGGCCCCGCAGCAGGTCCCGGAAGGCGACGAACCAGTTGTAGTAATCCGCCATGAACTGCTGGAGGTCGGCTCCCATTTTCAGGGTAGGGCGGGAGAAGAAGGGTCCGGGGATGAGGTGGTCGATGTCCCCCAGTATCAGCTCCGACGCCCCCGAGACGGCGACCTGCCCCAGAAGGAGCTCGATGCCGGGACTGCTGGCCGGGCAGACCTTCTGGCCACCGTCATCCTCCGGGTTGCAGAAAGGCACGGTGTCGCCACTCAGGGCCTTGTCCGGTTCCAGGGATCCGCTCATGACCTGCTGGGGGTAATAGGCGACGATGAGGGGACGGCTGGTCCATTCATGCGCCTGCTCCATCAGCCCGTTGAAGGAGGGGAAATAGGCATTGTCTCCGAACTCCGGGTGAGGCTCGACATAGAGGTTGCAGCTGTTGCCCCGCACGGCCTCGTCCTGAAGGTTCCATGTGGATACCTGGTTGATGTCCGTGCAGACGCCCGTTGCAGCCTGGACCTGATTGGCGAAGTCGGCGAGGTAGCTGCCGAAATCGTCGATCAGGCGGCCTTTTGCGTCATGGGCGGGCATGCCCGGATCTCCGAGCGTGTCCAGATGGACCCCGTCAAAGCCCCAGCCCTTCATGGCGGCGAGATACTGGCTGGTGATCCATTTCTGCCAGCGGCCATTGGCCGGGTTTTCCTGCACGATCCCGTCGATGGCCCATCCCCAGTCTTTCCAGTTGCCGCCGATGCTGATCTGGTCGGCGGACGTGCAGGTGCCTTTCAGGCCGCACCGGTTCCGGAAGGCACCCATGCCGATGGTGACGTTGGGGTTCCGGGAAGGCCAGTCCGCATAGGCTCCGTTCCAGAGGGTATAGAGCTGGGAGAAGATGCCATGTCGGCGGAAGGCCCCGACCAGCCCGGCCGTTTCCTCACGGGTGACGGTGACGTTCTGGAGGTTCCGCCATGAGGCGGCGTCGGTGTAGGGGGCATCATGGCGGGATCCCCAGTCATAGAACTGGACGATGTTGATGTGATACTGCGCCATGTTGCGGGCGACGGCTTCGTAATCGGTGACGGACTGCATGGCCTGCGGATCGACGAAGCCCTCGATGGGGTCATCCTGGGCATGGTTGGCCACGTTGATGGCCCCGCTTGCGACATCGACCGGGTCTGAGGAAGAGCTTCCCGTCCCTGTGCACATGGCGTACCCGCTGTCGGAAGCCTGGAGGGCATTGATGGAGAGCTGGTAACCGTTGGCCACGAGGGATGGCACAGTGATGGTGAAGCTGCTGGTCTGGCTGGCCCCGTCCGGGATGCTGACATTGTGGGCGTCGATGGCCAGCAGATGGCCACGGGAGCATGTTGTGAGGTTGAGCTTGCCGTTGAAATCGGCTCCCGTGGTGTTGGTCATCTCGATGCTGATGGTGGCCCTGTCTCCGGGCTGATAGAAGGCCCGGTCATCAATCACCTTCCTGATGAGGGGGCCGCTCAGGATACCGGCATGGGCGGACCCGGCCATGCCCAGCAGCAGGGCCGTGGCGGTCAGTGTCTTTTTCATCAGTCTTCATCCTCAATCTGATACCAGCCGGACAGGCTGATGGAGGCGGCATCCTCCACGTCACGGTCCGTCACGGCGTTGGTCGGCTCACCGGTGTCCTGTCCTTTGAAAGAGAAAGTTGATGGAGCAAGTATCTCAAGTTTGAAAGACGGTATACTGATACTATGTGTAGTCTAAATTTTATAAATGAGAATCTCAACAAAAGAGTAAAATTTATTAAATAAATAAGCTACAACTTAAAGTGTGTACGAAATACCTTATCGAGCCAAGGTACGCTAATAGCATAGTTATGCTCTTCAGTTCGATAATGATGAAGTAAATGGTGTCTTTTCCAAAGAGAAAAAGGAAAACGTTTCATTTGAAAGTTATGTGTTGCAAAATGTACAGAATCATAAAAAATATAACCAAGATAAAAACCTAAAAAGAGAGCACTCCCTAAACCAATTTTCAATAAAAAGACAAAAAGGGCCCAAATGACCAAACCAACGGGAAGGGTTACTATGACAGGCATCAAAGTACGATAAGGGTGATTGGGCTGAATGTGATGATTGCCATGGAAAATATAAACAAGACGTTGTATCATCTTTCTTTCACTTGAAAAGTGAAAGATAAAACGATGGAGTGTATATTCTGTCAAAAGCCAGATAAACAAACCATAGACTATATATAGTATGGTATGCCAAAAGTGCACATTGTATTCTACTGTTATAGTTAACACTATGCTTTCAAATACAAAACAACAACACAGGAAGGTCCGAAAGGAGATAAATGTCAAAGACTCCATCCAATCCTGACGAAAAATTCGAACGGGAGGAGCTTTTTTTGAAAGCTTATGATGTGGAATCGAAGGCTGTGTTGGATCGGCTGTTCTAATAAGTCTGGAAGAAGATTCTGACATGACTACACTGCTCCAAACCGGCAACATCGACGATTATTAGCTACTTTTAGGATCGAAAGCTTACGCTCTTTGCGAGAATCCCGTCATAGGAAAACAGACTAATCCAACCCTGCGTACTACCCAGAGTGACCTTCAATACCATATTTCAGATTCTTAACGAACACCATATAGACCAATAGTGGCGGCCTGTCCCATGAATGTGCCTATCAACATATCTATCTTGTAAATTGCATCCGTAGCAGCATCAGCAATCAAAATAGCATCATGATCCTTCATAGGAATTTTCTGAGCCAAGAAATATTGCGTAGGGTTCAGCATATCAATTTCATAAATGACTGGAGCTGAGTGCTCACCTTCCTTGATGGGTACCCCGAGACGACGACAAATTTCTGCATCTTCGTAGCGGATTAAGTAGACGGCATTTCCATCCGCTCTATTATCGGCTGGTCCGCCAATTCGAGCAATGGCTCCCGCTAAGCTTAGATTAGCTGTTCCAAACTGTACTTCGTTCCTTTGCTGGGTTTGTCCAACAGCTCCAAAAGCAGTGAAGGTACGCGGTTGATAGATAACACGGATGCGGTCACCAGGATCAGCTCTAATATCTTCCTCAGGATGATCCTCAAGAGTTGCTAAATCAGTTGCGCCAATCTTGCCTTGTCGAACCAATTCCACCTGTGAATCTTTTGGTGGGTACTTGGCCCCTCCAGCGATAGCGATCACATCTGACAAATGTTCATTCGCTAGAGAAAGAACGACACGACCTGGTCGCAATATCTCTCCCGAAACTATTACAGTATTCCCTATATCATTCTGAATACGGACCATAACCTGTGGATCTTGAGATTTGTCTTTTAGATGACTTTGGATAATCATTGCCACTTGGCTTGGAGTTTTCCCCAAAACATTCATTCTCCCAACATATGGTACCATTATTGTACCATCTCCTTCCACTTGAGTTGGAGGGAGATTTTGCGATGAAATACGAGGTGCTGCGCCAATTACACTCTCACCATTGGAGCTGGTGCCGCTTACACTTCTGTCGGATGAAGAAAAGAGACCATTTCCTAGTTCGAATATAGTAATCCCCAAAATGTCTCCTGCGCCGATGTGGTCATTAAGAGAAACTCTAAGATTGCTTTTATCTAATGTCGAGATTAGTGGACGCACCTGGGAGGCGAGTATGTCGGCGATTTCGGGTGTTACGGGAAACAATCTATAATGAAGGGCCGTCGTATTGGCAGAAGATTTAGTATACTGGTGGACCTGTTTTTGTGTTGGGCTGGAGCGTGGAACCCAGCTGCAGCTGGCCAAAAGCAAAGCTGCCAAACCAGTTGTACCTCTGAAAAGCAACGCAGATGCTCTTACGTTATGAGCGAACGCTTTTCTACACGAGGAAAACCGGATCATTTTATCGTCCTGATGATGATAATTCTAAAAAGATGCCCCGTTCTTATCCATTTTTTATAAACGATGCAAGCCCAGCATGTATCGTCGGCATATAGGGAAGACCATATTAAGAGTGGTATTTTTGTAGGAAGCTTGACGAGTAAAGATTGGCATTGGTAAGAGCGTGCTGGCTCCCGTCGGGATGAGTTCTGTGCGGATGATTGGGGAGGGCAGGAGATTGGGTGATACGGCTTCAGAGGTTGAAAGTGAGGGACGGATGATTTCTTCTCAGGAGAGAAACATTGAGCTGTCATCTGGATCTGCAAAATCAACAATCCGATACTTAGGTGAGTATGTGGTAAATGGGCTCATCATGAAGGTGCCAAGGTGGTTCCGCAAGCAATGGATGTTTTCTGTCGTTGTTTTGTTCCCAACCTTGCTGGTTGCTTCTTATTTGTGGTTTTTTGCCTCCCCCCAGTATGTTTCAGAAACACATTTTTTGGTACGTGGAAAATCATTAAATAGTTCAGGGTTTGGTGGAATGGTTGGTCTTTTGGAGGCTAATCATGGAGGTACGCAGGACACGTATGCTGTTCAAGATTATATGATGTCGCGTGATGCGCTGCGTATGCTGATTCAGAAGGTTGATCTAAGGGCTGTTTTTTCCCGGTCATATGCGGATTTTTTGGCTAAATTTCCTTCTATAGTTACCCGCAATGATTTTGAGAGCTTCTACTCTTTTTATTTAACACATGTGAAAGCCCAAATTGATGAGGAGACTGGGATTTCACATTTAAAGGTTCGCACGTTCTCAGCTGAAGACTCGCAAAAGGTGGCGCAAGCTCTCTTGGATGCTGGTGAAAAACTTGTCAATGAGATGAACGATCGGCAGCGCTATAATACTTTACACGCTGTACAGTCGGAGCTTGACGTAACCTTGAAGGAACTGCACGAGACGGAGATGCAGTTGGCGGCTTATCGGTATAGCAATGAAACAATTGATCCAATGAAGCAGGCTGTTCCTATGATGGGAACAGCTCTTTCTTTAGAAGCAACGCTTTCCATGATGGAAGCCGAAAAAAAACAACTGGATCTTACGGCGCCGCATAGCCCTTTGAGGAAGGTATATGCCCAGCGGATTGCATCAATTCAAACGCAAATGAAAAATGCCCAGGCTCATATAACTGGTCATGAGATGAATTCTGGGTCGTTGGTACCTAAATTGCTTGGTTATGATGAACTGGCAGTCAAAAAAACGATAATTGAGAAAAAATTGGCAGCAGAGACGACGGCCTTGGAAATGGCGAAGGCTCAAGCGGATCGTCAAATGTTGTATGTCACGGTTGTAGCTCAACCCAGTCTGCCAGATTATGCTGCTTATCCACGAACTGCTGTGTTTATTGTGTTGACCTTCATAACGATGCTGATTTTTTATGTTATTGGGTCTCTTCTTGTCTCAGGTGCGAAAGAGCATACTCTTCAGTGAGAGAAAAATGGTTAATAAGAAGGTACGAAGCGCTAAAAAACATGTCAATTTGACATTGTCTCAGTCCATTTTAACGCAGTTGCGTGTGATTTATGCGTTAATTATGCGAGAAACGTTAACAAGGTATGGTCGTGAGAATATAGGATTTCTTTGGGTGGTGGGAGAACCTATTCTTTTTTGCGGAGGGGTGACAATTATGTGGACACTTGTTCGTCCTTCGCATGAGCATGGTCTTCGGATGACTGCTATGGTTGTTACGGGATATGTTCCTTTGGTACTTTTTCGGCATGCTGTTGTTAGATCAACGAAAGCTTATGCTGTTAATTCAAGCTTGCTTTATCATAGGTTGGTAACTCCTCTAGATATCATTACTGCACGTATTACTTTGGAAGTGATAGGTGTCATGATGGCTGCTATCCTTGTTCTCTGCGGTGCTGTTTCATTGGGGTACATGGAACTCCCAGAGGATTGGGCTTTAACACTTTCTGGGTTTGGATTTGTTGTTTTTTTTACTTATGGTATTTCGTTTATATTTTCCTATTTGACTGAACGTTCTGATTTGTTGGAGAAAACGGTTAGTGTTTTGACATATCTTGCCCTGCCGTGGACTGGGGCTTTTGTGATGATTGATTGGATCCCTCCAAAATATAGGTGGGTTCTTGAATATACCTCTCCTATAGCCAATGGAATTGAAATGATGAGGTCTGGATTTTTTGGTTCTAAAGTTGTTCCACATTATTCTATATGCTTTATGACTTATACGTCTTTACTTACGTTTATGGTTGGGTTGTATCTTTGTTTAAGAGTTAGACCTCATATAGAGTTATCGTAATATGGAGGCGAAGTTGATGGGTAAGTTGATATGTCAAGATCTTTCGAAAGCTTATCATGTTGGAAAAAAAAGAAGACTCATCTTAGATCGTGTAAATTTAGAGGTTAATTATGGAGATAGGCTGGGAATATTGGGACGAAATGGAGCAGGAAAATCTACTTTAATTAAGATGATTGGTGGAATTGAAAAGCCGACTAGTGGAACAATTCATTATGGGATGACGGTTTCATGGCCGTTGGCTTTTGGAGGGGCTTTCCAAGGTAGTCTTTCTGGGCATGATAACTTGCGTTTTATTTGTCGTGTTTATCATTTAGATTATGAAGAAACCTTGGATTATGTGCAAGGCTTTGCCCAGTTAGGTAGACAGTTTTATGATCCTGTAAAAACATATTCATCAGGTATGCATGCGCGATTGGCTTTTTCGCTTTCTCTGGCGATAGAATTTGACTGTTATTTGATTGATGAAGTAATTATGGTTGGAGATGCACGTTTTGCGCAAAGGTGTGAAGATGAGCTTTTTGCAAAACGTGCGGATAGGACACTCTTAATTGTTTCGCATAATACTGATTTTATTAAGCATACCTGCAATAGGGCCGCTCTGATTCATGACAAGAAGGTATTTCTCTCTTCTTCTGTTGACGAGGGAATTGAAAAATATTACAATTTATGAAAACTTGCTGAGGTGAGCGTTAATGAAAGCACATAAAATAGAAGCTGTTCATCAAATTTTAATTCTTGACAAGGAAAGCGGGAAACTTCCTGATTTCGTGAAAAATAATAGACGAGCGATCAAAAAGATATATCCGAAGGCAAAATATAGGCTGTGGAATGATAGGACGATTAGAAAATTTTTGAAGAAAAATTTTTCTACTTCTGTCTTTGAGGCCTATGAGACGTTATGTCCATATGCTTATAAAGCAGATCTTGTTAAATATGCTTTGTTGTATGTTTATGGAGGGTTGTGTGTTGATATTGGTGTCTTGTTGTTAAAGCCTTGGAATATACCTTTCTCTAAGGATGTTGCGGCCTTTAAGGAGCCTTCTTTTATTTCTCCGAGTTGGTCGGCAATTCAAACTGGCCTTTTGTGGGCGTTGCCTCGACGGGAAGAATTCCGTTTGGCAATTGATCTCATAGTGGAAAACTGTCGTAAAAAATATTACGGCTTCAATCCGTTGTATCCGACAGGTCCGGTTTTGTTGGGAAAGGTCTTTTTGTCTGTTATGGCTTCTAGGAAGGATACTTTAGAAGCAGATAGTCAGTATGTAAGTCAGACACGTTGCGTTACTGCGGAGGCTGATATTATTAATATGACGTACGTATCAAGAGAGGGTATCGTTGTAGCGATTCGGAATAAGAAAACAGGTGGAGATTTGAAGGAGATAGGTCTCAAAAATTCTAATAATTATAATGAGTTTTGGCATACACGGCAGGTTTATGCTGAAAATCCTATGATATGGAATTCAGATGATCCTCTTATATTTGTAAAAGGTGGATTGAGTAAAACGGAAAGCGGGCAGATTATTTCCTTAGATAGGAAGGAGGGTATGACGTATGGGCCATACGTTTCTCTCCCAAAAGGGAGATATAGATTCTCTATTGTCTTTGAGGAGGAAAGTTTTTTTGATGAAATAAAGTTATCTATAGTGTCTAATTATTCTGAAATAGATCACCATTCTATTGTTTTTTCCTGTGATGAGCTTGTCTCCAATGTTTTTTCCTATACGTTTGATGTCGAGGAACTGTGGCGGAAGGTGGAATTTAAAATTTATACGCCAAATGGTTTTTTTGGGGGGATAAAGAAAATTCTAATAGAGAATCAAGAGAGGTCTTTTCCTCCCCTTCCAGGAGAAAAGGGGGTATCCTCTGGACTTTTAGGTGGTTTTTTTAAATTTGTGAGAGGAATTTAAAATGTCAAATGAGTTTCATGAAATAAAATATCTTCATCAAATATTTATTGTTGATGACTTTGTCTTGCCCCGTAGTTTTTCTCCTACTATTCAGCATCATATTGATGTAGCTCGTTCATTATATCCTCAAGCCGCATATAAAATGTGGTCTGGCAATGAAATAAGAGAATTTATTAAACGTCATTTTTCAAAAGATGTTTTGAAAGCTTTTGATACCTTAACGCCTTATGCCTATAAAAGTGATTTGGCTAGATATTGTCTAATGTATATTTACGGTGGGTTATATTTTGATCTTTCTATATACATGCTAAATAGATGGCAGATTCCGAGACAGTGTGGTGTAGCCGCTTTTTATGAAACATATGATGGAATGGAATGTTGGGCTAGTTTGCAAAATAGCCTTTTATGGTCTTTACCTAAACGCAAGGAGTGGAAGGTACTTATTGAAAAAATTGTAAATAATTGTCGTAATAGATATTATGGTCCACATGATCATTATGTTACAGGCTCACCTCTTTTGGGACGTAGCTTTGCTACTGTTATTAGTGAGAATTCTAATATGTTGGATATCGACGATCAATATATTGGAGAAGTTAGATACATAACGCCTGAAAGGTTTGTGCAGAATGTTACTTTTGTAAGCCCTGATAGAAGGGTTGTCGCATTGAGAAACAAGAGCGTAGCGGGCAATATATCAGAATTGGGTGTTAAGGGAGCTAATAGTTACTGCCTTCTTTGGAAGCAAAAAAAAGTATTTGGAGAAAAGAATTATGAGTGGCTTGCTAGTGATCAGCATATTATTCCTATAGGGAATAAAAAAATAAAAAAGGAAAATGGGGTGATTTATGTTTCCCATGCTCGAGGAAGAGTTTTTTTTGGCCCATATGTTGATTTGCCTGCGGGTAGCTATAAGATAACTCTTAACTTCTTGCCGAATACCAAGTATAGACGTATTTTTTTAGATATTGCAACCGAAAATACGATATATAGAGAATATGATTTTGACTATGGCTTTGTAAGTGAGCACAATAAAGAAGTTTTTTTCTTTAATTTTGATTCTAATAAAAAATCCGTTGAATTTAGGATGAGTGCTTTTGGAGATTTTTTTGGAGGGGTAACGGGTATAGTTATTGAAGATAATTCCAATTATGTTTGGGATGCTAGACATCCTACTCTACGTCTGGCTGATGGAGGTAAGAAGGATGAGAATTCTATTCTTGTTACCAAAAAAGATCTTGGTAAGATTTTGTATGGCCCTCATGTTGATTTGGAAGCAGGATTTTATCGACTTAATATTAAATTCATTGAGGGAACAGTTTTTAAAAATCTAAAGATTGCAGTAACTGCTGCCTTTGCTCAGGAATCAATCGAAAATTTTGAAACCAGGTATCCCACTGAAGTGGAACGTTCTAACGAGACGTATGATTTTTTTCTATCTAAGAGGAAAGAATTTGTTGAGTTCGTATTGTATGTTGACGGGGATTTTCAAGGTGGAATTTCTCAACTCTCTCTTGAAAAGGTAAAGGCCGCCCCAGAGGAGAAACATGAAAAAAATAGTAAGTTTTCTTTCTTAAAATTTAGGACGAATCTATTTAGGTTTTCAGATTAGAAAAGGGGATGTTTTATGAAAATTGCGCCTAGAGTACTAGTTGATGGATTCAATTTAGCTCTTCCTAAAGGGACGGGGGTTGCTACTTACGGTCGCGTTCTCTCTAGGACATTAAGTAGTATGGGATTTAAGGTAAACGTACTATATGGACTAAATATCCCTAGGAGGTTGAATGAGAATTTACAGGAAGTTATGTTTTTTAACCAATTAGCTGCAGATATGCGATACAGGAGGCCTCGGCTGTATTCTCCTAGGTGGTGGCGACAAACGGCTTTCAATTTTTTGGGGCATAAAGCTGAGTTGATTAGATTTAATAATTGCGTGGAGGCACGATCCTTTGAGGAGCACATGCCTACGTTTGATTGTATTTTTAATATTCCTTTTATTTTCCAGATGGCAGCTGGTTTTTTTGAGAAAACTGGATGCTTTTTAAAAATAAAAAATACAATGAATCAAGATATAGTGCATTGGACGTATCCTTTACCTATTAAGGTTATTGGAGCAAAAAATATTTATACTATTCATGATATAGTTCCAATGAAGATGCCTTATACGACTTTAGATAATAAGATTTATTATTATAAATTAATGAATTCATTAGCTAATGAGGCTGATTATATCTGTACGGTTTCTGAATATTCTAAGGATACTATTGTTGATTTCTTTCCAAAGTTTCGAAATAAGATTTTCAACACATATCAATCGACACCATTTACTCTTTCTGATATCTCTTATGAACGGACAGAGCGAGAAATAAATAAACTATTTGGTATTTCTGATGGGGGGTACTTTATATATTTTGGCCAGCTTGAGCCTAAAAAAAATATCGGTCGTTTATTAGAAGCCTTCTTATTATCTGAAACTAATCGTCCTTTAGTATTGGTAGGATCTAATGGGTGGAAAGAAGAAGAGGAATTGAGATTTCTTGAGCAGGGAATTGCTATGGGGGTGATTATTCATATTCCATATGTTCCCGTTAAATTACTAAGGTCTTTAATACAACATGCACGTGCTGTATTATTCCCCTCCATATTTGAAGGTTTTGGTCTACCTATTTTGGAAGCCTTTAATTTAAAAACAGCTGTTCTCACCTCTAATACTGGAGCTTTGAAAGAAGTTGCTTCTGATGCAGCTCTATTGGTTGATCCATATGATGTTAATGCGATAAAAGCCGGAATCGAACGATTAGATAAAGATGATTTTCTTTGCAACTTATTAAAAGATAAGGGTAAGGAGCGTGCAGTTTATTTTGATGAAGAGAATTATAAAAAGAGGTTGTTGGAATTTTATAGTATAGTATTAGAAGGATAGCTTTTGATCTTTTCATAAAAAGAAGAAATATTTCTTTTATACAGGTTGGAAGAGAAGAATTTTGCTCTCTCTAATCCTGCCTTAATCATTCTTTTTTTGTCGTTCTTACTTAGCTGATCGAGTATATTTATGCAATTTGCCATCTCTACTATATTAGTAGCATCGCATAGCATGGCTGCATCACCGGAAATTTCTTCTGTAACACCTCCACGGCTAGTAAGAACTGGAACACCTAATGACATGGCTTCAATAATTGGAAGTCCAAATCCTTCTGCAAGGCTTGGAAAAAGAAGGGCTTTAGACTCTTGAAGAGTCCGTAACAGAGAGAAACGATTGCTCCATGGTAACCGAATTACTTGGCTACTTGAACCATACGGCTTATAATTCGGTCTATCATCTCCATCAGGACCAATTAAAATAAGTGGAGTTTTTGTTCCACTAAGAGCATGGGCCTCCAATAATCTTTCAATATTTTTTCGATGTTCAATGCGACCATAAAATACAAATGAATCAGCTGGAGCAATTCGGGGAGCATTCGATATAGAATTTCTTACTTGTTTACTAAATTCAACGGGTTGATATAGAGTCGTTATACGATCTGGATGCACAGAAAGTAAATTAATTATTTGATTTCGAACTGTTTCTGAAACGGCGACAAAATGGACAGGACTTTCTATTAAAGAAGATAAAATTCTACGGAACCGAGTAGGATCGATACCTGTTAAGGAAGGATGTGTAAGCGGAATTATATCATGAATTGTAACTACATTTTGACATCCTTCCATAAAAAGAGGAAGTGGATATGTCCAGTGCATTATGTCTGGTGGAGAAAGAGGGGTTAGTCTTAAAAGTCGCTTATGATATCGATAATGAAGATGTGCTACACGATAGAGGTCGTTTGCTAGGAAAGCATCTCCCCAGACGGATTGAAACATATTGCTTATTGTAGGAGCACGGGAAAGTAGAGCAGCGATTATGCGAGATACAATCGATAGGCTAGAATATCCCTCCACGCTTTCTAATAGCCACGCTGTACTATACCCAAGTTCTCTAGTTACATTACTATGATTGATTGCGTAATACTGAACGCCAGTCCCATTTCTACGTCCAATATTGCGTCCATCAAACCATATTGTCGAGTGGCTTCTGTGGGATGAAAGAAAAGAATTATCCATTATTTTTATTAGTCGTTTTGGGTTAGTGTGAGACAGTGAGAGAGAGTGAGAGCTACGCTCTGAGACCATGAAAAGGGAGACCATTTTTTAAGGCGCTCTTTTTGAGCCTGCCATAGAGGGCCGTATTGTGAAAAGTCGTCTATTATTTTTTCCCACTCTGTTGCATCAAGTGGAGACACATAGGATGGAATATTTTGGCCTATCTCACGTAATGCAGGAATGTTGGAGCAAATACTGGGCACTCCCAGACTCATAGCTTCTGTGAGCGGTAAACCATAACCCTCTGTAAAGCTTGGGAAAAGAAGACCGTTAGAATATCTTAATAAGGAGGCAACACATTCGTCAGAAAGACCACTTTCCTCTATAACAAGATTCTGCAAAGCTGGTGACCTTTCTAATAGGTCTAGAATATTTTCATTTTCCCATCCACGCTTACCAATAAGAATAAGATAGGGGACGGCCTCTTCCCCACGTTGCTGGACAAGGTAACGCCACAAATGGAGCAACAAAAGATGGTTTTTACGCGGTTCGATTGTACTGATATACACGAAATATGGCTTTTTATATTTATAATTTTTGCACTCTTGATTAGTATGATAGATGGCCTGCTTATGGACCCCATGTGGTGTTTTCCAAATAGGGATGCCATGGCGGTTTGCTTGGGAGAAAAATGGCTTTAATGATTCTCTCACAGAGTCAGTTGGTACAATTACAGCTCGAGCCAGTTCTATGACGCTATCCATACGGGCCTTGTGACGTATTTTTTCGCGAGGTCGTGAGTACTCTGGATATTCAATAGGAATAAGATCATGTACCATGGGTATGAAGTAGGATCCTGTCTTAGAAAGAAAATTTCTTATTATTTTTTTATGCATTAAATGATGGTGAGATACTAGAAAATAGAATTTTATACCATTAATATCAGGCAAAGAGTTAGGAAAAAACAAATATATTTTTAGTTTTTTTGCAATATTCTTTGCTTCCGCTATTTTCTCTTTGTGACCTAAATTCCATCCATTAAGTAAATTTGAGATAAACGTGGTAACAGTACTGCGTGGAAGTCTTCCAAGGCGTCCAGTTAAAGAAAGGGCGACAAAATAGGTTTGATCTTGATGATGTGTTAAAAGGTATTCAGCATAAGCGAGTTCAACTCGATCAATCCCCGTAGGAACTGCAGATCCTGCTCTTGAGAGCAAGCGTGATATGTCAAGAATAAATGAAATTGATGGTACTGTCATTTTATTGTACCCTTCTGCATGTGGAATAATTTTCCAAACGGGAAATGGTACTTAACGTCAGCTTTTCAAGACCTTCTTCAGAGAAGAAACCTCCAGGGATTAGGCATTGATCAATCAGCACACGACGAAAAGCCGCAAAGATGAGTGGGTCAGGTCGCTGGGGTGCCTGCCAGAAAGCTTTCAATGTCGATTGCGCAGTCAGTCCCGGCATGTCGTAAATGGCGTGACCCAAGGTAATGACAGGGACGTTATGAGCCAGAGCTAGGGTACCAGTCGTGCTGTTAACGGTTACGACCCCACGGGCATGACGCACAAGCCTGGCTATATCTCCAAGCTCCATGTAATCCACACGATTGCTGACACCATGCGCAGCAGCAAGTCGCTGGACAAGTTTCTTCCAGTCCTGCACACCATTGTCGAGCGGATGCTCTTTGATGACAAGACGCATCTCCAGTGGGGCATTTTTGGCAAAGGATACAAGAACTTCGGTGATGACTTCCGCCACACCTGAATAGGAAGAATGCAGGCGTAACTGGGCATCGGCATCCAGTTGCAGAGGGAGCAGCATGTAAGGCTTGGGCCCTTCAACCAGCCATTCAGTCAGTTCGTGACTGCGTTTTTGAGCCTTTTTACGGCGACAGAGGCGTCGCAACCACCCAACGCCTTCCACTAGGGGCGGCCAGGGGCGATAATCTGTCCAATGCGGGAAACGCCACTTCAGAAGAATGGTGGCCGCATTATAGGCCACGCCTTCCAGTGCACGACGTGGGAAGGAGGAGGGGACAGGCTCATGTGGGGCGGCAGGAGGCAGCTGGCTGGCACGCTGATAGTACCAGTCAGGGTCTTTGGGTAGCGTGGAATTACCGTTAACGCCACCAAGTTCCAGGGTGACCCAGTCTGGCCGAATATAGCCTTCCTCAAAAACATGGACGGCAATATTCATTTCACGGCAGATGAGGATGGCCTGCCGATGGAGTTCCCGGCAGTCACCAAACAGCAGCACGTCCGTGATGTGATGTTTTTGCAGGATATGCCCCAGAAAGGCGGGCCATGTCCCATAATTGCTGCGGAAGGCAATACCACCTCCCAGACGCCAGAAAAGCTCATCCCCTCCATTGAAGTTGATTTTCCACACATTATGCCCCCGTTTTTTCAGGGCACGGCCAACGGATTGGAAAAAAGGCCCCATGAGCCCCTGGAGCAGCAGGAAATTGCGTTTTGTTTTTGGGGGGATCTGGAGCGACATGGGCACAAGCGTGCTGGTCTCTGTCAGGCTCGGATCTTCAAAAAAATTGGATGGATATTCGGCGTGTTCCGTCTCTTCGGGAGGGTGGCCAGAATATGTTGTCTGGGTATTGTCAAGCATGAGGGGCCCGGCATGATGAAATGAAATGTGTGAAACAACGGCGTAGCTGGCCCTGCCTCTGCCGTAATTTCATGGCGTATGTTGGCTTCCAGAGCTCAGTCTTGCCAAAACAGTCAATCAGCTCCTCCACGTCACATCGCTGTTCTGTCTCTGGATTGATATAGAGCGGATACAGAATAAGGGCGATTGCAGCAAGGTCTGTTACATCCAGTTGACGCCCCCGGCGGGGAAGTGATGGTCCCAGATGTGTTGTCAGTCCCCAGCCAGCGTAAAAGGGGGCACCGTATGTTGTAACCTTTTTGCCACGTATCAGCGCCTCAAAACCTGTCAGGGATGTGAGGGTGTGTACCTCGTCAACATGTGTAAGGAGCTGGCTCATGCTGCCACTGCGGTCAATGCTGTTGGCGTAGGCAAGAATGGTTGCTTCGGAAAGATGACCGGAACGATGGCCGGCCTCCACATCAGGGTGGGGCCGATAGATGATCCATGCTCCAGGATTCCTGCGGCGAACCTCACGCAGCAGGGCGAGATTATCCGTAATCTTGCCTCCGCCTCTTACGACAGACAGATCTCCAGCAACCTGCCCCGGAACCAGAATGACCGGCCCCCCCTCAGGAGGCTCCATTTTGACGGGAGATGAATCAGGCGTAACGGCATATTTGGAAACATGAAGCGTTTTGAGGCGCTCCATGAGAGTATCGGCTCTTCCACGGAGGGCCGGTGCAACCTTGATATCCCTCAGCATGTCCTCCAGATCACTGGGGTGGGAGGGATCAACATAAGCGCCCTGGCTGTCCAGGATAATGGAGCATGGAGGCAGAAACCCGCTTCCCAGTCCCATGGACCGGATGAAGCCATCTTCCACGAAGAAGAGGGGCACCCGCATGGCATAAGCCTGTGCCTGCAGGGCTGGTGTGATGCGGTTTGCCCAAACAGCCAGTCCAGCATTCTTTTTCCGGGCATAGGCCAGAGCCCGACGGGACGACCAGAAAAACCGGATGGGGTCTCTTCCTTCAAGAAAAGAACGAATGCGGCGCTGTTTCCACCATGCTATTCCATGGCAGGCTACGACAGGCCTGATGGCTCTGGCTCCAGACGCAGGGACATGGCATGACATGGTGAAATGGGGCCTTTTCCATACCGGACAGGTGGTAGAAACACTAGCTTGTTATCAGGAAGTCTTTTTTTTGGGAAGAGAGGGGTGGTGAATATAATTTAATTTCCACGATTGAATAATAATTCGACCGATAAGTGGAGTTTATTGGCAAAATTTCCATTTCATTGATCAATCCATCCCTGAAATGTCCAGGGAAAACTTCATGAATCCGTGTATTCTGTCATTTATTTCGGAGTTTCAGTATCTTCAATGTCACATTACATTACAGAATTATGTTTGATGATTGTAGGGAGCCTTGTCATTGGAGAAGGTATCGACCTTTTTGTTCACCCTGTCCGTATTGTAAGAAAGCCCTCCCTGGTCCTTTTACGCTGTTTTCCAGTCATAATGGCAACCGGTATTTTTCTTTGCCTGACAGGTGTCATCTGGCTTTCCCTGCTGCTGAGTGCCATCCTGATGGGGCTTCTGGTAACGGCATCCAACCTGAAGCTGCGCCTGTTGAATGAACCTTTGGTTTTCACGGACTTTGCCCTGATCGATGCGTTCATGAAGCATCCACGTTTTTATCTTCAGGGCATTCCGCCTGCTGTGCGGTGTGTTGTCGTAGCTGGTGGTGCAGGGGTGCTCTACCTGCTTGCATGGGCTTCATCACTGTCTGTCGGGTTACGGCTGATGGGCTGTATCGAGGCAGTCGCCGTGGGACTATGCCTCTGGTGGCTCTTGGCACGGGGAAGTCGTTCCGATGAAACAGGGCCGGACGTGTGGCGGGATGTGCGTGAGGGAGGGCTGCTGCCAACACTGCTGCTTTATGCCTGGCGCTGCCATGAGCTGGCACCGCTACCCGTCAGGCCTGCCTTGTTGCGGACGGCTGCCGCACCAGAGTCTGTCATCGTCATCCAGTGTGAATCATTTGCCGATCCTGCGGAGCTGAAGAATGAGTGGTCGCCTCTGCCAGAGCTCGTCCGATGTCGGCAGGAAGCGGTACAATGGGGAAGGCTCCTGCCTAGCGGATTAGGTGCCTATACGATGCGTAGTGAATATGGGGTTCTGTGTGGCGATGATGAGGAGATGCTCTCATATCGCCGGTTTGATCCATTCCTGACAGCGGATCAGTCTCCGTCCCATGCCCTGCCGAATCGTCTGAAACATTTTTATGAAACGGCTCTTTTCCTGCATCCCTATGATCTGCGTTTTTATGGTCGGAATCGTCTGCTGCCCTTATGGGGGTTCAATGACGTCATCGGGCGGGAATGTTTTTCCGAGCAGGACAGGGTTGGCCCGTATGTAGGTGATGCTGCGCTAACAGCACGGCTGCTGACATATCTCCAGAAAAACGATCATTTTCTGGCCTACTGTGTGACAATCGAAAATCATGGTCCTTGGAAGAAAGGGCGGTTGGAGCAATCGAGTGGTGCAGAAGCGTGGCATCAGCACGTGCAGAATGGTGATGCCATGTTGCGGGAACTGCTTGCAGAGATCAAAGGGAGCGGGCGGGACATCATGCTGGTATTCTTTGGGGACCATCGTCCGGCGCTGGAAGCATTGCCTGCTGTTGAAGGACTGGAGAGGGGGACACCCTATGTCATACTGCGGCCCAATGGGCCAGAGGGAAGTCGCGTATCATCTGAGCCTGTAGATGTAACACCTGCCGAGCTCCATCGGAGCATTCTTCATCACGTCAGCTCCTGAAAAGATACGCTATAAAAAAAAGGGCGCCTGATGAAGAGGCGCCCTTCTTCTTTTCATATGCCAGAGAGGATTACTTGGCTTTCCCCTGGTTGGCGACAGCTGCTGCCTTGGCAGCAATTTCCTCGGCATCACCCAGATAGTAGTGCTTGACCGGCTTGAAGTTCTCATCGAACTCATAAACCAGCGGCACACCTGTAGGAATGTTCAGGTTCAGGATTTCATCTTCCGTCATGTTGTCCAGATATTTCACCAGAGCACGAAGGGAATTGCCGTGAGCAGCGATGATGACCTTCTCGCCCTTCTTGATGCGCGGCAGGATGGTCTTCTCCCAGTAGGGAATCACACGCTCAATGGTCAGGGCCAGACTTTCCGTGACGGGCAGCTCATCAGCACTCAGATGGGCATAACGCGGATCATGACCGGGGAAACGCTCATCGGAACGCTCCAGAGCAGGCGGCGTGACAGCAAAACCACGGCGCCACTGCTTGACCTGCTCATCGCCATATTTCTTGGCTGTTTCAGCCTTGTTGAGGCCCTGGAGAGCACCATAATGACGTTCATTCAGACGCCAGTTCTTCTCAACGGGCAGCCATGCCTGATCCACACCGTCCAGAATGTTCCAGAGTGTATGGATGGCACGCTTCAACACGGAGGTATAAGCGTAATCGAAGGAATAGCCTTCCTTGTGCAGCAACTGGCCGGCAGCTTTGGCTTCGCTGCGCCCTTTCTCTGACAGGTCGACGTCATACCAGCCAGTGAAGCGGTTTTCCTGGTTCCACTGGCTTTCCCCGTGACGAACCAGAACAAGCTTTGTTACGGCCATGATGATCTCCTTAATGTATAAGGTTTTAGCAACACTGGGAGATTGCGCCACTACAGCCTGAACTGCAAGGGCTCAGCCTCACTTCATGCCGTCTGTCAGAGCATAGCCGTTATGAGGCATGACAGGGACGGAGAGAAAAAGGCCACCCGCAGGGGATGGCCTTTGTTCTGATCGGGCATGGAAGGGATGATCAGGGGGTTCCCTGCTTCTTTTCCTGCTCTTCGGTAAAACGGCGAGCCTCTGATGAAACGGTCAGTGTCATGGTCAGACCGGCGGTCAGCAGATAGATGATGGCAAATGTCCAGATGACGTAGGCCATGCCGACGCCGAAAATCATTTCGCAGAGGGAAACAATGGCAGGCCCTACCCATGTCGACGCTCCAGCGCCCAGCCCGAGTATGGACAGCGCAGCGGCTTTCTCCCGTGGGCAGATCTGGGGCATAAGACCGGAGAGAGGAACGAAGGCAGCGATGGAGGCTCCATAAAGTATGCCCACAACCGCAGCCGCTGCGAAATTGCCCGGATACCAGAGGGGAACATAATAGAAGAGGGGAATGGTGATGAAGCCACCGATACCTCCAAAAACAGCCACGACGAAGCGGTAGCCCATTTTGTCCGCCACCATGCCTGAAATCAGATTGACGATGATGTTGCTCAAAAAGATGAGTGACAGCAGGTTGAGCCACTGCCCGAGCGTGAACCCCAGATGATCGACAAAAAAGCCGGGCATGATGGCCAGAAAGGCATATTCCGATGATGTATCAACCGTGCGGACAATACCGGCAATGAGAGTTTTGGGCTCACGCCAGATGATGCTGATGGAGCCCAGAAAGATCTGTCGGGCAGGAACATCGGCAGGTAGAAGACGGCGATTGCCGGTTGGCTCCCTTGTGAAAAGCAGGGCGATCAGTCCGCCGAGAACAACCAGCCCCAGAGAGCACCAGAAGGTGTTGATTTCACCGATGGCAGGAATCGCAAAACGGGCAAACTGGGAGCCGAGAGTAGGCAGGCCGGCAGAGAAAGAGAACCAGAACCAGCCGGCTGCCGCTCCAAGCATGGATGTTGGTGTCGCTGCAGCAATCCAGACCAGGAAACCATAGGCGAACAGCGGGTAGGCAAACCCGCGGAGAGCATAGAACGTCAATATCCATGTACTGTTGTTGGGGGTAAGCCCAAAAACAAGGAAGCAGACCTCCAGGACAGCCCATAGGACCAGACCGCTCCACATGACCTTTTTAGGTCCCATGAGATCGGATAGTGGCCCGGCAAACCAGGCGGCAATCATCACGGTGATGCCGTAAAAAGTGAAAAGCTCGTTGACGAAACTCTGGGGGTGGCCGGTGTGCAGCATGAACGTATCCAGGTATCCCGCCTCGACACCATCGCCGACCATGAAGAGAAGCTGTCCGACAAAGGCCCAGAACAGGGCGGCCGGTATGCCTATTTTTTCAACAAAGTGTGGTTTCTTGTCTGGCGTGCCTGCCATGAAATCTCTCCATTGGTTGGGGAGGGATGAAAAAAGCCAGTCCGTGGCGCTTCATTCCTCAATAGATGATTGACTGGCCTTACGAGAGTGCTCAGGCCCTTGAATTAGCGTCCGTACAGGAAGCGTTTTATTGGAGCCCTGAAATAGGAATTCAGTATGCCTGTCCAGACGCAGAAGTACGCTTCTGATATCATAAAGATGATTTTTTTTCAATTTTGTATATTCAGCGACCAGTTCTCCCTTATCGCCCGGGATATCTGGCGAATGGTAGAGATATTCCATGGTCGTGTCATGAATCACTTTCTGTTTTCGGTGAAACCTGAATTTTTTCATACCCATTTCGCTATCATTCTGAAAATCCTTCGAAAAAGAAAGGAGAGAATTAAGTTGCGAAAGAATGTCATTATCATTAGCGTCACAGGAGTGCAGCAGAATGGAAGGCGGGCTCCAGATGATTATATGCTCATGCAACGGATTGTCTGACAGGGACGTGCAGGCGGCCATTCAGGCCGGAGTTGTGAAAGTCTCCGAGGTTTACTCTGCCCGTAAGTGTCAGGTGAAATGCGGCAACTGTGTAAAGGGAGTCGCCTGCCTTCTGAAAGAAGCAAAGCGGAAAACCTGTCCCTGCCCGACAACTATGGCAATAGAGCAGGGGATGGCTGCACAGATAGCCAATGGTGATGACCCGATACAAAAAAAAGAAGCCTCCCTTTAAGAGAGGCTTCTTTCATCAGTCTGGCTTCTGACAGTGATCAGTGGCCGCTATTCTGGTCGGCGCTTTCAGAGTTCAGCGTAATGTAGCGTTCCAGGCCGATCTGCTTGATGAGGTCCAGCTGGGTGTCGATGAAGTCTTCATGGGCTTCTTCGTCAGCGAGGATGCGGAAGAGCAGGTCGCGGGACACGAAGTCACGGACGCTTTCGCAATAGGCGATGCCCTCGCGGATTTTCTCCAGAGCCAGAGCCTCGACCTTCAGATCACATTCCAGGATCTCTTTGACATTCTCGCCAATGTGCAGCGGGTTCAGATGCTGCAGGTTCGGCAGTCCACCCAGGAAGAGGATGCGCTCGATCAGCCAGTCGGCATGACGCATTTCTTCAATGGACTCTTCATATTCCTTCTTGCCCAGCTTGGTGACGCCCCAATGGTTCAGGGTGCGGGAATGAAGGAAGTACTGGTTGATGGCTGTCAGCTCATTGGCAAGCTGAGCATTGAGATATTCAATTACTTTCGGGTCTTTTGCGGCCATTTTTCTCTCCATCGCATGAAGTATGAACTGTAGGATTATCTCCAACGAAGGTCGGTATAGTCTTCAACTTTACGGATTGCAATATAAAAATTAAATTACGGTGTATTCGTACTTGATAATCATTATCAAAGAGACTTTATAAGAAAGATTATCAAAATCGCACGGTGAGTATTTCATGGTTTTTCTTGTCATTTCGATATATATTTAAAAATCCTGTTTATCCCATAAGTTTTTCTTTTCATTGCTCCTGATGCCCACACCCCCCATCTTGATACTGGGAACAGGATGGAATCGTTTGCTAAATCCTTATTGTTTGATATAAATGGAACATATTCCCACATAACTGAAGGATGGATGTCATGGATCTTCTCCACGTTCTGAAAACACGGTACACGACCAAGGCCTACGATGCGGCTCGCCGTATCCCGGAGGAGACAGTGCAGCAGCTGCTGGCAGCCCTGCGGTACAGCCCGTCTTCGGTCAATGCCCAGCCTTGGCATTTCATCATTGCCGATGATGATGCAGGCAAGCAGCGTCTGGCCAAGGCAACACCAGCTTCCGGGTCCCTGTTTTATAATCGGCCCAAGATCACGCAGGCCTCTCATGTAGTGGTTCTCTGCGCCCGCAATGAGCTGCCGGAATCTTATCTTGAGACAGTGCTCGACAAAGAAGAGCAGGACGGACGCTACGCTGATGCTGCGGCCCGTGAGCGTTTGGATACAGCCCGTGCCGGGTATGTCCAGCAGCATCTGGATGCTGGCGATGTCGCCCACTGGAACCAGAAACAGGTTTATCTGGCACAGGGCTTTCTGCTGCTTTCCGCGGGGCTGTTGGGTGTTGATGCAACACCAATTGAGGGCTTCCTGCCGGATGTCATTTCAGAAGAATTCGGCCTGAAAGAAAAAGGGCTGACACCTCTGGTCATTGTTGCGCTTGGCTATCATTCTGACAAAGATGCCAATGCGACATGCCCGAAATCCCGCCTGGCACCTGAGAGCATCTTTTCGAAGGCCTGAGCAACACAAGGCTTCACCGGGGGATTACGATCTTCCGGTGGGGTCTACAGGCATGTACTCGGAGCGCTGAACGGAAAGCAGATTTTCAAGGGGAAGTGGCGGAGAGAGAGGGATTCGAACCCTCGGTACGCTATTAACGTACACACGCTTTCCAAGCGTGCGCCTTAAGCCGCTCGGCCATCTCTCCGCAAGCGATGGGGGGACAATACCATTATTCTTTGCGAGTGCAAGCCTTTTTCTGAGAATTTTTCACAAATTTTTCAATAAGAAGCGCAGACTTGATCCCAGGAGCTTCTTCCACTCCGGATGAGACATCAACGGCTTGGGCGCAGCTGACCCGTACAGCCTCGCTCACATTGTCAGGGGTCAGTCCACCGGCAAGAAGCCACGGAGCAGGAGCCTGCCACTGGCGTGTCAGCGTCCAGTCAAACACCCGCCCCAGCCCACCGGGGCGGGTATCTCCTTTCTGGGCCGGTGCTTCGATGACATACCCATCCATGGCTTTCGAGACAGGCAGATCGTGCTGCTGGGCGACGCCACGGGCCAACCAGACGGGCCGACCTGCCTGCTCTTTCAGGGTGAAAGCAGTGGCTTCATCTGTATAGAGTTGCAGAATATCCAGAGGGATACGCTCCAGAACGGCAGCAATCTGCTCATGGGTTGGCCGCACAAAAAGCCCGACACGAAGAGGCCCCCCCGCAGAGGGAGACGCTATGGCCTCATGCAGCCGGGCTGCCTGTTCCGGTCGGACAAAACGGGGGGAGGCGGAATGGAACACAAGACCAACCCAGCGCACACCCGATACGGCACAGGCTTCCATATCTTCTGCCCGTGTCAGACCACAGATTTTGACGTCAACCTTCACAAGGTCGCAGCCTGCAATTCATCCTGAATGGCCTGTGCGGCGGCGGCGGGATCATTCGCCCGGGTGATGGGACGGCCAACCACGATCCAGTCGGCACCAGCCCGTGCTGCCTGTGCTGGTGTCATGATGCGCTTCTGGTCATCCGTGCTGCTGCCTGCGGGACGAATGCCCGGAACGACAAGTGCTGGTTCGTCACCCAGAGCATCACGCAGCGCCGTAATTTCATGAGCTGAACAGACCAGACCATCAGCTCCGGCCCGGACAGCCATCCGGCCCAGCCGTACCACTTCCTTTAGCGGTGTGGTGTTGATGCCTATCTCCGCAAGGCTTTCCTCATTCATGCTGGTCAGTACAGTCACAGCAAGGAGCTTGGGGCGCTTCCGCCCGTCATCGAAAGCCTCTTCCAGAACTGCACGGGAGCGGCTGATCATCTCGGCACCCCCAAGTGCGTGAATGGTCATCAGGCTCGGCTGGATGGGAGCCAGAGCCCGGAGGCCAGAGGCAACCGTGTTGGGAATGTCATGCAGCTTCAGATCCAGAAAAAGCTCCTGCCGGGCGGCCAGACTTTTTACGGCATCCAGCCCGCAGGCATAGGTGAATTCCAGACCAAGCTTGATGGCATCAACCTTGCCTTCCAGCGCTGCTGCCCAGTGCTGGGCCTGGTCGTGGGAGGCGGTATCCAATGCGGCAATGAGGCGGGTACGACGAATAGACATGAGGAAATGGTCTTATTTCTGTGAAGAAGGCTGGATCGCATCAGAAGTGGGAGCAACACTGCCCGCCTTGAGCTGGTCGAGCCGCTGATGCAGCTCGATCAGCTGTTTCTGGGATGTACGCAGCTGTGATTCGGCCTTGCGGGCGCGGCGACGCTGGCGCAGTTCGCCTGTCAGGCCAAGCAGCAGCCCCAGCACGAGGGACGGCACGGCAAGCAGGGTGATGAGTTTTCCCATTTTGATGGAGAAGCCGAATGAGGCCAGCCAGACGGTGGCATCATCAAGATTGCTCATGGCGAAAATGGCCGTAAAGGCCAGAAAAAGAACGATGATCAGAAGGCGAATCATGCGGATTGCTCCTACCCTGCCTCGTGGCAGTAAACAAGATGGACCAGGAGGGTCATGAAGAATGCTGGTGAATGTTGTTGGCGGACTCTAGAAGAACTCGCCCATTCTGTCATCCATCTGTTTTGTCTTTACATGATCTTGATGAAAGGAGGTGTAGTTATCCTCCCTAAAAAGGGGAAACTCTGGTATTAGGCGCTCAGGCGTCGTCTCAATGCTGGAAAGGCTGGTAGAAGCAAGATGGACACGGATGGGACCTTTTTCGAGGCGGTAGCGAATGATCGGGCAAGGGCTCCTGTCTGGAGTGAATTTGATGCCGCCTGGTACCGTCGCCGTTATGCCCGGCAGCTGGCAGAGGCGGGGACGGTCTGGACGGACGGACAGCTTGCCGAGCGATGGCAGAGCGGTGAGGGACGGGAAGGAACTTCACCCAACAGGTATTTTGATGAAGAATGGTACCTGAATGTCTATCCTGATGTCCGGCGTGGCGTGCAGGAGAAAGGTATCTTTCAGAGCGGGTTCCAGCATTATGTAGATGTAGGCTGCCAGAGCTGCTCTGGACACTGGCTTTTCTCGGCAGAATACTACTTCAAGGTGAATTCGGACTACAGTCTCCGGGCCATGCGTGAGGCAGGGCATGTCAATGCCTATGACCATTTTCTCCGTGTCGGGGATTATGGTTTCCGGTCGCCTCATTTCCTTTTCGATGCCGAACTCTTCATTCGTGAATGTCTGGGGAAAAACATTCCGTTTGATCCCTCCCAGGGGGCCTTCAGCCAATATCTGGCCCTCGAACATCCTGACATGAAAACAGTCAGGACGTCCTGGTACTTCGATCCTGTCTGGTATCTTGAAAAATATCCCGATGTTCTCAAGCTGATAGAGGATGGCGTATTTACAGGGCCACTTCACCATTACATGGGATGTGACAATCCCAGCGCTTATGATCCGAACCCTTATTTTGATGAATCCTATTATCTGGCACAGAATCCTGACGTAGCTGATGCTGTGAAAAGCGGAATGTTCCGCAATGGTTATGCCCATTTCATCCGGGCAGGGATCAGTGAGCTGCGCAATCCATCGGCTGATCTGGATTTCAGGGCGTTTGTGGCCACGCTGGATATGCCCCAGTCACTCAACAAGGCACACGTGGACAATCCCTTTCTGCTCTGGATTTTACAGCAGGAAGGGCGGACAGGTGCCGAAATTCCCGGGATTTCCATTACTGCCGCCAACAGGCTGGCGTTATGCAAGGTCGAAGCCAGTCTGCCCTCCCTGTTCAGGAAGCCTTTGAGGTTCGTGAATCAGGCGTCTCCCCAGCTGAGTGTCGTTCTGTTTTCACAGGGCAATTATCTGCTCGATATTGCAACGCTTGCTTCCCTGCATGCGCAGGGTATTCCCGACATGCAGGTCGTCGTGGCCAGTACGGGCAACACCCTTTCCCGGCAACGGCTGGATCAGGCAGTAGAGGGGTTGCGGCACGTTGTCAGCGACAAGCTCCAGCCCCTGGCGCAGCAGTTGCGGGAGAGTCTGCCTTTTCTTGCCGGTGAGCGCATCCTGCTTCTGGAATCCGGCGTGCAGCTGTTGCCCATGGCCCTGTCCTTTGCCATGGCTTCCATGATGGCTGAAGAAAGTGAGGGGGGCGGCAAACTTCTTACAAGCACCAATACCGTACTGGAAGCAGGTAGCGCTGTATGGCGTGATGGCAGCATCACGTGCCATGGTCAGGGAGAAAAAGGACAGGCCCAGTCTGTCAGTTTCCAGAAGATGGTGGAAGCCATTCAGGGGGGGCTGCTGTTCTGCCATCGCACAGCGATGGAACAGGCACTGCACTACCTGGAAGGGCACAGGGTGGAGCCTTTCTTTACCTGTTTTTCCATGGCGTTGCGGGCCACGGGGCGGACCCTGTCTTATTGGCCAACCGTACAGGCCAGACTGCTGAATGCCACGCCGGAAAGTTATGCGAGGCGGACCATGGGAAAGGATGCCTTGCGGCGTCTATTCCCCGTTTTTCTGCCCAGACATGCCGTGGCCCGAGGGGACGCCCGCATGGGCAAGAGCTATCGCCCTCTTGTCATGATGGTTTTCCCCCATCTTCCACGCCTGATTGAAGGTGGTTCAGCACGGCGGGTCATGCAGCAGATTGATGCTTTCCGTTGGCTGGGCTGGCAGGTGCTGGTTGTCGGTCTGGACCGGAAAGAAGAAGACAGGCTCGTCATTCCTCATGATTATCCAGCTGATGTGGAATGCTGGCGGGGTGTGGATGATTTTTCATCCTTCCTGCGGGACCGGTTGACCGACATGAAACTGCTCTGGATTGGTGGAACGCATGTTCTGTCCCGTCTGGGGCCGGTTCTTGCCACAGGGGACATTTCCCTTCAGGACAAGCTGATCGTTCTTGATACTGTCAATCAGGACGGCACGGCCCTCAGAGCTGTGGAAGAGCATCTGCGACGTCTCGTTGGCATTGTGGATGAGCCGGCACGTCTCATGAGGGAAGCCAGAAAAGAACTGGATTATGCGTGGCTCTGCCAAGGCATCGTGACGGGTGATGAGCAGACAACCGCACTGCTGCACAGGCTGGGCTACGGCAATGTCACAGCTCTGCCTTATGCTGTTTCATGCCGGCAGCTGGGCAAACAGGACGAATTTGAACGGCGGCAGGGTATTTTGTTCCCTCTTTCTATCTACCGGGCAGGGGATTCCGGACATGACGGATTTGACTGGTTCTGCCTTGCCGTGATGCCCCACTTGCAACGTCATTTCAGTCTGCCACCTTCCATCGGGATCGGAGGGTATCATCATCCTTTGGTCGATCTGGGATTTTATGAGCGCCTGGCACCACTGGATGGCTTGGCCGAAATGGATACGCTGCCCAGGATGATGCAGCGATGCCGTATTCTCATGGACCCCTCGCGGGTCCCGGCCACACAGGCTACCGAGATACTGGAGGCCGCCGGTCAGGGCATCCCGGCCGTGCTGAACAAGGTTCAGATGGAACGTCTGGGCTGGAAGGATGAAGAAGAAGCTCTGGATGGTGGTTTCAACGATCCGCAGCATTTCGCCCGGCAGATCATCCGTCTGTATGAAGACCCGACTCTCTGGGACCGGATACGGCGCAAAGCGCATGAAACGGTCAGGGAGAGGCACGGCCATGGTCGCCTGCATGAAGCTTTTGGGCGGTTCATCGAGGCATTACTGAATGGGCCCGCTACGGTAGCCCCCCCTGCCGGGAAGGAAGGGGTGTCGCTACATCGCTCCTTTGCACCAGCCCCTCTGCGCATCGTGTTGAAACCGGCTGGAGACCCCCCTGCCGCCGAAGATAAAGATGAAGAGTCGGAAGACGGGCTGGAGGATGAATTCATGCCGCTTCCCACTCATCTGGGTGTGACATTGCCTGAAGAAGACCAGAATCAGAAGGAACAGGCTGACAATGACTGAACGTATGGCCGCAGTCCTCCAGCATGTGGAGGCCACCAAGGAGACGGCACTGGAGCGGCTTTGTGAACTGTTGCGGATTCCCAGCATTTCCACACAGAAGCAGCACAGGGATGATTGCCGGAAAGCCGCACGCTGGTTGGCGGACGAATTGCAGGGGCTTGGCTTTACGGCGTCTTTGCGGGATGTTTCATGGGCAGAACCGGGGCATCCAATGGTTGTCGGGCATGATGATGCCAATGCAGAGAAGGTACGGAACGGGCAGACCCACGTTCTCTTCTATGGTCATTACGATGTTCAGCCGACAGACCCCGAAGCCCTCTGGTTAACGGATCCGTTCGAACCCTGCCTGAAGAAAACCGGCGATGGCCGGAAGGTCCTCGTGGCCCGGGGAGCGAGCGATGACAAAGGGCAGGTGATGACCTTCATCGAGGCCTGTCGGGCATGGAAAGCTGTTCATGGGGATCTCCCCGTGGCTGTCAGTTTTCTTCTGGAAGGTGAAGAAGAATCCGGTGGTGAGAATCTGCTTCCCTTTCTCAAGGAGAATCAGGAAGAGCTGAAAGCTGATATTGCCCTGATCTGTGATACCGCCATGCCGGACAGGGAGACCCCGGCCATCACGACCTCTTTGCGTGGCACGGTTGCCGAGGAAATCGAGCTCGTTGCTGCCAGCCAGGACCTTCATTCCGGCATGTATGGCAATGCTGCGGCCAATCCGGCTTTTCTGCTCTGCCAGATCATCAGTGGCCTGCGTGATGAGCAGGGGCGGGTCACACTGCCCGGTTTTTATGACGGTGTGACCGTGCCGGATGAGCATACCCGCCAGCAGTGGCGGACACTCTATCCTGATGATGCAGCCCTGCTGGAAGATGTCGGCCTGTCCCATGCTGCTGGTGAGCGGGGCTTCAGTGCCATTGAGCAGACATGGTGCCGTCCGAGTTTTGAGGTCAATGGCCTTGCTGGCGGGTATCAGGCGGATGGCTTCAAGACGGTCATTCCGGCCCGGGCTTCGGCGAAGGTATCATTCCGTCTGGTACCGGGGCAGGACCCACTCAGGATTCGGGACTCCTTCCGGGCTTATGTCCGTGCAGCCCTGCCGGAAGATGTCGAGGTTGTCTTTACGGGGCATGGAGCTTCATCCGGTTTTGCCGTGAATCAGGACAATCCCTTTCTTCTGGCAACATTGGACGCTCTGGGTAAGGAATGGGGCAAACCGGCCGTCATGACTGGTTGTGGAGGCTCGATCCCGGTAGCAGAGGAAATCCGTGAAGCTTTGGGCATGGATGCACTCATGGTGGGATTTGCTCAGGCTGATGATCGGATACACTCTCCCAACGAGCAGTATGGTCTTGATTCATTCTTCCACGGGATACGCTCATGGGTCCGCATCCTGGCTGCCCTGGCCCGATGAATCGTATAAGACCAGGCATGGCGCAACCTGTTGCCCTGACCATGGGAGACCCGGCTGGCGTGGGGCCGGAACTGACACGCCGTGTCTGGGAGTGTCTCAGAACGGCTGGGCGACCTTTTTTCTGGATAGGGGACCCGGTGCTGCTGGGAGGCAACACACCCTACCGGGAAATATGCCATCCGTCCGAGGCAGCCGCCTGTTTTGCAGAAGCCCTGCCCGTACTGGCGCTTTCCTGTCCGGAACCGGTCAAACCCGGGCATCCCTCAACAGGCAATGCCGTAGCGGTGATCGAGAGCATCAGAAAAGCTGTTCATTACGCTCTGTCAGGGGCAGCCGGAGCTGTCGTGACCAACCCGATTGCCAAGCATGTGCTTGCAGCTTCCGGTTTTCCCCATCCGGGGCATACAGAGTTTCTGGCAGCTCTGTGTGGTGCCCGTGGCAGGGAAGTCATGATGCTGGCCTGCCAGCAGCTCAAGGTTGCTTTGACAAGCATTCATGTATCGTTGAGACAGGCTATCGAGACGCTTTCGGCAGACCGCATCATGGCTGTGAGCCGGGTAACGGCATCTGCCCTGCAACGTGATTTCGGTCTGGTCCAGCCTCGGCTTGCCATTGCAGGGCTGAACCCTCACGCAGGTGAAAATGGCATGATGGGGGATGAGGAAAGCTGCATCATAAAACCCGCTATAGAGGCCTTGCAGCGGGAAGGGCTGGAGGTAAGTGGCCCCATGCCACCAGATACCATGTTCAGTGCCGCTGTCCGTCCCCGGTACGATGCGGCAATCTGCCTGTATCACGATCAAGGCCTCATCCCGGTCAAGACATTGGACATGGCTGGAGGTGTCAACGTCACACTGGGTCTGCCCATCATCCGCACATCGCCAGATCATGGAACAGCCTTTGATATTGCCGTCGGTCCGGGTGAGACAGGAAAGGCAAGCATTTCAAGCCTTTCATCAGCGCTTGCCATGGCCCATGATATGGCAAGCCAGCGTGTCATGAGTGATGCGCAGACTCCATGAAGAGGGAAAGGAACAGCCCATGATCCGTCTTGGTATCAATGTTGATCATGTTGCAACATTGCGGAACGCACGGGGTGAGCGCTACCCCGACCCTGTCCGTGCTGCTGAGCTGGCTCTGGAGAATGGGGCTGATGGTATTACGGCCCATCTGCGTGAGGACCGCCGCCACATTCGGGATGAGGATATCCGTCGCCTCCGGGCGCTTTCGGCTCCACTCAATTTTGAAATGGCTGTCACGGACGAAATGGTGACCATGGCCTGCGCACTGAAGCCCCACGCCTGCTGCCTTGTGCCCGAAAGACGGGAGGAATTGACAACAGAAGGTGGGCTTGATGTCGTAGGATTACGAGAAAGTCTGGCCCCGCATGTCAGCCGCCTTCTGGAAGCTGGCATCCGTGTTTCGCTGTTCATCGATCCAGAGCCGGAAGCCATTCGCACGGCGGCTGCTCTGGGAGCTCCGGTAGTTGAACTGCATACGGGAGCCTACGCTCTGGGGAAAGAAGGCGAGCTGGAACGTCTCCACAGGGCTGCCCATATGACAGCTGAATGCGGGATTGAACTTCATGCCGGTCATGGTCTGACCTATGAGAATGTCTCTCCCATCACGGAACTGCCTGGGCTGAAAGAACTCAATATCGGCCATTTCCTGATCAGCGAAGCCGTCTTTGTCGGGCTGGGAGCTTCCGTGCGGCGGATGAAAGATCTGCTTTCCTGAAGACTTCATCAACCGTCATGGAGAGGTCCCGTCACTGGGACCTCTCTCAGGATTCAGTTGGGCTGTGTGTTGAAGATGGGCAATCCATTATTGCCCTGCTGGATACTGAATAGCCCATTGTTACGACGGACCTTAGGGATGCTCCCGTCTTTAGGAGCTGGCTGGATAAGAGGTTCGTTCGGCTTATGATCGTAATTCGGAACAAATTTACTTGATTTGTCGGAATAGGTGGCCTCTGGCCGCTGCTCTTCCGTGGGCATGGAATGAAATGCCGAAATCGGCCCCATGGGCCAGACGCCCGGAGCATCACGCATTGTTCCTTCAGGCTGTCGTGCACAGCCGCGTGTCAGCATGGAGCAGATACCATCTTCGCCAATATATTCGTCATCGTCGCCCGCATAATGGATCTCGGCAACCCGATCATGATCCATACGGACAAGCATCCGGCAGCTTGAGCCAGCTCCACCGAAAATAGACTGATAGGCGCTGATAGCCGAACTTACTGGAAGAAGGCCAGAGCTGGGGAGAGGGGCGATCGAACGGGAAATGTCGTATTCCCAGATCGCCGTACTGTCATTCAGTGATTTGGTCGAATTGGGAGCCCCCGCACAAGCCTGCAGATCATAGCTTGTCATGCCGATCATTTCATATTGAGCTTTGTGAGCCTCATGGGCATCCCAATAACCGCAGGCAGAGAGGCCGAGCGGCAGCATACAGGTAAGCCGGAACAGGATTTTCTGAAATGTCATTCTCTCTCCATCAGAGTAGAAAGGCAGGCAATGGGGGGACTGCTTTATCATGTTTTTCTTTCTGTCTGAAAGATGGGTTTTAGTCTCCAGTGCAATCGGTTAGAGAAGGAGGAGCCGTTTCCCTTTTTGGAGTTTGCTTTATGGCCGATATTTCCGCTGCTGAGGTTCCCCGCCTGCAAAAGGCACTGCGCCGTCTGCTGGGCTCTCCGGAGCTGACAGTTCAGGTCCCGCCACGCAAGGGCATGAGTGTGGAAATCGCAGTGGCTGGTGAAGTCGTGGGGACTGTGTATCGCGATGAGGATGAGGGCGAGGTCTCCTATGCCGTCAACATGACAGTGCTGGAAGAAGACCTCCCTCCTGCCTGACCTGTAGCGGTCTTACCGGTACAGCAGGAAACCTCTCATCCTTGATGGTGAGAGGTTTTTTCATATGCAGGTACTGCTTTCAAAGCAGAGGTGCACAGCTCTGACGGAGCCACGGGTGCAGCTCATCTTCCAGCAGTGGCAGGAGCTTTTCCAGAACCGTGGCATGGTACTGGTCCAGCCAGTGCCGTTCTTCTGCTGTCAGAAGCTCCATGGCGATGAGACGGCGATCTATGGGGGTGTGGGTCAACACCTCGAACTCCAGGGAGGGCCGTACGGTTCCGGGCAGGGAACTTTCCCGAACGAGCAGCAGGTTCTCGATACGGATGCCGTAAGCGCCAACCTCGTAATAGCCCGGTTCGTTGGAAAGGATCATCCCTGGTACAAGGCCGGTCGGCCGTGGCGCTACGGAGATGGATTGAGGCCCCTCATGGACGGAAAGATAACTGCCAATGCCATGGCCGGTACCATGATCAAAATCCAGTCCCTGATTCCAGAGAGCCGCCCGGGCAAGAGTATCCAGCCTGTAACCTGGCAGTCCCATGGGGAAACGCTGGCGGCTCAGGGCAATATGCCCCTTCAGAACTGCCGTGAAAGCTTTCTGGATGGCGGCAGGTGCTTCATCCGGGCCAGTCCAGATAGTCCGTGTGATGTCCGTGGTGCCGAAAGGATATTGCGCCCCACTATCAACCAGATAGACGCTGTTTTTCTGGAGGATGCTGTCATGCCCGGCTTCGGCCCGGTAATGAGGGTAAGCGCCGTTGGGACCAGCCGCAGAAATTGTCTCAAAACTGGGGCCCCGATAATCAGGGGACATGGCCCGGAACGCCTCAAGGCGATCGGCCAATTCTGTTTCACGATGGCCGGGGCCATGTTCTTCCAGCCAGTGCAGGAACCGGGCCAGAGCAATGCTGTCCAGTTCATGCGCCCGACGGTTGCCATCCTGTTCCACGGTTGTTTTGATGGCTTTGGGAAGAGTGCACAGGTCCGGCCCATCAGCGATGTGAGCTCCGGCGTCCTTCAGGACCATGCTGAACCAGACTGGCGTCGTGGCAGGGTCCAGCCGTACGGTTTTTCCGGCCAGGGCCTGCAAGGCCTTCGACAGTTCGGAAGGAGGGAATGGACGTATGCCTGAATCTTCCGGGGCATCATGGAAACGGGTCACATCAGCAAAAATGTCGGCCGAACCATCAGCATGAAGCAGGCCGTACGCATGGGCGACAGGGGTCATGGCAATGTCACTTCCCCTGATGTTCAACAGCCAGGCGAGGGACGGGCAGTCCGCAAGGATCATGGCATCCTGCCCCGCTTCATGCAGCTGCCGGGCCAGACGATCCCGCTTGCTCCGGCTTGTTTCCCCTGTAAATTCGAATGGTTGGTGATGGATCAGATTGGCTGGTGAGGGAGGCTGATCATGCCATGACATATCTATTGGATTGTCAGACAGGGGTACGAGCTGAATACCATCCGTCTCCCATGATGAGAGGTCTCTCTGGCTGGTCAGCCGGGGGTCATACCCGATGCGCAGCCCTTGCGCTTTCTCAGCCAGCCACTGCCGGGGAGGATGCTGGCCGCCATGACGGGTTTCCCACAATGCGGCAGGAGCCTGCTCGGCCATCTGTACGGTGTAGCGGCCATCGGAAAAAACACAGCCGGTTTCTGCCAGCAGGATGGCAAGGCCAGCACTGCCCGTAAAACCGGTTAGCCAGGCCAGTCTTTCAGAATGGGGCGCAACATATTCCCCCAGATATTCATCACCCCGGGTGACGATGACACCGGAAATGCCAAGTCTGTCGAATTGCTGGCGGACGAGAGCAGGACGGTCCTGCAAAGGAATGGATGAAAGAGACACAGACGCCACCATGGAAAAATGGGAGAGAACAGTCAGGCTGGTTTCCGAAGGATCAAGGTACTCCAGGGGCCTTCCCTGAGCTGCTTTTCAAGGATCAGGCCCTGCCTCTGGTGGGCAACCAGCACCATGCGGGCCTGGGTATTGAGCAGTCCGGCCAGGATGGCTGTTCCCCCTGCCTGAAGGTTGCGGGCAAGATCCTTGGCCATGCGGCAGAGAGGACGAGCCAGAATATTGGCAAAAACAAGATCATAGGGAGCATTGCGGCGAACAGCTTCCGTATGCCAGCCATTGCCGAAGCGGCAGTCCAGCAGGGGGCCGAGCCTGTTCAGCCGGGCATTGGAAGCTGCAACACGGACAGACCATGGCTCGATATCCACGGCCAGAACAGGGCGATGCAGCAGGCGAGCCGCTGCCATGGCCAGAATACCGGACCCACATCCCATGTCCAGAATATGACGGGGGCGCCGATGGGCAATTTGTTCCAAGGCACGCAGGCACCCGCGGGTGGAACCATGTTCACCGGACCCGAAAGCGATCCCGGCATCCAGTATGATGTCCAGCCGATTGGAAGGTGACGTCTCCTTCAGATGTGTCCCCCGGATACAGAACCGCCGTCCGACATATTGGGGAGGGAAGGCTTCCTGCGTACGGGCCAGCCAGCCCTCAGCCTCGGTGTTCTGCCGGTGCAGGGGGGCGTCCACGCCTGTCATGGCACGGACAAGCGCCAGGGCGTTATCCAGCTCCTCCTCATTCCGCCCTTTTTCCTTGACGGCTTCCAGCCGCCAGTAACGCTGCTCATCATCCTCTTCGAACATGCCGACCGTGTCACAGACCCCAAGCAGGGCCTGCTCAAAAAGTGGAACGTGTATTTCCTCCACCACAATGGAAAGCGTCTCCAGCGCCCGGGCATGGCGGGAACCAACATGGGTGGGGGCAATAGGGCTCTGTTTTGTCTTCACGATACGACCTCTATAAAACCGGCCATGATCCGCTTCAGACCGATATTTTCAAAATTGATGGACAGACGATCCCCTTCAACCCCGATGACCACACCTTCACCGTAACGGTTGTGGCGCACCGTCGCTCCGATGGGGACGGCAGGCTGCATAGCGGACGGTCTGGCCCGCTGCTGTCCTGACAGAACCTGAGCCCTGTGCCTGAAAAATGACCTTGAGGGCAGGGCGTGACCGGCCTCTGCAACATTCCGTAAAACCTGTTCTTCAGGCAGTTCATCCAGAAAGCGGCTTGGTATGGAATCCTGCCAGTTTGTATAAAGCCGACGACTGTTTGCATGGGATATGATTACCCGCTCACGGGCACGGGTAAGACCGACATAAGCGAGGCGCCGTTCTTCCTCCAGAGCCTGGTTTCCACCTTCATCCAGAGAACGCTGGGACGGGAAAAGGCCTTCCTCCCATCCGGGCAGGAAAACCGTTGGGAACTCAAGCCCTTTGGCGGCGTGGAGCGTCATCAGGCTGACCTTGTCCGGATCGTCCTCGGCATTGTCGCTGTCCATCACAAGGGCGATGTGTTCCAGAAACGCATCCATTGTTGGAAACTCACCAATCGCCCGGATCAGCTCCCGGATGTTGTCCAGCCTGCCGGCGGCTTCTATGGTCTTCGGGTCATCCCGCCACATGGCGAGATACCCACTTTCTTCCAGCACCATGTCAGTGGCGACAACATGGCCTTCCTTGCCGACAGTGTCTCTGGCCCTGGAGAGGCTGTCCATCAGGTCCGACAGCGTGGCGGCCGCCTTGCCCTTCAGCTGCCCCTGTTCCAGCTGATGCTGAAGCGTCTGTTGAAGGGACAGCCCCCTCTCTCTGGCAGCATTCCGCAGACGGGTCAGGGCAACACTGCCAAATCCCCGTTTGGGCAGATTGACGATGCGCTCAAAAGCCAGATCGTCAACGGGATACAGCACTGCCCGCATATAGGCGATGGCATCCCGTATCTCGGCCCGTTCATAAAAACGCAAACCGCCAACAATCTGATAGGGGATGCCCATTTTCATCAGGGCATCCTCAAAGGGACGTGTCTGGAAACCAGCCCGCATCAGGATGGCGATGGAACCGTAAGGATGACCTTTTGTGTGAAACTCCTGTATCCGGCGGCCAATGACACGGGCCTCGTCATCCGAGTCCGGCATGTTGATGACCTCGACAGGATCACCCTCCATGATGTCGAGCCCAGGCCGCAGAACCTTGCCCAACCGTCCCTCATTATGGGCAATGACCTGCGAAGCCACGGTCAGGATGCGGGGGGTGGAACGATAATTCTGCTCCAGCCGGATGATCCGTGCACCGGGAAAATCTTTCTCGAAACGGAGGATATTGGCGATGTCGGCACCACGCCATGAATAGATGGATTGATCGTCATCCCCGACGCAGGCAATGTTAGAAGGTTGTCCATCCTGCCTTCTGGCCAGAAGACGCAACCACAGATACTGGATGGTGTTCGTATCCTGATATTCGTCAACCAGAATATAGCGGAAGCGTTTCTGATACTGCTCCAGTACATCGGGATGCTGACGGAGGATGGTCACCACATGCAGCATGAGATCCCCGAAATCACAGGCATTCATTTCCTTCAGACGTATCTGATAGGCAGCGTAGATGGCCGGGAGCTGGCCATTGGCCAGTTCAGGTGTCTGCGCAGCAGTGATGCCATCGGGCAGCAGGGCCTGATCTTTCCATAACTGGATCTGATGCATGATCTGTGCCGGAGGAGAGCGCTTGAGGTCCAGTTTCCAGGGCTCGATGACCTGCTTGAGAAGACGGAGCTGGTCGTCCGTATCGAGAATGGTGAAGTTGCGCTCCAGCCCGACATGTGGCGCATGCTGCCGAAGCATGCGGGCACAGAGAGAGTGGAAGGTTCCCAACCAGAGGCCTTCCACTGGTCGGCCGAGGATGGCGCTGATGCGCTCCCTCATTTCCCGGGCAGCCTTGTTGGTAAAGGTCACGGCCAGTATCTGCTCGGGCCATGCCAGCTTTTCCAGCAGGATATGAGCGAACCGTGTTGTCAGAACCCGGGTCTTCCCGGTACCGGCACCAGCTAGAATCAGCAGGGGGCCTTGCGTCGTTTCCACGGCAAGACGCTGCTCTTCATTCAGCCCGTGCAGATAATCAGGACCGGAAGACGGAAAACGGGGGGAAAAAAGATCATCCATCACAATTATCTGGTATAATGCGGCTCATACCCGCTGGCTAGGACATAACCATAGATTGTGAAAAAAGCAGTTTCATCCAAACAGGGGCACAGGGCACGGATGAGAGAGCGCATCCTCACCCATGGAGCCGAGACCTTGGCCGACTATGAGCTCCTGGAGGTTCTGCTTTTCTACGCCATTCCTCGCAGGGACACCAACCCGCAGGCCAAAGCGCTGCTTTCCGCTTTCGGGTCGATAGGGAAGCTGTTGCAGGCATCTTCTGCCAGACTGGAGCAGCATGGTCTGAGCGAGCGCATCATGAGCCTTCTGGAACTGCCCGTATTGGCAGCACGCTCCCTCATGGAGAGTGATGAAGACATGCCGCTTCAGCTGGGCAATGCCAAGGCTCTGATGAATTATCTGAAAGGCACATTGCAAAGGACAGATGAGCCAGCCATCGGTCTGATCTGCCTGGACAGCAACAACGGCCTGATCATGGAAAAGCTGCTGCCAGCAGCCAGTAACCTTCATGCCCTCCACCGATCAATTGCACAGACACTTCTCAACTGCCACGCCACTGCGGCCATCGTCGTCTATTACCGTCCACGCAGTCCAGCCACGGCACTGGCTCCAGAGGTACGGGGGCTGAGACAGGCCTTGCGGTCTCTGGATGTCATCGTCCATGAAGGCATCCTGATTGGTGAGGGATGGTATGTCAGCATGAGTGAATCCGGGCTTCTATGAGGAGGATGACCATTACGGACCGTCTGCCCTCCGTCAGGGAGAGCTTTCACAAAATCGCATCATTTGTTGTTGCCGGGAAAGATGCCCGCAAGGAACTGGTTGAGCGCCTTCTGCGGCATCATTCTTCACTGGCTGAACTCATTTCATCCCAGCCAACGGACAGAAAGGCCATAAGCCGGGATGATGTGCCTCTGGCCGTATTCTGTGCTGTGCTGAAAGAGCTGGCCCATCGGTATGGACGGTCCCTGCTGCCAAAGGGCAACCTGCTGGAGCAACCGGAATTGCTGAAGGACTATCTGATGGTCCAGATGGCCAGGGAAAGAGTGGAACAGTTCCGGCTTCTTTTTCTGGATGACAGGAAACACCTCATCCGCGATGAAGTGCAGAGCCACGGGACAATCAACCATGTTTCGGTCTATCCACGTGAGATAGCAAAACGATGTCTGGCGTTGGGCGCAGCCGGAATCATCATGGTCCACAATCATCCGGGAGGGCAGGTAAACCCATCCCGGGGAGACATCACCATGACCCAGGCCATTCAGAAGGCATTGGCTGTCATCGATGTCTGTCTGATAGACCATGTCATCATCACAAGAAAAACCCAGACCAGCTTCCGCCAGCTTGGGCTTCTTGATGATGACTGATCAGTCCTCAAGCTGGGGCTGATAGCGGGAAAGAACCATGCTTCCGGGCAGCCCTCCACGAGGGAAGATGCGGTTTACATGGCCCATCTTGCGCCCCGGGCGAGCTTCCTCTTTTCCATAGAGGTGGATGGAGGCATTTTCCTCCCCCACGATCTCTGGCAGGAGCGCCATGTCATCCGGGCCAATCAGATTATGCATGTAGGCATCAGAATGGCGTCGGGCAGGCGGCAGGGGCAGCCCGGTCACAGCCCGGACATGCATTTCGAACTGGTCTACCAGACAGGCACTCATGGTCCAGTGGCCGGAATTATGAGGGCGAGGCGCAATCTCATTGACAAGGAGCCTGCCATCCCGATCCTCAAACAGTTCCACCCCCATGATACCGACAAGCCCGAGTTTTTCAGCCAACGTTGCGGCCAGGGTCTGCGCTTTTTCAGCCAGATCGGGCATGATGGGGGCTGGTGTGATGGAGACACGGAGGATCCCCTGGCGATGATGATTTTCCGTAACATCAAAGCAGCGCACGGTGCCTGCTGCATTGCGGACAACCATCACGCTGACCTCACGGGCAAAATCAATTTTCCGCTCCGCAACCAGCGGATAGGGGAGGGTGTCTGCCTCTGCTGCCAGAGAGTTGAAAGCGGCTTCATTCTCCAGACGGAACTGCCCCTTCCCATCATAACCGAAACGGGTTGTTTTCAGGATGCAGGGAAAGCCGAATGATGGAAGAGCATGAAACTCCTCTGCCGAACCGATTTCCCTCCAGGGGGCAACCGGCAGGCCGAAGGATTCCAGAGTGGTCTTTTCGGTGATACGGTCCTGGCTGGTTTCCAGAATATGACCGGATGGATGGACCGGACAGAACCGTGCCAGATGGGCCAGACCCTCTGCGCTGATATTTTCAAATTCAAACGTAATGACGTCACAGGAACGGGCGAACTGCTCCAGACACACCGGATCATCGTAAGCACCAACCGTGAAACGGGCCGATGTTTCCGCTGCCGGGCTTGGCTCACTGTTGGAGAGGATATGGACCCTATAGCCCAACCGGGCAGCGGCCACGGCAGACATGCGACCAAGCTGTCCCCCCCCAACAATGCCGATCCAGGCGCCAGGCTGTAATGCTTCCGTCTTCATCCTGCAGGAACCTCAGCCACGGAAGCCGTCTGCCGTACCCTGAAGGCTTCAAGCCTTTCGGCTATGCTGTCATCGGAGAGGGAAAGGACAGATGCAGCCAGCAGAGCTGCATTGATGGCTCCAGCCTTGCCGATGGCCAGTGTGCCGACAGGCACCCCGCCAGGCATCTGCACGATGGAGAGCAGACTGTCCTGCCCTTTGAGCGTGCGGCTTTCCACAGGCACTCCAAAAACAGGCAGGGTCGTCCATGCTGCACACATTCCTGGCAGATGGGCTGCGCCACCCGCTCCGGCAATGATGACCTTCAGGCCACGTTCACGAGCCGTTCTGGCATAATCAGCCAGCCGGTCCGGCGTCCGGTGGGCGGAAACGATCCGGGCCTCATAGGGGATGCCCAGAGCTTCCAGCTGCTCACAACCATGCTTCATGGTCTCCCAATCCGACTGGCTGCCCATGATCACACCGACTGACGGCGCTGGTGAGACACTCATCGTGTTCTGCCCCTCTTTGTCTCAGAAGCTGTTGCCGGTTTCATCACGGGACGGGAAGAGGCTCTCCGGGTCGATTGCCTCATGATCATTCTCAAGCGGCTTGCCTTCCCGGACGAGACGGTCATTGGCGGCCTGAACGGCAGCATTCAGGTCTGTCTGGGTGCAGAGGCCAAGGATGACGGGGTCACGAGGCTTGATGTTGGGGCTGTTCCAATGCTCACGGTTGCGGATTTTGGCAATCGTATCCTTGGTTGTGCCCAACAGGCGGACAATCTGGGTATCGTTCAGCTGCGGGAACTGGCGCAGGACAAAAGCGATGGCATCGGGGCGATCATGCCGCTTGGCCACCGGCGTGTAGCGTGCCCCCTTGGCACGACGGGCCACGGGATTGGGAGTGGCTGTCAGCTTGAGCCGGGCGGCGGGATTGGCCTCACAGCGCTTGATCTCGGTCTCAGTCAGCTGATTGTTTTTTACAGGATCATAGCCGTTGATCCCGCCGCCAACCTCACCATCAGCAATAGCCTGAATCTCCAGCGGGTGCATCCCGCAGAAAGTGGCGATCTGGTCAAAGGTAAGGCCGGTTTTCTCAATCAGCCAGACGGCAGTTGCCTTCGGCATTAGCGGCAGGGTCATGTCAACGCAGTCCTTTGCAGAGCGATAATATGGTCCGGCATCTGGCAGGGCCCGGGCCACTCTGGAAAAGAATCACCCGCCACCCGCATGAGGGGCGGTGCCTGCGACAATGCACGACAGTGCCGCCAAGATGCGTCAGAGACCATGAGAGGTCAAGATGGAAAGAAATAAAAAGAAACCCTCCACCCGAGGAAAAGGGTGGAGGGTTTCTCTATCCAGACATCCCGTAAAGGGAAACTGTCTTACTTCTTGATATTGCCAATACCGGAGAAGCGCTTGTTGAACTTGGCAACCTGCCCCCCTGTATCCAGAATACGCTGAACGCCCGTCCAGGCCGGATGGGTCTTGGGGTCAACGTCCAGACGCAGCTTCGCGCCGGGCTCGCCGTAGCAGGAACGCGTTGTATATTCGCTGCCATCAGCCATCACGACCGTGATTTCATGATAGTCGGGGTGGATACCGGGTTTCATAATATTTCCTGAACCTGATGAAAGAAGCTCCGATACCGACCGGAGCAGACGGAGCCCTCCATAAAGGATATGGCTCGGAAAATAAAGGTTGGGCATCATTCTTTTTGTTGATAAAGCGATTCTTAAAGACTTCATACAGTTTTGCCATAATACGCTGTATGCTACGGCAGGGCTCGGCTACATGGCACAGATCATGCCTGTCGTGCGGTCTAGATTCTTCAAATTTCAGGAAAAGGCTATATGAGTCCTATCAAAACACCTGGCTGGGTTTCTGATTTTCAGAAATTCATCATGCGCGGGAATGTCGTGGATCTGGCAATCGGTGTGGTGGTTGGCGCTGCTTTCAGCTCCATCGTCAACAGCGCCGTCAAGGATCTCCTGACCCCGATCCTGGGTCTTCTGACGGGGGGCGTGGACTTCAGCAACATCTTCATCACCCTGAAAGGGCCGGTCAAGGATACACTGGCAGAGGCACAGAAGGCCGGAGCCGTGACCATCAATGTGGGCCTGTTCCTCAATGCGGTCCTCCAGTTCCTCATCATTGCCTTCTTCATCTTCTGGGTAATGCGTCTGGTCGGCAAGCTGCACCGCAAGGAAGAAGCGCAGCCCTCCGCCCCGCCGGCTCCCTCCAAAGAGGAAGTGCTGCTGACGGAGATCCGTGACCTCCTGGCGGCACGCGCAGTAGAGAAATGACCCGTTTTTTCCCCATGAAAATGACGGCACTATGCGCCCTGGCGGGTCTTGCTCTGGCAGGCGTCCTGTCTGCCAGTTCCGCTAGGGCGGATGGTACAGCTTTCGGGGTCCCTCTGTCGCCCAATGCGCACCTTTATTCATATTTCATCATCAATGGAATGGCCCGTGGCGCTTTCCTGCTGGGCCAACTGCACCAGAAAGATATGCCCACGCTGATCCAGATGGATGAGGTGACCCGCAAGGCTGTGATCCACAATCTGGACTCACAGACGATCAGGTCGGACTTCAGGGCGGAACAGATACTGACCCGTTATCTTGGGCTTATCCTGAAATAGTTCCCGGGAGCTGGACAGGATACAGAAAAGGGGGCTCCAGAGCCCCCTTTTTTCTGACCATATTCCGGTGAAAAGGCTGGTCTCAGCCTGCTTTGCGCAGTCGCTTCTGCCCCATCAGGAGCAGAAGTGGTGCGGCAATGAAGATGGATGATGATGTCCCCACGACAATGCCGAACAGCATGACCGTAGCAAAGCCGGTCAGCGTGCTTCCACCAAACAGTGCCAGAGGCAGAGCGGCAAGGAACACCGTCATGGACGTACCCAGTGTCCGGTTCAGTGTTTCATTGATGGAAAGATCCAGCAATTCCCGCAGAGGCATTGCCCTGTATTTGCGGAGATTCTCACGGATACGGTCATACACGACCACCTTGTCATTTGTGGAATAACCCAAGATGGTGAGCAGTGCCGCAACCATGACGAGGTCAAACTCGAACCGTGTAACCACTAGAAAACCAATGGTTTTTGTCAGGTCCAGCACGAGTGTGATGACAGCACTCAGGGCAAACTCGCGCTCGAAGCGGAACCAGATATAGATGAGAATCATCCCGAGGCTGAAGAGGAGGGCAAGCACACCATCCCGAAACAGTTCGGACGACACGGACCCGCCGACAGCATCAGCCCGCTGGATCTGGACACCAGGAACAGCCTGCACGATGACCGTGCGGACCTGATCCACCAGCTTCTGGGTAACATGCTCATCTTCACCCCCTGGCGGAAGGTTGATGGCAATGCGGACATCCTGCGGAGACCCGAAAGACTGTACGGAGGCCGCATTGATGTGACCGGCCTTGAGGACCTCCCGCATATGGGCGGGATCTTCCGCTGCTGGAGAGTGGGTTTCCACGATGATTCCACCCCGGAAATCAAGCCCCAGATTGAGGCCCGGCGCGATGAACAGCACCACAGAGGCGATGGAGAGAAGGGCGGAGACAATCAGACCGGCATGACGGCCACGCATGAAGTGGATCTGTCGGTCATCACGTACGAAACGGAGAAGAGGGCGAGAAAACATGGCGATCAGACCGGCAATTCCTGTGGACGTTTATGAGCATACCAACGGACAATCAGCATGCGGGACAGCACCAGCGTCGTGAACAGCGTGGTGACGATACCAATGGTGATGGTCAGGGCAAAGTTGCGGACCGGCCCCGTACCAAAGACAAAGAGCATGACATGGGCGAGGAAGGCCGTAGCATTGCTATCGATGATGGTCCCTGTGGCCCGCTGGAACCCGGCCTGAAGCGCCTGAAGAGGTTTCCGGCCGTTCCTTACTTCTTCCCGGATACGCTCATTGATAAGAATATTGGCATCCACCGCCATGCCGAGGGTCAACAGGATACCCGCCATGCCCGGCAGGGTCAGTGTTGCTCCAAAAAGCGACAGGATGGCCAGGATCATGACCAGATTGGCAAACAGCGCAATGTCCGCATACAGGCCGAACCGGCCATAGAACAGCAGCATGAACAGTACGACCAGCACAAAGCCAGCCACAAGACTGACCACACCAGCATGGATGGAGGCCGCACCAAGGCTCGGCCCGATGCTGCGCTGTTCCACTACGGCAAGGGGAGCAGGAAGGGCCCCGGCACGGAGCAGCAGCGCCAGGTCGGAGGCGGAACGAGCCGTGAAGCGCCCGGTGATGATCCCGCGCCCCGCCGTGATGGGGCCGTTGATGACAGGGCTTGTCAGGATGTGACCGTCCAGAACGATGGCGAACGGCTTGCCGACATTCTCTGTCGTAATGCGGGCAAAGTCATCTGCACCTTTATTGTCAAACTTCAGTTCGACAACCCATTGCCCCTCATTCATTGTGGCAGCGGCGTCTGTCAGGTTGGCACCATCCACGTCGACCCTGTCCTCCACGGCGATTTCTCCACGCCCCTCAGGCAGGGGCAGCATGGTCGTGCCGGGACCAGCATGGAGCGGGTCTGGAGAGACGAGATGGAAGGTCATGCGGGCTGTTGTGCCCAGCAGGGTCTTGATACGCTGAGGATCGCTGATGCCCGGCAGTTCCAGCACGATGCGGTCTTCCCCCTCACGGGCAATGCTCGGGTCGATGGCACCGGTACTGTCGATACGGCGGCGGACAATCTCGATGGAGCGTGACACAGCCTCCCGGGCCCGGGCCCGGATGGATTCCGGTGTCAGGCTGATGACGAAGCGGCCATCTTTCTCATTGATGGCCAGTTCACCAGGAATGGAGGGCGTCAGTTCTTCCAGAACCTTCCGGTCGCTCTCCTTTTCACTTTCGGAGCGGGGCGTGAGCAGCACGGAGGCCGTAGCATCATCCCGCTGGATGAGCCGATAGCCAAGGTGGGCACTAAGCAGCCCCTGACGGATCTCACCTTCCAGTGACTGAAGCCGGTCATGCTGGAGGGTTTTCGTATCCAGCTGCAACAGGAGATAGGAGCCTCCCCTCAGATCAAGCCCCAGATGTACCTGATGCCAGGGCAGGGATGATGAGGGAGATTTCATGAAATTGGGCAGGCAGAGCAGGGCACTGATCAGACAGATGCCCACCACGCCTAACATCCTGAGGCGGCTGTAATACAACATAAGGGGTCAGAGAACCTCAAAAACGTGGAAATGAAGAGGCCAGAACTAATCTCGCAGATGGGTGCGACCATGCCCTCTCCAGTATTTTATTGCAACCATTATGCATGGCTGCATGGCGCCTTGCACAAGCATTTCCGGGTGCTATGATTCCTTTCATGAAGACGGAAAAGCTCCTTGATGTCGCCATTGCGGGTACCGGGCATTTTGGCCGTTACCATGCCCTCCAGGCTGCCAGACACCCCCGGGAGCGGCTGGTCGGGCTGTACGACCCTGATCATGGTCGTGCCCAAAGCATTGCGGAAGAAACGGGAACCTCTGCCTTCAGAAACTACGAGGAGCTTCTGGAACGGTGTGAGGCTGTCATCATCGCTTCCCCTGCCGAAACACATTATCAGATGGCACAACAGGCCCTGATGGCCGGCTGCCACGTGCTGGTTGAAAAACCTCTCGCCGCCACAAAAGAAGAAGGGGCCGCACTGGTACGCTGTGCTGGAGAGCAGGGACGCATCCTCCAGGTCGGACACCTGCTGCGTTATTCGGCCGAGCATCAGGCCATTTCAGCCCGCATGAAACAGCCTCTGTACATCGAGGCCACAAGGATCGCTCCCTACAAGGAGCGGGGCACGGATGTATCAGTCGTGCTGGACCTGATGATTCATGATCTCGACTTCATCCTGTCCCTTGTGGACAGCCCCATCCTCCATATTGATGCGATGGGCGCCGCCGTATCCAGTGCTCATGAAGACATCGCCAATGCACGTGTCCGTTTTGCCAATGGCTGCGTTGCCTCCATTACGGCCAGCCGCATTTCTCTCAAGACCGAACGGAAAATGCGTCTTTTCTCTCAAGAAGGCTATCTCTCGGCGGATTTCATGAGTCGACAGCTGGTTTTCATAAACCGTCATGAAGGAATACCCCTCCCGGGCAGCAATGGCTTCCGGCGGCAGAGTGTGCGGTGGCATGACCATGACAACCTGGCTGCCGAGCATGATGCTTTTGTGGCGTCCTGTCTGGATGGTGCTCCCGTGATGGTGGATGGACAGGCCGGTCTCAGGGCTCTTGACGCTGCCCTGAGAGTTGGTGAAGAGATACGGGCTGCGCAGGAGTTGATCCGGCATGCAGGTCTGATCGACTGATCAGGACACTATAGTGCATTTCCTTACGACATGAAGGGACAATCATCATGGACATGACTGACTACACGCAGCAGATCAACGCCATAAATCCTTATCTGAGCCTGCTGATCTTCGCCATCCTCATGCTCTCCATGCTGGCGCTGTATTTCCTGCCCAGCATCATTGCCATCATGCGGCAGCATCCCCAGAAATGGCTTCTCATCGGTCTGAATGTCTTTGCTGGGTGGACAGGGTTCTTCTGGATCGGCCTGCTCATCTGGGCACTCTGGCCAAAAGAAAAACTGGTGGCATTTCAGGATGGACAGGGCTGGGGCCCCTATCAGGCACATGATCGGACCCAATCTTTTGGAGGATCATTTTCTGACCGGCCAACTGAAACGCTGGAGCAGCTCGCCCAGATGAAAGACCGTGGCGCCCTGACAGAAGCTGAATTCGCCAAGGCCAAGGAACGTCTCATCAACCGCCTGTAACGGCATGTCCTTCCAGCCCGCCATTGCAGGCTGGAAGGACCTTTGCCGAAGATCAGTTTTCCAGCAGTTCTTCCCGTTTGCTTTCAAGCTCAACCCAGCGCTCTTCCGCTTGGCGCAGCTTTGTCTCGGTGTCTTCCAGCGCAGCCGTAATCTTTTCAAACCGGACAGGGTCCCGGTTGTACAGCCCGGGGTCAGCCAGAGCATTCCGGCAAAGCATGGCGTCTTTTTCAAGTTTTTCAAGAAGCTCAGGCAGCCGGTCCAGCTCCCGTTGTTCCTTGTAGCTCAGTTTGACGGTCTGTTTGACAGTACGTACAGGGGAAGAACCTGTATCGCTGGAGGAGGGGGCCGTGTCTTTCTGGCGTCTCTCTACGGGAGACCGTCCCCTGCGTTGGGCCAGCATGTCTGAATAGCCACCAGCATATTCAATCCAGCTGCCATCACCCTCTGCCACCAGAGTTGAGGTTGCCAGTCTGTCCAGAAAATCACGATCGTGACTGACGAGCAGAACCGTCCCAGCATAATCGCCCAGCATGTCCTGCAACATATCCAGCGTCTCAAGGTCCAGATCGTTGGTAGGCTCATCCAGCACGAGCAGATTGGAAGGACGGGCCAAGGCAGCCGCCAGCGCCAGCCGCCCCCGTTCTCCCCCGGAGAGATGGCTGACTGGCGTGCGGGCCTGCTCCGGCCGGAAGAGGAAGTCCTTCATGTACCCAATGACATGCCGTTTTTCCGTGCCGACCTGTACCATCTCGCCATGTCCGTCCGTCAGGAAGCTGGCCACACTCTGGTCGCCATCCAGGGCGCTGCGCTGCTGGTCCAGCGTCACCATCTGGATGGACGGACTACGCCTGATTTCACCGGCCTGTGGGGTCATCTCACCGGTCAGCAGGCGCAGAAGCGTCGTTTTCCCGGCCCCATTGGCCCCGCAGATTCCCAACCGGTCGCCTCTGGTCACCTTCAGCGTCAGATCACGGATGAGGGGACGCTCCGGATAGGCCCAGCCAACACCTTCCGCAGCCATGACAATCTTGCTGGTATTCTCCGTCTCACTGGCTTCCAGCTTCAGGGAGCCTCTCTGGCGGGAGGCAAGATCATGCCGCTCCGCCCTCAGGGCGGCCAGTTCAGCAACACGACGGACATTTCGCTTTCGGCGTGCTGTGACGCCATAGCGCATCCAGTCTTCCTCAAGGGCAATCTGACGGTCCAGCTTGTGCGCTGCCCGTTCGGCAAGCTCAATCTGCTCGTCCCGCCATGATTCGAAATGGGCGAAGCTGGCGTCTAGCCTCTGCGTGCCCCCCTGATCCAGCCAAATGACTGCCTTGCACAATGTTTCCAGAAAGCGGCGGTCATGACTGATGATGATCATCCCCGCTCCCGAGGCCAGAAGCTCCCGCTCCAGCCAGGCGATGCAGGGGAGGTCCAGATGGTTGGTCGGTTCATCCAGAAGGAGAAGGTCCGGCTCAGTTGCCAGAGCCCGGGCAAGGGCGCTTCGGCGTGCTTCCCCTCCAGAAAGACTGGCACATTTTTCACGACCATCCATGCCGAGCTCACTCAGCATGGCTCGGGCCCGGTAATGGGCTGTCTCGTCCAGATCCGCCGTCACATAATCGAAAACCGTGTCCCACCCAGAAAGGTCGGGTTCCTGCGGCAGATAATGTACTTTCAGCCCTGGCTGGAGGAAACGCTCGCCATCATCCTGTTCCAGCTCCCCCGCTGCAATGCGGAGCAGGGTGGATTTGCCCGAGCCATTTCGCCCGACAAGGCAGAGCCGTTCACCCGGCAACACGGAGAGCGTGGCACCGTCCAGCAACGGACGGCCACCCAGAGTATATGAAATGTTCTGTAGATTGAGGATTGGTGCAGACATGGGCCTGATGTGAAGAAACCGGAGCAGATTTGCAATATGGAACGGATGAAGAGGTGAAAGAAAGATTTTTCCGATGGAAAACTTTTACTCTGTCTGTTTTTCTTTTCCCCGCTTCCTCTGTATATGTCTCCCCATGAAGGCAGACAAGAAGATGCTCAAAGGCTGGGTACGGCAGCAGAATGGCGCCAATCGCCCAGCCACCATGTGTATGGCCCTGATCGGAATGTGCAACGTCCTTGCCGGAATGGTGCTGGTATGGAGCCTGGCCTCCATTCTGGCAGGCCTGCTGGCAGGCGGGGGGAGGCTGGATGCCCGCTGGTTGGGTATCTTCATCCTCATGTCTGTCGTCCGTGTCATTCTGGGATATGTGCAGGAACACTTGGCTGTCTCCAGCGGTGAGCTGGCCCGCAAACGCCTGCGGCGCGAGCTGCTGTCCCGCTTTTTTGCACAGGGGCCGGCGCTGCTCCGGCATCAGCACAGTGCTGCACTGGCGTCTCTGTTGACAGACCGCATCGAAGCGCTGGAGGGCTATTTTGCCCGCTGGTTGCCTGCCTCGGCCCTTTGGGTGGTAGCGCAGTGGTCTGTCGTTCTTGTCGTGTTCTGGCAGAATCACCGGGCAGGGCTCATTCTGGGGGGATGCTGCCTTTCCCTTCCTTTTTTCCAGGCCGTGTTCGGCATTGCTACAGCCATTGCCTCACGCCGTCAGCTTCTTGCCCTCAACCGCCTCCAGGTCCGTTTTCTGGACAGGATCAGGGGCATTGCTACCATCGTTCTTTCCGGCAATGCGGAAAAAGATGCCCAAGGCCTGGGGCGGGCTGCTGATGAACTGCGACAGCGGACCATGAAAGTGCTGCGTCTGGCCTTTCTGACATCAGCATCCACTGATGTTGCCATGATCGTTGCCTTGGTCTGGATCGTGATCGACCAGCGCCACGGTCTCATGCATGGCGGGTCTGTTGCGCAGACAACCAGCATCCTGTTTGCCGTGCTCATGGTACCAGAAGCCTTTGCGCCATTCCGTGCACTCTCAGCGGCCTATCAGGACAGAGCACAGATTACCAGCAGCGGCGAGGCCATACAGAAACTGCCGACCCTGCCAGAAATGGCAGCTGGCACATCTGCTGACCAGCCACGTGCCGAGCGGACGGCTCGGGGTATTGAGCTTGATGTGCAGGGGGTTTCCTATCAGTGGGTAAAGGATCGGCCACTCGCGCTTGACGATGTATCATTCCAGCTCAAGGCGGGTGACGTGGCCCTGCTGACGGGCCCATCAGGAGCTGGAAAATCAACCCTCATTGAAATGCTGCTGGGTTTCATCAGGCCCCTCGAAGGTTCCATACGTCTTGGCGGTGTCGACCTCCAGGCGCTAGGCCCGGCAGAAATCACGCAACAGATCAGCTGGATTGGTCAGAAGCCGGTCATTTTTGCAGGTACGCTGCGTGAGAATATCATGTTCGCTGCACCTGAAGCGTCTGAAAAGCAGCTTCAGGCGGCTTTGGAAGCATCTTCCATCACGGGATATCTGCCCCTGCTTCCTGATGGGCTGGAGACCAGACTGGGTGAAGGAGGATTCGGCCTTTCAGGTGGGCAGGCCCAGCGGATCGCCATCGCCCGTGCCTTCCTGAAAGATGCCCCGCTGCTCATCATGGATGAACCTACCGCCCATCTTGACCCCATGACGGAGCAGGACATTCTCATGTCTCTCCGGAGGCTGCTGAAGGGTCGTACAGCCCTGATTTCCACCCATTCGCCCCAGTTCCACAATATTGGTGAGACCGTGCGTCTTACCATGGAGACGGGACGGCTTACGGAACAGGAGACACTGGCATGAGGCAATTGCAGCCATTATGGAATGTATGGAAAGCCCGTGGGGGACGCCTGCTTATCGGGCTGGTTCTGGCCGAACTTTCCGTCTGTGCCGCTTTCCTGCTCATGGGGCAGACCGGCTCCCGCCTCGGGCTGATCGCCATTGGTGGGGTCGTTGCCTTTGGCATCCTCCGCTTTGCTGGCGCCGCCCGTATCATTCTCCGCTATCTGGAACGTCTGGCCACGCATGACGCCACCTTTCGGGTTCTTGCAGACATCCGCCTCTGGTTTTACAGAAATCTGGCCAAAGGAGCCGCAGCTGGGCTGGGCTTCCGGCGTTCTGGTGATCTGCTCTCCCGCCTCGTGGCCGATGTGCAGAGTCTGGACAGCCTCTATCTGCGTATTCTGGTCCCGCTGGCAACGGCGCTGTTCAGTCTGCCCATCGTCATCTGGGTTTGTCTGAAGGGAAGCCTGCTCCTGGCACTCAGTATCGGTGTCATTTTCTGCCTGGTCGCCTTTGCCTTGCCGGTACTCATGGCGAAACTGTCCTATCGCTGGGGGCCAGAGCTGCAACAGGCGCAGGCTGACATGAACAATCAGGCCCTTGATCTCGTGGGAGGGATGCGTGAATTGCGCATCTTCGGGCAGGAAGATGCCGCTGCAGAGCGGTTTCTGGCCGCAGAGGAAGCCTTTTACACCGTGCAGCGTCGCCAGGGACAGGCCATGGCACACATCCATGCCATCTCCCTGTTGCTGACCCGCCTGGGGATCATCCTTGCTCTGGCAGGATGTGCGGGAGTCTTCTTCCCTGAAGAGCAGGCTGTCATGGGCATCACCATTCTTTTTGTTGTCATGACTGCTCTGGACAGCATCGTGGATCTACCAAGGGCAGGCCTTCTTTTCGGGCGCATCCGCCATGCGGCAGAACGTGTGGTGGATGCCACGGTCATGCCTGAAGGCACTCCCGCAGAAGGAACAGCGCCTGCCCCCGCTGGCCATGAGATTGAAGGGCGGGACGTCACCTTTGGCTGGACACCGGAAAAACCCGTTCTGCAGAATGTGAATTTCAGACTCCGGGCAGGGGAAAGGGCCGCACTTGTCGGACCATCAGGTGCCGGGAAGTCCAGTCTTGCAGCGCTGCTGCTCAAGGTCGTGGCGCCTCAGGAAGGAAGCATTACACTGGGTGGGCAGGACATGGCTTCCATCCAGACCGAGGCCCTGCGGGAGCAGGTGGCATGGCTCTCTCAGGCAAGCCATCTTTTTGACGACACAATCCGCTCCAATCTGCTTCTGGGACGGGAGGGCTTTTCTGACAAAGCCCTCTGGGCTGCTCTGGAACAGGCGCAGATTGCTGATTTCGTGCGTTCCCTGCCTGATGGGCTGGATAGCTGGATTGGTGAAAACGGGTCCCACATTTCCGGCGGGCAGGGGCGCCGCATTGCTCTGGCCCGCGTGCTGCTTTCTGAAGCCCCGGTACTGATCCTTGATGAACCCGGTACCGGGCTCGATCTGGAGACGGAACGTGCCTTTCTGGCAACACTCAACCAGCTAGACCGCTCCCGTACCATCCTGCTGATTACCCATCGTCTTACAGGAGTGGAACAGTTGGATCACCTCTGGACCCTCCATGAGGGACGCCTGAAGTCCCAGCCTCTTTGAGCCATGGATGCATTTTTACCACTCCCAGGGCCCAGACCCATATTGACCGGAGCTCAAAGCACGGGCAGTTAAAGATGATCATTTTCCATAGGTAACGAGAAGGATGCTCCCATGAAGAAAGTTTCTGCTTTCATGCGTCGTCTTGCTCCCGTGGGGGCGACCTCCCTCATGGTGGCCGGGCTTCTGGCTGGCTGCGTATCGCATCCGCCGCGGGATGATTATGTCGTGTTTTTTGATACGGAGTCTGTGACCCTCAGCCCCACAGGGGAGGCCATCATCGCCAGCGCCGTTGATGCCGCCCACAAACGGAATATCTCGCACATCACGGTTTCCGGTTCTGCCGGGAAAAATGAGGATGCGGACGTGCTGAAAAAACTCGCAGATGCCCGTGCGGATTCTGTGGTTGATGTGCTGGTGCGGGATGGCATCAAGCGTGAGGATATCCGCAAGGAACCCTTCGTGCCAACAGATGTCGAGAATTCACGCGTCGCCTTCCGTCGTGTCACGGTCCATCTGGGCGCACATTGATTCAGGAGCACGATCAGCATGACGGGGAACCCTGCGAAGGAATAGGGAACCCCATTGATCGCTTTCCCCGTCATGTTGGTGAAACTCCTGAAGCTGTCCTGCACCGGGTTTTTGGTTTTGAGAGCTTCCGGGGCCTTCAGGAGAGTGCCGTTCAGGCCGTCATGAAAGGGGAGGACGTTCTCGTCCTCATGCCAACAGGCGGCGGGAAGAGCCTGTGCTATCAGGTACCGGCTCTCTGTCGCAAAGGGGTTGGGCTCGTCATCTCCCCCCTGATCGCCCTGATGGAAGATCAGGTTGCCGGGTTGAGGCAGCTCGGGGTGAGGGCATCAGCCCTTCATTCCGAAATGGAGTATCAGGATCAGCAGACAGTCCGGGAGGATCTGCTCTGTGATCAGCTCGACCTCCTCTATATTTCACCCGAGAGACTGCTGACACCGTACAGCCTCAACCTGCTGCGGCGATGCAGCCTGTCGCTCATTGCTATTGATGAAGCGCATTGCGTTTCCGCCTGGGGCCATGATTTCCGGCCGGAATATCGAGAGCTGGCCAATCTGAAGCAGCTGTTCCCCAGAGTTCCCCGCATTGCGCTGACAGCCACGGCAGACCCTCGCACACGAAGTGACATGCTGGCGGCTCTGGACATGCCCCAGGCTCACATACTGATGGGCAGTTTCCACAGGAGCAACCTGTTTCTTCAGGCCCAGCCCAAACACTCGGAGACACGTCAGGTTCTGGATGCACTGGACCACCATATGGGACAGGGTGCGGCCATCGTCTATTGCGGTAGCCGCAAGAAGACGGAAACACTGGCCCGGCAGCTGCGTGAAAAAGGCCATACAGCTTTTGCTTTTCATGCTGGCATGTCCCCCGCCGACAAGAAGAATGTCCTGTTGCGGTTCCGTTCTGGTGAGCCCATGATCGTTGCGGCAACCATAGCTTTTGGCATGGGCATCGACCGCCCAGATGTCCGCACCGTCATCCATCTGGACATGCCGACGTCACCAGAGGGCTATTACCAGCAGATAGGCCGTGCTGGACGTGACGGTGAACCATCGCATACTCTTCTGCTTTACAGCGGAGAAGGTGTCGCCAGAGCCCGCTACTGGCTGGAAGAAGCCCAGGTGCCGGAGGCGGAAAAACGGGCGATGCAGGGACGGCTGGAAAGCATGATTTCCCTGACAGAAACAACAGGTTGCCGGACCCAGGCCATTCTGGCCTGTTTCGGTGAAACGCTGCATGAACCCTGCGGCCATTGCGATAACTGTCTGCATCCTCCCTCTACCTTTGATGCCACTGAAGCAGCACAAAAGGTTCTCTCCACCATATACAGGACAGGCGAACGGTTTGGAGCCGTGCAGCTCATTGCTGTTCTCAAGGGCAAAATGACAGAAGCGGTGGAACGCCACGCCCTTCAGCACCTTTCAGTCTTCGGGATTGGGAAAGACAGAACGGATGTCTGGTGGCGTATGGTCATCCGGCAGCTCATAGCCCGTGGTGCGATTGGCATGGTGGGGGATCATGGCGGATTGGGACTGAAGCGGGAGACAGCACGGCCCATTCTCAGGGGAGAGGTGTCCGTCAGCCTGAGGGAAGATGCAACGTCACGCCACATGGCCAGCATGGGGGACACGCCACGGAATGACCCCAATGAAGGGCTTTCCGATGAAGAATATCGCCATTTCCTGGCGCTGAAGATGTGGCGGCGGGAAGAAGCCTATCAGCAGGAAATCCCGCCCTACATCATTTTTCGTGACGCCACCTTGCGGGAGATCATCCGGGCCCGTCCAACCAACAGGCAGGAGCTGGGAGATATCCGTGGGGTTGGTCAGAGCAAGATCGAACGTTACGGCGATGCGGTTCTGGCCATTCTGCAGGAAGCTCCCTGAAAAGGGGAGCATCAGGGGCCGACGTGTTTTTCTTCCACAATCGGCTGCATGACAAACGAAGCCGTCACGTCTCCCACATCCTGAAAATGAAACGTGAAATCAAGTTTGCTGCCAGCCTGATAGGGGACTTTCAGTCCGTGGCAGATCAGATGATAGCCACTTGTCGGAAAAACGAGCGTCCCTTCATGCGGCACAGCCATGCGCTGGAAAATATCATATGTCTGCCGGGGAGACTGGATCGCAACCTGGCTGTTCCGGTTCGACGTGACGGAATTGCATCCGGGAGATGTGATACCGCGCAGCAGCATGTCCGTTACCCCATGATTGCTCAACGAGAATGTCCCGAAAGCAAACGGAGCTTCCCTGTAGCGTGTGTGCAGCGCGGCATCATTGATGATGATGCTCTTCAGGGAAAGAGGCGGGGGGGCTACACCGCTGTCGGTAGCGGCGGCGGCACTTTCCAGCCCGAGACCGATCAGCAGGGCTGCTATTGTCAGGGAGTTGCGTCCTGTCCTGTTCATGATCCTCGCTCCTGCCATATGGCCTGGGAAAAGACAGGGCAATCATAAAGAAAAAAGCCCTTTCATATTCCTCAATGCTGCCATTTCCGATAAACTGTGCAGCAGGCGGGGTCAAGAAAGACCCTGCTCTGGTTGCTTTTCGGATTATGCCATGTACTGCCCTTTTTGCGGAAATCAGGAAACGCAGGTCAAGGATAGCCGCTCGGCAGAAGATGGTGCTGCCATCCGCCGTCGGCGTGTCTGCTGTGCCTGTGCGCAACGCTTCACCACCATTGAACGTGTGCAGCTGCGTGAACTGACCGTCATCAAGGCCGATGGTCGCCACATTCCTTTCGATCGTGACAAACTGGCCCGGTCCATCCGGATTGCCCTGCGGAAACGGCCTGTCGATGAGGTACAGCAGGAGCGCCTGCTGAATGGCCTTGTCAGACAGCTGGAAGCCTCCGGCGAACAGGAAATCCCATCCTACAGGATCGGAGAGCTCGTCATGGATGCGCTGCGTGAGATTGATGGCGTTGCCTATGTCCGCTTTGCCAGTGTCTATAAAGATTTTCGGGAGATTGAGGCGTTCTCCAAAATTCTTGTCGATATGAACAGCCCCGCCAATCCCCCCTCTCAGGAGACCCCATGACCGAACCGTCATCCACTACATCACGTAAACGCAGCCGGACAATTGCCCGCATGGCAGCCACGCAGGCCCTGTATCAGTGCGAACAGACAGGTGCCAATCCCGAGAGTGTCCTCATGGAGTTCATCCGGCACCGGCATGTTGCCTCTACGGCCTGTTTTGAAGATGGCCATATTCCTGATGCCGACCTGAACCTGCTGGAAGAGCTTGTCCGCAATGCCGTGCTGAAACAGGATGCCATCGACACGACTCTGACAGCACTGCTTCCTGAAAGCTGGCCGATGGACCGTCTTGACCCTGTCCTGCGTGCCCTGTTGCGCACGGCTATTGGAGAAATGATGACAGGGCTGCCAGCCCAGGTTGCCATCAATGAGTATCTGGATGTCGCCCATGGCTTTTTCAGTGGGGATGCACCGAAGATGGTCAATGGCATTCTGGACAGATTTGCCCGTCAGCTGGGCGGAGAGCAGGGCGCACGGTAAAGGACGGTACAGATGGGCGAGTTTGACTTCATAGCCCGGCATTTCCGTCCACTTGCAGGGCCGGGCGCCATGGAGCTTCGCAATGATGGAGCAACCATGGCTCTCCCAGCAGGGGAAGAACTTGTTCTCTCCAGCGATACCATGGTTGAGGGGCTTCATTTCCTCCCAGATGATCCGGCAGGGACGATTGCCCGCAAGCTGCTACGCTGCAATCTCTCAGACCTGGCTGCCATGGGCAGCCGGCCACGCCATTACATGCTGAATGTCAGTGTTCCGCCAGGACGGCATTATGATGAAGCCTGGTTTACGGAATTTGCTGCCGGGCTGGCAGCGGATCAGAAACAGTATGACATTTCTCTTCTGGGAGGCGACACAACTGGCAGTCCTTCCCCGCTGATGCTGAATGTCACCATTCTGGGGTCAGTCCAGCGGGGACAGGTTTTACGCCGTGATGGTGCCAGAGCAGGAGATGGTGTCTGGATTACCGGCAGTCTCGGGCGGGCTGCGTTGGGATTGCAGATCCGACTGGGCAAACTGGCGACAGGGGACGCTTCTCTTGTAGAGGCCTATCGTATACCGACACCTCGTACCGGCCTTTCCCTGTATGGTATCGTCAGTGCCGCCATGGATATCTCGGACGGTCTGTTGCAGGATTCTGGCCATATTGCCGAAGAATCTGGTGTGGCCATCACTCTTTTTGAAGAAAAGCTGCCTCTTGTCCCTGAGGTTGCTGCCCATATGGCGACTCACCGGGAGATAATCCTCCTCGGAGGGGATGATTACGAACTTCTGCTGACCTGCCCCGCCGCCAGCGAGGACGCTTTGCAGGCCCATTGCAGACAGCACGGTGTGCCCCTCACCAAAGTGGGCATGGTGACAGAAGGCGAAGGCGTGACCATGCTGGACAGACAGCACGCCCCCATCAATTTCTCACGGACCGGCTGGCAGCATTTCTGATCACTGCCAGACCATGATGGAGGAAGAATGGCACTTCCTCCACCCAGCCTCATCAGGCAGAAAGATTTTTTTCGTAAAGACGATGTGTTTTATGTGGATGAGGCACGAGAGATTCCGCCAGATTCCTCATTCCGACATCACTCTCCAGAACCCAGCCAAGTTCAACCCATTTGTAAGGCAGCGTATGACCACGACGCATCAGTTCCACAATGGCGAGAGAAGGCAGAAGCGACCCAAGCATCGTTCCGCGCATTTTGCTGGAAACACCCAGCAGAATCACACGGGCCGACCGAAAACGGTGCGTTGCCAGCCGGTAGCCAAGCCGCATCCACCCAAGAGGTGATGGTGCTCCTCCCAGATCCCCCGCAATGTCGTAGAGATTGGGAAGAACCATGGCCATGGCAACCGGTTCGCCATTCTGATCAATCTGGACATAATGCTCAGGGCGCAGGAGCGGCTTGATCTGCTCGATCATGGCCGTCATTTCGTAATCCTGCATGGGCACAAAATTGTACTTATGTGACCAGGCATCATTATACAGCTTCCGCAGCACCTCTCCCTGGGTAGTGATTTCCTTCTTGGAAAGATTGCGGGTCGTAATCGTGCTGAGCCGCCCTTCACCGAGTCTCAGATTGCCTGGAACCTTGAAGCGCTCTTCCGTCGTTCCATCCAACTCCAGCCGGTAGCTCAGCAGGTCCTGCGCCTTCTCATATCCACATTGACGGATGAGGGCATCCAGACCTTTCGGGTGCCAGGGAATGGCAATCATGGGGGCGGAGCGCTGCCCTTCCACCATGGTCCCGGTCTCCGCATTTCCGCTCAGCGTGACTGGGCCGCGTATCTTGGAAATCTGCCGTTTCTTCAGCCAATCCTCAACAGCCTGTAGAAGGGCTGAGACAATCTCCCGTTCAGGAATGGCATCAAGCGCACCAAACTGCCCAATAACTTCCTGCCAGTGATCAATTGCCTTATGATCGACAATCGCGGCGATTCGTCCAACGGGGCGACCATCGCACCAAGCCAAGAAATACTGTATCTCCGCATGGCGGAAAACCGGGGATTCCTTGGGGCTGAGCAGGTGCCTCTGCTCCATGTCCAGCGGGGGGACGAAGCCGTCCATTCCTTTATAGATATGGCGCGGAAGTGTGATAAAACGACGTAAATCTCCCCGTGTGGTCACGGGACGAACATCGACCTTGGCAGATTGAGAGTTTGGCGCTTCACATTGCATAGCAATGGCTATACTCGTACACGAGCCTTCCCGCTAGAGGGCAAAAATGAAAGGGGCTTCATGTCCAGACCAGAAAAAAACTCAACGATGCCTCGGCATCACATCCTCATAACTGGCGCTTCCAGCGGCATCGGGGCGGCTCTGGCGGAGTATTATGCCCGTCCCGGCGTACATCTGACACTGTGGGGACGGAGTGAAGAGCGGCTGGGAAAAACGGCGTCCGCAGTGCGTGCAAAAGGTGCCAGCGTGGACATCTTCAGCATCGACCTGACACAGGCCGATGAGGCCCTGAAAGCCCTTGCCTATACCGATGACCAGCTGCCGATCGACATCCTGATCCTCTCAGCCGGGATGGCGGACATCCGGCCTCATGGCGCCCTTGCTGAATCAGCAGAGACAGCCCTCAGAATGTCCATGGTCAATTTTGCCACCCCTGTGGCCATGGCCACCGAAATGGCAAACCGCATGGCAGCCCGTCGTCATGGACGCATCGCCCTGATGGGGTCTGTCGCTTCCTTCCATGATCTGCCGCTGGCCACAGTCTATAGTGGCTCCAAAGCAGGGTTGGGACGCTTCAGCACGGCCCTCCAGGCAGCCATGACACCTCATAATGTCCGTGTCTGCCTGATCGCTCCAGGTTTTGTAGATACCCCCATGAGCCAGCGGCTGGACGGTGAGCAGGCTTTCCTCGTTCCGGTGGAGAAAGCAGCCCGCAAAATCGCCCGCAGCATCAATCAGGGCAGGGGGGTTCTCGTATTCCCGTGGGTGTTCCAGCTGACCCGTCTGCTGGAGATGGTCCTTCCCCGTCCTATCGCCCATCGCATCCTGCGGCGGCTGGATGTCATGCAGCATCCTGAACATGAAAAGACTGCCCACCAATAATTGAAGAAAACCTTACAGGTCAGGTGCTTGCAGACAGGAAGGGGGCATGGGAAAATGGGGCAGCACATCTCTCTGCGTATTGAAGGGATAAACGTATGAAAGAAATTGTTGCCGTTGATATCGGCGGAACCCATGCCCGCTTTGCCATCGCTGAAATCAAGGATGGTCGGGTGGTGTCTCTCGGGGAAGCAACGACACTCAAATGTGCCGAGCACGCTTCCCTGGCGCTGGCATGGGAGGCTTTTGGCCGGTCACTGGGGCGCCCCATTCCCCGGGAAGCGGGCATTGCCGTGGCCTGTCCGATCAATGGCGAAGTCCTCAAGATGACCAACAATCCGTGGATCATCCAGCCGGCCCAGCTTGGCAGCCGCCTGAAGCTGGATGATTTCGTTCTGGTGAACGACTTCGGAGCGATCGGTCATGCTGTGGCCCAGGTTGGCCCGGAATACATGAACCACCTGTGTGGTCCAGATGTTGATCTTCCCTCCGAGGGGACCATCACCATTCTTGGTCCGGGTACGGGACTGGGGGTGGCAAGCCTTCTGCGTGGCAAAGATGGGTATCATGTGATCGCAACGGAAGGTGGGCACATGGACTTCTCGCCTCTGGATGCGGTGGAAGATCATATCCTTCAGGCGCTTCGTGAACGTTTCCGTCGTGTTTCTGTTGAGAGAATCGTCTCAGGGCCGGGCCTGACCAACCTGTATGAAGTCATTGCAGAACTTCAGGATCGTCCCATCACCATCAAGGACAACCGCACCCTGTGGACCACAGCGATGGAAGGAACGGACAATCTGGCCGCCGCAGCACTGGAGCGCTTCTTCCTGAGTCTCGGAGCTGTTGCCGGGGACCTGGCTCTTGCCCATGGGGCTCATGGTGTTGTTGTGGCCGGTGGGCTGGGCCAGCGCCTGGCAAATATTCTACCGCATTCCGGCTTTGCTGAGCGGTTCATCGCCAAGGGGCGTTTCGAAACCATGATGAGCGAAATGCCGGTGAAAATCATCACACATCCGCAGCCTGGCCTGTACGGTGCTGCCGCTGCTTATGCCAGCAAAACAGCCAGCAAACAGGCAGAAACTGCTTGATCTGAATGAGGGGAAGGGAGTCATCCAGAAAGAGGATGCTCCCTTCCTTCATCATGATATGATTTTCTGAAAAAATGCAGGTCTGATCGAGGGCCCTGTTCCATTCGCTCCATGTTTTGCCAAGCCGCACCCTTTTTCATCATGTTTCGGGAGAAACAGCTTGGACGAAGTAGAATCTGAAATTCCATGAAGCGCCTGTGTGGCCTGCGACCACACAAAAAACCGTCATCAAAAAGGGAAATTCCCCAGAAATATTACCCCCTTATATACCCCCAAAATTGTGGGATACCTCGAGAATGGCTGTTTCTCAAGGTGTCTGGGACGTATCGGGAGGAATCGGGATAACACCATGGAGGTCTGGGCGGGAATCGAACCCACATACGCGGATTTGCAGTCCGATGCATAGCCATTCTGCCACCAGACCTCAGGTGTGTGTCCTTAATAAGGATTATTACTCACAGGTCAATAGGGAGAAAACGATACAGGGCATTTTTCGCTTATTTTCAGTGAGATTCTCCCTTATAGTCCCTCTTGCGCATCTTTTCCGAAACAGACGACCAAACCGGCAGATTAACGAGCATGAAACTCCCGCCCCATTTTTTTTCAAAAATTAGAAAATCGATGAAGATGGGGCTGGGCCTATGTGTTGGAGCCGGGCTCCTGTGCCAGCATGGCCATGCCCAGACAGCGGTTACAAATCCCAATGGCAACCCGGAGTTCGTCCCTCATACCCTGAAAGATGCCTTGGCTCTGACCTATCTGACGAACCCCCAGCTTCGGGAAGCCCGGGCGCAGCTCCGCTCTGTTGATGAGCAGATGTCCGCAGCAGAGGCGGGGTGGCGACCAACCATTACGGCCAATGGGTCACTGACCTACTACAAGGGCAGCAGCCGCTACACACAGCAGACCGAGATCAATGGCCAGACTGTCAGGCTGCCCAACATCCAGCATTATAACAGTGGCGGTTACAACACGACCGTATCGCTGACCCAGCCCATCTATCAGGGCGGAAAAACGGTTGCGAGCATCCATATGGCCCGCAACCAGATTTTTGCCCAGAGAGCTCGGCTGATAGAAACGGAGCAGGAGGTCCTTTACGGGGCCATGAATGCCTATGTCCGTTTGGTCGCCAATCTTCAGCTCCTCCAGGTCAGCATCAATAATGAGAGGGCTCTGCGGGCCCAGCTGGATGCAGCGAACAGGCGCTTCCGCCTCGGGGAACTGAGCCGGACAGACGTGGCGCAGGCGCAGGGTGCCCTTGCAACAGCCACGGCCGAACGTCATCAGACAGAAGGTGCTGTGCAGGCAGCCCAGGCCAGCTATCTCCAGGTCGTTGGTGTGCCGGCCCCACCAGACCTTGTTCCACCACAGCCTCTGGCCCTGCCTGTCCGTACGGAACAGGAAGCCGTAGCAGAGGCCGTGCGGAACAATCCGAACGTGATCGCCGCACTCTTCAATGAAGCACAGCAGAAAGACAACATCTCCCTCCAGATGTCGGCCATCATGCCCAAACTTTCTGCCGGAGTGGCTTATCAGCGTTCAAAAGATCAGGGGCAGGACCAGTCCCTGCAGGACAACAAATACGCCACGCTCAACCTCCAGATTCCCCTCTATCAGGGAGGGAGTGAATATGCAGCCGTCCGGCAGGCCCGCCAGACGGCCATCGCAGCCCGCAATGAGGTGGATGTCCAGCGCAGGTCTGCCCTGGAGCAGACATCAGAAAGCTGGCAGACCTACATGTCCATCAAGGACACGCTCCGCAGCCACCAGATTGCCGTTTCCTCCAATATGGCGGCCCTTGCCGGTGTCGAAAGGCAGGCTCTTGTCGGTACGGCAACAACCCTGTCCGTCCTCCAGCAGCAGGCGACATTGTTGCAGTCACAGCGTGCACTCATCCAGAGCGTGACATCCCTGGTCACCTCCTCCTACGACATTGCCCGTGCCATGGGCCATCTCACCGCTGTGGACCTGAAACTGAATGTCCCCCTGTATGATGAAAAAGCCTATTATCATGCCGTTAAAAACCGCCTCTGGGGCGTTGGGGATTATCAGGTAAACCAGCCAGGCCGATAAATGGGGGAGGGGTTTTTCACCTCTGCCTATCGGCAAGTTTTCATGCCGGTGATATGAACATCACCCTCTGACACGCTACATCATGACCCGGGAAACCATGTCCGAACAGAATGCACACTCTTCTCTGATTCCTTCCGATCTGGAAAAGGCCTTCATCCCCGCCGATTACGAAACCACGCTTTACAGATTGTGGGAAAATGCCGGGACGTTCAGGGCGGACCCCGGGAAAGGTGGCTCACCTTATTCCATCATGTTTCCGCCCCCCAACGTCACGGGGACACTGCATCTCGGGCACGCCCTGACCTTCACTCTCCAGGATATTCTTATCCGCTGGCAGAGGGAGAAAGGGGCCAATGTTCTCTGGCAGCCCGGTACAGATCATGCCGGTATCGCCACGCAGATGGTTGTCGAACGGGCTCTGGACAAGGAAGGCATCAACAGGAAAGAGCTTGGTCGGCCCCGCTTCATTGAGCGTGTCTGGGACTGGAAGAATGAATATGGCGGGACCATCATCCAGCAGCTTCGCCGCCTTGGTGCCTCGGCGGACTGGACCCGTGAACGGTTCACCATGGATGAAGGTCTGTCACGCGCCGTTCGCAAGGTATTCGTCCAGCTGCATGAAGAAGGGCTGATCTATCGGGACCGTCGTCTTGTCAACTGGGACCCTGTTTTCCGCTCGGCCATTTCTGATCTGGAGGTGGAGAACAGGGAAACAAAAGGCTCCATGTGGCATATCCGTTATCCTCTGGAAAACGGTGGAACCATCACGATTGCCACAACCCGACCGGAAACCATGCTGGGCGATGTGGCTGTGGCCGTCAATCCGGAAGATGACCGCTATACCAGCATGGTTGGCCAGACCATCATCCTTCCCCTGACGGGGCGGCGCATCCCTGTCGTGGCAGATGGACATTCAGACCCGGAAAAGGGAACAGGGGCTGTCAAAATCACACCAGCTCATGATTTCAATGACTTCGAAGTCGGAAAGCGTCATGACCTGCCAGCACCGACCATTCTGGATGAAAGCGCCTGCATCTGGCTGGATGATATCCGTGCCGAACTGGCTGACTACGCTGGCATAAGCGACATCGAGTTCGTCCAGGCTCTGGAAGGTCTCCACCGTGATGAGGCCCGTAAGAAGATCGTTGAAAAGCTGGAAGAGATGGGCTGGCTGGAAAAAGTCGAGCCCCATGTGCTTCAGGTACCCACAGCCGAACGTGGCGGTGCCATTGTGGAGCCGAGACTGACGCTGCAATGGTACTGCGATGCGCCCAGACTGGCACAGCCCGCCGTCGAGGCTGTCCAGTCCGGTGAAATGGTCTTTGAACCCCAACAATGGGAGAATACCTTCTTCGCCTGGATGAGGGACCTTCAGCCGTGGTGCATCAGCCGTCAGCTCTGGTGGGGGCACCAGATACCGGCCTGGTATGGGTCTGATGGAAAAACCTACGTTGCAGAGACGGAAGAAGAAGCCCAGAAGAAGGCTGGCCCTTCCATCACCCTGACGCAGGATGAAGACGTGCTGGACACATGGTTCAGCTCGGCTCTCTGGCCGTTCACGACACTGGGCTGGCCGGACAGGACGGAAGAGCTGGAGTTCTATTATCCAACCAGCACCCTGGTCACCGGCTTTGACATCATCTTTTTCTGGGTATCCCGGATGATGATGATGGGGCTTCACTTCATGGGGAAGGTTCCTTTCCGCAAAATACTGATCCATGGCCTTGTTCGGGATGAGAAGGGACAGAAAATGTCCAAGTCCCGAGGCAATGGTATTGATCCTCTGGATCTGATTGCCGATTACGGGGCGGACGCTACCCGCCTTGCCATTGCTGCGGGTGCTGGGCTGGGACGGGACATCAAGCTGGGCCGTACCCGTGTTGAAGAACATAGAGCCTTCATCACGAAGCTCTGGAACGCCTCCCGGTTCCTCCAGATGAATGGCGTGAAACCGAATCCCGGTTTCAATCCATCTGCTGTCCAGTCCACCATGGCCCGCTGGATTCTGGAGGAAGCCCGCAAGGCCGTGACACAAGCCGATGCGGCACTGGAAGCCTCCCGTTTTGATGAGTACACACGCTGCTGTTACAATTTTGTCTGGAATATTTTCTGTGACTGGTTCGTGGAATTCTCCAAACCGACCTTCCGGGCCGGTGGTGTGGAGGCAGAAGAGCTGAAGGCAGCTGGTGCGTATGTACTGGGTATTATTCTGCGCATGATGCACCCCGTCATTCCATTCGTGACCAGCACGCTCTGGGAGAAGCTGGGTTATTCTGGACCGTTTGGGACCGACAGCTGGCCTGAGATTCCCCAGATTGCCGGTGCTGAAGACGCTGCGGATGAAGTCAACTGGGTCATCCGGTTGATCAGTGATGTGCGGACTGTTCGGGCAGAAATGAATGTTCCGCCATCCCAGAAAGCCCCGCTGCTGCTACGTGATGCTTCGGAAAAAACGCTCGAACGGGCCCGTAAATGGCAGGCTGCCATCGACCAGATGGCTCGTGCCTCCGAAGTTTCACCACTGGCAGGGGAGCCGCCGAAAATGGCTGCCCAGCTCATTCTGGATGAAGCAACCATCTTCCTGCCGCTGGAGGGTGTGATCGACCTTGAGGCGGAAAAAGCCCGTCTCCAGAAGGAAATCACACGGCTTGAGGGGGAAATCGGCAAGGTCGAAAAGAAGCTCGGCAATGAGAACTTTGTTGCCCGTGCCAAGCCTGAGGTTGTTCAGGAAAATCGTGACCGGCTGGAGACGTTCCAGCAGGAGCTTGCCAAGCAGAAAACAGCTCTGGGGCGTATAAGCTGATTTCCCGTTGCCATCAGAGTAAAAAAAAGCCTGCCCTGAAGCGGCAGGCTTTTTTTATTGCAAGGGATTTATCGAGAGGGACGGTACTGACAACCGTCCCTGATATTACAGCTTCTTGACGATGATCTGGGACAGATCCCGAACAGCCCCATGGGCTGCACTGGTCGTCATGGCCGCATAAGCCTTCAGAGCCGTGGAAACGACACGTTCACGCTGAGGCTGCCAGCCTGCAGAGCCCTTCCCATGCATGGCAGCACGGCGCGCTTCAAGCTCTGTCTCCGACACTTCCAGATGCAGACGCCTTTCAGGAATGTCGATGATAATGGTATCACCTTCTTCCACCAGGCCGATCAGACCGCCTTCAGCGGCTTCCGGAGACATGTGACCAACAGAAAGCCCAGAACTCCCGCCTGAAAAACGTCCATCAGTAATCAGTGCGCAGGATTCTCCCAGCCCCATGGATTTAAGATAGCTGGTCGGGTAGAGCATTTCCTGCATTCCCGGTCCGCCTTTGGGCCCTTCATACCGGATGACCACGACATCACCCGGTATGATCTCCTTGCCCAGAATGGCATTCACCGCAGCATCCTGACTGTCAAAGACACGGGCTCGCCCCTTGAACTTCAGAATATGTTCTGCAACCCCTGCCGTTTTGACGATGGCGCCATCCAGCGCCAGATTTCCATAAAGAACAGCCAGCCCGCCATCCTGCGAGAAGGCGTGGTTCCGGTCACGCAGAACACCGGTCCGACGGTCCCGGTCCAGCTCCCTGTACAGGCTGTTCTGGGAAAAAGCCTCAACCGTCCGCACACCACCAGGCGCTGCCCGGAACAGCTCTTCCGCCTCATCCTGATTCTGCATGATGTCCCAACGCCTCAGGGACGCCGCCAGCGTAGGAGAGTGCACAGTCGGCGTTCCCGCATCAATCAGGCCGGCACGATCCAGCTCTCCAAGAATGGCCGGAATCCCGCCAGCCCGGTGGACATCCTCCATATGTACATTGGCAACGGAGGGCGACACCTTGCAGAGGTGAGGGACCTTCCGGGACAGGGCATCAATATCACTCATCGTGAAATCGACTCCGGCTTCCCGGGCTGCGGCCAACAGATGCAGCACCGTGTTGGTGGAGCCCCCCATGGCAATGTCCAGCGTCATGGCGTTGGTGAAAGCCGCCTTCGTAGCAATGCCACGGGGAAGAGCCGTTGCATCGCCTTCCTCATACCAGCGCTTTGCCAGCTCTACGCTCAGGCGGCCAGCCCCAAGAAAAAGCTCCTTACGTTTGGCATGTGTCGCCAGAAGAGAGCCATTGCCCGGCAGGGAAAGACCAAGCGCCTCCGTCAGACAATTCATGGAATTGGCCGTGAACATGCCCGAGCATGAACCGCAGGTCGGACAGGCGGATCGTTCCACACGTTCGGAGATGTCATCACTGACACGTTCATCAGCTGCCGCCACCATGGAGGTCACAAGATCAACCGCCCGCTCAATGCCGTCCATGTCTGCCTTGCCAGCTTCCATTGGCCCGCCAGACACGAAAACGGTCGGGATGTTCAGCCGTAGCGAGGCCATGAGCATGCCCGGTGTAATCTTGTCACAGTTGCTGATACAGACCAGCGCATCGGCACAGTGGGCATTGACCATATATTCCACGGAATCCGCAATCAGTTCCCGTGAGGGCAGGGAATAGAGCATCCCGCCATGCCCCATGGCGATACCGTCATCCACGGCAATGGTGTTGAATTCCCTGGCCACACCACCGGCTTCCTCCACAGCCGAAGCCACCAGAGCTCCCATGTCCTTGAGATGGACATGACCGGGCACGAACTGGGTATAGGAATTGGCAATGGCAATGATGGGCTTGCTGAAGTCCCCATCCTTCATGCCTGTCGCTCTCCAGAGCGCACGGGCCCCTGCCATGTTGCGGCCACGGGTGCTTGTATGGGAACGATAGGCAGGCATTCAGGAAACCTCTTTCAAAAAAAATATTTCAGGGCGTTCTATAGCAAGAAACGGTAACATAAAACAAAAAAATTGAAAGATATGAAAAGCATGGTGATTGCCCCCTAGCGATACAGGCCGCTGAAGGCCATATGCAGGGCACTCACGATTTTACACGGACAGGAGCAACCATGACACAGACATCATCCATCATCCTTGGGGGCGGGTGCTTCTGGTGTGTCGAAGCCATCTTCAACGGTCTCAGGGGCATCATCTCTGCCAAACCCGGGTATGCGGGTGGTCATGTAGAGCATCCCAGCTACAAGGCTGTCTGTACCGGCAGGACCGGCCATGCCGAGGTAGTACGGGTGGTGTTCAATCCTGCTGAAATTGGTCTGGAAGATATTCTCCGGGTTTTCTTCACAACCCATGACCCGACCCAGCTGAACAGGCAGGGCAATGACGTAGGCACGCAATACCGCTCCGTCATCTTTGGTGATGAAGCCCAACAGGCCGTTGCCCGGACAGTCCGGGACGACATTGCAGCCCAGAACATCTGGGAGGCACCGCTTGTCACCTCCATTGAGGGACCTGCCCACTTCTGGGAGGCGGAAGAAAGCCATCATGATTATTTTGCCCGCAACCCGGAAACAGCCTATTGCGCCGCTGTCGTGGCCCCCAAGGTTGCCAAGGCCCGCAAGCTCTACCGGGACCGGCTGAAATAATCAGTTCTCCATCATGACAACAGTGGAGGAACGGAAAAAGGTTCCTTCACTCGTCATATTCCAGCAGCACACGGTCCGTTTCTTCATCATAGCCAAACAGATTGGCATAACGGGCCCATGATATGGCTGTATTCATTGTCTGCCGGGCATAGGTTGTGGACATGGTATCTTCCAGCTTGCGGCGGAATATATCAGCATCCATGGCATGGTTGCTCCGCTCATCCAGCGTGCTGCGGATCAGCTTCAGCAGCGGGACGGAATGAAGCAGGGCCGTCCGCATGATGTCCCGGCGCGCATCGGCATCGCCTTCCACGAAGGTACGGCCCGTGCTGGTAAGCATGATGTCTCCATCCTCCAGCTCTGCAAAATCCAGCAATTGCAGGGTTTCACCCAACGGGAAAAGGTCATCAAGAGTCATCTGGAGTTGATTGGCCAGCTCCGGCAGGTCTGCCCGACCAGAGAGGGGCGCATGTTCCAGCGATTCCATGAGGCCGACCAGAAGTTCAATGGAAATGTCGGGCAGCACGATGAAGGAATCACTTTCATCCTGAACCTCTCCCTGATCGGGCGCGGAAAGGTCAGCCTCCGAAACACTGGGCGCCCGAAGGGTCATCAATGTATATATCTGATCCACAAAATGGCGGAAATCATCGTCCTGACGATTCCGGGGATGGGGGAAGGGCACAACAATCTCATGCGTGATACGCCCTGGCCCCGATGAAAACAGTAAAATCCTGTCACACATCAGCACGGCTTCTTCAATGGCATGAGTGGCCAGCACCATGGCTTTCAAAGGTCCCAGCCGATGTTCCTGCCACAGTTCTATCAGGTCTGTTCGCAGGTTTTCGGCGCTCAGATGATCGATATTGAGAAAAGGCTCATCAAGCAGAAGGATTTCAGGCTGCCGTGCCAGAGCACGGATCAGCGAGGCCCGTTCTGCCAGAGCATCAGAAAGCTCTCTCGGATAGGCACCTTCATATCCGTCCATATCGAGGACCTCGATGATGGCATCCGCAATTTTTTCCCGCTCTTCCCGGGGCTGACGTCTGGCCTCCAGAGCAAGAAGAACATTTTCCCGTACTGTCAGCCATGGAAAGAGAACATCATCCTGAAGGATGATGGACACCGTTTCGAGCGCCTGGGCAGTAGCTCGTCCTTCCCGCCAGAACACTTTCCCCTTTCGGGGCTGTTCCAGGCCAGCCATGATCTTCAGAAGGCTGGATTTGCCCGAGCCTGAACGTCCGACAAGCCCCAGAATTTCCCCCTCCCGAACATCCATGTTGACCTGTTCAACAATGGGAACGTCCTGATGGCGGGATTTATGTGCAAACTGTGCACAGTCGGCCAAGCGTAAGATAGCACTCATGAGCTAGATCCTATAACGGTGCGCCATGCGCTCCTGCAATGGAATGCAGATACCCCATCGGACAGACACAGCCATCAGCGTCATCAGGCACAGCAGGATGCCCTGTACACTATAGGCGTGAGCCTGAAGAATACGCAGATGGAGCGTTTTCCTTTCCAGCAGAGCGGCCAGATAGACATTGTCCCAGAAAAAAGGCAGCGCCACGACAGCTGCCTGCAGCAGAGGCGGGCAAAGCAGGGGCAGGCGGACATCCTTCCAGAATGACCACAGGGGCAAACGAAGATGATGCCCCATCACGATGAACTGACGCCCCGCAACGTCGGCTTCCCGAAGAAACGCCCAGCCAGTGATGCCCATGACCGCCAGAGCCGGCATGACATTCAGAGGGACGGTTACGGACAGTCCCAGCCAGACCATGAAAACAGGAAAAAGCGCTACCACCAGGCAGGCCTTCCGGATCCGCTTCTGCACCTGTACAGGAGCACCCAGCAGCAGGCCCCCCAGCCACCCCCAGACTCCACCAACCAGACAGACCGCTACCACAAGAGCTCCCAACGGCCCCGGTATGCCCCAGAACCCCCAGGAAAGGATCATGGTCAACATGGTTCCGGCTCCTCCCAGCAGGCAGCGCCTCTTCCAGGAAGCGGAACGCTCCTCCAGCCTCTGTGTCTGCATCTGGTCACAGACGGCATAATGCCGACCGTATCCGCGCAGGGGCGCAATGAGACCATGCTGAACCAGCAGCACAGGCACCAGCATGAGAAGCAGTACGCCACAGGCGGACAACTCTCCGCCTGTTTTCAGAGCCGAGAGAAGTGCTCCCCCCAACCCGGAAGGGGTATGGGAAAGAAACAGTGCAAGAACCAGCTCCCCTCCCAGAATACGGAGCCAGAAATCGGGCAGGTCCCTCAGAACGGACCGTACGAGTTCAGGGAAGGCAAACGGGATGTGAAGGCGCCAGAAACCCTGCCAGCGCCCCAGCCGCAAGGCTCTTGCCGTTTTCAGAAAACTGGACGGGATTCCTGTTTCCGCTTTCAGGGTGGCGTGGACACTCCTGACCAGCAGGCTGAAGCAGCCCACCGCCACGACATCCCAGAACGGCGTCATGACCATACAGAACAGCCCGACAAGGCAAAGGGAGGGAATTTCTCCCAGTATGGCCGTCACACCAGCCAGCGCCCGACGCAGGCCAGTCGAACAGGCCGCCAAGGAGAGGAGAACACAATGCCCCGCAGCCGCCAGAAGCAGCGCCACCACTCCCTTGCCCAGGGTCCAGAACATATCATCCCATGGAGACGGGAAGACAGGGAAGGGCACCAGACCACATGCCCGCAGAAGCCCATACAGTCCCCCCAGAATCAGGACACAGCAGGAGAGACCACTTCCTTGATAAGCCAACAGCCAGTGCCTGCTTCTTTCCCCCAGTCTGGAAAGGTACGCAAAGGGCCAAGTATCCCGTCTCATGGCTGGCCCATGGCCGAATGAATCTTCATGACCGACCCCTCAAAAATCAGCCGCCGGGACTGGAAAACCGGTCAATGGCCGGTACTGCCGAAGCCCCCATGCCCTCGGTCTGTTGTATCAAGGCTGCTGCACTCCTGCCACTGCATTCTCACGACAGGCGCCAGAACCCCCTGGGCAATCCTCATCCCACGTTCGATGACAAAATCTTCCGCCCCGGCATTGATGAGGATGATGCGGATTTCTCCCCGATAATCTTCATCAATGGTGCCGGGACTGTTGGGCACCATGATGCCGTGCTTCAGGGCCAACCCGGAGCGGGGACGTATCTGAAGCTCATGCCCCTCAGGCAGGGCAACACACAGCCCTGTCGGCACCAGTTTCCGCTCCCCCGGACGAAGTATCAGAGGCTCCTGCACCGCCGCCTGGAAGTCAACACCGGCAGCTCCGGCAGTTCCATAGGCAGGCAGCTCCAGCCCCTCGGAATGGGGGAGGCGAAGAATACGGACTTTCACGACATCGGACATGGCTTGATCCCCTCACAGCTAAAGCCAGAGGACTGTTAATCCTGTTTCTGGAAAAAAGCCACCACCCGCTCTGCAAGCTGTTCTGCCAGAGCGGGTTTGGTCATTTCTGGCCAGCTCTCCGTTCCATTCTCTGTCAGGAACAATACCTGATTTTTCTGCCCACCAAACGGATGCCGGCTCACATCATTGGCAAGAAGCCAATCACACCCCTTGCGGCGACGCTTCTGCTCCGCATGACTCTGAAGATCATCCGTCTCCGCCGCAAACCCGACAACCAGTGCCGGACGTTTTGCAACATGGGACAGCGTGGCCAGAATGTCAGGATTCTCTCTCAGGGAAAGAACAGGCGGAGCCTCTGCCGTTTTTTTCATCTTCCGGCTGCTGACAGTCTCAGGGCGCCAGTCACTGACAGCTGCCACACAGATGGCTGCATCAGCCGGAAGCTGTGCAAGGCAGGCAGCCTTCATCTCTTCTGCCGTCCTTACGTCAATCCGCTGGACAGACGGTGGAGTGGGCAGAAAGACAGGACCACTCACGAGCCGGACGTCGGCACCTCTGGCCGCCAGAGCGCCTGCAATGGCATAGCCCTGAAGCCCTGATGAATGGTTGGAAATGAAGCGGACAGGGTCAATCGGCTCTACCGTCGGGCCGGCCGTGACAATGATACGGCACCCCCTCAGGCCTGTTCCCCCGACAAGGTTGAACGGACTGCCGCCAGAATCTCGTCCAGCTCTGCCAGACGTCCCATGCCGGTTTCACCACAGGCCACGGCACCATGCGCCGGACCAACGCATCGGACACCCCGCTGCTCCAACAGGGCAAGATTGGCCTGTGTGGCAGGATGGGACCACATGTGAGGATTCATGGCCGGTGCCAGAAGAATGGGAGCTGCCGTTGCCAGGAGAAGGGTCGTGGCCAGATCATCAGCCATGCCCTGTGCCATGCGAGCCATCAGATTGGCCGTGGCCGGGCAGACCAGCACCAGGTCGGCCGACCTGGCAAGAGCGATATGACCGATCTCACTTTCCTGCCCGGGGCGGAACAGCTCATCATGGACAGGAGCGCCACACAACACTTCCAGGGACAATGGCGTCACGAACTGCTTCGCCGCTTCCGTCATGACGGGCACGACCTCCATGCCCTCATGCCGGAGCTGCCGGGCGAGATCCAGCGCCCTGTAGGCAGCAATGCCACCTCCCAGAATGAGAATGACGCGGGCCATGCTCAAAGCCGCCAGCCAGAATGAATGGCCACGATCCCTCCCGAAAGATTCTGATAGGATACACGATCCATCCCCGCCGCCCGCATCATGCCTGCCAGTGTTTCCTGATCCGGGAACATGCGGATGCTTTCGGCAAGATACTGATAGCTCTCCGCATCACCAGCAATCATCTGCCCCATGCGGGGCAGCACCTGAAAGGACCAGAGATCATAAAGGGCCGAGAGGGCCGCCACATCCACTTTCGAAAATTCAAGGCAGAGAAAACGCCCGCCCGGCTTCAGCACACGACGGACCTCCCGCAGGACAGCATCCTTGTCCGTACAGTTGCGCAGTCCGAACGCCATGGAGACCCTGTCCATCGAAGCATCAGGAAAAGGCAGTGCCTCGGCATCGGCAACACAGACATCCATCTCCCCGATCAGCCCGGCCTTGATGGCCCGCTGACGGCCAACTTCCAGCATGGCCTCGTTGATGTCCGAAAGCACGGCATGGCCACCACCACGACGCAACCAGCCAAAAGTGATGTCTCCCGTACCGCCAGCAAGGTCGAGCAGCCTGTATCCCGGCTGCGGGGACAGCATGGTCACGAAGATGCGCTTCCAGACCCGATGGATACCGAGGGACATGGCGTCATTCATGACGTCGTATTTGCCAGCAACGCTTTCAAAAACCTGTCGGACCAGCGGTTTCTTTTCGCCCCGTGGCACATCACGGTAGCCGAAATCAATCGTATCAGCCTCAAAATCAGCTGACGAAGAAGAGGAGGTATGGGAAGAATGGTGTTCAGTCATATGCCACCGTTATCTCATTGCGGATATTTATGCCAGAACTCCCAGAAGTTGAAACCATTCTCCAGAGCATGAAGGCTTCGCTGAAGGGGCACAGCCTGTCCAGCGTGGAGGTCAACCGGCCTGACCTGCGTCTGCCTTTTCCGCCAGGTCTCTCCACAATCCTCCTCCATCAAACGATCATCCAGTTGAGACGTCGTGCCAAATATATTCTGATGGATTTCCAGCATGGCTGGACCCTTCTCATACATCTGGGCATGTCCGGCAGGCTGTTCATCGACCCTGCCCGCCAGAATCTGCCACCCCGCAAGCATGAGCATCTCGTCCTGTGGACCAGCAACGACCATCGTGTCGCCCTGGTGGATCCCAGACGTTTCGGCATGGTCTGTCTCTTCCAGACAGAACAGGAACACCAGCAGCCACAGCTTGCCCATCTGGGAGTGGAACCTCTTTCTGACCAGTTTACGGCAGAAACCCTTGCGGCAACCCTGGTCACGACACGGATGCCTATCAAGAATGCCCTGCTGGACCAGCGCCGGATTGTCGGACTGGGGAACATCTATGTCTGCGAAGCCCTGTTTCGGGCCCGCATCCATCCCGCACGGGCCGCTGACAGTCTGAGCAAGGCGGAGACAAAACGTCTCTGCAGCCTCATTGTGGAGATACTCCAGACGGCTATTGCAGCCGGAGGCTCCACATTGCGGGACTATGTGCACACTGATGGCCAGCCAGGGACTTTCCAGACCCTGCATCTTGTCTATGGCAGGGAAGGGCAACCCTGCCCAGCATGCCTGGCAAAAGGGTATTCCATCCCCATACAGCGTATGACACAGAGCAGTCGGTCCACGTTTTTCTGTCCACACTGCCAGAAAAAGTTGCGTAAGTGACCCGTTATTGCCGCAGGATATGAAGACAGTGCTTGACGCCATGTCAGCGGAGCGGTAGAGGGGCAGACATTATTTTTTAGCGAACTATCCGCAGGAAACCTGAAGCCCATGGCAAACAACGCATCTGCCCGTAAACGCATCCGTCAGAACGAGCGCCGCCGTCTGCGCAACGCTTCCCGCCTGTCCCGTATGCGTACCTTCATCAAGAATGTTGAGAAGGCCATCCTGTCCGGCGACAAGAATGCAGCGGCAGAAGCACTTCGTGCGGCCCAGCCTGAGATGCAGCGTGCAGCTGGCAAGGGTGTGATTTCCCGCAACACGGTCAGCCGCAAGCTCTCCCGCCTCTCTGCCCGCATCAAGTCTCTTACCGCCGCTGCCTGATCGTCCGATCCAGGCAGAATGGCCCGTTTCATCAGGACCTGATGAAACGGCTTCGGGCGCGCCCACTGGGCGCGTTCTTTTTTTGCCCTCACGCAAGGCGGGGTCGTATCATGGCCCAAGCAGGCTTTCCCTTTCCTGAAGGTTAAGCTAGTGTGGCAAGGCACCCAACGCCCCGGCAAAAACACTTGATTACCCCTTCTGGCGGGTTCTACCCTAGCCGAAGGCCTGCAAGACCATGAAGTACGGAGATCAGAA